>JAZUDT010000047.1:0-36476 GCA_045639785.1 Acutalibacteraceae bacterium | reverse complement strand
CCTTACCCTCTTAGGCTTCAAATCCCATTATCTTAAACAAATAAAAACAGCCATCGCTTTTGCGATGACCGTTTTTATTTGGCGGAGGACAAGGGGTTTGGACCCTCGCGCCAGTTGCCCGACCTACTCCCTTAGCAGGGGAGCCTCTTCACCACTTGAGTAATCCTCCGGGTAAACCGCCTTTTTATTCGGTTTTGCGAAACAGAAGCCTGAAATGTAAGAATTTCAGGGGTCTGCTTCAAAATGGCGGAGAGAGTGGGATTCGAACCCACGGTACGCACAAGACGTACGACGGTTTTCAAGACCGTTCCGTTATGACCGCTTCGGTATCTCTCCGTTTGTTGCCCGAACATAATACCATAATGTTCAGGCTTTGTCAACGATTTTTCAATTTTATTTTTTCGTATTTACGTGAAAAAATACGGGCAGATTTTCACCTGTCCGTATTTTTCATGCGTAATACTTACTTTATCACCTTGTCGGCGTGCCAGATATTTTGCGCATACTCATTAATCGCTCTGTCTGCGGCGAAAATACCCGCTCCGGCAACGTTCATCAGTGACATTCTGTTGAAGCGGTCTCTGTCGGTGTAGATTTCATCTGTTTTTTTCTGAGCCCTGCGGTAGTCCGCAAAGTCCGCAAGCACCATGTACGGGTCATGGTGAACAATCGTGCCCGAGATTTCGGAAAACTGCTTTCCGCCGAAGCCGCCGTTGATAAAGTCAATCACCTTTCTCAGCTCGGCGTTGTTATGATAATAGCTTTCGGGGTTGTAGCCCATGCGCTTAAGTTCGTTGACCTCCGGCGTACGCATACCGAAAAGTATCATGTTTTCGTCACCGACAGCGTCATGTATTTCAACATTTGCTCCGTCGAGCGTGCCGAGAGTTACCGCACCGTTTATCATGAGCTTCATGTTGCCCGTGCCGCTTGCTTCCGTGCCGGCGAGAGAAATCTGCTCGCTTATATCGGCGGCGGGCATAAGCCTCTCAGCCATTGTCACGTTGTAATCCTCAAGATAGACAACCTTGAGCCTGCCACGCATATCGGGGTCGTTGTTAATCAAATCGGCAAGTGCACAGATAAAGGCGATTATCTTTTTTGCCATGAAGTAGCCCGAAGCCGCCTTTGCGCCGAAAATGTAGGTGTGGGGCACGTAATCTCCGTCGGGATTTTCTTTTATTTCGAGATATTTCGCAACGATTGCGAGTGCATTGAGGTGCTGTCTCTTGTATTCGTGAAGACGCTTCACCTGAACGTCGAAAACCGAGCACGGGTCAAGCTCAATGCCCATTGTCTTTTTGACGTATGCGGCAAATGCCTTTTTGTTTTCAAGCTTGATTTCCCCGAATCTGTCAAGAACGGCTTTGTCATCTTTGAATTTTTCGAGCTTTTTAAGCTCGTCTGCTCTGTATATGAAGCCGTCGCCGATAAGCTCGGTAATGTATTGCGTCAGCGCAGGATTTGACTGACAGAGCCAGCGTCTGTGAGCGATACCGTTTGTGACGTTTGTGAATTTTTCGGGGGTGAGACGGTAATAATCGTTGAAAAGGTCGTCACGGAGAATCTGACTGTGAAGAGCGGAAACACCGTTTACGCTGTGGCAGGCGGCAACGCAGAGATTTGCCATACGGATAACGCCGTTTGAAATAATCGCCGTGTTTTCGACCTTGCCCGCATCTGCCGTCACAGCCCATACATGGGCACGGTAGCGGTTGTCAACCTCTTTTGCAATCTGATATATTCTCGGCAGAAGAGTTCTGAACAGCTCCTCGCTCCAGCATTCGAGAGCCTCTTTCATAACGGTATGGTTTGTGTATGCGACGGACTGCGTGACAATGCGCCATGCGTCGTCCCAGCCGTAGCCGCAGTCATCAAGAAGAATACGCATGAGCTCAAGTATTGAGAGCGTGGGGTGCGTGTCGTTTATGTGAAGTGCATTTTTCGAGGGGAAGTTTTCCATTGTGCCGTAGTGGCGCAGATGTCTCTGAACAATATCCTGAACAGAAGCGGAAACAAGGAAATACTGCTGGCGCAGACGAAGAGATTTGCCCTCGGGGTGATTGTCGGCGGGATAGAGCACCTTGCTGATAACCTCAGCCATTGCCGCTCTTTCCATAGCACGCATATACTGCCCCTGGTCGAAAAGCTGCATATCGAGACCGGGTGCCTCCGCTTTCCAGAGACGGAGAATGCTTATTGCCTTTCCGTCCTTTCCGCTGACGAACATATCGTAAGGAACGGCACTGATTGAGGTTGCCCCCTTGTGCAGAACGGTGTGATAGTTATTATCCCATGAATCCTCGATTGTGCCGTTGAAGAGAACATCGACCTTGTCTTTTTCTCTTCTGAGAAGCCATACCTCTCCGCCGGGGAGCCAGAAATCGGGCAGCTCACTCTGCCAGCCGTCAATGAGCTTCTGCCTGAAAATGCCGTATTCATAGAGAATGGAATATCCCATACCCTGATAGCCCTGAGTTGCGAGACCGTCAAGATAGCAGGCGGCAAGTCTTCCCAGACCGCCGTTTCCGAGACCTGCGTCCGGCTCTTCATCATAGAGCTTCTCAAGTTTTATGCCGAAATCTTTGAGAGCACCTTCAAATGTTTTTGTGAGATTGAGATTATAGAGGTTGTTTTTGAGAGACCGCCCCATAAGGAACTCCATACTGAGATAGTATATCTTTTTTGTGCCCTTTTTGAGTGCCTCTTCTTTAAACTCACGGCTTCTCTCATGCATCATTTCACGGACTATCATGGCGACAGCCTTGTAAAACTGTTCGTTTGTTGCTTCGTCCGCCGAAACACCGTAAAAATGAGAGAGCTTTGCTTCTATCTGTTCCTTTGCCTGTGCTTTTGTGAGTGAAAATTTCATAAGAACCTCCAAAAAATACGATTATTCAGAAGATAATTCTTTGTTGCTTTGTATATATTACACTAATACCGAACAAATTACAAGTGGTAAGAAGAATTTTTAAAAAGGGAAATTACGGAAAAATGAGCGTGCGAAAACGCACGCCCGGAAAGCATTAATTATACTTTACTCCCGTCAGATTTTATCTGCGTCAAGCTCGATTAAGACGGATTTCTTTTTAAAGTCAAGCTGTGTGTATTTTACGCCGGAAGCGTCAAACATTCTCTTTGAGGCTCTCGTGCCCGGTGTATCGGCATACTTGTCACTGAGATAAACGACCTGTTTTATTCCGCTCTGAATTATAGCCTTTGCACATTCGTTACAGGGGAAAAGCCCGACATATATTCTGCACCCGTCAAGGGATGCACCGGCATTATTGAGAATTGCGTTGAGCTCGGCGTGACAGACATAGGGATATTTTGTGTTGAACATATCCCCCTCTCTCTCCCAGGGAAATTCGTCATCACTGCACCCTGAGGGCAGTCCGTTATACCCGACGGACATAATGTGGTTTTTGTCGTTGACAATGCAGGCACCGACCTGAGTGTTCGGGTCCTTGCTGCGGTAGCCGGAAAGGAGCGCAACCCCCATGAAATATTCGTCCCAGCTAAGATAATCTTCACGTTTCGGCATAGGCTCAACCTCCGTTGTTTTTTTAAATTTTATCATAGATATTATCAAATGGCAAGTGGTATTTTCGTGTGCGGTATGCGGCAGTAACGTCTGATTGTAAATAATATCCAAAAAATCATAGTAATTTGCTTTGAATTTCTACGCACAATAATTCATATAAACTTGCTATGAAATTTAAAGTGTGATAGTATTAATACGGACAAGGCTGAAAAGCCATACCGGCGATATTGCGGTGGTATGCGGCAGACTGTGCCGCCGGAGGTGATAAGATGAAAATTTCAACAAAGGGACGTTACGGTCTGAGAATAATGATTGACCTTGCGGTAAACGGAAATGACGAATTTCCGGTTTCGATAAAGGATATTGCTCAGAGAGAACAGCTTTCCGACAAATATCTTGAACAGATAATAAATCTTCTCGGCAAGAACGGACTTGTCAGAAGCATACGCGGTGCAAAAGGGGGCTATCTTCTTTCGAGACCGGCAAAGGAAATCACTGCTGAGGATATTCTCATTGCGACCGAAGGCTCTCTTGCGCCCGTTGCGTGCGCCGAGAACAACGAAAAATGCGACAAATACTGCGACTGTGCGACAAGTATTATATGGTCGGAAATATATGAGGCGGTGGTTTCCGTCGTGAGAAACATAACGCTTGACGACCTTGCCCGCAGAACGCAGAACAATATAAGCGGAAAATGTATCTGAAAGGAATGAATATAAAATGAAATTTGTTTATGCAGACAATGCGGCAACAACTGCCGTGTCGCCGAAGGTCATAGAAGCTATGCTTCCGTATATGTCAGAGCATTACGGCAATCCGTCAAGCCTTTATGCTTTCGGTGTCGAGGCGGCGCACGCCGTAGCAAATGCAAGAAAACAGGTGGCGGCGGTTATTAACTGCGACGAGAGCGAGGTCTATTTCACCTCCGGCGGAAGCGAAGCCGACAACTGGGCGATAAGAGGAGCGGCTCACCTTGGCGCAAAGAAGGGCAAAAAGCACATTATCACAACAAAAATGGAGCATCACGCCGTTTTGCATACCCTTGCTAAGCTTGAAAAGGACGAGGGCTTTGAGGTCACTTATATAGACATAAACGATAACGGAATCGTCAAGGCGCAGGATATTGAAGATGCAATAAGAGATGACACCTGCCTTGTGACGGTCATGTATGCAAATAACGAAATCGGCACCGTTCAGCCCATCGGCGAAATCGGCGAAATCTGCAAAAGAAAAGGCGTTCTCTTCCACACCGACGCCGTTCAGGCGGTTGCTCACATTCCCATTGACGTTAAAAAAGAGAATATAGATATGCTCTCTCTTTCGGGGCACAAATTCCACGCTGTCAAGGGCACGGGCGCACTGTACTGCAAAAAGGGCATACGCATCGAAAACCTCATTGAGGGCGGCGGTCAGGAAAAGGGCAGAAGAGCCGGCACTGAAAACGTCCCCGGTATTGTCGGTCTCGGCGTTGCCATAACCGAAATGAACAGCCACATGAAAGAAAATGCCGAAAAGGTTTCGGCAATGAGGGACAGACTTTTTGAGGGACTGAGCAAAATTGACCGTTCAAGAATTAACGGCGACAGAGAAAAACGTCTACCCGGTAATTTCAGTATGTGTTTTGAGGGCGTTGAGGGTGAAAGCCTTTTGCTTTATCTTGATTTAGAGGGAATCTGCGCTTCAAGCGGCTCCGCCTGCACCTCCGGCTCTCTTGACCCGAGCCATGTGCTTCTCGCACTCGGTTTAAAGCATGAGACGGCTCACGGCTCACTGAGACTTTCTCTGGGTGAGCTTAACACCGAAGAAGATGTTGACCACATACTTTCCGTTCTTCCCCCGATAGTCGAGAGACTGCGTAATATGTCACCGCTCTGGGAAAGAATGATGAAAGAAGAAAATAAATAATTTGCAAAGAGAGGATTTTTATCATGGCATTTGAATACAGCGAAAAGGTAATGGAGCATTTCACAAATCCGCACAACGTCGGAAAAATCGAAGACGCTGACGGTGTCGGCGAGGTCGGCAACGCAAAATGCGGCGATATAATGAAAATGTACCTTAAAATAGAAAACGATATTATTGTCGATGTAAAATTCAACACCTACGGCTGTGCTTCGGCAATAGCTACGTCCTCAATGGCGACCGACCTTATCAAAGGTCAGCCCGTTTCAGAGGCACTGAAGCTGACGAACAAGGCTGTCGTCGAGGCTCTTGACGGACTTCCGGCGGTGAAAATTCACTGCTCCGTGCTTGCAGAGCAGGCGATAAAGGCGGCTCTTGCCGATTATTACAAGAGACAGGGTATAGACCCCACACCCATAGTCGGCGTTATTGATGAGTGCGAAGAGGGGCACTGCAACATGGAGGGCTGATACCCGGCTTTCACGATATTAAAACATAGGAGAGAAAAAATGGTTTTTTCAAATCTGCTTTTTATTTATCTTTTTTTTCCTCTCAGTCTGTTATTCTGCTTTCTTGCTAAAAGCATACGTGCGAAAAATGCGGTATTACTGATTTTTTCGCTGATTTTCTACACATGGGGCGAACCGAAATACGTTTTTCTTTTAGTGTTTATGTCGCTTGCCGATTATGTTTTTGCAAGGCTTGTCGGAAAATACAGAGGCATAAACGATAAAAAGGCAAGGGCGGCTCTTGCGGGGGCGGCGGTTGTCAGTATAGGGCTTATCGGCATTTTCAAATACGGCTCATTTCTCTGTGAAAACACCAATGCCCTTTTCGGCTTTCCGGCAAATGTGCCGCAGATAGCCCTGCCGATAGGAATATCCTTTTACACATTTCAGCTTCTGACTTATGTTGTCGATGTTTATCGCGGCGACGCAGAGGCTCAGACAAATTTTGCCAATGTTCTGCTGTATGCGAGTCTCTTTCACCAGTGCATAGCGGGACCCATTGTAAGATATAAGGATATCAACGACGAAATTATGATGCGCACGACCGATATGAACGAAATCGGCAGGGGCATTCAGCGTTTTGCCGCAGGTCTTGCGAAAAAGGCACTGCTTGCAAACGTATGCGGAAGTCTCTGTGACGAATTTCTCATTGAGGAATCGGCGGCGAATAATCTTGCGGCTCTGCCCGAAACGCTCAAAACGATTTCTTCACGTCCTGCGCTTGCGCTCTGGCTCGGAATGATATTCTATATGCTCCAGATATACCTCGATTTTTCGGCCTATTCCGATATGGCGATAGGTATGGGGCAGATGGTCGGCTTCCACTATAAAGAGAATTTCGATTATCCGTATTGCTCCTCCTCCGTGACGGAATTCTGGCGCAGATGGCATATTTCGCTGGGCACATTCTTCCGTGATTACGTCTATATTCCGCTCGGCGGCAACAGAAAGGGAAAAGCAAGGCAGATTTTAAATATGTTCATCGTCTGGGGACTCACCGGTCTGTGGCACGGCGCAAGCTGGAACTACGTTCTCTGGGGACTGTATTTCTTCGTGTTCCTCACCCTCGAAAAGCTGTTTCTTAAAAAGGTGCTCGACAGACTTCCGAGAGTATTTTCCTCAATTTATCTTCTGGCGGTTGTTTTCTTCGGCTGGATTTTGTTCAGATTCCATTCGCTTGAAGCTGTCGGTGCAGTGCTGAAAGGAATGTTCTGTGTGGGCACAAACGCTTTCACAACATTTGAGACAACCTCAATGCTTAAGAATAACGTCTTTTTCCTCGCCGTTGCGGTATTTGCCACCCTGCCGGCTGTGAAAAAGCTCGGCATATTCATAAGCGAAAAGGCAAACGAAAGCAGAGCGGCATACTTGATACAGAGCATAGGTCAGGTTGTTGTACCTCCCGTACTGCTTGTGTTATCGACGCTCTCCCTCGTCGGCGACAGCTATAATCCGTTCCTCTATTTCCAGTTCTGACACGAAAGGAGCATAAAAGGTGAAAAGAAAAATACGTTATGTTTCTCTTATAAGTCAGCCCGAGCCGGAGCCTAAGCCCAAAAAAGGCTCAAGGGCGGCGCAGGTTATTGCTTTTATTGCTTTTCTCGCCGTCGGTATGACAGTCTCTCTCATTATTCCGCTCAGACCGTCGGTCTCCGCTTCCGAAAAAAGAGAGCTTGCCAAATTCCCCGAGTTTTCGTTTGAAGCTCTTGCAGAGGGCGACTATTTTGATAAAATCGACACATGGTTTTCCGATACATTCCCTTTCAGAGAAACACTCACGGGTATTAATACACGGCTTACCTCGTGGTACGGCTTCGGCGACAGGGTTTCGTCAATGACGGACGACATCGGTGACGAAATACCCGATGTTCCGACACGTCCGGCGGATAACGAAAACCTCTCCGATAATGAAAACACAACTCAGAGCACTTCTACGGAAACGACAGAAGCAGCGCAGAGCACGACCGAAAAGGTGACGGAAAAGCCCGACAAAAATGAGAGCGACAAAACCGCACAGCCGAAAAAAACACAGACGCTCGGCGGTGTTCTCGTGGCGGGAAAAGCCGGCTATGAATATTATAACTTCATTCAGTCAACAGCCGACGCATACATTAAAGCGGTGAACAGAGCCTCGAAAAAGCTCGGCTCAAAGGTAAAGGTCTATGACTTGATTATCCCGACAAGCATTGACATTACTCTCGACGACGCTACGAGAAAGAATGTTTCGAGCAGTAATCAGAAAAAGGCAATAGAGTATTTTTACAGCTCCATGAGAAAGAGTGTGAAAACAACCGACGTTTTCGACACTCTCAGAGTGCACAGAGACGAATACATCTATTTCAGAACCGACCATCACTGGACGGCACTCGGCGCATACTACGCTTACAGAGACCTTATGAAAACGGCAGGGAAAACACCCGTTAATATCGAAAAATTCAAAAAGGTAAGCTACGGTGAATTTCTCGGCTCATTCTATAACGACACGAAACAGAATAAAAAGCTCAGGAAGAACGCCGACGAGCTCATCGCCTATAAGCCCTATTATTCAACCTCAATGACCTTCACCGATAACAAGGGCAAAAAGTATAACTGGCCGCTTATCAATGATGTCTCGGGCTATAATATTTCCTATAAATATTCCTGCTTTGCCGCCGGTGACCAGCCTTATGTTAAAATCACCAACAATGATATAAAGAAAAAGACCTCCTGCGTCGTCATAAAAGAAAGCTTTGCAAACGCAATGATTCCGTTTATTGCCGGCAATTACAGAAAGGTCTATGTCATTGATTACAGATACTGGAAAGGCAATCTTTACAGCTTCATTGACAAGAAAGCGATAAAGGACGTTTTCTTCATTAACAATATGTCGGCAACGAGAAACAAGTCTCTTGTGGAAAGTCTCACAAAGCTTTGCCGATAACGGAGGTAACTATGGTTAAGCATATCGTAATGTGGAAATTCAAGGAAAACGCAGAGGGACTGACAAAGCAGCAGAATCTTCTCAAGGTAAAAAACGCTCTTGAGGCTCTTCCCGAAAAAATCGACTTCATAAGAAGTATCGAGGTGCGCTTCAACATCAATAATAACGGCAAGAATTACGACGCCGTTCTGATGAGCGAGTTCAACTCTCTTGAGGACGTGAAACGCTACCGAGACCACCCGGAGCACAAGAAAATCTCGTCCTATGTCGCTCTCGTGAGAGAGGAACGCTCATGCGTTGATTTTCAGATGTAATCATATATCTCATCATAGTTTTCAGTAAATGACATCGGCGGGGCAAAATTTGCTCCGCCATGAATTTTTATCCCTCAGCACAGCAAAAATATTTATGAAAACTATTTATTATTTTTACCGTTTGTTGTATAATAAAATGACTTATTGTGTGATACGGAGAACAGATATGTTTATTGACAAGGCGAAAATACAGATAAAAGCCGGAAACGGCGGCGACGGAGCGGTTGCGTTTCACCGTGAAAAATTCGTTGCATCGGGCGGACCTGACGGCGGCGACGGCGGAAAAGGCGGAGACGTTGTGTTTAAAGTTGACGATAATCTTTCCACCCTTGCCGATTTCAAATACAAGAGAAAATACAAAGCCGAAAGCGGTCAGAACGGTCAGGGCGGCAGACGCAACGGAAAAAAAGGCGAAGACCTCATAATCAGTGTTCCGAGAGGAACTGTTATAAGAGAAGCGGAGAGCGGAGCAATACTCTGCGATATGTCCGATAACGACAGCTTTATCGCCGCAAAGGGCGGCAGAGGCGGCTGGGGCAATCCCCATTTTGCCACACCCACCCGTCAGACACCCCGTTTTGCAAAGAGCGGCGCACCGGGTGAGGAATGGGATGTTGTGCTTGAGCTCAAGCTCCTTGCTGACGTCGGACTTTTAGGTTTTCCCAATGTCGGAAAATCAAGCTTCATTTCCGTTGTCAGTCAGGCAAAACCGATTATCGCCGATTATCATTTCACCACTCTCACTCCCGTTCTCGGCGTTGTTTCAATGGGCGAGGGCTCGTCGTTTGTCGTGGCGGATATTCCGGGACTTATCGAGGGAGCGAGCGAAGGCATAGGACTCGGGCACGAATTTCTGCGCCATGTTGAAAGGTGCCGTATGCTTCTTCACATTGTCGATGTGTCCGGCAGTGAGGGCAGAGACCCGATTGAGGATTTTGAAAAAATAAATGCAGAGCTTGAAAAGTTTGACGAAGAGCTTGCAAAAAGACCGCAGATAGTTGCGGCAAACAAAATCGACCTTGCCGGTGATGAGGATATAAAGCGTTTCAGAGAATATATCACGGCAAAGGGCTATGAATACTATGAAATGTGCGCCCCCATTCTTGAGGGCACGGCTCAGGTCATAAATGCGGTGGCAAAAAAGCTTGCCACTCTTCCGCCGATAAAGAAGTACGAAAGCGAAGATGTGCCGATGGAAACGCTTTTAAAGAAAGCGAACACGGGCTTTTCGATTGAGGAAGAGGACGGCGTATATTTTGTTGAGGCTCAGTGGCTGGGCAAAATACTCTCGGCGACAGACCTTGACGACTATGAGTCGCTTCAGTATTTCCAGAGAGTGCTCATAAGCTCGGGAATAATTGACGCGCTGAGGAAAAAAGGCATAAGCGAGGGCGACACCGTCAGCGTATGCGGCTTTGAATTTGACTTTGTTGACTAAGGAGAAATTCTTTTGATTAAACTTTCTGATGAAAAATGCGATGCGACGCAGCTCAGTCCCCTTGCGCTTGCGTTCATGGGCGACACGGTTTACGATTTGCTGGTGCGTGAAATGCTCATCACAGAAGCAAACAGACCGGCAAAAAAATTGCATGAGTGCGCTGTGAAAAGAGTGAGAGCCTCAGCGCAGGCGGCGGCATACGAAAAAATAATACCACTGCTTTCGCCCGAAGAGGAAGCGGTGCTCAGAAGAGGCAGAAACGCCCACGTCAATCACATTCCGAAAAACGGAAACTGCAAGGATTATCACTATGCCACAGCACTCGAAACGCTTTTCGGCTATCTTTATCTTTCGGGCAGAGAAGACAGGCTCAGAGAGCTTTTTTCACAGATAATAGAAGCGGAGGGTGAAGATGAGCGATATGACCTCACCGCACGTTAAGGGCGCAAACCGCAGAAAGGCGATCACCGGCGGTATTTTCGATTTTATATTTTTTGTTCTCGGCTCGCTGATTTTCGGGCTCGGGATTAATATGTTTGCCCTGCCAAACAACATTTCCTGCGGCGGCGCAACCGGTGCGGCAACTCTGATAAACTTTGTTTTTCCGAAACTGCCGGTCGGTGCGACAATGCTTGCGCTTAACATTCCGCTGTTTGTTCTTGCGTTTATTTTTCTGGGCAGGAAGCTTTTTATCAAGAGCTTTTTCGCCACCGTAATCATGTCGGCTGTGACAGACGCAGTGAAGCCTTTTGTGCCCTCGGGCACGGACAACCGTCTTCTTGCGGCAATTTTCTACGGCGTATGCATGGGAATCGGGCTGTCTCTCATTCTCATACGAGGGGCAACCTCGGGCGGCTCGGATATATTAGGAAAGCTTATCAACAAAAAATTCCCGCACATATCACTGGGCAGAGCGGTGTTTGCCGTTGACTGTATCGTTGTCATTTCATCGGGCTTTGTCTTCGGCAGTATTGAGGACGCGCTCTATGCCGCAATAGTTGTGTTTATCTCCGGCGAAATAATAGATATGATACTGTACGGTATGGATAAATCAAAAACATTTCTCATCGTCACCACAAAGGCGGAGGAAATCTCAGCCGCCGTCACCTCGGGGATGCACAGAGGAATATCCGTTCTTCCGGTGAGGGGCGGCTATACAAACGAAGAAAAGAATATGCTTATCTGCGCCGTCAGAGCATCGGAGGCGGCAAAGCTCAATAAAATAATACGCTCGGTTGACAAATATGCTTTCACAATAGTTATGGAAGCGGGTGAAATTATGGGCGAAGGCTTTAAAGTATCGGAGGAGGACAAAAAATGAATTTCATAAGGCTTGACAGCGGAAAGGTTGACGGCTTCGGGCTTATCAAAAGCATCGAAAAAAAGCTCAATGTTAAAAATGTTCCGTATCTCGACATAGAGCTCTGCGACAAGAGCGGAGACATAAATGCAAAGCTCTGGGACTACCGTGAGGAGCTTCACGGCACATACAAGGTCAACGACCTTGTAAAATTCAGAGGATTGCTGTCACAGTTCAACGGCTCAGACCAGCTCAGAGTTGACCAGATGCGCCACGTTGTTGAGGCGGACGGCGTTGATATTTCGGACTTTGTGCCCTCGTCGGAGTACCCGGGTGAAATGATGTACGGTGAAATTCTCAATGTTATTGACACGTTCAGAGACTCTGATTTGAGAAAAATCACACGTGCGATTTTTGAGGAGAGAAAGGAGCAGCTTCTTTTCTGGCCGGCCGCATACAAGCTTCATCACGCAATGCGGGGCGGACTTCTCTATCACACGCTCTCCATTGTCAGAATGGCTCAGACAGTTTGCAACATATACCCGTCAATAGACAGAGACCTTCTCCTTTCGGGCGCAATTCTGCATGACATAGCGAAGCTTGACGAATACGACGTGGGCGAAACGGGAGTGGCTGAAAGCTACTCAATAAAAGGCAATCTTCTCGGTCATCTTGTCATGGGCGCAATGGAAATAGAAAAAAAGGCAAAAGAGCTGGGCATTCCGGAAAAAACAGCCGTTCTTCTTGAGCACATGGCTGTCTCTCATCACGGCGAGCCCGATTTCGGTGCGGCGGTCAGACCGCTTTTCATAGAAGCGGAGGTTCTCTGTCAGCTTGACACACTTGATGCCACTGTCTATGAAATGGCACACAGCATAGGCGAGGTCGAAAAAGACGCATTCACGCAGAGACAGTGGGCTCTCGACAACAGAAAGCTGTATAATCACGGAAGATGTGACATAAGACCGAAAGCAAACCTTGAATAACGGCGGTTATTTTAAGCTTTTACCGTGCAGATGAAAAATAAAGTCAAAAAATTGTCTTAAATTGTTGATTTTTAGTCTGCTACGTGTGATAATAAAGGAGTATGATATGAGAGTTATTACGGGTACTGCAAGGGGCAGACGTCTTTTAACGCTTGAGGGCGACGATGTAAGACCGACGACCGACAAGGTGAAAGAGGCTCTTTTCAGTATTATTCAGTTTGAAATTGAGGGCAGGCGTGTGCTTGACCTTTTCGCCGGCTCCGGTCAGCTCGGTATCGAGGCACTTTCACGTGGGGCGAAAAATGCGGCATTCGTTGATTCCTCAAAGAAATCAATAGATATTATCCGTCAGAATATCGAAAACACCGGCTTTGAAAAAAACTCGGTTGTTCTCAACACCGATGCCGTTTCTTTTCTCAGAACACGGGCGGACAAATATGATATAGCCTTTCTCGACCCGCCTTACAGAACGGGGCTTCTTCAGAAAGCACTTGACGGAATAGACAGAGTGATGAGCGACGGTGCAGTGATTGTCGCCGAGTGTCCGGCAGATGAGGAATTTCCGGAAAATGCGGGCACATTCAAAAAAACAAAAGAATACAAATACGGCAAAATAAAGCTTGCGCTTTACCGTAAGGTACTCGAATAATAAAGGGGGGCTTTCACTTGGAAAGAAAAATTGCCGTTTGCCCAGGCTCCTTTGACCCCGTGACAAAAGGGCATATCGACGTTATAAAGCGAGCGTCAAAGCTGTTTGACAGCGTAATAGTTGTTGTGATGTCAAACTACAAAAAACTCGGCAAGTACTCCTTTACTCAGGAGGAAAGAATAGAAATGCTGATAAGAAGCACACAGGGCATTGACAATGTTGTTGTCGATTCTCACTGCGGACTTCTTGCGGAGTATGCAAGGGAAAAAGGTGCCGTCGCAATAGTCAAGGGACTTCGTGCGGTGACGGACTTTGAAGAGGAATTTCAGCAGGCTTTGATTAACAAAAAGCTCAACGGCAATGTTGAAACGCTTTTCCTTGCCGCTGACTCCGACAGTATGTTTTTAAGCTCAAGCGTTGTTAAAGAAATATGCGCTCTCGGTGGGGATATATCAGATTTTGTGCCGGAAGCGATACTCAAAGACGTTGAAGAAAGATTAAGATAAGGACAGGTGAAAACAGATGCACATTGAAGAACTGCTTGATGAAATTATCGAAACCGTTGACGGAAGCTTTAAAATTTTCCGTAAAAGAATAGTTGACGGTGAGAAAATTATCGAAATTGCCGACGAGGTTAAAACAAGTCTTCCTCCGGAGTTTGAGAGCGCAAAGAAGATAACTGCCGACAGAAACAAAATCATAGATTCCGCAAAGAACTGGGCGGCGGACAAAAAGGCGAGAGCGGAAGCCGATGCAGACAAGCTTGTTTCGGACGCTCAGGAAAAAGCCAGTGAAATTATCGCAAAGGCTCAGGCAGATGCGGCAGGAATAGTCGAAGATGCACGTCTTCACGCAGAGGAGCTCATTTCGGAAAACAATATCACGAAAGAGGCTCAGCAGCGTGCTCAGGAGCTTCGCAGCAACACAATGAACGACTGCGATGTTATGATGAACGCCACAAAGAGCGACTGCGACGCTCTCACTCAGCAGGCTTCGGCATGGGCGAGGGACCTCAAGGAGGGCGCATACAACTATGCAATGGGTGTTATCAACGACCTTGACAACTGCCTCAACGGTTCGATTGACGACGTGAGAAGAGTCAGAGCAAAGCTTGAAGGCAGTTCTCCGCTTGAATAAGAAGCCACATTCTTACATAGAAACTGAATATGCAGGGCAGGAATTAATGACATGAAAAAGAAAACGAAAGTATTGTTCATTGTCTTTGCCGTATGCTTTGCGCTCGGTATTGCTGCAGGATTTATCGTGTTTGACAAGGTAATTAATGCGCCGATAGAAGCAAAAGAGCCGGTGTCGATAAAGACCTCCGGCTTTTCTGATTTTTCGGACGTATGCCTCATAGGTCACCGGGGATTTTCGGCTATTGCTCCGGAAAACACAAACAAGTCATTCAAAGAGGCATGCCTTGCCGGCTTTTACGGCTGTGAGTTTGACATTCACCTGACAGAGGACAAAAAATGGGTGATTATGCACGATTCACGGATAAAAAGAATGACCGGCAGACGTGGCATGATAGAAAAAATGACGCTTAAACAGCTCAAGAGCATACCGCTGACAAACGGCGCAAATATTGAAAACTACGGTAAAATATATATGCCGACGCTTGAGGAGACGCTGTACCTTCTGAGTCAGTATGACGTTGTGCCCGTGATTGAGATTAAAACGGACACGGCAGAGAAGCTTGATGAAGTGCTCTCACTGCTTGAAAAGCACGGTTTTTCCGAAAAGGCGTGGATAATTTCGTTCAACGAAGCTCCGCTCGTCAGGGTCAGGGAGCTTGACAAAAAAATCAAAATATCACTTCTGACAGAAAGAGTCAACAAAAAAGCGGTTGACTTCTGCCTTGAAAACAATTTTGACGGTCTTGATTTTAACCATGAGAAGGCCGGGGAAAAGCAGGTAAAAATGATAATTGACGCAGGTCTTGTTCCGCAGACGTGGACTGTTGACACGGTGGAGGATTTTGAAAAGTTTTATTCTCTCGGTGTCAGGTATTTTACGGGCAACTGCCTGACGTACTGATAAAGCTGAGTGAGTGTTGAAAGATATAATACAAACATAGTAAAGACAGTATTATGCGAGATTATTTTTTTCATAGTGCTCAAAAAGCATTGACAAAACGGAGCTTATCTGTTAAAATCGTTAAGCGGTCGAGAGACCGGCGGATTAAGCTGAAAAGTAAGTTTGTAACTGAAAAGAGGCTCCGCCTCGGAGTGCTTCCCTCCGTGTAAAAATATGGAAGTGTATGCGGAGATGGCGGAATTGGCAGACGCGCTAGATTCAGGTTCTAGTGGTAGCAATATCGTGTGGGTTCAAGTCCCATTCCCCCCACCAAAGCATTCAAACCCGAACCTTTTACCGATCGGTGAAGGGTTCGGGTTTGTTTTACAATAACCGGACTGCCTCACTGAGACAGTCCGGTTTTTAAGTTCAGATAAGATTTGTAATCTTTGTGAAGAACGCTCTTATTTTGTTGAACATTGTTACAAAGAGGAATCTGATTTTTGCAATAAGGGTGAATGTGTTGTCACCGCTCGGAGTGGTGTCGTCAACACTGCGGTCGCATACATCGCATACGCCGTCTGCGTTTTCGTCAACGTGTCCCGGAGCTTTCTTTGTGACCTGCTTAACTGTCTCTCCGCACTTCTTGCAGAACGAAATGGTGATTTCATCTGTTACGCAGTTTCCTATCTGGTATATTACGGGAGCTTCAAATTCATGTGCGCCCTTGTGCAGATAGATACCGTCTTCGCCGAAGGTGTGAGTTTCACCGTCGATAAGGGCTTCGCCGGTGACCATGTAGCTTGTCTGGGGGTCGAAGTAATAGGTCTGACCGTCAATCTTCTGCCAGCCGGTTACGGGTGTCGGGCCCCAGTAATAAACTCTGCCGCCCTCAAGGTCGAAGAACGTGCCCTTGAGCAGATGTCCGTCGAGAGCAAAGGTGTAGGTAACATTCTGTCCGGTGTAAATCTGAATTGTTCTGATTCCGGTGAACATCATGCCCCTGTATGTTTCGTTGGAGGTGAAGAAATACATCTTTCCGTCAATCTCTCTCCAACCGACAGCGCAAACGCCGCCACGATAGCATCTGGTGTAGCCGTCAGAATCTCTGTGGAACACATAGCCGTCCTGTCTGCCGTCATCGAAGAATTTATAAGGTATGCCGTCGATTGTAAGCTCGCCGGATACGCCGAAGCCGTTTTCGTCGAAGTAATAGCACTCTTCACCGTAGGTGAGCCAGCCGATCTGCTTTTCACCGTTTCTGAAGTACATATTTTTGCCTGAGGCTGAATCGTTTACAAAGCCGGAATAGGTATCGTTGACGTCGCCGCATACCGAGCAGACAACAGAATCAGAGGTCTTGTCATATACCCACTCGTGTCCTTTTCTCTGACACGCACTGTAGAGAGTGTAGTTATCAAGAAGTGAGCCGTCAACATTGTAGGTCTTGACCGTGAATGTATGCTTTGTTGTTTCAACTGAAAGATATACGCCGTCGTAATCCTGAGTGGCAATATCAAAATTGAAGGAATCGTTCTTTCCGATGCTGTATTTCTTTTCGCCCGATGAGCCGCAGATGAAGTAAAGTGAACCGTCTTCGCAGACCTTGCCGCCCTTCATCGGAGCTGTTCTTGAATATGAATGGTCGTGACCGGAGAATACAACATTTATGCCTGCTTCATCGACTGCATCGGGAACAATGCTGTGAACGTCGCCGTTGCCGCCGCCGACATTTGTGTAATACGGGGGCTGATGAAGCGAGAGAATCTTCCAAGTTGCATCTGAAGCCTTAGCGTCATTTACAACCCACTTCAAAGCCTCTTTGTACTCGTTGACATTACCGGAGTAATTGATAACCGCAATATATACATTTCCGTAATTGACCGAATAATATCCGCCCGGATTTGAATCGGGAAGAGCATAAAGTGACTTTGACTTTTCTGCTGTTGCATCGCCGGCGTATTCGTGGTTACCGAGAACATGGATTGTGTCAACCGAATTGAGTGCACTTACTCCGAGAATATTTGTGACATCGACCCAGCTTGTGTATTCCGTTGTATCGTCAACCATATCACCGGTCTGAATACCGAAGTCATAGTTACCCTTTGCGATAATATCTGTGATAGCTGTAATATTTGAAATATCCTCTGACTGCATATCTCCGAGAACGAAGAACTTTGCGCCATCTTTCTTTTCGGCTGTCTTGAATGTGAACACCTCTGAGTATGCATCCTCGCTGCCGACTCTGTATTCATAGGTTGTGGCGGGAGTAAGTCCGGTGAGGATAACACTGTTAATGTTGACCGCCGAGTTGCCGCCCTTTGTGAAGGTATGAAGCTCTGTGTCTGCGTCAACGGTTATCCATTCGCCTGCGCCCTCTTCCTTATACTGAAGAACCTGTGTGGGAGCATTTACACTTGTGAGCCAGCACACAGCTTTCATTGTTTCGGGGCTCTTGACGGCATTGTTCATAAGACCGAAGGGCTCGTTGGATTCGCCGTTAATATCATAGCTGCCGACGGTGAATACGAATGAAACATTACCCTGAGCGTCTTTTGCATAAACGTCATAGTTGCCTGACGCACCGGAGAACAAATCAGTGACAATTTCACCGTTTTCATCTGTCACACCGACAACCGCAGCGTTGTAATACACCGTAACACCCTGAGCCTTTTTGCCGTCGCTGTCGGTGACAACAAGAGTTCCAGGTGCGCCGACGATAAAGGGCTTTGCTGTGATTTCGTAGGGAGCGGAAACATTGAGTCTGACCTCGCCAGCCGAGAATGTGTAAAGCTCCTTTCCGACTGTGTATGCGTTTGATTTAACTGTGTAGTTAAACTTCTGATTTGCGTTGAGCGTTGTGGGAATCTCAAACGAAACAGTTGCAATATGTGTTCCGTTACCGCTCTTGCGCTCTGCGTTGACATTCAGAGTCTTTGTGAGCTTGTTATAGCTGTAAGTGCCGTCAAAGCCGTCACCGAAGTTAACGGTGTAATTTTTGAACTGACTGCCGAAGCCGAGGCCGGTTGCGCTTGAAATAACCGAATCGTCGGAGGCATCAATGCTGATATTGACTGTTTTGCCGAGAACGGCTGTCTTTTCGACCGCCTTGACTGAAACGACAGGAATGTCTGCTTCCTCACCTGCAACAGTGAAATGTCTTGTTTCTGTTGTTTCGTTACCGAAATTATCACGAACCGAAACGGTAACCGAGTGTTCGCCGTTGAGAAGATACTCGTTATAAAGGTGGTTCTTTGAGCCGTCGGGGTCAGGTGCATACTGGAAAGCGTCGTTTTCAAATACGTTAACGCCGTCAAGATACATTCTGACCGTGCTCGGGTCAATACCGGTAGTGTATTTGTTTTCAACATCACGGAAGTAACCGTCTATATTCACCGTGTTTGTGTTAATAACAGCACCGTCTTCAAGCTCTGTGCCGTTGAGCGTGATTGAGTCAACAATCGGATTATCGACGTCGTCAACATTTGTACCGTAAACAAACTGGAGGTTGTCAAAATAGATTGAACCGGCAGTTTTCGTACCCATTTTTGTACCGTAAACATACATAAGACGGAACGTCATGCCCTGCTGGATAGCGAAAGGACCTGTATAAGCCGCAAGACTTGCTTCGCAGTACATCCAGCCCTCCCAGTGAACACCGGGCTGAACGCCGTTCCAGTGACCCTCTTCGTCCATAACCTGTTTGGGCTCAAGAGTAAAGTCATAAGCCTGTGAGTTACCGGCACCGTCGAGGAAATATCCTCTGAGCCAGAGACCCGACTGTGTGCCCGGTCCTTCGTATGTAATACCTACGCCTTCGGGGGCATAAACCCAGCAGCCGATACCTGTCGGATTACCGGGAATATCCATTTTATCGGAAACTGTACCGACGCAGGCACCCTCTGTTACGGCACCGCAATTAATGAAGTCATAGTTGAGCTTGAGTGAATGTGAGCCGAAGCGTACGGGTTCATCATCGTCGATAGAAACGATTTCGATGGATTCCTTGCCGCCTCTGGCGTAGTTTGAGTGAGTGAGAATGCCGCTTTCACCGGTGTAATACTCTTTTGCCGGTATTGTGCCGGTGACATTGCCGCCTTCATCTGTGATATCGACGTCTTCAAAATCCCAGACAAGCGTGGGAAGAAGACCGACAACGACACGCACCTTACCTTTGACCTGAGCATCATAAACTGATGTTGCGGTTACGTCGCCGGTGAGAGTCTTTCCGTCAGATGAAAGGAAAATATTATCATTGATTATTCCGAGTTCATTATTTGTCATTTCCCAGATAATATCATCGGGGGTGACATTGACGTCTCTTGACTTGTATTTGACAGTGAGACCAAGGTCTGAAACTGCTTCAAAGCCGAGCGAAACCTCTTCTGTCGAGAAATAAATTTCCTCCGGCTCAACAATATCAATCGAAGCCGTGCCGCAGTCTTTTCCGCCGGAAATATATTTGACCTCTACCGTTCCGAGCTTTCCGTTTGAAACGAAATAGCCCTCCGGAGTTATTGTGCCGAAGCTGTTATCCGCAAGAGCGAAAGCTCCGTCACCGGGAAGCGGGGCACTTGCGCCCGAGGAGTCAACACCTGTTGCGGTGAACTGAATCTTTGCACTGGGGGTGTAAAGGTCGCCTGAAGGAGAAATTGAAGCGTGGTCAAATTCCCCTGTGGGCGTTGCGGTGGAAACAATGAAAAGAGAAGAAGAAACCGCTCTTTCCTGACCGTCGGAGGGCTTGTCCTTAAGGCCGAGATACTGTTCGCCTTCATAACGGGCAAGATATGTTGTTGAGCCGCCGCCGTCAAGATTGATTACATCTACACAGCCAAGACCCATCATAACGCTTGCAAGACCGTAGTCGTCAAGACCGTTTGAAACGGGATAGTTACGTCCGTCAACGGCGATAACTATAATTGAGCCGTCCTCCTTGAAGCCGACCGCTGTCTTAGGAACAAGGTTGTTCGGGTTGGGAGTGGCACCGGGACCGTAGCGTTTGCCGTCTTTTACTATGATGTAGAAGCCGCTGATAGCCTCCTGGAGAGTATCAAGAACGCTCTGCGTGAGAGATTCGCCCATGACGTACTCGCCGGATTTCGTGACACCGAAATAAGGTCTGCCGATACCTTTGCTGACAATCTTTCCGTTAAGCACGCATACGCCGCTGGGCTGGCCGGTCGCCATGTTGTAAATATCTGCATTAAATGCCGCAACGATATTTTCTTTTTCATGTCCCGGAGCTTTGGCGTATGCCTTAGCCTGGTCTCTGACCGTCTGCATTTTCCACTCGTCACCGCTGTAGTCGGCATAGCCCGCTCTGAATCCGACCGTTGGATTCTTTGTGTCGATTTCGAGAGCATAGCCGACCGCCTGAGCGTTGCCGGTTTCGTCGTTTGTGATTACCTTGTTTTCCGTTACGCCGGGAGCTATACCTCTTTGCGTGTTTGAAACAAGATAGCGTCCGCCTGTCTCTTTATATTCAAATGCCGCAAGTGACGTCAGAGGGAATGACGTCAAAATCATGAGCAATGAAATGAAAAGAGCAGTGATTTTGGTTACTCTTGTGTGTTTCATACATTTTTTCCTTTCTTAAAAGAATATATTTAGGTACTTTGATAATAGCACTTTAAAGCGAAAACGTCAACGAAATTAACATATTTCTCTTAGCTGTCAAAAATATTTTAAAAATTCTCCAAACATTTTATAATTCTTCAATCATTTCGACTTCTTTTTCACTTATTTCACGGCATTCTCCCTCACCGAGGCTGTCGTCAAGAGGGAGAGAGCCTATTTTCACCCGTTTCAGCTCCAGCACCCTGTTGCCAAGGGAAGCAAACATACGCTTCACCTGATGATATTTCCCCTCGTGAATAATCACCTCGGCGGTGCTGTCTGATATCATTCTGACTTTTGCTTCAAGGCAGAGCGTTCCGTCACCGAGCTCAATACCCGACGAAAAGCGTTCAATGTCACTCTCACTCAGAGGGTGGCTCAGAAGAGCGTGATAGGTCTTTTCAACGTGGTTTTTCGGCGAAAGTATGCGGTGAGCAAAATCGCCGTCATCGGTTATCAGCACGAAGCCGGTTGTGTCACCGTCGAGCCTGCCTGCGGGGAAAAGCCCGTCACGGCGCATACCCTCGGGCACAAGGTCGATAACTGTTTTTGCCCTTTTGTCGTTTGAGGCGGAAATAACACCCTTTGGCTTGTTGAGCATAATGTAAATATGCTTTTTGAATGTGACCTTTTCGCCGTCAAGAGTTATTTCGTCTTTTTCTTCATCTATTCTTTCGTCGGGGCTTTTCACAACAGCTCCGTTGACTCTGACGCACTGCTTTTTTATGAGCTTTTTTGCGTCAGCTCTCGAAACGGAATAAACCGACGACAGAATTTTATCGAGCCTTTCCATTATTTCACCTGTGTTATTCTGTTCCCCTTGACGATAAACACCTTCTCGGCAAAGGGCATAAGAAATTTGTCATTCATCGAATCGGTATAAAATTCATCTATTTTTCCGTCGGGGAAGCTTTCAAGAAAGCGGTCGATTTTCGCTTCACGGAAGCATGGCTTTTCGATTTTGCCGGTTTTAAGGTCAAAGCGTGTGCATAAGAGATTTTTAATCCCGAGCCTTTTGCAGACCTCACGCATGAGAAAATCCGGTGAAGCGGTGATGATAATATCGTCGTCTCTTTTGTTTTCGAGATAGAACGGCTTAATCTTTTTCATTCGCCTGTCCCAGAATTTTACGACCGCCTTTTCCGTTTCGAGCGAGTGCGCCGAAAAGTATTCCTCAAGCTTTTTTCCGTAAACATCAAGCATCTTTTCAAGCGTAATTTTTTCCTTTTTATAGAGGATAAAAGCCTTCATAACTCCGGGCAGAAATTTTATCAGCGACGGGTCAAGCCGGAAGCAGTAAAGGAAAAATTCCACCGAGCATTCACCGTTATAGACTGTTTCGTCAAAGTCGTATGCGTTCACTTTTTTTCTTCACTCCCGGGCATCTGTAATTTGAGGTATTCGTCCTTGACCAGACCTGTTTTTTTGAAAATGAAATGGAACAGAAGAGAGAGCACTGCGGGTGCAATGAAGTGCATTACCGCTATTTCGGCAATGAGAACCTTGGTGTCGGTAGTGCTTCCCATTGCCTCTATTGCGCCGAACTGACCGACAAGTCCGCTTGTGCCCATGCCGGCTCCGGTGGGTGTGTTCGTCATTTTCAGCACGCAGGTTGATACGGGACCGAGGATTGCTCCGGCGAGAGTCGGGGCAAGAAGTATCTGCGGACGCTTCATAATGTTTCCGAACTGAAGCATGCTTGTACCTATGCCCTGCGAAATGAAGCCGCCTATTCCGTTTGCCTTATAGCTTGTCACCGCAAAGCCTATCATCTGCGCCGAACAGCCGACGACTGCCGCACCCGCCGCAAGTCCGTCAAGTCCGAGCATGATACACAGTGCGGCACTTGAAATCGGTGCGGTCAGAGCAAGACCGACAACCACCGAAACGGTAATACCCATCGGAAGAGGGTGCATTTCCGTCGCTTTCATAATGACAGAGCCTATGCTGTTCATAAACGCCGAAACGTAGGGACCGATAAATTTTGAAACAAGTCCGCCTGCAATTATAGCAACTATCGGAGTGAGAACAATGTCGATTTTTGTTTTTCCGGCAACAAGTGATGTTACCTCACTTGCCACCGTCACGGCAAGAAATGCCCCGACAGGTCCGCCCAGCGCATACCCGTAAGCACCGACGGCTACGCAGGAAAAGATAACGAGCGGCTTGTGCCTGAGCCCCCACGCAACCGCACAGCCTATTGCTCCGCCGATAACAGGCGACTGCGCCGAGAGCACGCCTGAAAATTCAGACAGAAACTCAAGGTGAGGTATTTTCGCAAGCTGGCTGATAATAAGCCCGACTATCAAAGAGGCAAAAAGTCCGAGTGCCATTGCGCTCATTCCGTCAACGAAATAGCGTTTGAAATATTTTTTCAGTACTTTCATATACAATCTCCCAAATTTTTCTTAATCTGTATTATATTGCAAAAAGCCGTCAAGGTCAAGCATGGGGTTATTCATTCAGACAAAAAAGAAATTTCATTTTATATAGTGACAAGAGGGAATATTTATGTTATAATACACGGGCAATATTTTAAGGAGTGTAAACAGATGGCAGATATAAGAGAAAAGGTATTGTCTGTTACGGACGGAATGAGCGAGGCTCTTGAAAAAAACGGCTTTGTTTCCGTCAACACACAGCAGGATAACGTATTCGCATACGAAAGCGCAAAGGGAACGCTTAAAATCACCTTTGACGAAAATAAGATTTATCTTTTTTCGACCGATTATAAATTTGAAGACGCTACCGAGGAATCTTACAAAAGGATTGCGCTTTCTCTCATTGACAGCGACAGCGACGAGAGCGATATAAGATACATCGCCAGCGATTTCAGTGAGACGATTGCCTCAAAATTCGGCACAAAAGCGGCGGCCAAAAAGAACAACTATAAGGCTCCGCCCACAGTTTCAAAGGCGGCAGTCAAAAGCGGTCAGAGCTATGACGCAAGCACGCTTGCCAGCAAGCTTTGTCAGGTCTATCCCGAACTCAGACAGAATTTTAAGGATAACGCCGCCGAGTACGGAGAATTTCTGCCGGAGGAATTCTTCACGAAATATGCAAATTCCCTCATTATCGAGACGATAAAGAAAAACGACCCGCAGACAATGAAAAAGCTCTTCAACATTCTCAACGAACTTTATGATGACGGTTCAAGCGAGGTTCAGGATATTATCGCCGTTACTATTCTCGGCGAGCTCAATAACAACACCGAGCTTCTTGCCGTCTGCGTTGACTATATGAGCGAAACGATGGCACCGATTGTCATCGCCGTCAACAAATATCTTGCCTCAGCGGGCGGAAAAAAGGCGAGGAAAAAGCTTCTCAGCCCTCCCGCCTACAAGCCTCAGAAAGCTAAAAGAAAAGGTCTTATGGCTTCGATTATGGAGCAGGGCAATTCATTACAGCAGTAAAAACAAAATTCTCCGTGTTACCTCAGACCGAGATGAACACGGAGAATATTTTTATTTGTTTTCTATCGCATATCTTATCATTTCGATTATGTTAGTGAAAAGATTTTTGAGAAATGAAATATGCCACGCAAACGGATTCGGAAGTCCCTCTGCGGGGAACGACTCGAAGTGGAGAATTTCGGCGTTCCACGAAAAGCCGTTGAGATATGTGCCGTAGTTATCGTATATCGCCGTGAAGTCCTTGTCTATCGTGTATATATCGGCAACACCGTTCATATATTTCGAGGAATTGTTGTTGTGCCCGAGAATGATATGGTTGCCGTTCTGGTCGGTGTATGCGCCGGTCAGAAGAACACCGTGAGCACCGGCTATTTTGTCAAGGTCGATATTTTTGAGAATCATGAGCGGATGTTCGCTGTCATAATAGCACTCAAAATATACCGGAGTGCCGCTTTCAACGGTTTTATAAAGCTTTTTGAGCTGTCTTGTGTATTCCTTGGTTCCGGGTTCAATGCCCATGTTGTCTGTCGGGAATGCCGAGACAGCCTGGTTATTATAGAAATTAATACGGCTTATTACGTTTTCGGTTGGCTCAAGCTCGCTGACCGTTTTTACGTTCTGCTCCGAGAGCATATCTATTTTTCCGTAGTGCTGTAAAAGTATGGTAATCGGGAAGCCGCAGCATGAGCCGCTCCATTCAAACGTCGGCCAGTAAGCCGTATCGACGGCGCATACGATAGCCGCAACGGGGGCAAACGGAGACAGTGCAAAGGTTGCGCCGTAGTCGAGATACTGATGATAGAAATGCTCGTTTGTGTAAAGATAGCCGTCAACCTGATTGCAGAAATATCTGCTGCTGTTGGTGAACGAATAGACCTCCTCGGGGAGAATCGAGACGGGGCAATACACGGGGTAGAGGTCATAAGTCTCTCCGCCCTCAAGCACAAAGTCGGAGCCGAAAAGCCACTTGCGGTATGCGCTCATGTACTCCTCCTGAGTGTATTCCTCCTGCGAATATGTGAACGGTGCCTTATTCGAGCCCATGTTGTCATAGTACAGCTTCTGTCCGTCCTCTGTCTGCCAGCCGACAATAGCTTTGTCGCCGATTATCTTGTTCTTGTAGGTGTAGGGAAGATAGAAGTCTGAAGTGACCGAATAAGTGGAAACATACTGACTGTCGTCAAGGTGATAGATAACCTTTGCCGTTGTTTTTGGGGCGGTGAGGCTGACCGAGCTGACCTTGTAGCCGTAGCCCGTGCCCTCTCCGTCGGAGGTGAGCGTCACGGTGAAGCTGTCAGACGGGAAATACACCGTCTCACCGGCAAGGTCGCTTCCCTGAAAATCGCCGAACAGAATACCGTCGCCGTATTCGACACGCAGAGTGTCGCCCTTTTTATTGAGATAACCGGTTTCGGCTACTTTCTTCACCTCGTCGGCACCGGCTGTTCTGTCGAGAAGCACTGACAGAGCGTCGCCCGGCTCGGTGTAGGTATCCTCAGAGAATGTGACGTATATGCCCTTTGGATTTCCCGGATAACGGAAAGTCTTTGTCTCTGTTATATTACTGCGGTAAAAGTGCTCACTCTCTGGCAGTGCGTTTGTCGCTGAGGCGGAAAACGCAAACGAAGAAGCTAAAACGGAAACGCCGAGAAGAATTGAAATAAATTTTTTCATTTTATCTTCCTCCCTCAATAATGTCTTTTTCCGCATTCGCAGAACTGATTAATGCCGAAAAGTCTCCAGAAAAGAAGCTCAACTCTGTAAAGAACCATTTTGACAATGGCGTTAAGATTACCGGTGGTGTAAAAATCCTCTGTACCGTTATAGAGGTCGTCGGCGTGACAAATGCAGGTGCATTCCTCCTCCGGCAGGGGCATAACGGTTTTATATATCTGTGTGCCGGACGAAGCTTCCTTTGCGGCAGACGTTGCTGTCATAACGCTCAGAAGCATGATAAAGGCAAGAATAACAGAAATCAGCTTTTTCATATTAAAATCCTCCAATAATAAGTCCGTTAAATCACAGCGGCTGTGCAGGCGCAATAGCGGTGCTTAACCGTGCCGGTTGAACGGAAAATTCTTCCGTGTGCAGTGTCCTCAATGGCATTGTGCATGGCGTTGAAGAGAGAAAGGCTGTTTTCCTTTGGAACATCGCAGGAATAGTGCCAGACCATAGCACCGCCGAGACCTTTCATAATAGCCCACTGAGTCTTTTCATAGACCACATCGTAGGTGTTGAATGAAAATGTCAGACCGGTTTCCTCGTCAAAGCAGAAACCGTTTTTGTCAAGCTTGTCATAATTTCCGTTGTAGCCGTACCAGTATGCCTCCTGCGTAGTGGGGCGTGCATAGAACGGAATGCCCAAATCAAGCTGAGATTTTTCATAACCCATTTCAAGCATGAGCTTTATTATGTATTTTGCGTCCTTGAACGACGAGTGAGTGCCGTCCTCTTCCCATAAATCATAAGCCATGACCTCAACCATATCAAGAACCTTCATCGCTTCTTTTGACTGACCGTCATGCCAGGGAGAGAATGCACAGCCGAGAATGTAATCGTCGCCCAGATAGCTGTCAAATGAAATGAGAAATTCATCAAAGACTTTCCAGTGCTCTTCCTTTTCGGGGTATTCATAGTCGAAAAATACGCCGTCGAAGCTATATTTGTCAAGAACGTCCTTTATGTTTTTCTGAAGCTTTCCGCTCCTGAATGCAATATCGTGCTGTTTGCCCTGACTGTCCATCTGCTCTTCCCACGTGTCAAAGCTTCCGACTGCGCCGGGGCCTAATAAATTGAGGTGAAGTCTTGCCGGAGAATCTCCGATGGCATTTCTCACGTTTGTAAGCACCTTGTCAAAGTTTTCGCTGAGCACGACCTCTCCGGCAGTGTTGAAGCTTGACACCCCGAACAGAATAACGTCGGTTATATCGGAGAAATGTGAGGCGTCGATATTCTTTTCGTTGACAAAGTTGTTGCCGACAACATAAGCCGTGACACGAAAATCCTCAGCTCTGTCGGAAATCGTCCTGAACGAAAACGAAGATAACGTAACGGCGATACCGAGAATAAAGGTGAAAATTCTTGCAAAAATACTCATTGTTTCTTCAGCGGAAAACACAGATACAGCATTTCCGCTTTCCCCTTTCAGTAAATTAGATTTTTATATTTTACGGTCAAGCCGTAAATTTCGTCAGTTGACCCTCATAAAGTCATTTGCCGCTACGGTGACGCCGCCGACGGTCACGTCACTGTCGGTGTAGTTGACATAAACGCTTGTGTCGCCGTATTCGGTGCAGTACACTCCGCTCTGCACCTCGTAATGGGCAGTCATTCGTGAATCCATTATATTTCCGAGAGCTCTGTTTGCCTTGTCATAGTAGGTATAAGCCGCCGTCGCCCAGTCCGAATACGAATAGGGCTTGAGCTGTTCTTCCTTTTCCTGTGTGCTTTCGGCGGTTTCGGTGCTTTCCTCTGCCGGCGTTTCTTCGGCGGTGTCCGGCTCGGCTTCGTCTGTGCCTTGAGTCTCCTCTGTGTCTTCATAGTACCACTCAAACTGAGGCAGAGCACCGTATTCGACACAGCGAAGCATTGCCTTTGTGAAATCAGTGCTGAGATTTATCGGTTCGACACTGTACTGAACGGTAGCGTGAAGAAGAAGAGGTATGAACGGAACTGCCTTGTAAAAGCTGTTTTCCTGCACCGATGAGGCGGTCGGAAGAGAAGCGATGACATCGGCGTTTTTAATCATATAAAGGTTGCCCTTTTCTACCATGAGCTGACCGATTGTTGTCAAAGATGCACTCTCGTCCTTTATCATCTGTCTGACGTCGTTTCTCGTGGCTGAGTTTTCGCAGTCGGAATAAAGAAACGCAGATGCATCATTTATGCTGATATTTTCAATTTCGTTTTCTTCGGCGAGGGAGAACAGGCTTATCACGTTATCGTCTATTCTGTCGTATGCGGTGAGTACGGTTTTTGAAACACCGGAGTTAAAGGCGGTCTTGTCGAACGAATAAAGAGAGCCCGAAATGTCCCTTGCAAGAAGAGATGACCTTGCGCCCGAGGAAGCGCAGGAGGTAACGGATAGGTCGAAAAACAGCTTCATCTGCTGGGCTGAGGCATACTCGGTAAGCTCGTCAAACTGAGCCTGAGTGCCGAGTGACTTGAGCCTTTCGCATTTCTGCAGGGATACCTGATTCATGCCGCCGGTAAAAACGCCCTTGTATCTGACATAAATATTTGAAAAGCCCTTGCCCTTGAGATATGTGAGCATATCGAGGAGTTGTTCATAATCGGTCATAACGAAAGATTTGCCCGAAATACTGCCGGTGTCGCCCGCAGTCGAGAGCACAAACGGAAGCTCACCTGTATCGTCAACGGTGTCGGAGGACAGCACTCCCGTTCTTATGAGGTGCTCACGGCAGGCTATTGCCATGCCGGAATAATTTGCGTTGTTGCCCTGCGTGAAACGGTAGCAAAGACAGATTTCACCGTCATAGCTTTTGCCTGCCACAAGTATTTTATCCTTGCCGCTGACGTTCTTGACAGCCGTTTCGGTTATCTCAAATTCAGCCCCCACACGGTTGTAGCCCGAATGTGCGGCAACCTCGGCGTTCACCGTTGCAACAGCGTCGCCCTTTTCTATCATGGCGACAAATGCGCTGTCTTTTCTTCTGACACCGTAAACTCCGGCGAGGGTATTATTGTTTTCTGCATCGCCGTAAACCTTGAACGAAAGGTTTTCAAAGCTTTTTTTCGCTCTGTATGTATCTATTATCGCTCCGCAGTTATCCGGCACAAGAATATAGTCGCCGTCAACAGCTCCCGTGTTTGAGCCGAAATAATCCATGACTCTGAGCTTTGTGAGAACGAAGTCGCTGTCAGACAAGGTTATATCGGCACAGTTGACAGAAACGTAAAAGCTTCCGTCCTGAAGATAAAACGACACGGGCACCGTCATCTGAAAAACGCCGTTTTCGGTGTCGAGCGAGAGAGCATACTCCACGCATACGCCGTTATCGGTTTTTCGGCTCACGGGCATTGTCTTTTTTACGCCGTCGGTCTGGCTGTTGAGAATATACCTCTTTCCCTTGCACATAAGCTCGGCAGTAAATACGGCGGGAACTTCGTCCGACGAAGGAGTCGTGCTCTTAGGCAGGGCACGCCAGAGGGTGGAGTGATTTTTCACCACCGGCGACATTGTTTTTCTGTCGAGAAAGAGGCTCGTCATGCCGGAGGAGATTATCTTTCCGCTCTTTGTCGCACCCGCTGTGGTGGAGGAGAGGGATAAATCCTTTTTAGACGAAATAACGTCACCCGACATTTCATATTCAAAAGCGGAGCTGTCCGAGCAGGCGCACAGCGTCAGTGCCATAAGACACACCGCAAGGGCGAGACTTAATACCGCCTTTAATTTTCCCCTGATAAATTTATAATTCATATTTTCATTTCCTTTTCGGTCAGTTTACAGACCTTTATTCTACCATTTTCAAGGCGATAAGTCAAGCACGGCGCAAAGACTGTGTCGTACAGGTTACCAATTAATTTAGAGATTAAAATACCGGAAAACGATCCTGTTAAGAAATTAGTGGAAATCTGCGAAGAATTAGACTACAGCAGATTAGAAAAAGAGTACGTCAGGGAATGGAGAAAACTTAATCCGGCAAAACAGAAAAGCTGAAGAACTGATAACTACCGAGCAAGGAATTTTGTTAAGACAAAACCGTTCAATACAAGTCGAAGGTGCTTTCGGCGTTATCAAGCAGGATTATCATTTCAAACGCTTTTTAACACGGGGAAAAGAGAAAACCGAAACTCAATTTTTATTGCTTGCTTTCGCATTTAACATCAATAAACTATGCAACAGACTTACCGGAAATCGTTTCAACAAATCTTTATTCCCGATTTCCGCAGCTTAAAAAACAGAAACACACCAACGAAAAGGCAGTTTTTTCTGGCCTTTAATATTGGTGTGTCATTTTTTATCTAAAACATTATTTTCTTCTATATCATTGTGGAAAACTCAGAGCTGCCGCAAATTTTATCTATTTGCGACAGCCCCTGTTATTCATCCGACAGACGATGGCAATAGAAGTCAATCTTGATACCACCCGTTCAGGGGTATCGCTTTTCGGTGTAAAGGTGTCGTTTTAATCTTTTTTGAAAAGCTCAATCGTTCCATAATATATTATACAATCAAAGTAATTTACTTGTTGCAAGAAAAAGTGAAAAAAGTTTGTTTGGTAATCTATCTGAATGATGAAATACAGTTTATTGCTGCTTGAGCCAACGGTAATTCTGTTTTGCGGTAATGGTATAGTCGAAACACACACGAACCGAAAGGGGGAAATGATCGGAAGGATATTGTCCGTCGAGCTGCCCTCTGTTTATTGTCCATTCGGATGCGCCGAAAGCTCCCTTGACAAAGATATAGTCGATGGGCGACTTTTTTTTATCCTTGTCCGCGTATCCGTGATAAGTATCGGTCGAAGAGGAAATGCCGCTCATATTCATAGTGTTCTGCCAGCCCATGGACAGAAAATTCTTAATGGGCGTTCCCGTGGAGCGGCAGTTGAAATCGCCAGAAACAACGACCGGGCAGTCATATCCACCGAGATATTTTTCGATAAGCTTTACGGATTCATTTTTTGCTTCATTCCCGACATTATCCAGATGCGTATTCGCGTGAACATATCGACAGCCGGTTTCTTTGTCCTGCAGAACCACCCATTGCAGCATCCGTCTGTCTCTTGCGTCCCATCCGGTGGAAGGTTTGTCCGGTGTTTTTGAAAGAAAAACAGACTTCTTTTCCACAGCCGTGAAGCGATCCTTCCGCCAGAACAGCGCATTATATTGTACATCAGAGGTCTCATCGGAAACAAAAAAGGAATCGTATTCTCCGAATGCGTCGGTTAGATACTGTTTTGACATAGGCTTGACCTCCTGACAGCCAAAGGAGTCGGGGGAGGCTTCGCGGATAAGTTCGGTTACGCCGTGAAGTCTGCTGTCGGTAAGCTTATCATAAAGAATGTTATATGTCAAAACCGTGACTTCTCCTTTTTTTTCGTAAGTGGTCGACGGGGAGAATATTATGGTGAAAAAGGCAGAAAGCAAGGCAAAAAATCTTATAAAAGCATTCATGTAAATCATCCTTTCTTTTCTATTTTATTAAGTTTTGAGCCGTTTGTCAAGTTTTATGATTTTTCTGTCGTGGAAAGTTTTTTGAGGAAAAAAGTTGGCGCTTCCTTCTAAAATTCTAAAATGGTTCTAATAAATACTACACAATGCAAAAATCCAAAAAAACAGTGCTTCTGGTGTTTGTTCAGCAAAAACAGCAGAACAACGATATACCTAAAATAGACAACGATTACCGTATAAAACAAATGATTATCCTAGTACAATCTCCCAAATATGCAGTCTCGCCGCCTTCTAACAATGCTGCATACGCAGCACAAACAACATTTTATGTTCTGTCTGATAAAGATAGCATATCAGGCGAGTAATGCTGTGGAATATTATGTAATGAGAACACATAAGTTCTAAAAAGAAGATATGTAAATAACAAAAAAATCCACTCCTTTTCTATGTGATTCAAAGTAAATAATACTGCACCGAGCTTGTACGCACCGATAGAAAATGCAATACGTGTACCTCTTCACTTTTCTCTCTTACTTCTTCACTGAAATTCCGTTCACGAAATTTTTAGTGAAGAGTGAGGAGTTAATAGTGATGAAGTAAAAAATTCCGTCCACATTCTTGAACGGAATTTTTGGTGGAGCCAAGCATTTAATATCCGAACCGATTTTTGAAACGGCTTCCACTTCTTCTTTTGTCATTATAGTTGCCGGTTCGTTTTTGAACACGGTTGTAATTATTATTCTGTCGTCATTGAGTACTATACTCTTTACGAAGCTGTCTATAAGTCGCTCTTTGTTTTTTTCTACAGACAAATCAAGATGTCTGAACACATCAAGCGTGAACATTATCTGTTCCTTTGTTATTTGCGGCTTCTTATTTTCTTCCGCAAGTATTGCCGTTTGTATGCGGTCTTCTTCCGCTTCCAGTTCTTCAAGCCTCGATTTTGTTGTTCTCGTTACAACACCCATTTCAACAGCCTTCATAATATTACCTATGCCTTTTCTGACCTCTTTAAGTTGAGCTTCAAGAGCCGGAATCATAACATTATCTTCGCTCAACAGCTTTATTGCTTCATCCGCCATTTTCTCAAGAGTTTCTTCATCATTCAGAACGGATAGTAAGTACTCAATTACCTTTTTCTCTATCCATTCCTTTCTGACTGCTTTTTTGTCGCAACCCTTTTTGCGTTTTGCACAGGCACATTTGTAATACCGGTGAATAACACCGTTTTTCTTTCCGCTTTCGCCGACCATCATAGAATGACATTTACCGCAAAAAAGCTTTGTCGTAAGAATATACTTTTCCTTTGCTTTGTTATGTGCAGAACTGCGTTTGTTTTTATTAAGCCGTGTTTGTACCATCTCAAAAAGCTCTTCTGATACAATGGCGGGAATTCCGTCAGGAACAATAATATCGGCATAATGATATTCCCCGATAAACATTCTGTTGGTAAGAATATGATTAAGGCTGTTGGGAGAAAAACTCTTTCCTATTGCCGTTTTAATTCCCCTGCTGTTTAAATCTTCAATGATAGATTTTATGGCTTCTCCATGTGCATACCTTTCATAAATTTCGTTGACAATCGGAGCCTTTGACTTATCAACCTGATATTTTTTATCTTCATCAACATAGAATCCGAACGGAACATGACTGCCGTTATATCTGCACTTTAATGCATTTTCAGTCATTCCTCTTTTTACCTTTTCGGCAAGGTCAGCAGAATAATACTCCGCCATACCCTCAAGCACGGATTCAAGTATAATACCCTCTGCTCCCTCGGAAATGGCTTCTGTTGCGGAAATGACCTTGACATTATTCATTTTAAGCAATGATTTATACTTTATCGAATCGTGGCGGCTTCTCGAAAAACGGTCGAGCTTCCAGACGATAACAACATCAAATTTTCTTTTTGCACTGTCCTTTATCATACGCTGAAATTCAGGACGGTTGTCGGTTTTGGCGGAATATGCACGGTCAATATAGTGCTCTATAATGCGTATACCGTTCTTTTCCGCAAAAGCTGTGTTCTCCCTTATTTGTCCTTCAATGGATTCTTCACGCTGATTATCAGAAGAATATCTTGCATAAATTACGCCTGTCATTTCGGTACACTTCCTTTCCGGTAACAATTATAAAGTAACGGAAATCTGCTGTCAATGGTATTACATCGACATAATATCGTTTGTTCTGAAATAAAAAATATAAATCAACCTATTGAAAACATCTTTGAAATATGGTAAATTACTCTTGCGACATAAAATTTTATTTATCTTTCCATGTAGGAATACACTTTGCTAAAAAGTGCATTCTCAATTTTCATATTCTACATGGATGGAAAATTTTGTGTCGCAGCAAACGAGAAGGGCATTTTTTGTGCGTCTCGTTTCGGGACGCATTTTTAGTTTGAAAATAATTCTTTGGAAAGAGATTGACATAAATAAAATTCTGTTCAATGTTTTGGAGGTAGTTATGAAAAAACGGATTATTAAGAAAATTACAGCTATGCTGCTTGTGGTGCTGATGCTTTTGACAAGTGTGCCGATAGAACAATTAGCTGGGTTAGATTGGAGTCATACGTTTTCATTTGAAACTCAGGCTGCGTTTAGTCGAGGAGGCATATTGGTTACGGATGCCGATGGAACTCCTCTTTCAGGTGCTGTTGTTACAGTTTATAATGGCATCAATGTTATTGATTCTATTGAAACTGATGCCGATGGATTTGTGTATGTTTCCGAAAATAGACCATGGTTTTCAAAAATTCATCCAAGTTCGTATACAGTGTCAGCTCATTTTAATACGGGATGGGTTGAATTATGTTCCGAAAATATATCAGATAATGGAAATTGGGAAGGGATGAAACTAAGTGATTTAATTAATAATGCCCAGCCTATCCTTAAATGTGACGAACCGAGAGCGAGTATGTCACTTTCTGTTGGATTTGTTGGAACCACCGAAAATCAAAGGAATAAGAGACAGAAAACCGTTGAAAACACGATGAAAGAATATGTAAAAAAATTCGCAAATATGACGAATGGACATGCGTATATTTCTAGTTACGACATCACTCCCTATGCGTCAGACTCACTGTTGTTGGAAGCAGATCATGATATATACGTTTTCGATAGTGATCCGATATTATCAAACGGTAACAAAATTGATATATCACCAGCGTTTACTGCTGGAGAATCAGGCAATAAAATAATGGTATTTAAATTCTCTAATCCTTATTTTAATGCCAATACACTTTGCCACGAGTCTGGTCATTTTTTCTTTGATTTTTTTGATGAATACTGTTATGGCAAAGGTTATTATGATGACACAAATCATGATGGTATTACGTGCTGTTATGATTGTACGCATGAAGGTACGAAAGAAGACCCTCATTTAGATAGAAAAGATTCTGGAAAATGGAAAAATTTGGGTCGACCTGTCGGAGCACCTACTAATTTTGGCGTTATGGATTATGAGCATGATGGAAATATCGAGCTTTCAACTTCTTCGTCATATATTTACATCACTGACCCAACAGATCCGTACCAATGTACAAGAAATTTCTTCGAATATAATCTTTCTACAGAGGGAGTATTGAATTTATATTTAGCAAGACTTGCTAGCCCATATGCTACTGCCTATTCTACTGCTAACAAAAAAAGACAAACCGCTAATTATGGTTATTTGTACAGTGATTCCGATTGTTCTGTTGAGTCAACAGTGCAGTGCTCTTATGATGGTGATTATGTAAATCAGCTTTACCATTCGAATGAAAAAAGTTATGGCTCATTAATCCCTACATTCAGCTATGAATCAGGAACAGTTAAGTGCTCTTTTGATTTTGCTAATAAAGCTTGGGCTTATATAGAAAACACGGACTCTTTTACTATAACAGATATTAAACTAACCAAAATCAATAATTGTTATTCTTTTGAATTGAATGATATTGGAAAAAAATCTTTTAATGTGTATTTAGTTTATGAAGATGAACATGAAGGATATGTTAAAGAAACATATCAGTTTTATTCTATAGATAATCACGGATTGAACACATTTGCTGTAAAGTATAATGAAGAAGAATTCATTAATGGCGAAACAGTAAATTGCAGTGTATTCAACATCTTAAAGATGGAATCAATTAGCACTATTTTGTCTCAATCTGTTGGTTTGGAAGAGGGATTTAATGAATCAACAATAAGCTGGAAGTATTATGACGGCGAAAGTTATCAGAATATTAATACGAATATTACAGAGGAGGAAAATTATGTGCGTTCTTACTCCTCGGCTGTGGCAAAAGTCGGCAAGTATGTGTTGGTGACAGATTCCCTGCTTCGCATTGAGAATGACTCTATTAATAATATCACAATAGTAGAAGATCCTGAATATGACGATGTAATACGGCTTGAATTCGACGACTCGAACAAAAATAACTCCTTTTATACCGTATACTATGGTAAAGAGGAAGCAATAGATTATGAATCTTTTGAGCAGGCATCTATTGAAACAAATGGCAAAAACAGAATAAGTTTGTCATTAACCTTGTCTGTTGGAGAAAGATATTACATTTATATTCAATCAAAAAGTAGTAGTGGCGAAATTTCTATTACGAAGGAACCAATTACCTATGTTAAAAATCATCTTGATTCAGATAATGATGGCATTCCAGATTATTGGCTTGATGAATACTATACGCTTAAAGAATTAGATGATATTGCAAACACCGATAGTGATAATGATG
>JAZUDT010000046.1:0-87577 GCA_045639785.1 Acutalibacteraceae bacterium | reverse complement strand
ATACAACAAATGGTCAAACACTATTCCAAAAATCTGTTTAGATTTTAAGAGTCCAAATGAGGTATGGAAAGAGTATCAGGATGGCTTAGCCGCCGGCGAGATTTAGGGCATAAACTCGTCGCCTACGGCTCCTCCTTTATGCCCTAAATCTCATTTCCTATCCAACATCATATTTTTTTGAGATAAAGTGTCACCCATCATTGACGATTCAACATTTTAATTTTCATTCTTTGCAGATATTGACAATAACGGAATAAAAAAGTATAATATGATAAAGTATTCTGCCGGAGTGTGCAGAATCACGAAAAAATCATAAGGAGCAAAACGATGAAAAACTTAAAGAAAATCCTCAGCATTGCCCTTGTGCTGATACTTGCACTCAGCTTTGCGGCATGCACGAATCAAATCAACATCAATGTCAGTTGTGACGACAAGTTTGCAGATGCTCTTGCAAAAGCGGGCTCAGCCGGTACAGCTTCAGTTCCCGTTCAGGCTACTACTCAGCCGGCACAGACAGAAGCACCGACAACACAGCCGGCGGGCGACAGCGGTGAGCAGACAACTCAGGCACCTGCCGAAAAGCCCGATGAGGGCAAGAAAGGCGGAGAGCTCAGCGCATCCTCATCGAAAGAAGAGGTCGTGGCAAAGTATGTTGAAATCTACAACAAGACAAAGGCACAGGGCACTTTAACCGGTAAGACAAAGACAACCTGTACCGCTCTTGCAATCGAGGGCAAGGAAAACAGCCTTGTTAAGAAGGTTGCTGATTTAGCTGTCGGCGGCGAGGGAACATCACCCCTGCCTCCGTCAAGAGACGATAACCCCGGTCTTGAGTGCGCTGTTAAGCCCGACGATATTGAAAAATATCAGTTCACCGACAACGGCGACGGCACAGCAACTATCAGACTTGACGTAAAAGAAACCACCAACTCAAGAAGATTCCAGGACCCCGCAGGCGATATGCTTGACGTTATGGAAGACCTTGCAGGCACTCTTGCCAGCGTTTCAGCCGTTTCATTTGCCGAGGGCGACGTCAATTCAAATGTTACTCTTGTCAGCACAGGATATTGTGAGGTTACATACGACACCTCGACAAATCTCATCACAAAGGGCATATATGTTCTTTACACCGATGCTGATATTCAGCACGTCAACGTCAAGCCCTTCGTCAGCGACAAGCACGGCACGGCTTCATTTGAATATACGGTGGAGCTCCCCGCATAAGCTGATTTATGAGTTATCATTTCTTTGCCCTGTATTCAAGAATGAAATACATAAACCGCTGGGCTTTGATGCGAAATACTCAGAGTGAGAATCTTTCTCAGCACAGTTGCGACGTAGCGGCGATAGCGCATTGTCTTGCGACAATAAAGAACACACGCTTCGGCGGCAATGTCAATGCGGAGAAAGCGGCATTCTTCGGTCTCTATCACGATATGCCGGAGATTATCACGGGCGATATGCCGACACCGGTGAAGTATTACAGCAAGGATATGAGAGAGCAGTTTGCGCTCATTGAAAACAATGCTTCACAGAGGCTTCTGTCGATGTTGCCCGACGATTTAAAGCCGAGCTATGAGGACGCACTCCTCCCCAAGGACGGGGACGGGTATCTTTGGAAAACGGTCAAAGCGGCGGATAAGCTCTCAGCACTTATTAAGTGTATTGAAGAGGAAAAAGCGGGTAACAGCGAATTTCGCAGTGCCCGTGAAGCGACGCTCAAAAGCTTGAGGGATATGAACATGGAAGAGGTTGACTCTTTTATGGCTGACTTTATTGACAGCTATTCTTTGAGTCTTGACGAGCAAAACTGAACATTCATTCGGCACAGACCGAAAAACGATAATGCAGAAAAATGGGATTATAAGGTGTATCCGAGTCAGTGATAGCTTTGTAATCCCATCTTTTTTATAAATTTGAAAACGCTTTCGCCATCTGAATTCAGAACCTCTTTTTCACAACTTTTTCGCACTGCTTTGCGAGCATTGACATAAAGAGATAATAATGATAAAATTTACGGGTTAAGAGGTGATTGAATGAAAGTTGCAATAATTGGTGCAGGTGCTTCGGCTCTTGCCTGTGCGATTTCGCTGAAAAGGGAAAAACCTGACTGCTCGGTGACGCTGTTTGAAAGAAATTCCCGTGTCGGCAAGAAAATCCTTGCCACCGGCAACGGAAGATGCAATCTGACGAATATTAATCTGACGGGTGAGGAGTACCGCAATTTTTCATTCGCCGGGTATGCGCTGACAGAGTTTTCTCCCGAAAGCAATATTTCGTTTTTCAATTCACTCGGTCTTTACACAAAAACAGATTCTTCGGGCAGGGTTTATCCGCTGTCAAATAAAGCCGAGAGCGTTCTCGACGCACTGAGAAACGCCGTCAGCTATTACGAAATTGAGGTGCTCACCGACACAGAGGTCAACAGAATTGAAATAAAAGGCTCCGGCTTTTCGGTATGCGGCAGATATTTTGACCGTGTGGTTGTTGCCTGCGGCGGAAAAGCCGCACCGTCTCACGGTACTGACGGAAAGGGATATATGCTTCTCAAATCGCTCGGTCACAGAATAATACCGCCTTATCCGTCACTTGTTCAGCTTGTTACGGGTGAGAGCAATCTGCCCAAACAGCTCAAGGGAACAAGATGCGACGTAAAAATGTCGTTTGCCTGCGGCAGAGAGACAACTGAAAAAACGGGAGAGCTTCTTTTCGCCGACTACGGTCTTTCCGGCATAATTTCAATGGAAATGTCGGTGCATATTTCACCGTATCTTTTCTCCGGCAATAAAAAAGCCGAGCTTTATATCGATTTCATTCCGGCAATGGATAAACAGAGCCTTGAAAGTGCAATCAGATTAACAGCTCAGTCCGTCGGCGGAATAACTGCGCTTGATATGATGTCCGGCTTTGTTCCATCCGCACTCGGCAGAGTTATACTTAAGGAATCATTTGTATCACCTGATACAAAAATAAAGGATTTAAGCGATAAGAATATATCCGCAATTATAAACACCTCAAAGCGTTTCAGATTTATTGTTACCGGTGTAAAGGACTTTAATGCCGCACAGGTCACCGGCGGCGGTGCGGACGTTTCTCAGTTCGATATGACCACTATGGAGTCAAAGCTCGTCCCCGGTCTTTATGCAGTGGGTGAGGTTCTCGACGTGGACGGAGACTGCGGCGGCTACAATCTCAACTGGGCATGGTCGAGCGCAAGACTCTGTGCGAGAAGTATTACGGAATAAGGTATAATAATGATAAGAATAAATGAAATAAAAATGCCCCTCACTCACACAAAAGAGGAGCTCAAGAAGAAAACTGCAGGCATACTCGGGATAAAAGAAAGCGAAATTACGGAGTTTTACGTCTATCGCAAAAGCATTGATTCACGGAAAAAGGACGACATATTTTTTGTCTATTCGGTTGACGCCGTTTTGTCAGTCAATGAAGAAAAGGCCATTGCCTCTTTCCCCGAAAACAAAGCCTCAAAAGTCGAAAAATACGAATACATTATGCCCGAAAACAGACGTCATTCTTCACTCAGACCCGTTGTCGTCGGATTCGGTCCGGCGGGGATTTTTGCTTCTCTCACTCTTGCGAGGGCAGGGCTTAAGCCGATAGTCCTTGAGCGTGGCAGAGACGTTGAGACAAGAACAAAGGATATCAAATGCTTTTGGGCAACACGTGAAATTGACACCTCGTCAAATATTCAGTTCGGCGAGGGCGGAGCCGGCACATTCTCAGACGGAAAGCTGAACACAGGCACAAAAAGTCCGCTGATACGCCATGTTCTCAATGAATTCGTCATTCACGGCGCACCCGAAGAAATCGCATACGACGCAAAACCGCACATCGGGACTGACAAGCTCGTTTCGGTGGTGAAAAATCTCAGAGAAGAGATAATTTCTCTCGGCGGAGAGGTAAAATTCGGCGCACAGCTCACCGATATTATCGTTTATAACAAGTTCATTCAGGGCGTAACCTACGTTCAGGGCGGAAAAAGCTTCGATTTGGAGACCGACTGCGTTATTCTTGCCATCGGTCATTCAGCCAGAGACACCGTGCGTATGCTTCACGGTAAGGGAATTGATATGCAGCAGAAAGCGTTTTCCGTCGGCTGTCGGATTGAGCACAAGCGGGAATTTATTGACAAAACGCAATACGGCTCTTTTGCTTCTCACCCGTCGCTCGGTGCGGCAGACTATAAAATGGCGTGTCACCCGCCCCATTCAAGGGGACTTTATACATTCTGTATGTGCCCCGGCGGCAGTGTCGTTGCGGCGACGAGCGAATATCACGGCGTTGTCGTCAACGGAATGAGCGAGTATGCACGTGACGGTGAAAACTCAAATTCTGCGCTTCTTGTCGGTATTGAGCCGGAAGATTTCGGCTCGGACGACGTGCTTTACGGAATAAAATTGCAGGAGGAAATGGAGCACAGAGCCTTTGAGGTTGGAGGAGGGGATTACACCGCTCCGTGTCAGCTTGTCGGTGATTTTCTTGACGCAAGAAGGTCAACAAAAATCGGCAGTGTCAAGCCTACCTATCCGCTCGGTGTTCAGCCGTCGGACGCAAGACTTGTTCTGCCCGAAAAGGTGACAAAAACTCTTGATGAGGGGCTTCGCAAAATGGGGCAGATGTTTGACGGCTTTGCAATGCCCGAGGCGGTGCTGACCTTTCCCGAATCGAGAAGTTCATCGCCGGTGCGTATTCTCCGTGACGAGTTTTATCAGACAAACGTCAGAGGGCTTTACCCGTGCGGCGAGGGCGGCGGCTACGCCGGAGGAATAACCTCGGCGGCGGTTGACGGAATAAAATGCGCCCATGCGGTTTTAAGTGACGAAACATAAATGTAGCAGAACGGGGCTGTCGCCGATTGGTGACAGTCCCGTTTTTGCTATTATCTTAAATTTTATCTCTCCGAAAATCCTTTATCCCCGATAAATCTTCTCAGAACATTGTTCACAATCTTCATAAGCACCGAGAAAATTTTATTTAATACGTCAAGGAAATTTTCCTGCTTCTTTGATGAGGCATACTCCTCGTCGGTCATGAGGATTTCTTCATAAACTCTGTTGAAATTATCCTGTGCGGTGTTGAAGCTTTCAACGTCAACCTGCGTCATGGCTATTGCTTCTTCCGCTTCTTTGACAGCCTTTTCCGCCTTGTCGATATATTCTTCGGGGACTTTGCCCGAAACGAGCATATTTTTGAGTGCATTCACGTCTTTTTCAAGGTCTGCCGTGACGACAAAATTATTGAACTGCAAATACTCGTCGGGGTGTGAATAAACGTCAGTGAAGCTTTCGTCAAGAAGAAGCCGCACCGCAAGCGTGATAACCGTGCCGCAACCGGCGGTGAGAACGTGACTGTGACCGTAGAAATAGAAAGTGTTGTCGGGCAGAAGTCCCGTCGAAGCGTCAACAAGGTTATACGGGTCAATGTGATTGTGGAGAGGATTTGTGCAGGTGCCGTCGGCTATGTGGGTGTTCTGCTGAAGATAGCCCTGAGGCAGACACTCGTTCACTTTTACGCTTGTTGCGCCGAGTGAGGTTGAGTCAAGCTGAATTATTCCGTCGGCATTTTTCTTGTCCCAGCTTTTTGAAATCGTGAAAAGGGGAATATTGTAGCCGCAAATATCAAACACGGTGACACCGGCATTTCTTGCGTTAAGAATGTTCTGACGGGCGTTAGCCTGCGCCCGGGCGTATAAATCAGTCTGACGCATTATCTCGTCATGCTTTCCGTCGTTTAAGTATTTTTCCCTTGCAACGGCATAGCTTTCCTGAGGAATAAGTGCCCAGATAGCGGTTGCGTTGACAAGATAATCGGATATGAGCGTGTCGATAACCGTGTCAAGAATGTCGTTGAGAGTGTCTTTCGGGAAAAGTCTCAGAAGAAGATTTGCAAGATAACCAATCCATTCCTGCCCCTCGAGAAGAGAGGGTATCATATAGTCATAAAGTGCTTCGTCTGTGTCGTTGAGCCCGTAGGCGTAAATATCGCCGATAAGGTCAGAACCGTCGGAAGCGGGGATTATGTATATTATTCTGTTGAGGTCTTCTGTAACGTCCTTGTGAAATTCAAGAAGAGCGTTACACACCGCACCCCCCTGACTGACGGGGACAATGTTGACCTTTTTGTGACCTGTTTCCTCTTTGACCTGCTTTATCAGCGCATAAAGCTCGTCGGCAATATCAATTATGTTACCGAATGAGCTGTAAGAGAAGAAATAAAGGTGGTCTTCGCCGGCATTTTCGGCATAGAGCTGAAGAGGAATATTTGTGTATGCCCATTCCTTGTCGTGCTGTGAAAGCTTTGCCATGCTTTCGGTGTATTTGACGGCGGAGGAGCTGATGAGCTTTCCGTTTTCATCGGACTTGATTCTGCCCATGAGAGCGTTGCCGAGAACACGTGAGAGAGCGTCGGCAAATTCACCGTTTTCGTCTTTCTGATTGACGAGAGTTTTCGTCAGCGGCAGAAGAGTATTTGTGACAGCGTCCATAATGACCTCGTTTGTGTCGAGAAAGAACGGACCTGTGCGCACGTTTCCGTCTGAATCAAGCAATACGTCTCCGTTTTCGTCGTATGCAAGTGTTTCGGACTGGAAAAGCCCCGGTATTATTATACTCGGAGTTATTCCGCAGTCACCGCCGCAGTCTGTCTTAACCTCAGAGGCAAAGGCAAATGATGAAACGGAGAAAAGCATTACCGCACTGATGAGAACAGCGACGGCCTTTTTAAATGTTTTGTTCATAATCAAGCTCCCTTTTCTTAAAAAGTAACGAGACTATTTTACTTAATTGCAACACATATTGCAAGCGTTTTGATAATTTTTAAGATTATACTTCAAAGGCGTTCAAAATGCTTGATTTTAAATGTATATTTGTAGTATAATTCAATTTGTATAATTTTGACTTCAATCGGAGGTATTGAAATGCAGAGAACAGAAATAGCGAGGCTTTACGAAAATGCCGCCGCATACGCCGACAGTGTTATTACGGTATGCGGCTGGGTGAGAACGAACCGTGACTCAAAAGCACTCGGCTTTATGGAAATAAACGACGGAAGCTGTTTTAAGGGACTGCAGGTCGTCTATGAGGACGGCAAGGAGGAAAATTTTGCCGCAACGGCTCACCTTAACGTGGGCACAGCCGTTGTGGTCGAGGGCAATTTAATCCTCACACCGCAGGCTAAACAGCCTTTTGAAATAAACGCAACAAGGATAACCGTTGAGGGCGAATCAACACCCGACTATCCTCTTCAGAAGAAGAGGCACGGCGTCGAATATCTCAGAACAATAGCTCATCTCCGTCCGAGAACGAATCTTTATTCGGCGGCATTCAGAGTCAGAAGCGTTGCTTCTTATGCAATTCACAAGTTTTTCCAGGAGCAGGATTTCATATATGCCCATACGCCGCTGATTTCGTGCAGTGACTGCGAGGGTGCGGGCGAGATGTTCCAGGTGACTACTCTTGACCTTGAAAATCCGCCCAGAAACGAGGACGGCTCAATAGATTATTCCCTCGATTTCTTCGGCAAGAAAGCCTCCCTCACCGTTTCGGGACAGCTTCAGGGCGAAATCATGGCTCAGGCATTCGGCAAAATTTATACCTTCGGTCCGACCTTCAGAGCCGAAAAGTCCTACACTCAGCGTCACGCCGCCGAGTTCTGGATGATTGAGCCGGAGATAGCCTTCGCCGATTTGAACGACGATATGGACCTTGCCGAAAGCATGATAAAGTATGTTATAAAATACGTTATGGCAAACTGCGAGCAGGATATAGCTTTCCTCAATCAGTTTGTCGATAAAGGACTCATAGAGAGACTGACCGCTGTGGCAAATTCCGATTTCGGCAGAGTAACCTACACCGACGCAGTTAAAATGCTTGAGGAGCACAACGACGAGTTTGAATACAAGGTATTCTGGGGCTGTGATTTGCAGACGGAGCATGAAAGATACCTCACCGAAAAGATTTTCAAACGCCCCGTTTTCGTCACGGATTATCCGAAAGAAATAAAGGCGTTCTATATGAGACTTAACGATGACGGCAAAACCGTTGCCGCCTGCGACTGCCTCGTTATGGGCATTGGCGAAATCATCGGCGGCTCTCAGAGAGAGGAAAGACTCGATGTTCTCACCGCAAGAATGAAAGAGCTCGGTCTCAGAGAAGAGGACTACTGGTGGTATCTTGAGCTTCGCAAATATGGCGGTACAAAGCACTCAGGCTTCGGCCTCGGTTTTGAGAGACTTGTAATGTATCTGACCGGCATTTCAAATATCAGAGACGTTCTTCCGTTCCCGAGAACAACGGGCTCGGCTGATTTCTGATTATACAGCAGGAGAAATATGTATGAAGAAACTGTTTGATTATTCAAGTGAAGAGCTCATAGCCTTAAAAAAAGAGCTCGAAGAAAAGTATAACGCATACAAAGAGAAAAACTTAAACCTCGATATGTCAAGGGGCAAGCCCTCAAAATTACAGCTTGACCTCTCAAACGGTCTGCTTGACGCTCTTTCCGTCAGCGAATACGAAAAGATGAATTTTTCGCCGGATTACAGAAATTACGGCATACTTCTCGGCATACCCGAATGCAGAAAGCTTTTTGCCGATATTCTGGGTGTTGAGGAGAAAAACGTGATTATCGGCGGCACGGCAAGCCTTACGCTGATGTTCGACTTCATTACCCAGTGCTTTGCAAGCGGCATAGGCGGCTGTGAAAGCTGGGCAAAGCAGGGCGGCGTCAAGTTCCTCTGTCCCGTTCCCGGTTATGACAGACATTTCGGAATTTGCGAGTATTACGGAATCGAAATGATAAACGTGCCTATGAACGGCGAAGGCCCCGACATGGATAAGATTGAAGAGCTGGTTAAGGACGAAAAGGTAAAGGGTATGTTCTGTGTGCCGAAATATTCAAATCCGTCGGGAATTACATATTCGGACAGCACCGTCAGAAGAATCGCCGCTTTAAAGCCGAAAGCAAAGGATTTCCGTATTATATGGGACAATGCTTACTGTATTCATGACCTGACGGATACCCCCGACGAGCTTCTCAACATCTTCGACATTCTGCCCGAATACGGCAATGAGGATATGGTTGTGGAGTTTTGCTCAACGGCAAAAATCACATTCCCGGGCGCAGGCGTTTCCGCACTTGCGGCATCGGATAACAATATAAAGGAAATTCAGAGACGAATGAATTTTCAGACAATCAGCCATGACAAGCTCAATCAGCTTCGCCATGTCAAGTATTTTGACGGAAAGAAAGAAAATGTAATTGCGTATATGCAGAAGCATAAAGCGATTATGGCACCGAAATTCGAGGCTGTTGCCGATAAGTTTGAAAAAGAGCTCGGTCAATACGGCATCGCTTCGTGGCACAAGCCCAACGGCGGATATTTCATATCCCTCAATGTAATGCCGGGCACGGCAAAAAAAGTGGGCGAAATGTGCAAAAAGGCGGGGGTTGTACTGACAACTGTCGGCGCAACCTATCCCTACGGCATTGACCCGAGGGACGAGAACATAAGAATTGCTCCGTCACTTCCGCCCGTTGACGAGCTTATGACGGCGGCAGATCTTCTCTGCATTTGTATAAAGCTTGCCGCTATCGAAAAGATACTTGCTCAAAAATAATTTAAAGGTAGGAAAATTCAGTGTCAACACCGAAAGAGAATATACGGAATTTTTCAATAATAGCGCACATAGATCACGGAAAAAGCACGCTTGCCGACAGACTTCTTGAGCTGACGGGCGCAGTGGCGAAAAGGGATATGACAGCCCAGATTCTTGACGATATGGAGCTTGAAAAGGAGAGGGGCATAACAATAAAGTCCCACGCAGTGAAGCTTAATTATAAGGCAAAGGACGGAAAAGACTATGTTCTGAACCTTATCGACACTCCGGGGCACGTTGACTTTAACTATGAGGTTTCACGTTCACTCGCCGCCTGCGAGGGGGCAATACTCATTGTTGATGCCTCTCAGGGAGTTGAAGCCCAGACGCTTGCCAACACATATCTTGCGCTCGACCACGACCTTGAAATCGTGCCGGTTATAAATAAAATTGACTTGCCTGCCGCAGATCCGGACAGGGTATGCGCCGAGGTTGAGGAGGATATAGGTCTTGACTGCTCTGAGGCACCGAGAATTTCAGCCAAAACGGGCGAAAATGTCGTTGACGTGCTTGAGAAGATAGTCGCCGATATTCCCGCACCCGAGGCGAACGATGACGCACCGCTTCGTGCGCTCATATTCGATTCGGTTTATGACAGCTACAGAGGTGTTATAGTTTATGTCCGTGTTATGGAGGGCACTCTGAAAGCGGGCGAAACAATGAAGATGATGGCGACGGGTGCACAGTTCAATGTCGTCGAGGTCGGCTATATGGGAGCCACCTCTCTTGAGCCGTGCAGTCAGCTTTCTGCCGGTGAGGTCGGCTATATCACCGCTTCAATAAAGACCGTGCGTGACGCAAAGGTCGGCGACACGGTGACAAAGCTTCAGAGACCTGCCGCAGAGGCACTTCCCGGCTACAGAAAGGTTAACCCGATGGTCTTCTGCGGTGTATATCCCGCCGACGGAGCAGACTATGAAAATCTGCGTGATGCACTTGAAAAACTACAGCTCAACGACGCCTCTCTCTCTTACGAGCCGGAGACCTCCGGAGCACTCGGCTTCGGTTTTCGCTGCGGATTTTTGGGGCTTCTGCACCTTGAGATAATACAGGAAAGACTTGAAAGAGAATATCTGCTTGACCTTGTGACAACAGTTCCGTCCGTTGTCTATAAAATTCATCTGACCGACTCAAATGTTGTCGAAATAGATAATCCCACGCATTATCCCGACCCTGCGCTGATAGATTACAGCGAGGAGCCGGTGACAAACGCCCATATTTATTCGCCGAGCGAATACGTCGGCGCAATTATGGATTTGTGTCAGGACAGACGCGGCACATTCAAGGATATGCAATATCTTTCCGCCGACAGAGTGGATATTCACTATGAGCTGCCTTTAAACGAAATCATATATGACTTTTTTGATGTTCTCAAGTCAAGAACACGTGGCTATGCATCGTTTGACTATGAAATCAAGGAGTATGTGCGCTCTGACGTGGTGAAGCTTGATGTGCTTCTCAACGGCGACGTGATAGACGCGCTCTCGTTCATCATTCACCGTGACAAGGCGATGACGAGGGCGAGAAAGATAGCCGAAAAGCTCAAGGACAATATTCCGAGGCAGATGTTTGAGGTGCCCGTTCAGATAGCGATAGGCAGTAAGATAATCGCCCGTGAGACGATAAAGGCTATGCGTAAGGACGTTCTTGCCAAGTGCTACGGCGGCGATATAACGAGAAAGAAAAAGCTTCTCGAAAAGCAGAAAGAGGGCAAAAAGCGTATGCGCTCATTCGGCACGGTTGAGGTGCCGCAGGAGGCATTTATGGCTGTGCTCAAGCTGGAGGATGACTGAGTTATCCTTTTGTCGGGAGGGAAATTATTGATGTTTTTTATAAATTCGGCTCTTTTCGGAATAGGGCTTGCGATGGACGCATTTTCCGTTTCGCTTGCCAACGGGCTTAACGAGCCCGAAATGAAGAAAAGAAAAATGCTCGGTGTTGCCGGAATTTTTGCTCTGTTTCAGACGCTTATGCCGCTTCTGGGCTGGCTGTGCGTTCACACTGCTCTGGGCATTTTTACATCGTTTCAGAAATACATACCGTTTATCGCACTTGCACTTTTGCTTTATATCGGCGGCAGTATGCTTGTTGAGGGGATAAAGAACAAGGAAAGCTCAGACGAAAAAGGGGCGGTCGGCTTCGGTTCGCTTCTGATTCAGGGTGTTGCCACCTCAATAGACGCACTCTCAGTCGGCTTCACAATATCGTCTCTCGGTTTTTACGAGGCGTTGACAGAGTCGCTGATAATCGGTTTTGTTACGCTTGCGATATGCACCTCCGGTCTTGCCATCGGAAAGAAATTCGGCACAAGGCTCGCCGGAAAAGCGGGCATTCTCGGTGGAGTAATTCTTATCGGAATAGGAATAGAGATATTTATCAAAGGACTTATAAAATGAATACGAAAAAACAGCACTGTGTTTCTCCCGGGAAAGGCAGTGCTGTTTTGATATTCAAGAAAATCCTGCGAAAGGCTATTTGCGTTTTTTCTTTGTAAATATGTTTTTTATACCGCTTTTAATTTCTCCGGCTGACGATATGGCTATTGCGATAACGCTGATGATGAGAACCGCAACAAGAAACCATACGGTCGAAGCTTTTTTACTGTCGCTTTCTTTATATCCCTCCGGTGAGGAAATATATTTATCATATTCACGTTTATAGCTTATGCAGGAGAAGACGCTGTCGGCAAATTCCTTTGCGGCAAGGTAATATCCGCCGCTGTCGGCGTTTGAGACAAAATCATTACTGAGCTGTGATATATACGGGCTAAGAGCATTTTCGCCGAAGCCGAAGCAGGAAATATCACAGCCGTTTTCACTGATAAAAAGCAAAACTCCGTCGCTGTTCTCTCCGTAGCCGTAGCCGCCTTTTTCATAATAACCGTCTGCTGTTTCACCGTTTTTACCCGTGAGAATAACAATATCAAAGCTGTCGCTTTCGCATCTTTCGGCGAGAAAGGTCTCAAGGCGGGCTTCTTCGTCGGCGGTGAAAAGGTCAATGCCGTCGGTCATTCTTTTGCCGATGGAAAAGCCCGCCGCAGTGACGGAAAACATCATCAATAGTGACAAAAGAAAAGTGATGACTTTTTTCATTGAACCCCTCCCGCTCGTGTTTTATGTAAAGAATATATCACATCAGGCGCATATTTTCAATATGACGTTTTCGGGCAGAAAAAAACAGGGCCTCCAAAACGAAACCCTGCTTTAAAATTACTTTTAATTATTCGATACCCATGAGGCCCTTTACATAAGTAAAGAACTTTGCAAGGAAAACAGCTATAGCATTAGCCTTAGCTGTTCCGGCAGCTTCGGGATCATAGTTAACTATACCGTTAATTAAATCTTTAAGTAACTCAAGCATTGTTAAACCCTCCTGTTAAAATTAAAATTGTTCTGTCTCTGATTAAATCAGCGAATGAATGCATTGAAAATGCTGGTAAGGAATGCTAAAATTGTGTTGATGATGTTCTTGAGGGGGAATTTACCACCGTCAAAGCCTTCCATCTGGACATCAACATAAATCTCTTTTCCGTCGTAGCTCATTTGTTCTATCTCCCTTCTGCAATATTGGAGAGCTCATCTCTCTTGCGTTATTATATATTGATTATTTGCTGTTGTCAATAGGTTTTTACTAAAATATTAACAAAATACTAATAAACATTTTTCAAAAAATTATTTTTAACACATTTTAACTTCTTTTTTCGACATTGTGTTCACAATTACAAGTTGCAATATCTTCTGTCGGGATATATAATGTGTATAGAAAAGAAGGGGGAGATATGATTGAAACACAAAAGAGTAATTATTTCATTCGTTCTGATTTTCGCCGTGCTTGCGGCATCGTTTGCCGCCGCAAAGGTGTTTGCAAAGGAAGAGATCTCTGTCTCAGTGACCGCCGTCAGTGAGCCTGCCGCACCGGAAAATCTCAGGGAATCCTCATGCACGGCAAAAACGCTCATTGTCAGGTGGGACAAGGACGAAAAAGCAGAAAGTTATCAGCTTCAGCTCAAGACCGACGGAAAATACAAAACGGTGGGCGAGACCGAAAAAACTGCATTTAAGCTCAAAAACCTTGAAAGCGGAAAGAAATACAGTCTGCGTGTGCGTGCCTGTGCTGTGAGCGGCGGAAAAAAGCTTTACGGCAAATACGCATACGCTGTGGTTTGCACCTCTCCCGCAGAGGTTAAGGTTAAAAGCGCAAGTGCTTCGGGCAATAAAATCACCGTGAAATGGAAAGAACAGAGCTGTAAGGGCTATCAGCTTCAGTACAGCAAAAAATCCGACTTTTCGGCAAAAACAGGCAAAACGCTCAATAAATCCACCGTTTCATTCACGCTGAAAAACCTTGAGGAAAATACACGCTATTATTTCAGAATACGTGCTTATATTGTTTGTGAGGGCAAAAAATACGCCTCCGGCTGGAAAAAGGTGGGCGTGAAAACGGGTGAGGCATACGCCTTAACATCGAAAGGCTACAAAATCACCGTCAAGAACGGCGTGACCTATGTTGACGGTCTGCTGATAGCGAACAAAACCTATGCCCTGCCTGACGGATATGCACCGGGGGGACTGACAAAGGAGTGCAGTGCGGCATTTTCACGTATGCAGTCGGCGGCGGCAAAGGACGGAGTGAAGCTGTATATCGTTTCGGGCTACCGTTCATACGAAACGCAGAAGAGAATATATAACCGATACGTGGCAAAGGACGGCAGAGCACTTGCCGACACCTATTCCGCAAGACCGGGTACATCGGAGCATCAGACGGGACTTGCTATGGATTTGAACAGCCTTTCAAGCTCATTCGGCAACACGAAAGAGGGCAAATGGCTTGAGAAAAACTCGTATAAATACGGCTTTATTATCCGCTATCCGAAAGGCAAGCAGAGTGTAACGGGTTATGTCTATGAGCCCTGGCACGTCAGATATGTCGGCACGGATAAAGCAACAAAAATCTATAAAAGCGGGCTTTGCCTTGAGGAATATTACGGAATAACATCGAAATATAAATAGGAGGAAAATATGAGTTCACTTTGCGGAGCAGACTGTGAAAAGTGTGCATTTAAAGATAACTGCAAGGGCTGTGAAGAAACAGACGCAAGCCCTTTCGGCGGAAGATGCATTGCGGCGCAGTATATAAAAACCGGCGGCAGGGAATGCTATAATGAGTTTAAGAATAAGCTCAGAGAAGAGATAAACTCCCTGCTCAGAAGCGAGGGAATCGGCGAGACAGATGAGCTTTTTGAGCTTTCGGGAGAGTTTGTGAATCTTGAATACACTTTGCCCGGCGGAGAAAAGGTAAAATTTCTCGACGACAAAAACATTTATCTGGGCTGTCAGCTTGAGTTTGCCGATTTGGGCGTGTGCTACGGCGTTGTTGCCGACACATCATTCATACTTATATGTAGCTACAGCGTGAATGGAAGCGAGCCTGAAATCGTAATCTATAAGAAAAGATGACAGAAAATAAATATCAGCCGCATGGAGCTTTTAAACTCTGTGCGGCTGTATTTTTGCTTTTTAATGCGACAGTTTATACGCTCTGCGAAAGAGCGATAATGACGGGCAGGGTAATAATCGAAATAAAGCTGACTGTTGCAACCGTCTTTGAAGCAAGCCCCGTGTCACGGTCATATTTTGCCGCAAAGAGTATGGTGTTGTTTGCGCTGGGTGCGGCGGCGGTGATACAGAGAGATGTCAGAATTGCTCCGGAAAGCCCCATCAGCTTATAAATCAGCAAAATTATCAGCGGGACAAAAATGAGCCTCTGAAAAGCGGAAACAAAAATACGTTTTTCCCTGAACAGGCTTTTGAGGTCGGTCGAAGCAAGATATGTGCCGAAGATAATCATAGCAAGGGGAGTATTCACGCCTGCGATATATTCAAGCGGTGTCTGAATGATGACAGGGAGCTTTATTCCGAAAATAAAGAGCGGAAGCCCAATGACAGTGCCGATTATTCCGGGATTGAGAATTACTTTTTTCAGCCCGAATTTATACTCCTCCTTTGTCATTATCTTAACGCCGTGAATGAACACAAGCACATTAAAGGCGATGACGCCCGTTGAGGCATAGAATACACCCTCCGAGCCGAGAATCGCATACGAAAGAGGTATGCCCATGTATGCCGCATTACCGTAAATGGCGGCAAAGCGGAAAATGGGACGGTTTTCGTCCTTTTTTCTGAAAAAAAGAAGAGATACGGCTATCGAAATAAAGAGAGTCAGAAAATTGCACAAAAGAGCAACAACAAAGCTTTTTGCCGATTCCTTTGAAAAGCTCATTTCGGTAAATGACTTGATAATGACAGCGACCGTAATTATATAGAATAAAAGGTCGGTGGTCTTTTTCGCCGTATCGCTTGTATAAAGCCCCGTTTTTGCACAGATGAAGCCGACAAGGGCGATAATATAGAGCACTCCGACCTGAGTTGCGGCTGACTGCATATTGCCGAGAAAAAGCGACAGCGTCTGTGACAAAATTATCATTCCTTTCACAAATCATAAAGCCGAATGGAATAACCAAACGGCTTTATTTTTAATTATTGTTTTCCGATTTTTTGTTTTTAATCAGGGCGATGAAAAATGAGATAATGATTATTCCCGTGAAAATCTCAACATAGTTGAGAATGTAATCGTCATTATAGAGCAGAACGGTGTAGCCCGGCTCTCCTGCATGAATGTTATCCGAAATGCCGGCGGCTATTCTCGGAATCTGAATCACAAGACAGCACAGCGAGGCGGGCAGTCCGACGCCGAGTATTCTCCACTGAGCCTCTTTTCTGTAAACCCCGCTGACGCATTCGCAGAATGAGAAGAAGAAGAGAGTCATAAATGCCGTTGCGGCAATTTCAAGGAAGAGGTCGGAAACACGCACAAAGCTTATCTGTCTGACAAAAAGAGTGATGAGTCTTGTTATTCCCCAGAACACCGTGACAAGTGAAAAAATCTTCATCTGACCCTTATATTTCTTTGAAATGACAAGAATGGCAAAAACAAGAAAGTAAATGAAGGACAAGGCGGCGAAGAGCATTTCCGCTTTTCTCGGAATGAAGCCCGAGCGCATGAGTGCGGCAAAGGAATCAGCCGCCGTGTAGGAATATGCGTTTTCACCGTCAACGGAAAGCACGAAGCAGTAGCCGAAGTCAAGGAAAAATCCGATTGAAAGCAAAATCGCAATAATTCCGACGGGGACATTTGCATTAACGCTTTTATCCGTGAAAGTTATGTTGTTCTTTGAAAGATATGCCCCGACCAGACAGAAAAGGCACGAAAAGGCAAGAACAACATAGAAAATGACAACGCTGAAGTTCGTTTCGGAATAAAAACCTGTCTGCGGCTCAATGAGACTGAACACGTGGAATATTCTCAGCGGCACGCATATTATGAGCGAAAGCGCATACACGGCAATAAGCCTTGCGGGTGTAAAAAACGGCACTGAGCCTTTTATATTGAGCTTTTTCATGATATACCTCCGTCAATATCTTTCCTCCGACGGTATGTAGAGGTCTTCGGCGAAGTCCTCTGTTCTGTCGGAAAGGACGCTGTATTCTCTCGTTGTGGCAACGCTCTTGTATGCGGGACGGATTATTCTGCCGCCGGTCATAAGCTCTTCTATTCTGTGAGCGCACCAGCCGGCAATTCTCGCTGTAGCAAACATAGGTGTATAGAGGTCTTCCGGTATTCCGAGCATACTGTAAATAAGACCGGAGTATAAATCGACGTTTGCGCACATACGGCGGTTGTCATGCTTTTCGTTTCTGAAAATTTCGGGCGTGAGCTCTTCGACAAGCTCAAGCTGACGAAACTCTTTTTCAAAGCCTTTTTTTGCGGCGTATGCTCTTGCTCTTTCCTTGAGTATGACCGCTCTCGGGTCGGATATTGTGTAAACTGCATGCCCCATGCCGTAGATGAGGCCGGATTTATCGCCGGCTTCCTTGCGGATAACCTTTGTCAGAAAGTCTGTGACCTGCCCCGGGTCGTTTATATCGGTGCACGCCTCATTCATATAGGCGAGCATTTCTTTCACCTTGAGGTTTGCGCCGCCGTGCTTGGGTCCCTTGAGAGAGCCCATAGCACCGGCAATAGATGCGTATGTGTCCGTTCCGCTTGAGGTGAGAACTCTTGCGGTGAAGGTGGAGTTGTTACCGCCGCCGTGCTCAGCGTGAACCATGAGACAGGTGTCGAGAAGCCTTGCTTCCTCACGGGTGAACTCCTTATTCGACCTTATTGAGCGAAGTATTGTTTCCGCCGTGCTGAACTCGGGCTTAATGGGGTGAAGATACATACTCTTACCGTAGTATATTCTTCTTTTCACCTGATAGGCGTAGCACATCATTGTCGGCATCTGCGAAATGAGCTGAATTGACTGGCGCAGAACATTGCGTATGTCGTTGTTGTCGGGGTCGTCGTCACGTGAATAGAGACAGAGAATACTTCTGCCGAGCTTGTTCATTATATCCTTTGACGGATTTTTCATCATAATATCGTCGATAAATTCGGGCGGCAGGTCACGGCATCTGCCGAGAAGAGCGGTGAATTCACCAAGCTGTTTCTCGGTCGGAAGAGAGCCGAAGAGCAGAAGCCAGACGATTTCTTCAAAACCGAAGCGGTCCTCTCTGTCACAGCTTTCAATGAAGTTGTTTATGTTATATCCCCGGTATTTGAGAACACCCTCCTTGGGCACTCTTTCACCGTCGTTAATGTAATAGCCCTCAACGGAGCAGATTTTTGTCAGACCTGCCATAACGCCTGTTCCGTCGGCGTTTCTCAGACCTCTTTTAACTCCGTATTTCCAATAGTCACGCTGTTCAATCTTGTTCTTATTCTCAAGTTGTCCGCATAATATATCAAGGGTGGAATCCTCAACGGGTAATGTGTATTTTGCCATATTGCACCTCTGGAGAAAAATATTGTCTGCACATATAAAATTTCATACTATTCTATAACACAAATTATGATAAGTCAATATTGACGCAGTTAAATTTATATTAAGAGAGGGAAAAATAAATGAAGCTTTACGCCGTAATTTCCGTGATTTTATTTCTGACTATGTTGTTTGTGCCGCTCTTTTCGCTTCTGGGCGGCGGTGAAAATGCGGCTACTGCTGTTTATTCCTCCGCCGTGACGGAAAAAACCGAAGTAAAGGAAGAAAAAGCGCAGGAGAATACACGGGAGGAAGAAAAGACCGTGCGTGTTCTGCGAACCTCGTCGGGCAAGGTGGAAAGCGTGGACATGAAAAGCTACATAGTTTGCTGTGTCGCCTCCGAAATGCTGCCGACCTACGGTGAAGAGGCGCTCAAGGCGCAGGCCGTCGTTTCTTACACCTATGCGCTGTATCTTCTCGGCGAGCCATACAGCGACGAGGCTGATTTGACCGATAACTCGGGTATTCATCAGGCATACAAAAGCAAAGCCGAGATAAAGAAAAAATGGGGCAAGAAGTACAGTGAATACATTAAAAAAATCGAAAAGGCGGTCGAGGCGGTCGAGGGCGAATATATCACCTATGACGGAAAAATAATCAAGCCCGCATACCATGCAATGTCTTCGGGCAGAACAAACAGTGCGCTCGACGTGTGGGGCAAGGACGTGCCCTATCTTCAGTCAGTGACGAGCGACGGGGACAGACTGTCGCCGAAATTTATCTCAACCTATGATTTCAGTGAAGCGGAAATGATAAACGGACTTGCTTCCTGCGGAGTAAAGGATATAAAAAGCGTTGAAATCGGCAGTGCAGAGACAAACTCAGGCGGATATGTGAAAAAGATTGAAATATCGGGCAATGAGCTGACGGGTGAAAGCCTGAGAAAGGCATTTTCGCTCAGAAGCGGTGCGTTTACCCTCACGCAGAAGGACGGCACTTTCACTTTTACCTGCACGGGCTACGGTCACGGGGTCGGCATGAGCCAGAATGCGGCGGCATACATGGCAAAAAACGGGAGCACATACGAAGAAATACTGAAGCATTATTACACCGGTATAGAGATAAAATCTTGACTTTTTTCGCTTATTGTTTTAAACTTGAGCGAGTAGAATATGCAGACTGAGGAGATTACGGTGGCTGTTATTGAAAAAATGATGCCGGAGCATATCGGAAAGGTTGCACAGATAGAAAAGGAATGCTTTTCCGTGCCCTGGAGCGAAAAGAGCCTGAAAGAAGCGGCAGAGAGCGAGCTGACAAGATTTTTCGTGTGTCTCTGTGACGGTGAAGTCGTCGGCTACGCCGGTATGCACGTTTTGAGCGGTGAATGTTATATTGATAATATTGCTGTAAAAATGTCTTACAGAAGACAGAAAATAGGCTCTTTACTTTTAGAAAAGCTCATTGAAACGGCTGAAAAAGAAAAAAATATCTTCATTTCTCTTGAGGTGAGAAAAAGTAACTGTGCGGCAATAGCCTTGTATGAAAAATACGGGTTTTGCAGTGCGGGAATAAGAAAAAACTACTATGATTTTCCGCCTGAGGACGGAATAATAATGACAAAGACGTTCTGAAAAAGGGGAGTAACATGAAAATACTTGCAATAGAGTCGTCGTGCGATGAGACAGCGGCGGCCGTTGTCGAAGACGGAAGAAAAGTCCTTTCAAACGCAGTTGCGACACAGATTGAGGAGCATAAGCTTTACGGCGGAGTGGTGCCGGAGATAGCCTCAAGGCGGCACGCCGAAAATATCTGCGGTGTGGTCGAGGAGGCACTCTTACAAAGCGGGCTGACAATCAATGAAATTGACGCCGTTGCGGTCACCTTTGCACCGGGGCTTATAGGTGCTCTTCTTGTCGGAGTGAATTATGCAAAGGGGCTTTCTTTTGCGTCGGGCAAACCGCTCATTCCCGTTCATCATCTTCGCTCGCACATAGCCTCAAACTATATTTCTCACCCCGATTTGAAGCCTCCGTTTTTCTGCCTCGTGGTCAGCGGCGGTCATACGCACATGATAGAGGTCAGCGATTATACAAAATTCAGAATTATCGGCAGAACCCGTGACGACGCCGCCGGTGAAGCCCTCGACAAGGCGGCAAGAAGTATGGGCTTTGCGTATCCGGGCGGGCTTAACCTTGACAGAGAGGCGTCGGGCGCAAACGCATACGCATATTCATTCCCGCACCCCCACGTTGACGGCTGTCCTTATGATTTCAGCTTCTCCGGTCTTAAAACGTCCGTTATAAACACAATACACAACGCAGGGCAAAAGGGTGAAGAAATCAATGTCAAAGACCTTGGCGCATCGTTTATGAACTGCGTGACGGACTGCCTTGTTGAAAACACCGAAAAAGCGTGCAAGGATTTCGGCTACAGCAAGATTGTGATTGCGGGCGGAGTTTCTGCAAATTCGTTTCTCAGACGTAAAATGAAAGAATGCTGTGACAGAAACAACTGGCAGTTATTTGTGCCCGAGCTTAAATACTGCGGCGACAATGCCGCTATGGTGGCTTCGCAGGCTTATTATGAATATCTTTCTTCAAACACCGCTTCCCTCGACCTTAATGCGGCGGCGAGTCTCCCGATTGATTATAACTGTTGAAAAAACAAAAAATTGCGTTCAATCAGACCTGATTTCTGATTGAACGCATTTTTTGTTTTCAGAAAAGATATTTCACATATCTGCTGTTTTGCGAAAAAGCGAAAAAGTCACTGCTTGTTACTATTATATTATCGACAAGGGTTACCGACATCATTTTAAGAAAAGCCGAAATCTCCTCCACCGCTTTCAGGTCGTTTGTGGAGGGCGTGACGATACCCGACGGGTGATTGTGAACGAGAATGGAATAAACCGCCTTGTCACGCACAACGGAAGAAGCTATATCACGGTTGTTGATTTCAATATTGCTCATATCGCCGGTGCCGATGCAATAAGCATTGACAAAAATTCCCTTTGCGTCAAAATGGAGAAGCATTGCTTTTTCGCATTCGGTGTTCAGATATTGCCCCGTGATGTATTCACGGATTTTGTCAAGCTCGGTGTATTCAAAGCTTTCACCCGACTTTCTTTCAAGATACCGTGAAAATACGGGCAGCAGACTTGTCAGAAACGATGCCGTATGCTCGCCTATTCCGCTGACCTCAAGAAGCTCGGTTTTATTTGCTTCGAGGATTTTGTCAAATGAGCCGAATCTGTCAATGAGACGGTGGGCGAGGGGATTTGTATCGCCCTGCGGCACGGCAAAAAACAGGACATACTCAAGGAAAGTGAAATCGCTCATATTTTTGCCGCCGTCGGCAGAAAACTGTTCTTTCAGCCGCTTGCGGTGACCTGTATGAATTTCGTTGTTTTGCGCCATAATAACCCCCCGATGCATGATACACCGATTATATATCACTGCTGTTCATTTTGTCAAGAAATGCGAATGCCGATTTAACAAAAGAAGAACCGGACAGCATACTCGACGTATGCCGCCCGGCTTGTTTAAAATCAGTTCAGTTATTTTACCATCTGTTTTCGACGTATTCGCAGAAAGCATACATATCCTTGATTTCGACCTTTGTACCGTCGTCAAGGGTAACCGTTCCGTTCCATTTGCCATGCACCTGATGCGAGTGCATTCTCATTACGAGAGCATTGGTGTCGGCGTGGTGGTCATAGAACGGAGTCATTGTCATATCAAATCTGCCGTCCTCCGAGATGAAGTGCCAGGGCTGCATATATTTGTCGGGCTTCGGGAACACTTCAACGTCAACCGCCCCGATTTTGTGTGCCTTGCCGTCATAGAAGAGGCAGGTTTCGGTGGCGTTTGTCTCATCGCCTATGCCCCATGTTATTTCAAAGCCGAAAATGTGCTTGTTTCCGTCTGCGTCATAGACGTAAGACGAGCCGTTGCCCCAGTACCACACAAGGCTGTAGGGGGTGTCAACTCTGCCCCAGTCAAGTGAGCAGAAGGTGTCGTCCTTTGAGAAAACGTATGTCTTTTCAGGAGTTTTGAATGTGCACTCACACGGCATACAGTTCTGCTTTGTTGTCATGAAGTATCTGTCGGGGAAGCCCTTGAACGGAAGCACGGTGGTGATGTTTTCGAGACCGGGCATAATGTCCATCTGAGCGTTGACTTCATATTTACCCTGCTTGAAATAGAGGGTGCGGCTTGTTTCCTTGGTGTCAAATTCAAATTCTGCGGCACCTATCTTCATTTTTACGTTGTTGGGAACATCACCTTTCGGAGGAAGAACGTATTTGTCCTTTCCGCCGAGGAAGAAAGCAGTCGGTCCGCCTATTTTTCCGCCGTGTTCAAGGTCAATGAGAACGGCTGAAACATATCCGCCAAGGGAGATGTTGGCAAAGCTGAGCTGAAGCATGAGCTTTCCGTTGGAAATCTGATAGAAGTCCCATTCCTTGCGGCGATATGGGTGCTTAACCTTTGTTCTGTCGTATTCAAATACGTTGTGACGTGCCCAGCCGGGTGAAAGAAGAGTGCCGTCGTCGGCGAGAAGCTTTGTCGGCTCTGTATATTCTTTCTGAGCACTTTTCCATGTTCCGTCTGTCCAGCTTGAGTATGTTCTGTCCATAGTATTTCTCCTTTTGTTTGGTATGCGGTCAGGAATGTTCGCGTCACCCTATCCGCTTTTTCTACATATTACCATAGTATCGCAAAAAAATAAAGCCCTGTGATTAAAAAACGTAAAAATATTGTCTGAAAACAGAAAAATATTGTGTCCGCTTTTTTACCGTAATATGTTGAAATGCAAGGAGTAATATAGTATAATAAACAAATCAAATAAAGAATAGCGGGTGTATATATGGCTCAATTTGATTTTACCGTTCAGGAAAACGGCTACAGCATTTCCGAGGTTGACAGATATATTCAGCTTCTTCAGGCGGAGTACAGAAATGCCGTCGAGTGGGGCAGAGAAATGGAGCAGAAAGCCGGAGAAGCAGGAGAAAAATCCTCTTCAGATGAAAATGAAACCTTAAAGGAAGAAATAAAGCGTCTTACGTCTGACTGCCGTACCCTTGCGTCAAAGCTCAGGGAGTTTATGCAGAGTGCCGACTCAGAGAGAACATTCAAAGAGGCTGAGGCTAAAGCGTCGTGCGTTATCGAGGCGGCTCAGGAAAAGGCGGCGCAGGTTATCGAAAAAGCCGAAAAAGAATGTGCAAGCATTATCGCAGACGCTGAAAGCAGAGTGGAGACGCTCAAAAAGGAAATAGCAATTCTCAATAAGGAAAAATCCGGACTTGCCAAGGACGTCAATGCTCTCGGCGGAGAAAAGGAGAGTATCCTTTCACTCATTAAAAAAGCAGAAGCAATGTTTAACGCATAAAAACTATACAAAGTGAGGTATTTGATATGAAACCGCACAGACCGATAGAGCTTGATTCATTTGACCGTGAATTCTTTTCTTCAAAGAAAGAAAACGTCGAAGAAAAGGAGCCGAAGCAGGAGCCGGGGCAGGAAAGCTTTGAACAGCTCCCGTCAGATGTAATCGAAGCCATCGTAAATGTCAGTCGTTCTGAGAACAGCTCGGTTTTTCATGAACTGCCGGACGAAGAGGAAAACACCTTTGATGAAAATGTAGCTTTTTCCGGTGAAAATGTGACGGAGGAGGAAGCACTGAAAAGCTTTCCCGATTTCAAATTCGACCCGTCAAAATTCGAGATACTCAGCGATGAGACAAACGGCGAAAGTGCAGACAGTGGCGACATAGATGCGTTTAAGGCTGAGGCACGCCGTGAAATCAAGGAAGAAAAAGAAAAGATAAAAGAGCAGCAGAGGCTTGAGAAAACAGTTCAGCGACCGTTCAGAGCAAAACGCATACTTTCCTTTTTTATGGCAGTATTAATTATTGCGGGTATTCTTTTCGCTTCGTTCGGACTTGTCGTCTGCAAAACGGGAAGTACGGAAAACACAATGCTGAAATTCGGCGACTATTCCCTGTGCTATGTTGACGGAGAGAATATAAAAAGCAGTAAGGAGACGGACAGCCTCGTGCTTCTGCACCGTGAGAGCGTATCGGGCACGAAAACCATTCTTTTCCCGCTTGACGGCAAATTGATGCTTGAAGAAATAGTGGCGAGAGGCGACGGTTTCTGCGCTGTCAAAATAGAGAGAAACGACTCTTCAATCTACACCGTCGAGGATTCGGAAATAATGGGTGTGCTCAGATTCTCACTCGGTAATATGAAAGGGCTGTATAATGCACTTCATAACTATACCGTGCCTTTCATTGCCGCACTTGCGCTGTATTTTGCGGCGGTGATAGCTGTCTTTTCGGTTCTCATCAGGTCAAAAAACAAACAAATCAAAAAATACCGTGAAAGTTATCAGCTCATCGGCTGAGTGCAAAAGAGGAAAAAATGAAGCGATTAAAAAAAGTATTATCGGTTTTTATTGCGGCACTTATCGTGTCTGCATTTTCGGTTACGGCGTGTGCTCAGGAGATACTTCCGTTTTCATCTGACGGAAAAATAATAGCTGTTGCTCACGGCGGAGACACAATGAAATATCCCAAAAACTCGCTTGCGGCAGTGCAGGCGGCTTTTGAAGCCGGAGCGGACTGCGCCAGCATTGATATAAAGAGAACGGTTGACGGCGGTTTCGTGCTCTCAGACAGCAACGAGCTGGGCGACGTTTCTCTTGAGGGCAGGGGCATGGTGATAAGTATGCTTCCGCTTTCTCAGGTTGTGTCTCTTCATCTGACGGATAAATCAGCGAACATTTCAGAGTATTTTATTGCCGATTTGCCGAGTGTGCTCAAATGTGCGGTTGACAATGATAAAACTCTCATTATTGACGGCGGCTGGCAGTACAGAGAGGAGCTTTATAACCTCATTTACTCCTCCGGCGCACAGAATAATGCGATAATCAGAACAAAAGCCCCGAAAAAAGAAATAAAAGCCTTTATTGCCGCAACAAGCTCAATGTGCTCGGTTGTGGGCGAATATCACGGAAACATTCTCTTTAATGCAAGAAGTTATATAAGCTCTCTGAGCAAGGCGGGCTGTAAAATGGTCTATCTGGGCACGAAAAACACATTCGGCTCGATTTTCAGAAAAGGCGTGATTTCGGCGTTTTCAAAGACGTCATATTCATCAAGAGCCGGAATGAAAACCTACGATATGAACGAGAGCGGAAACCGCCCCGACTGCGAAGAAACGTGGGGAGATATAATCGACAGAGGCTACAGCGTTATAGAGACGGACAGAATTTCCGACCTTGTCGGTTATCTCAATAAGCTCGACGCAGAGAGGGGAGCTCTCGGAGCCTTGGTCTCTCAGGCGGATAAGGTTGAAATGGGATTTCTCACGGCACAGAGCAGAAAAGAAATAGAGAAAGCAAAAAAAGATGCCGCCTATACAATGACGTCACTTGCCTCGTTTGAGACACTTTCTCTTGCTAAAAGCAAGCTTAACCTTGCAATCAACAATAAAGTGCTCTCCGATGCCACAGAGAGCGTTTTGCCCGGCGTTTTCAGAATAACGGGGGGAAAAGTAATAGCCGTGCTTCTCATTGCGGCACTTCTTGCAGTAGTTCAGATGTATTTTTACTACATGAGGGCAGACAGAAAAATGCCCCTCTGGCTCAGAAAATTTTTAAGAAAATAAAAGGGGAAAGAAGAAATGATTTCGACCGTAAAAGAAAAAAAGTCTCTTGTGAGAGCCGAAACAGCTGAGTCTGTCGGCGTTGACTCAAGAGAGGTTCAGGCGTTTATTGACGACTGTGAAAAAGAGGGTATAGAGATACACAGCCTCATGGTTCTGCGTCACGGCGAGGTTGCCTGTGAAGCGTATAAGGAGCCTTTCTGCGCTGAGCACTCACACATGATGTATTCCGTTTCAAAGAGCTTCACCTCGACGGCAATCGGCTTTGCAGTTGAAGAGGGCTTTCTGACGCTTGAGACGAAATTCCTCGATGTTTTTCCCGAGATGCGTCCAACCAAATATGACCCACTGCTTGAGAAAATGAATGTTCTCGACCTTCTCACAATGCGAAGCGGAAAAAGCGTCAGTCCCATGACTGACAGAACAAAGGATACCTGGCTCAGGGATTTTGTCAATTCACCCTGGGCTGACGAGCCGGGTACGAAATTTTTATACATAAGCGAGAATATGTACGTCCTCTGCGCCATGATAAAAAGGCTGACAGGTCAGAGCGTGACCGAGTTTCTCACCCCGAGACTTTATGAGCCTCTCGGTATGGACGTCCCATATTGGGAGACCTGCCCGTCGGGAATTGAAACCGGCGGCTGGGGAATTTTCCTCACCCTTGAGGACCTTGCGAAATTCACCCTCTGTTATCAGCAGATGGGCGTTTATGACGGAAAACAGGTCATTCCCCGCCACTGGGTCGAAGAGGGAACAAAGGCGATAACAGACTCTTACAGTGACAATATAGACGGAATAAACGGCTATGGCTACTGCTTCTGGAGATGCAGCTACAAAAACGCATACCGTGCAGACGGAATGTTCTCGCAGTTCGGCATTGTGTTTGAGGACAAGGACGCCGTGTTCGCAATGCAGGGCGGAAATATCGATGAGCAGCAGACAAGAGACTGTATATGGAGACATTTCCCGAAAGCGTTTATCGACGATAATCCCGATGAAGCCGGCGTCGAGGTCGCTTTCAAGCCTTATGATAAGCTTTCTGCGGCACCGAGAAGCGCACTTGAAAAGACGATTGACGGAAAAACGATTTCTTTCCTCAAGGCTCATATCCTTAACGTGATAGGTATGCCCGTCAGTATTCTTCCTCTTGCGGCTGTGTTCATGGAAAAGGACAAGGCGGGCAATATCGACAATGTGCGTCTCAGCTTTGCCGAGGATAAAATGATAATGACGTGGACCGAGGGCGACGAGATGAACACCGTGCCCGTAGGAATGGAGGGCGAATACCTCTGGGGCAAGATTGTTCTCGGCGGTATTGCATACAACACCGCTTCCGTCGGCGCATGGTCGGACGAAAATACGCTTGAAGTTCGCATAAGAGTTATCGAGACCGTTGCGGAAAGACGGCTGAAATTCAGATTCAGGGACGGCAGAGTCAGCATGGAGCCTTCAACGGTTCCACCCTCAAGTGTAATGCTTGACAATGTTAAAAACTCGGTCAAGGGTATAATCCCGAATGAGTTTATCGGCAATCTTGCCGAAAAGGTAATACCACTTGCAAACCCCTTTGCCGACCCTGTTCACTACGGAAAAATCAACTGATTCGGAGGCAGAACTATGACAGCAAGAATAATATATATAGCCGCAGTTGCGCTCGAATGTATATTTGTTCCGCTTTTTCTCAAATATTCGTGGCCGGAAAGGTGTAAAACCTCTCTCATTCTCAAAACGGTAGCGTCTTCGCTTTTCGTCATATCGGGTGTATGCTCTGCATTTATGGCGGACAGATACACGCCGTACATAAAATTTATTATAATCGGACTTGTGCTCGGAATGGTCGGGGATATATTCCTCCACCTTCTGACGGACAATCAGCTCATTACGGGAATAGGACTTGTGGCATTTCTTGTGGGGCATATATTTTACATTATTGCCTACAAGAAAGCTCTTGACACCTATGTTCCGGGCGCAGAGGTATTTGACTGGAGAGCGGTTACGGCTATACTGATAATCGTATTTTCATGCGTAATCTATGCAGTAATGAAAGATATGAAATTCGGTATTGCGGCAGTTCCGGTACTGCTCTATGCGGTGGTTATCTCGATAATGCTTGTCACGGGCTTTCAGCTTGGCGGCAGACTGTTTCTTGAGGGTGATGACGCAGATATTGCCTCTCTTTTCACTGTCACTCTCGGCTCTCTTCTCTTCATTATATCCGACGCAACCCTTGCGCTTCTGCTTTTCGGCGGAAAAGAGAAAAACAGACCGCTCAAGGTATTCAACATTCTCACCTATTATATCGGTCAGATACTTATCGGCTCAAGCATGATGTTCATCATCGGCAAATAAGAGAGAATAAAACATAAAATAAAGTAAAGCAATATTTCACATTTGCCGTTAGGCAAATTTCACCAAAAATACCCGCTGAATAGAAAAACTGACTGATTTCATTTATCAGCCAGTTTTTTTATTTATAATTTATCGTCTATTATAGTCTGTCAATATATTCGCACGCCGCAACCGCCGCCGATGCTCCGTCGGCGCAGGCAGTCGCAACCTGTCTGACTTTTTTCGTCCGGCAGTCTCCTGCGGCAAAGATTCCCTCAACATCTGTCAGGCAGTCCTCGCCCGAAACAATGTAGCCGTGCTCGTTGACCTTTATAATATTCTCAAAAGGCTCATTCTGCGGAATAAGACCTATCGCAACAAAAAGTCCGTCAAGCGGAAGGTCGGAAAGCTCTCCGTTTTCCTCGCCGTCGGTTTCATTTCTCAGCACAACGCCTTCAAAGCCGCTGTCACCGAGAAATCCGTAAACTGTTTTGTCGGTCAGTATTCTCACGTTGTCCTTTGATTTAAGCTGATTTATGAGCTGTTTTTCACCGGTGAGAAAAGAGAGATTCTGAATAATATATACTCTCTTTGCAAGCTCGGAAAGAAGCACCGCTTCCTGCAATGCGGAATTTCCGCCGCCGACAACGCCGACAATCTTATCCTTGTAAAACGCACCGTCGCATACCGCACAGAATGATATTCCGTCGCCGATATATTTTTCTTCCCCGTCAATGCCGAGACGTCTGTGCTTTGCGCCGGAAGCAATTATGACCGCCTTTGAGAAAAACTCGCCCATGTCGGTTTTGACGGTAAAAAACTCGCCTTTGATTATCTCCTCGACAACAGCCGACTCAAAGTCTGCCCCCTGATTAATCACCTGGTCAACAAGCTTTTCGGCAAATTCACTGCCGGTCAGCTCACTGAAGCCGGGGATATTTTCCACTTTCGGTGAGAATGTAATCTGACCGCCGAAATTTTCCTTCTCAATAACGATAACGCTTTTGTTTGCTCTTCTTGCATACAGAGCGGCGACAAGCCCCGCAGGGCCGCCGCCTATTACAATTATATCATACATAATGTATTATTCCTCTGTGTTGATAAACTTTTTGATTTCCGATACTCCGGCAAGCTTGGTGCATTCGCCGTTTTTGACAACGACAAGAGTGGGGGCCTGTCTTATCGAAAGAGCCGCCGCTCTTTCGGGTTCATCGTTTGCATAGACCTTTTCGTATGCGATTCCGGCTTTATCGAGCGCGGCGCAGGCTATCTTGCAGTTGGGGCAGGTTGCCGTTGCGAAAAGATAGAAGCCGTCTTTTTCGCCGCATACACAGCCGTCGCTTTCGCCCTGAGCTTTACCGCTCTGACTGTCTTTCTTCTTAAGAACGGAGTTGCCTATATCGTAAACCTTTCTGTCGTTGTATTCCTGAGTTTTGCCGTCGTTCCAGTTCTGAACGGGACGGTAGTAGCCCGTGATTCGGCTGTAAACCTCTGTACGGTCGCCGCACTCGGGGCAGAGGAAATGCTCGCCCGCAATATAGCCGTGAGTTTTGCAGACAGAGTATGTCGGCGAAAGCGTATAGTAGGGAAGTGAATAGTTTTCAGCTATCTTTCTGACAAGATTTGCCGCCGCTTTCCAGTCGGGAAGCTTCTCGCCCAGGAATGAGTGGAAAACAGTGCCCGAGGTGTAGAGCGTCTGGAGCTTGTCCTGAATGTCGAGAGCCGAGAAAATATCCTCAGTGTAGCCGACGGGAAGATGTGAGCTGTTCGTGTAGTAAGGCGTATCCTTGTTTGTCTTTGCCGCCGTGATAATGTCGGGATAACGCTTAACATCATGCTTTGCAAGGCGGTATGCGGTCGATTCGGCAGGTGTTGCCTCAAGGTTATAAAGGTCGCCGTATTCAACCTGATAATCGGAAAGTCTCTCTCTCATGTGACCCAGCACTTCAACGGTGAAGTCCTGAGCCTTCTTGTGTGTGAGGTCGGCCTTTATCCATTTTGCGTTAAGGCAGGCTTCATTCATGCCGACAAGACCGATTGTCGAGAAGTGGTTGTCGAACGAGCCAAGGTATCTCTTTGTGTAAGGATAAAGTCCCGAATCGAGAAGATTTGTGATAACCGTTCTCTTGACCTTGAGTGAACGGGCGGAAATATCCATGAGCTTGTCAAGTCTCTCATAGAAGTCCTTTTCGTCGCTTGCAAGGTATGCAATTCTCGGCATATTGATTGTGACAACGCCGACAGAGCCTGTGCTCTCGCCCGAGCCGAAGAAGCCGCCGGACTTTTTGCGAAGCTCACGAAGGTCAAGACGCAGACGGCAGCACATACTTCTGACATCGCTGGGCTCCATATCGGAGTTGATGTAGTTTGAGAAATACGGAGTGCCGTATTTTGAGGTCATCTCGAAAAGGAGACGGTTGTTTTCCGTGTCTGACCAGTCAAAATTCTTTGTGATTGAATAAGTGGGGATAGGATACTGGAAGCCTCTTCCGTTTGCGTCGCCCTCAATCATAATCTCGATGAACGCCTTGTTCACCATATCCATTTCTTTCTGGCAGTCCTTGTATTTGAAATCGACCTCTTTGCCGCCGACAATACAGTTGAGTTCGGCAAGGTCAGCGGGAACAACCCAGTCAAGAGTGATATTTGAGAAAGGGGCCTGTGTGCCCCAGCGTGACGGTGTGTTCACGCCGTAGACGAATGACTCTATACATTTTTTGACCTGGAAGTAGTCGAGGTTGTCAATCTTGACAAAGGGAGCAAGATAGGTGTCGAATGATGAGAATGCCTGTGCGCCTGCCCATTCGTTCTGCATAATTCCGAGGAAGTTGACCATCTGGTTGCACAGCGAAGTAAGGTGACTTGCCGGCGAAGAGGTAATCTTGCCCATTACACCGCCGAGACCCTCCTGAATAAGCTGTTTAAGTGACCAGCCGGCGCAGTAGCCGGTGAGCATAGAGAGGTCGTGAATATGAATATCGGCGTGTCTGTGAGCGTTGGCAATATCGTCGTCATAGATTTCCGAGAGCCAGTAGTTAGCCGTTATTGCACCGGAGTTTGAGAGAATGAGACCGCCGACGGAATATGTAACGGTGGAGTTCTCTTTAACACGCCAGTCATTTATTTTGAGATAATTATCGACGATTTCCTTGTAGTCGAGGAGAGTATTGCTGAGATTACGAAGCTTCTCTCTCTGCTTTCTGTAAAGTATATAAGCTTTCGCCACATCGTCATATCCTGCCTTGATAAGCACGGACTCGACAGCGTCCTGAATACACTCAACGGTGATTTTATCTTCCTTTATATTCGGCTCAAATTCAGCCGTAACCTTGAGCGCAAGAAAATCAATTACATCGGAGTGATAATTCTTCTCACACGCATCAAAGGCAAGCATTATTGCTCCTCTGATTTTTGAAATATCGAACGCAACTGTTTTTCCGTCCCTTTTAATTACACTGTACATGATGAGAAATCCCCTTTAAAAGTTTGTTGAGCCGATTATATCATACATATAGTGTGTTGTCAACAAGTATTTTCGCATATATTGTGTTAATTTTGTGTTACATCACACTCCCCGAAGCTGAGTGTTTTTGACATAAAATGAAGCTTTTTCGCACATTTTTGCCATATCCGCTTTATCGGGCGGTGTGAGGTCGGAGCCGATGAGATTGCCCGAATCGACGAATTTCTGAAGGTAATATCCGTCTGCGCCCGCTATCATTTTTGCAATATTCTCAATATCCCGCACGGTGTGAAACTCATTCACAACCGTAGTTCTGAATTCGTAGGGAATTTTTCCCTGAATGATTATTTCTATGCTTTTTTGTATTGGTGTAAAGTCAAGCTCCTTTACCCCTACGGTCTCGGCATATTTTTCTTTTGTGTTCTTTATATCCATTGCCACATAGTCAATCAGCCCTCTGTCGATGAGTTCCTCAAGCCTTTCGGGGAATGAGCCGTTCGTGTCAAGCTTCACCGAATACCCGAGTGACTTTATTTCGGATATAAATTCTGCCGCATCGGGGTTGAGAAGAGGCTCGCCTCCCGTAATGCATACGCCGTCGAGAATGCCCGCTCTCTTTTTGAGATAGTCGAATATTTCTTCACATGAATAATTGTTGTCACTGTCAAGCTCTGTCACGAGCATAGCATTGTGACAGAACGGACAGCGAAAATTACAGCCGCCCGTGAAAAGCGTGCAGGCAACCTTTCCCGGGTAGTCAAGAAGCGTCATTTTCTGTAAGCCGTATATTTTCATCTATATTACCTCCGAACCGTTTGCTTTATTAGTAATTTATCACACATGGTGTGCCCAGTCAAGCGAAAAGTCTTTTTATAATTGAGTGACAGGGGTGTAAAATATCGGCACAGTTGAAGTTTCGGCAGAGAATATCGGGAACAATAATCTTGTCCGGATTAACAAAATTAACAATATTTTTCCCCAAAAATACTTGCAACAGGATTGTTATTTATGTATAATTACATTAGTATAAGGGGTGATGTGCGATGAAAAAGAATTTTTACCTGGTACAGGCAGGCTGTCTGTACGGTAACACATACTACCTTCCCTATGCTGTAGGTATGCTTGCAGCGTATGCGCTCAGTGACAGAAGAGTCAGCGAAAACTATGAGCTGAAAGAAATAATCTATCGGCTTGAAGATATTGACGAAAGTATAGCAGGGCTTGAAAATCCTGCTTTTGTGGGCTTTTCAAATTCAATCTGGAATTACAGTTACAATCTTGTTTATGCCGAAAAGCTCAAAAAGGCATATCCCGACTGTATAATTGAATTCGGCGGTCATCATGTTCCTCCCACAACAGAGTTTCTTGACAAATATCCTTTTATTGACATAATCATTCACCGCAAGGGTGAGGAGGCTTTTCGAGATGTGCTTATTGCGCTCAACAAGGGCACTTCTTTTTCAGATATTCCGAATATTTCATACAGAGACGAAAACGGAAAAGCTGTTCAGACTGAGAACAGATTAATTACAATTTCCGATTATCCTTCTCCGTATCTTAACGGTATTTTTGACGATATAATCGCAAAAGGGGAGTATTCGTTCTCCTGCGTGCTGGAAAGCAATCGGGGATGTCCGTACGGCTGCAGTTATTGCGACTGGGGAGAGCTGAAGACAAAGGTAAGACTTTTTCCTCTCGAAAAGGTTCTCGCGGAGATGGAATGGATGTCGGAGCATAAAATGGAGTTTGTATATCTCATTGATGCGAATTTCGGTATGTTCGAGCGTGATGAAATTATCGCCATGAAGCTGGTTGAGCTTAAGGAAAGCACCGGCTATCCCAATAGATTGCAGGTATCTTATGCAAAGAATGAACCAGACCGCACATTCAGAATAAATAAACTGTTAGCAGAGCACGGTATCGGCAAGGGTGCCACTCTTTCGTTGCAGAGCCTTTCTCCTGAGGTGCTTAATAACATCGGAAGGGTAAATATTTCTCCGGAGCAGTATGCAAATCAGATTGCCCGTTACAGGGATGCTGGCATTTCAACCTATACCGAGCTTATTTTAGGTCTTCCTGGCGAAACAAAAGAAAGCTTCTGTCGTGGTTTGTGCCAGGTGCTTGAGCTTGGTCAGCACAGCTCAGTCAGTGCGTATTACTGCGAGTTGCTTCCAAATTCTGAACTTGCAACAAAGGAATGCATCAAAAAGTACGGCATAAAAACAGTTACCACCTCACTCAATCAGTATCATTGCGAAAAAATGGATGATGTACTTTCGGGCTACTCAAGCATTATTGTCGGCACGAATACTATGAGTGTAGATGACTGGATTGAAGCAAATGAGTTTTCCACCTGCGTACAGAGCTTCCATCACTTCGGTATTATGCAGTGTTTTGCAATGTATGCAAATAAGGAATACGGCGTTTCGTACTATGATTTTTATAGTGCACTTTATAGCTTCATTATGAATGAGAGTAGCTTTTGCAAGCCAATATTTGAGGAGGTTTCAAATATTCTTCATGGCTTTACGCAGGGCAGATGTGCTCTGACGGTTACTGATTATCGCTTCGGAAAAATTACTTATCCCCTTGAGGAGGCGGTTTTTCTCAGATGCCTTTACAGCTTTGAAATCTTCTATAACGAAATGAGGGGATTCCTTGAAAGGTATTTTGACGACTGCGAACTTCTGGAGGATATGATAAAATACCAGAAAGCGGTTGTTCTCAAGCCGAACAAGGCTCAGTTCAGCAAGTCGTTCAAATATAGGTTCAGAGACTACTATGACGCAATTCTCCGTAATTCCCATATCAAACTTGAAAAGAGCGAGGTAACTTACAAATTCACAACTTCGTTCATCACAGAAAACTGGGAGGAATACGCAAAAGAGATAATCTGGTACGGCAGGCGAAACAACAGAATGATGTTTTCGAGCAAGCCGAACACCATAGACTGAATATAAAACAGGTGATTTCGATGAAAAACATTTATATGGTTCAGCCCAACTCACAATATGGGAATTCTATATATTTCCCCTATGCGGCAGGTTCGCTGATTGCATACGCATTCAGAGATAAAGATATACAGGAAGAATACCGGTTCAAGTCTTTTTTTTATAAGAGAACTGATATTGATGATGCCGTTAACAGCCTTGATAATCCTTTCCTTATCGGATTTTCATGCTATGTCTGGAATTATGAATACAACAAAATCTTTGCCGAGAAAGTAAAAAAGAAATTTCCTGATTGCCATATAGTTTTCGGTGGTCATCAGGTTAGCAAGTACTGCGATATTATCGGAGCGGATTATGTGGATTTCGTTCTTTTAGGCGAAGGCGAAGAAACCTTCAGACTGCTTCTTCTGAGCCTTGCCGGAAAAGCGGAGCTAAAAGATGTTTCAAATATGTATTACAAGGCAGACGGAAAGATTTATCACACAGAGAGTGTCACCGCTCAGATTCCTCACCGAGTTTCTCCGTACCTTGAAGGATATTTTGATGAACTTGTTAAAACGGAGGAGCTTGAATTTTCTGCTATTCTTGAAACAAATCGTGGCTGTCCCAACAGATGTGCATTCTGTGACTGGGGTAACATTAAAGCAAGAGTCAGACTTTATGACGAAAAAGTCGTCAGGGAAGAAATAGACTGGATGAGCAGAAATAAAATCGAGTATTGTTATGCGGCTGATGCAAATTTCGGACTTTTCCCGAGAGATGAAGAGCTTATTGACTATATTATCGACAAGCACAACGAGACCGGATATCCGATGAAATTTCAGGCAACTTATTCCAAGAACAATCCCGAAACGGTTTTCAGAATCAACAAAAAACTCAACGATGCGGGAATGAGCAAGGGCGCAACCCTTTCTTTTCAGTCTATGACGCAGTCTGTTCTTGATAATATTTACAGAAAAAATATGCCGCTTGAAAGCTTTAACAAGCTTATGTCGCTTTACACATCAAACGGCATTGCCGCATACTCGGAGATTATTCTCGGACTTCCCGGAGAATCTTATGAAACATTCCGTGACGGAATTGAGGCTCTTCTTGAAAGCGGTCAGCACATGGCGATAAACTTTTTCAACTGTGAACTGCTGAAAAACTCAATAATGAATGACCCCGAATATGTAAGAAAATATAAAATTAAATGTGCAAGAACTCAGCAGCATCAGTATCATGTCGTCCCAGACACAAAAGAGATTAATGAATATTCCGACATAGTTGTTTCCACATCTACCATGACAGAGGAGATGTGGATTTCGAGTAACATTCTTTCTGTTTTTGTCAGAACGTATCACAATCTCGGACTTTTGCAGAGTATTGCGATATATCTCTACTATGAAAAAAAAGTAAAATATACCGATTTTTATTGCGGGCTTATTGAATGGGCGAAAAACAATAAAGATACAGTCTGCGGAAGAATTTACGGCTGGCTTTACAATAAATACTCTGAAATTCTCAATAACTCCGGTTCACTGACCTGCTGTATTGATGAATACGGCAAGCTTACCTGGCCGCTTGAAGAAGGCTCATTCCTTAAAATTATTCTCGAATACAATAAATTCTATGAGGAAACAAAGATGTTTCTGAAAAAATGGTTTGACAATCCTGAGCTTTTTGATGAACTTATGACCTATCAGATGAACGTCGTCAAAACGCCTTATTCGGAAAGCACGGTTTTAGAGCTGAATTATGACTTCCCGGGATTTTTCAATGATGTATATTGCGGAAAACCGCATGAGCTCAGAAAAGCAAAAAATAAGATACTCATTAATCCGGGTGAAGTATCGCATAATCTTGAAAAATATGCAGTAAAAACAATCTGGTACGGCAGAAAAGGAAGTCAGAATATTATCAGAGACATAACTTACATCAATTAAGATAATGGGCAGCGGAGTTCAGATGAAAAAGATATATCTTATCCAACCTAATAATAATCTTTCAAAAGAAGTTTATCTTCCGTATGCAGCAGGCTCTATAGCTGCTTATGCAATGCAGGATGAAACAGTCAGAGAAAACTATGAACTCGGAGAAATTATTTTTCTGAAGCTTCCTACTCAGACGGTTGTTTCATCACTGGATAATCCTTTTTTTGTCGGTTTTTCATCGTATATGTGGAACATCGAATACAACCTTGCTCTTGCCCGTGAAATTAAAACAAGATTTCCGCAGTGCATTGTTGCCTTCGGGGGACCTCAGATTCCTGATGATACTACGTACCTTGAAGATTATGACTTTATAGATATTCTTATGCACGGAGAAGGTGAAAGGGTATTCAGAAATCTCCTTGTTTCACTTAATAACAATACGGACATCAAATCTGTAAAAAATATTTCTTTCAGAGATTCAGACGGCTCTGTTGTACGTACTCAAAAGGAATTTTACAAAAACATAGCTGATTATCCATCGCCTTATACAGCCGGGATTTTTGATTCGATTATCAATAACGAAGCCTACTCGGACTTGTATTTCGATGCTATACTTGAAACTGACAGAGGCTGTCCTTACGGCTGTATTTACTGCTACTGGGCAGGCACTGAAAGCAATTTCAGAGAATTCCCGATTGAAAGGGTTTATGCAGATCTTGATTGGATGGCAAAAAATAGAATTGTATATTGCATCTGTGCTGACTCAAACTTCGGAATGCTTAAACGGGATTATGATATTGCAGACTATGTTGTCAAACTGAAAAAAGGATATGGTTATCCTCAAAAATTTGAAACATCGGCCGCTAAAAACAAGGATGAATTTGTTTTTGAAATAAACCGCCTTCTGGATTCTGCAAACCTGAACTGCGGAATAAGCGTTGCGGTTCAGAGTTTTTCTCCTGTTGTTCTTGATAATATCGGCAGAAAAAACATTTCGATTGAAAATTTTGCACATCAGATGGAAGCTTATCGCAGGGAAGGAATGTCCACCTATACCGACTTTATACTCGCACTTCCGGGAGAAACATTTGACAGCTTCAGTAAAGGGTTGTTCTGTGCAATTGAAGCCGGTCAGCACAGCTCTATCAATGTGCATCCGTGCGAGATCCTGCCGAACACCATTCTTTATCAAAATGAAACAATAGAAAAGTATGGAATAAAAACAATTCGTTCAAAGCTCTGTCAGGACCATACCGTATATACTCCGGAAAATAAGTTCGGTTCAAGATCGGAAATAATCGTTTCAACAAACACTATGTCTGAAAGTGACTGGCGAAAAGCGATGAGACTTTCGATTTGCGTACAGAGCTTTCACTCATTCGGACTTCTTAAATTTATTGCTGTTTATCTCAGAAAAGCTGAAAAAATACCATATTACGATTTTTATATGTCACTTTTTGATTGGATTGAAAAAGAAAGCGTTTTCATCAAAAGAACGCTTGATAAGGTCTGTGCAACCATAGACAGATTTCTGAAAGGTGAGAGCAGTTTGTTTTTCTACGATTCCAGATTTTCCGATTCATATCTTTCATTCAAAGAAGGCCTTTTCCTTTGCTGTGCGGCTGAACTTGATAGTTTCTATGATGAGGTGAATAACTATCTTAAACCATATTTCAAAGATGCTGAGCTTTTTGAAGATTTGTCGGTTTATCAGAAAGAAATAATAAAACTGCCTCATAAGGAAGCAGTATTAATTAAATGCAGATATGACTGGAATGACTATTTCTCCGATATATTCGACAAAACAAAATTCAAACCTTTATATCGCGAGACATATCTTGTTCCGGATAAGTGCAAAGAGGACAACTGGGAGGATTATACCAGAAACAACATCTGGTACGGAAAGCGTGAAAATAAAATGCTCCGTAAATTTTCGGTTGTCAAAAAATAAGAAAGAGTGTGTGCAAGTGAAAAAAGTATATATGGTTCAGCCGAACAATTCCCTTTCAGGCTCTCTTTTTCTGCCGTATGCCGCAGAGGAGCTATTGCCGCATACTGCTTCAGCGACAGCAAAATCAAGGCTGAATATAAGCTCGGCGGCCTGCTTTTTACAAAGGAACCCGTTGAAAAAGCTTTAGAAAAGCTTGAAAATCCGTCTGTTGTCGGATTTTCCTGCTACATGTGGAATGTGGAGTACAATTTGATTCTTGCAAAGGCAGTAAAGGAAAAATACCCGCAATGCATAACAGTTTTTGCTGGGCCCCAGATTCCCGATGATACCGAATATCTCAGAAATTACGAATATATCGACATTCTCTGTCATGGCGAAGGCGAAGTTGCTTTTTCGGCAATACTGAAAAACACTCCGCTTAACGAAATCAATAATATTTCATACCGTATTGACGGAGAAATATTGAAAACAGAACGTTCTGTTTCCTGTGATGTTTCCGATTTTCCGTCGCCTTACCTTTGCGGTATGTTTGATGAAATTTTAAGTTCCCCCGATTATACAGGAACTCAGTTTGATGCAATACTCGAAACAAATCGCGGCTGTCCGTATAAATGCATTTACTGCTGCTGGGCGGAAAGCAAGGCTACATTTCGCAGCTTCCCCATTGAAAAGGTAAAAGCTGAGCTTGAATGGATGGCTGAGCATAAAATCGCATACTGCGTATGCGCCGACGGCAATTTCGGAATACTTGACCGCGACGAAAAAATTGCGGAATTTGTTATTGAATTGAAGAGAAAATACGGTTACCCCGAAAAATTTGAGACAACCTCTGCAAAAAATAAAGACGAACTGACCTACAGAATTAACAGCAAGCTTGAGAAAGCGGGGCTGAACAGGGGAATTTCCGTCGCCGTACAGAGTATGTCACCGAAGGTGCTTGAAATTGCGGGCAGGAAAAATATGCCCTCTGACAGCTTTGCCGCACAGCTGAAACGATACCATGAGGGTAATATGTTTACCTATACCGATATAATTCTCGGTCTGCCAGGTGAGACACTTGAAAGCTTCTGCAAGGGGCTTTTCGATGTCATTGAAGCGGGCCAGCACTATTCAATCAATATCAACCGACTCGAATTTTTGCCGAATACTGCTCTTTATTCAAAGGAATGGGCTGATAAATACAGAATTAAAACAATCCGATCATTTCTCTGTCAGAATCACAGCCGGATTGTTGAGGACGAGCGTTTCGGCTCACGCTCTGAGATTGTGGTAGAAACAGATACGATGAGCAAAGCCGACTGGAGAGAAGCGGTTAGGATTTCTGCCTGTGCCCAAAGCTTTCACTGCATGGGACTTCTGAGATTTTTTGCTTTTTATCTCAGGCGTGCCAAAAATGTTCCATACTATGATTTCTATATCGGGCTTTACAAATGGATAGAAAAAGAAAGCTGTGATATAAAAAGGATTCTCGACACGGTATGCCTTAGCGTCGATGATTTTCTTGCCGAAAGAGGCAATCTTTCATTTTTGGACAGGCGTTTCGGCGATATTTACTGGTCATTTGAAGAGGGACTTTTTCTGAGCTGTGCCGCAGAATTGGATAAATTCTACGAAGATGCGATAAAATACATTGAGAGATATTTTGAAAACAAAGAGCTGATGAACGATTTAATGCTTTATCAAAGGTCCTTTATTACTCTTCCGTCCTGCGATGAAAAAGAAATCGTCTTTAAATACGACTGGTGCATTTATTTTAAAGATATATTCAATTCAGGATCAGCAGAGCCGGAAAAGAAAACACTACTTGTCAGATTCGCTAACTCAGAGACCGACAACTGGGTTGACTATGCAAGACAAATTGTGTGGTACGGTAAGCGAAGCGACAGAATGATTAATAAAAATTACAAAGTGATTCGCACTGTTGAAAAAAGTGATTCGCACTGTTGAAAAATGTGATTCGCACTGTTGAAAAAACTATTGACATATTCCGCACATTAACGTATAATATGAAAAAGGATACTATGAATAGGTACGAAAAGGAGATAGCCATGAAAAAAGTATTATCGCTTGCTCTTGCAGTTCTTATGCTTTTAACTCTGTCACTTACTGCGTTTGCGGTAAAAGACCCGATTATCAGCCCGGAGGCTAAAGTAGAGATTACGAAAATCGTTATTACAACCGGAGACGGAAAGCGTATAGAGGTTCCCGCATACGACATGGACGGATATTACATTCTGTTATATTCGGAAGATACGGCTGATGAGAGCCTGAAAGAAATCTACCATGCCCTTTATCCCGACGGAGAGAAAGAGGGTATTGAGACTCGTAATATTGCACTTGTTTTCGGTGCGAAAAATGCCGATTACAACCTCCTCACTCTTTTCAGAATCGACAGAGTAGGTACTCCCATAAAGCACGATTTTGTTGAGTTTTCCGTCTATGTTCCCAATGCGGTTGACGGAAATTCATACGAAATACTTGCACAGGTGGACGGCGAATGGAAAAAGGTTGATATCGTTAAGTTTAAAAACGGTATATTCACCTTTGAGGTGCCGTATAAAGAGGCGGTAACAAACTATGCCATACTTTATAAGCGCAGTAAAACCTCTCCCACGACCGGCATGGAAAACTCCATGATTTTCCTTATTCCTGCCGTATGCCTCTGTGTTCTCGGCTGTGCATACACCGGAAAGAAGTATTTATTCGATTAATGCGGCTCGCTGAGGGACGTTAAATATCGTTTTGTGCGCTTCATTCTGCGTATTATCCCTCACGTCAGACTGTGAGGGATTTTTCATTTATAATGAGTTGCTTTCTGAAAGGAAATACTATGGAAGAAGAAAAGAAAAAGAAAAAAGGGTGGCTTGTGCTGTTCATCATTTTTTTGGCGGCATTAATAATCTGCGCTTTTTTCCTTATTAAACCGTATATTAACCTCGGCAGCACATCCGGCACAGAGCAGGAGGAGACAACTGCCGAAATCACAGAGCCGAAGCTGCCCGAAACAGAGGCAAGAAAAGATTTTGATGAGCTTCAGCTTCAGAATCCCGATATATATGCGTGGATATATATTCCCGGTACTCCTGTGGATTACCCCATACTGCAAAATCCGGAGGATAATTATTATCTGCGACGTGACGCATACACAAAAAAATATTCGATAAAGGGATGCATATTCACCGAGGTCGTGAATAAAAAAGATTTTACGGACAGAAACACGCTGATATACGGGCACAGCGGAATTTCGGACCATTCGTTTTTCACCGACCTGCAGCTTTTGTCAAACGTGGAAAACTTCAGGAAAATCAGAAATATCTACATCTATACCCCGAAAAAAGAGTTTGTGTATGAGATAATCGCAGTCGCTCCTCACAATGACGAGCACCTTATGTATATGTATGACTGGGACAGCAAAGAGGATTACAACGGATTCTTTAAAGAGCTGTATTCGATTATAGATACACGGGCACTGTTTCTTGACGGTATAAAGCCCGATTTTGATACCGACAGGCTGATAACTCTCTCCACCTGCCTTGACGGTAATTCAAAAAACGGCAGATACCTTGTTTTCGGGCGTCTTGTTGAAGAATACAACGTGAAGGGAGCTGTTGATGATGATTAACTACGGCAGAAAAAAGCCGAAATTTGCAAAGAAAAAGAAATTCGACGGCAAAAAAGTGCTTCTTATCATAGTCATAGTTCTTCTTTCGCTTTGTCTCGTAGCCGTTGCAACGTATTTTACACTTGACTATTTCGGAAAGAAAAATCTTGAAAATTCTCAGCTTCCGGTAATGGATATGCGTGGCGAGAATGACCAGTCCGATTATGAGCTGGTTGACGCAAAAACGGTCAGATATAAAGGAAAGACTTACATCTTTAATGAGAATATCAAAAACATACTGTTTTTAGGTGTTGACTCAACCGATGATGCCAATAAGACCGGAACAAGGATAAGACACCAGGCGGACGTAATTGTGCTGTGCTCGATAGACGAAAAATCCCAAAAAGTACGTCTTATTAATGTTTCGAGAGAAACAATGGCTGACGTTCAGATGTTCACCGCAAACGGAGACTATGTGGGAATGCAGAAACAGCAGATTGCTCTGTCGTATTCTTATCTTGACGGTAAGGAAAAGAGCAGTCAGAACACCGTTCAGGCGGTCTCCGATCTGTTTTACGGCTTGCCCATTCACGCTTACTGTACTTTGATGATAAATGCGGTTCAGCCGATAAATGATGCCATAGGCGGCGTTGACGTTGTTGTGCCGATTGATATGCGAAATGTCAACAGCAGGTTCGTCAAGGGCAATAAGGTACATCTTCAGGGAAATATGGTCATGCAGTTTCTCAGGTCACGTTCGTCACTCTCCGATTCAACAAATGACGCACGTATTGAAAGACACAAAATTTATGTGAAAAGCTTTATTCCCGCCGCAATAAAGAAAACACGGAAGGATATTCTTCTGCCTCTTGAATTGTACAATATGCTTCGGGATTATATCGTCACTGATATTTCCCCCGATAAGATAGTCCATTTGACAAAGCAGGCTCTTAAGCTTGATATAGACGATAACATGATAAATCTGCCCGGCAAATCCGTAAAGGGTGAGATTTTCATGGAAAAGCACCTTGACGAAAAAGCATTTTATGAGCTTGTTCTGGATAATTTCTACACTGTTGAAGCTCCCGCTGAGCCGCAGGAAGAAATCACATCAAATACACAGACAAAGGAGAAATAAGAATGTACAAAATTTACAAAGCAATATGCGCTGTTTTAACGGCGATCATCACCTTGCTTTCGTCGCTCGGCTTCAATGTAATGCCCCGTGAAAAGGGAAAGAGCACCGTCGCCGCATACAGCGAATACGGCACTGTGCAGGAGACTTTTGAGGTAAGCTTTGATTTGCAGAAGGTCAACACCCTCGAAATCAATCTTGAATCAACTCCCGAAACAACGGTGATTATCGAGTCACACGGTCAGAAGCTCTATGAGCGCACAGGCGGTGAAAATTATCGCTTCTGTGCTTTCAAAACGACGGAAACAGACAGTCTCACCGTGAAAATTTCTCCGGCGGCAACTGTCGGCGATGTCACGGTTTCGCTTAAAACCTCAGCAAACAAGGATTTCAGAGTCACCGCTTACGTATGCACCGACACTGTTCAGAACAGAAACTCTATTGACGAAAAATACTTTGATATTATCACCGACGTTATTATGATAAGCGGCGTTACATTCAATGAAAAGGGCGAAGTGACGGTTGACGAAAATATGGTCGAGACAGGAGTCAATAATGTCCGTGACGCAATCGGTGACAGAGATATAAGCGTCTATATGACGTTCCTCGGCCCCGGCTCGGACCCCGGACTTACCGACTGGGAAGATCAGATGAACTCAAAATCGAAGAAATATACAAAGGCATTTCTTAACCCGAAATTCATCGTTAACATAAACAAGGTGGTCGAAAAATACGACTTTGACGGAATTTTCTTCGATTACGAATATCCCATTCAGGAGAAATACTGGTTTGATTTTGACGCATTTCTCCAGAGACTTGATATGTCAACAGACAAAAAAATAGGTATAGCCGTCTCCGACTGGAATCTGCTTATAGAAAAAGTGGGCATTGATTCCTGCGATATGATTGAGATGATGCAGTATGACCGCTTTGACGCAAACGGAAATCATGCCCCGTTCACGCTTGCACCGGCAACGGTTGACAAGGCGAGAGAGCTTTTAATCGACACGAAAAAGATTGACCTCGGCGTTCCGTTCTATGCAAGACCTGCCGACGCAGGTGGGTATTGGCTTAATTATAAGGATTACGCAAATGAGCTCGGTTTCTCAAAGGATTCCACTGAGGCGTTCTGCGGAAAGGTTTATTTCAATTCCTATCAGACTATTTATGACAAAACAGCTTATGCCCTCGCCTACGGCCTCGGCGGCATGATGATTTGGCACTTCTCGTGCGATATGCCCGACTCCGAGAGCCCGCTTTCACTGTTCGGCGCAATGGGCGACTGCATTTCCGACCGTGTTGTTGAAGAAGGACACAGCAGGGCAAAAATCTGCTGATAAAGAGCAGCATATATAATATGTATGCAATGTATGCGCTGATGTTACTGAATGTATAAATTTCCGGCGGCTTTCGTTTTCGGCGTCAGCCGCCTGTGTTTTACGAAAAAAAGAAAAAGTTTATTGAAAAAGGTATTGACAAAACATATTGATATATGTATAATACCAACTGTTCCGTACAGAGGAATGGTGTAACGGTTAGCACTGCAGACTCTGACTCTGCCTGTTGGGGTTCGAATCCCTATTCCTCTGCCATGTAAAAACCCATTTTTGTCTACCTGACAAAAGTGGGTTTTTACAATAATATCCGTTCTTTTCAGAGCGGGTGATATGCCTGCGGCATAAGCCGAAATATCATCAGCCGAGTTGAGTATTACTGTGGATTTTTCGGCAACTCTGTGCTATAATGACAGCGTGGAATATTTGTTTAGATATAACCCGTCTGAGCGGTGCTTTTACCGGCACGGTTTAAACGGTTATAAATATTATTTTTTCAGGAGAGTGCTTTTTGAGAAAGTACAACACAACGGAGATTGCCCGATAACCGGGAGGTTTTAAGGCAATCGCACAAACCTCCCGCCGCAAGGCATTGCAGTCAACAATTTTCAGGAGGAAAAAATAATGAATAAAAATGACTTTATTATCCGTTTGGAAAAAGAAGAGGATTACAGAGAAACAGAAAACCTCGTCAGAGAATCGTTCTGGAACGTCTATCGCCCGGGGTGCAGTGAGCATTATGTCATTCACGTACTCAGAGACGACCCCTCATTCGTTAAGGAGCTTGACTTTGTCATGGAGCAGGGCGGCAGACTGATAGGGCAGAATATGTTTATGAAAACTGTCATTGATTCTGACGACGGAAGAAAAATTCCCGTTCTGACAATGGGACCCATTTGCATTACACCCGAGCTTAAACGCAGGGGATACGGCAAAAAACTGCTGGATTATTCACTTTTGAAAGCCGCAGAAATAGGCTTCGGAGCGGTTCTGTTCGAGGGCAATATCGGTTTCTACGGAAAAAGCGGATTTGATTATGCCGGAAAATTCGACATACGCTATCATGATTTGCCCGATGATGCCGATGCTTCTTTCTTCCTCTGCAAGGAGCTGATTGAGGGCTATCTCGACGGTGTCAAGGGTGTATATCAGACTCCTCAGGGCTATTATGTCGATGATTGCGACGTGGAAGAATTTGACAAAGCCTTCCCCGAAAAGGAAAAGCTCGTTCTTCCCGGGCAGATATTCTGAACGGATTTGCACTGCCTTTGACGGCAGAGCATAGCAGGCAAGGGGCTGATGTTTTCATCGGCTCCCTGCCGGAATAATTTATGACGGAATTTTATAACATATTTACAGGAGCGTATATGGAATTCGGATGGATTAATATTTTCGGCGGAGCAGTTGTTCTTTTGGTAATGTTGCCGAATATCGCATACTTTATCAAAAACTGCAGTGAAAATAAAACAGAAGACAAGGGGAGCAGGCTGTTACATATATTTGAGCAGGTCGGCAGATACGGCTGTATGCTGTTTATGCTGTTTCCGGTTTCTGTGAAAAAGACCGGCTTTAAAAGTGAGGAAGCTTTTGCGTTATACCTTATTCTTAATGCGGTTTTTATAGCTCTGTATTATATTTCATTTGCCGTATATATAAAAAAGAAATCGCTTTTGGCGTCTTTTTCTGCGGCGGCTCTTCCGGCGGTAATTTTTCTATTCTGCGCAGTATTGCTGAGTAATTTTCCGCTTATTCTGACCGCTGTAATTTTCGGCACGGCGCATCTGAGAATAACTTATCTGACGAACAAAAGAAAAACAGATTGTCTTTGAAGCATTTTACGCATACGGCTAACATTTAATATTGCAATTTTTTTCGTATTGTGTATAATATTCAATGTATATTTTATCGGTGCCGCCGCAGAAGCCTGCGGGGTGCACGGGAAAGGAATTTAAAAATGACACTCGAATTACTTGCATTTATTCTGTACTTTGTTGTTGTTCTGGGCATAGGTGTCTATTTCATGCTCAAAACAAAAGGCGGCGGAGAGGGAGAATTTTTCCTCGGCGGACGTCAGATGGGCCCCTGGGTTACGGCTATGAGCGCACAGGCGTCGGATATGAGCGGCTGGCTTCTCATGGGCTTCCCCGGCAGTATCCTCGCTTTCGGCATGGGAAAAGTGTGGATAGGAATAGGTCTTGCGATAGGCACTGCCGCAAACTGGATTTTCGTTGCCAAAAGGCTGCGTAATTTTTCAAAGGCGGCTAACGATTCAATAACTCTTCCGCAGTATCTCAATAATCGCTTTGCGGCGAATAACCGTGCGCTTCAGATTATCTGCGCCATAGTTTTCCTCGTATTCTTTACAATTTATGTTGCTTCAAGCTTCGTCGCCGGTGCAACCGTTCTCACGAGCGTTGTGCCTCAGCTTGCCGGCAAGGACAGCCTTGCGCTTCTGATATTTGCGCTCATCATTATCGGCTATACGTTTTCGGGCGGATTTTCAGCCGTATGCTGGACGGACTTTTTCCAGGGAATAATGATGCTCTGCGCACTTCTTGCAGTTCCCATTATGATTCTTGCGGTTAAAAATCCCGATGCGGCTAATTTAACCTTTATGAACGCCGACGGAACACTCAATGAGTTTATCACAAATCCGTTCAACGCTCCCGTTGCCGATATTGTTTCGGGACTCGGCTGGGGACTCGGATATTTCGGTATGCCCCACATTCTTGTCCGCTTTATGTCAATCAAAAAAGCCTCACTTGTCAAAAAGTCGGCGACGGTTGCGATTATCTGGGTTGTTCTCTCACTCGGTGCTTCAATCGCAATAGCCATTCTCGGACGTATGCTTATGGGTAAGGCTCTTGTTGACGCCGGCACCCAGCAGACAATCTTTATCGAGCTTGTAAAATCGCTCTTCCCGTCGTTCATAGCGGGTGTTCTCCTTTCGGCTATAATAGCCGCCGCCATGAGCACGGCTGACTCACAGCTTCTTGTTGCTTCGTCCTCGTTCACGAGCGATATATATAAGCCCGTTTTCAGAAAGAAAGCGTCGGATAAGGAAATTATCTGGGTCGGCAGAGGCGTTGTAATTGCCGTTGCGGTTATCGCATACTTTATCGCAAACAGTAAGGGCAAGGGCGCACAGGCGATAATGGATATGGTCGAAAACGCATGGGGCGGCTTCGGTGCCTCATTCGGACCGGTAATTCTACTTTCGCTCTTCTGGAAGAGAATGACTTATTCGGGCGCAGTCGCCGGTGTTGTCGGCGGAGCGGTGACAGACGTTCTGTGGCTTCTCTTCTTAACGGAAAGCACGGGAATATATGAGATTATACCCGGCTTTGCCGTCGGTCTTGTTCTCTGCGTGGTCGTTTCTCTCATCAGCAAAGCACCGACAAAGGAAGTCACCGATATATTTGAAAAAGCCACTTCAAAAGAAGCGGAATAATAATTGTATATTATAAAACGACAGCCTGTGCACAGATACGCACAGGCTGTTTGAGTATGTGTTTTTTGATTGATTTATACCGTTATTTCTTCCCGGACTTTTTTGTTGTGAATTGCTCCGAGCGCACACGCAACACCGAAGAATACACCCGAAAGAATTATTACGGCGGCGACAAGAAGAAGCGTGCCCATAAGAGGCTCATAGGGCTTTTCTTTAAAGAGCATAGCCCACATCTGCTGACCGTTAAGAAAAGGATAAGGATAAAAGCCGTCTTTTGCACCGAGAATTATGCACATAATGAAATAGCAGATGGGATAAATGAGGTCAAGAAGCGCATATTTTATTTTAGGTATTTTTTTACTTACAACGGGGAAGAACCAGAGAGCGGTGAAGAAAACGGGCGTGATAAGATGATTCCATATATTTATTACATTTGAAAACCATATACCCTCTTCCATCGGAAACGACTTGCTGAACGGGAGAAGAACGGTAAAATAGATGATGCCCGTGACAGCTATGTTGAGAGTTACCGCACCTCTGAGCCACTCGTTGTGAGTGAATTTATAAAGAGGCTTAATGCCGAATACTCCGAGCGCAAACAGAATAAGATAAATATCAACAAATATGTTTGATTCATTAGTGAACATTCTGAGAAAAGCCGTTCCGCTCACGCCGTTTGTGATTATCTTATTTTCAAGAAGATAGTCCATTCTCGGTCTCAGAATTGCCTCATAGCTGACTATGTGATGCGTCATGAGCAGAAGCCCGAGCACGCCGAATATGAGCAGTACTGCGGCGAATATTTTTGTTTCGGGTAATTTTTTAGTTTTCATTGTGTACCTCCGTATGAATAGTTGATTTTCTGAAATGCACTCTTTTCGGAGTGCGTCTCTTTTTGCTTCGAGCTGTTTTTGAGCCTAAGCTATATGCTTCCTGTCGTCATTGCTTTAATTGCACACGCCAAATTATACCATATTAATTTGACAAAGTCGATACATTTTGTGCTTATTTCTTCGCTTTATTAATAATTATGATAATTGCAATATTCTGTCGCATGGTGTATAATATAAAAAGTTTATAAAGGAATGGTGTGAAAATTGGCTCAGTTATATAAATCAATCAAGGTAATAGCACTCAGAGGACTTGTAATTTTTCCGGGTATGCGTCTGCAGTTTGAACTCGGCAGAAAAAAATCAATAAACGCACTTTTAGCGGCGGTCGAAAGCAATTCTCAAGTGTTTCTCATAGCTCAGAAAAAGATGGCGACGGAAAATCCGGACTTTTCCGACCTGTGTATGACAGGCGTGATAGCTAACGTCAATCAGGTCGTCAGAACGCAGGACAACGGAATTGTAAGAATTGCCGTTGAGGGAGTAAAAAGGGGAGTTATCGTCAGTCACGACTGCAAAAACAAGCCTTATCTTGAGGCTGACGTTCAGACGCTTGACGAGGTGCCCGTGACAGCGGACGAGATTTACGTCAAGGGCATGAATGAGGTGCTCAAGGATATTTTCGACGAGTTTGCCGAGGTATCAATGAAGCTTGCAAAGGATATTATTTTAAAGATATTCGACACGGCAGATATGGGCGAGCTGACGGATTTGATAGCCGCAAACGCAGTCGAGGATTTTGAAATGCGCCAGCAGCTTCTCGATGAAAACGACCCCGTGACGAGAGCGCAGAAGCTCTGCGAAATGCTGAAAAAGCTCGCTGAAATTGCGGAGGTTAAGGCTGAAATAGAAGATAAGGTTCAGGAGAATATAGATAAATCACAGAGGGACTATTACCTTCGTGAAGAGATGAATGTCATTTCACGTGAGCTCGGCGACGACGGCGAAACCGAATGTGAGGATTACAGACGGGCGATTATCGAAGCGGGGCTTTCTCCCGAGGGGGAAGCAAAGCTTCTCAAGGAATGTGACAAACTCTCAAAAATGCAGCTTCTTTCGCCCGAGGCAAACGTAGTGCGGGCATACCTCGACGAGTGCCTTGCGCTTCCCTGGAATATTAAAACTCCTGAAAACACCGATGTTCAAAAGGCTGAAAGAATACTTGAAAAAAGCCATTACGGACTTGATAAGGTCAAGGAAAGATTTATCGAAATGCTCAGCGTGCTGAAGCTCGGTGCACAGCCGAACAGTCAGATAATCTGCCTTATCGGACCTCCGGGTGTCGGAAAAACCTCGATAGCGCAGGCGGCGGCTGAAGCTATGGGCAGAAAATTTGCAAGAGTTTCACTCGGCGGAGTGAGCGACGAGGCAGAAATAAGAGGACACAGAAAGACATATATCGGCTCAATGCCGGGCAGAATACTCTCGGCGGTCAGGCAGGCGGGAAGCAGTAACGCTTTTATTCTTCTTGATGAGATTGATAAGCTCGGCAGAGACTATAAGGGCGACCCTGCCTCTGCTCTTCTTGAGGTGCTCGACGGCGAGCAGAATCATGCTTTTGTTGACCACTATATAGAGCTGCCGTTCGATTTGAGCCACATCGTTTTCGTCACTACGGCGAATGACGCTTCGACTATACCGGAGGCACTTTATGACCGAATGGAAAAAATCGAAATCGGAAGTTACACCTTTGAAGAAAAGGTCAAAATTGCAAAAAAGCATCTTGTGGCAAAGCAGATGAAAAATTATGCCCTCACCCCGTCACAGTTCTCTCTCTCAACCGGAGCGGTGGAAGAAATAATCGAAAAATATACCCGTGAAGCCGGCGTGAGAATGCTTGAGCAGTATATCGGTGCGATATGCCGCAAGGCGGCGGTGAAAATTGCAGGCGGAGAAGAAAAGGTTAAAGTCGGCAAAAAGGATATTGAAGAATATCTCTCAAAGCCGAAATATCTTGAAAAGGCCGAAAAAGAGGACAGAGTCGGCGTGGTCAACGGCCTTGCGTGGACGGCTGTTGGCGGAGAAATGCTCGAGGTTGAAACGGCTGTGATGAACGGCACGGGAAAGATAGAGATAACCGGCTCTCTCGGAGATGTGATGAAGGAGTCGGCGAAGCTTGCGGTGAGCATTGTCAGAACACTTTGCGACGAATACGAGCTTGACGGCGATTTTTATAAGAATAAGGATATTCATATTCACGTTCCGCAGGGCGCAGTGCCCAAGGACGGTCCGTCGGCGGGGGTGACAATATCGACAAGCGTGCTTTCCGCTCTTTCGGGCAGAAAGGTCAGAGGCGACGTCGCCATGACGGGCGAGGTGTCGCTCACGGGCAGAGTACTGCCCATTGGCGGTCTGAAAGAAAAAAGCATGGCGGCATATAAAAACAGAATAAAGACAGTGCTTATACCGGAGGAAAACATGAGTGACCTCTGCGAGGTTTCGGAGGAAGTGAAAAAGAACGTCAATTTCATTCCCGTCAGAAAGCTCTCCGAGGTGTTCGGTAATGCACTTGTTTGAGGTAAGGCTATGATAAAATACGAAAGCGCACAGTTTGAGACCTCGTTCGGAAAGCCGGAACAGCTTGTCCCCTCCGATTTGCCCGAGATAGCTTTTTCAGGCAAATCAAACGTAGGAAAGTCATCTCTTCTCAACAAGGTTTTGAACAGAAAGAATATTGCCCGTGTCAGCTCCGTCCCGGGAAAGACGGTCACGATAAATTTTTTCCGTCTCAATAACTGCCGCTTTGTCGATTTGCCCGGTTACGGCTACGCTAAGGTGTCAAAGGAAGAGAAGCTTCGCTGGGCTGAGCTTATGGAGACATATTTTAATTCCGGCAGGGATATAAGGCTTGTGGTACAGCTTATTGATATGCGGCATCTTCCGAGTGAAGATGACCTTGATATGATTGACTTTCTTGTTTCGACGGGGTACAGATTTGCTGTCGTTTTGACAAAGTGCGACAAGCTCAACAAAACGGAAAGAGAAAAGATGCTCTCGGGTATATGCGAGGTGCTCAGAGAGCACGGCTGTAACACGGCTGTACCGTTTTCGGCTCTCAAGGGCGAGGGAGTGCCGGAAGTAAGAAAAGAAATAGAAAAGGCTCTGACTGTGTGAGCCTTGAGTCGGGGGAAGATAAAATGAAAAAAGCGTTTAAAAATGCAATGAGCGAAAATCCCGTAATTGCGGCGGTCAAAAGCTATGAAAAAATAGACGAGGCGGTCAACAGCGATTGCAGGGTAATATTCATTCTTTGCGGTGATATATTCAATCTTAAGGAAATGGTCGATAAGGCGAAAGCAAAGGGAAAGCTTGTCTTCATTCACACCGACCTGATTGAGGGCTTTTCGAGAGATGCTACGGCTCTGAAATATATTGCCGAGAGAATCTGCCCCGACGGTATAATTTCAACCAAAAACAGTCAGCTTAAAACGGCGAAGCAGATGGGACTTCTGACTGTTCACCGGCTTTTCATCATCGACTCTCTGTCTATTGAGACGACGGTCAGAGCTTCGGCTCTCATTGAGCCGGACGCAGTGGAAATAATGCCGGGCATAATGCCGAGAATAACGAAAAGGCTTGCGTCGGAGCTTTCCGTGCCGGTTATCGTGGGCGGACTGATAAGCGAAAAGGACGATATTAAAAACGCAATCGAAAACGGCGCAGAAGGCGTTTCGACAAGCGATAACAAATTATGGTGAGGTGCTCTGTATGGCTGGAGTAAGAAAATATCTTGAAAAGGATAAAGAAAATCTGAGAAAAATTTGTCTTGTGACATCGTCGCTTCCGACGCAGACGGAAACCGACAGAAATTTCCTTTATCTTATGTATAACGATTATTATTCGGAGTGCGAGGGCGATAACTGCTTTGTTTTCACAAACGACGATGATGAAGCGGTCGGCTACATTCTCTGTGCGGAGGATTTCCACGCCTACATAGCGAAGATGAAAAAAACATACCTTCCGAAAATCGCATACCTTGGCAATAAGTATGCGACGATGGCGAGGGGCGAAATTATGGTGCACCGCCTTTTCAAAAAGAGCTATCCGGCTCATCTTCATATAGACATTCTGCCCGAGTATCAGCATATCGGGGCAGGCAGTCAGCTTGTGGAGGCACTCAAGGCTCACCTTAAGGAAAAAAATGTCAGGGGACTCATGCTTTCGGCAGGTATGGGGAATAAAAAAGCTATTGCTTTTTATAAGAAAAACAATTTCAAAAAAACGGCAAATATTTTTGGCAGTGTTGTTATGACGTATAAATTCTGATGAATAAAAGCGAGATTTCGGCTCATAATAGTAACAAAAAGGAGTTGAAGTTTATGCTTGATAAGATTGCACTTGCGCTGACCGTAATCGGTGCGGCAAACTGGGGACTTGTCGGAATATTCAAATTCGACCTTGTTGCGTTTATTTTCGGCAGTCAGACGGCTGTTCTCAGCAGAATAATCTATACGGTTGTTTTCCTTGCAGGCTTATGGTGTATTTCTCTTTTTTTCAGAGATACGGCAGTCAGGGAAAGTCACGAATAATTAAAATAAAAACAAAGACGGCAGGCGGTGAAATCGGTCTTCACTGCCTGTCGTTTTCTGTATGCGGATATATGAGGCTTTATTCGATTGTGTACACGTAGCCTTGTGTTTTACCGACAAAACTGTTTTTCGGAAAAATTCACCCGAAGAGGGGATTTGCACCAAAAAACAGAAAAACACAGTAAAAACACCGTTTTTTCCATAAAAAGCAAAAAAATATACAATATGCCTCTTGACACATTGTAAACTCAAGTGTATAATATCAAAGATTTAGAATGGGATAATGGGTTTTTATCGCCTTTCTGCAAATACACATTATCATACATTTTCTAAAAAATCAATACTTTTTCAGAAATTTTTTTACGGACGTTTTTCGGGAAGCGGACGTTGGAAAATGAATCTGCAAGAAAAGGAGAAGTGATAGCCTATGGTAAATGTAACACCTGTAAAGCTCGGAAAGAACACTCGTCTGAGCTTCGGCAAAATCCACGAAGTTATGGCGATGCCGAACCTTATCGAGGTTCAGAAAAAATCGTACAAGTGGTTTCTTGATGTCGGTCTCAAGGAGGTTCTCAGAGACGTTGACGAGATAAGCGAACAGACAGGCAACCTTGTTCTGAGCTTCATCGACTACCGAATGGACGACAAGCCGAAATACTCAGTCAAGGAATGCAAGGAGAGAGATGCTACTTATTCCGCTCCTATGCGTGTGACGGCGAGACTTGTAAACAACGAGACCAACGAGGTGAAAATCAGTGAAATCTACATGGGCGATTTTCCGCTTATGACGGATTCGGGCACCTTCGTTATCAACGGTGCCGAAAGAGCCATAGTTTCACAGCTCGTGCGTTCACCCGGCGTATATTACAGCATGACACACAATATCACCGGCAAGAAGCTTTTTGCCACTACGGTCATTCCCAACAGAGGCGCATGGCTCGAATATGAAACCGACCAGAACGACCTTTTCTATGTCCGTATCGACAAGAACAGAAAACTGCCGATTACCACATTTATCAGAGCACTCGGTTTAAGCTCAAACGGCGATATTATCGACTTCTTCGGTCAGGACGACAGAATACTCGCTTCTCTTGAAAAGGACAGCACAAAGAACACTGAGGAGGCTCTTCTTGAGGTTTATAAGAAGCTTCGCCCCGGTGAACCGCCCACACTTGAAAGTGCACAGAGCCATCTCTTCGGTCTCTTCTTTGACGAGCACCGTTACGACCTTTCAAGAGTCGGCAGATATAAATACAATAAGAAGCTTGCTGTTTCGGACAGAATCAGGGGCTTCAAAGCGGCTCAGCCCGTTGTCAGCGAGGTAACAGGCGAAATCCTCTGCGATGAGGGCGAGCTCATAACAAAAGAAAAGGCACTCGAAATCGAGCAAAACGGCGTTAATATCGTTTATGTTGCCGTTGAAGGCAAGAGCGAGCCGGTCAAGGTCATATCGAACAATATGGTTGACCCGAAGCCGTATCTTTCACGCTTCACGAAAGAACAGCTCTGCGAAATCGGAATAAATGAGAATGTTCGTTTCTCGGTTCTTATGCCGCTTCTTGAATCCTTCGCCGATATGAGCGACGAGGAGGTTCTGCAGAAGCTTGAGGAAAAGAAAGATGAGCTTATCCCGAAGCACATCATTCTTGACGATATTTTTGCTTCAATCAACTATCTTAACTGCCTTGCCGAGGGTGTCGGCTCGGCAGACGATATTGACCACCTGGGCAACCGCCGCATACGCTGTGTCGGTGAGCTTCTCCAAAATCAGTTCCGTATCGGCTTTGCCCGTATGGAGAGAGTTGTCAAGGAGAGAATGATGCTCCAGGCGCAGGAGGCTGACAAGGTTACGCCGCAGGCTCTTATCAACACAAGACCTGTTATCGCCGCCGTCAGAGAATTTTTCGGTTCATCACCGCTTTCGCAGTTCATGGATCAGTATAACCCTCTTGCAGAGCTTACGCATAAGAGACGTCTTTCGGCTCTCGGCCCCGGCGGTCTGACAAGAGACCGTGCAGGCTTTGAGGTTCGAGACGTTCACTACAGCCACTACGGAAGAATGTGTCCCATTGAGACTCCCGAAGGTCCCAATATCGGACTTATCTCCTATCTTGCAACATTTGCGAGAATTAACGAATACGGCTTTATCGAGGCACCGTTCCGTCCCGTTGATAAAGAGACGGGCGAGGTGCTTGAGACTTATCAGTATATGACGGCTGACGTTGAAGATGAGTTCATAGTCGCACAGGGTAATGAGCCCCTTGACGAGAACAATCGCTTCGTCAGAAGAAAAGTCAACGCACGTCACAGAGACGAGTTCCTTGAAATCGACCCCGCACAGGCGGACTATATGGACGTTTCACCGAGAATGGTCGTTTCTGTTGCAACATCGCTTATCCCGTTCCTTGAGAACGACGACGCAAACCGTGCTCTCATGGGCTCGAACATGCAGCGTCAGGCAGTCCCGCTTCTCAAGTGCGATTCGCCGATGGTCGGTACCGGTATGGAATACAAGGCAGCGACAGACTCAGGCGTATGCGTCTTAGCTGAGCGTGCCGGCAAGGTAATACACGTCAGCGCAGACAAGATTGAGATAAGATGCAGTGACGGTACTGTTGACACCTATAACCTTATTAAGTTTATGCGCTCAAACCAGGGCACATGTATAAACCAGAAGCCCGTTGTTGAGATTGGCGAGGACGTATTTGAAAATCAGGTTATTGCCGACGGTCCCGCAACTCAGAACGGCGAGCTCTCACTCGGTAAGAATGCTCTTATCGGCTTTATGACGTGGGAGGGCTACAACTACGAGGACGCTGTTCTCATTAACGAAAAGCTCGTGCGTGACGATGTTTACACTTCAATTCACATTGAAGAATATGAGCTTGAAGCCAGAGACACTAAGCTCGGACCCGAAGAAATAACGAACGATATTCCCAATGTCGGCGATGCACTCAAGGACCTCGATGAAAGAGGTATCATAAGAGTCGGCGCAGAGGTTCGCTCGGGCGATATACTCGTCGGTAAGGTTACGCCCAAGGGAGAAACCGAGCTGACACCGGAAGAGAGACTTCTCAGAGCGATATTCGGCGACAAGGCAAGAGAATTCAGAGACACATCGCTTCGTGTTCCTCACGGCGAATACGGTATTGTTGTCAAGGTTGAAGAGTTCACGAGAGAAAACAGCGACGAGCTCAACCCCGGCGTCAACAAGGTCGTCAGAGTTTATGTCGCCCAGAAGAGAAAGATTCAGGTCGGCGATAAGATGGCGGGACGTCACGGCAACAAGGGCGTTGTTTCCCGTGTTCTTCCTCAGGAGGATATGCCTTTCCTTGAGGACGGCACTCCGCTTGATATAGTTCTTAATCCTCTCGGTGTTCCCTCACGTATGAACATCGGTCAGGTTCTCGAGGTTCACCTCGGTTTTGCCTGCCGCAAGCTCGGCTGGAAGATAATGACTCCCGTTTTCGACGGTGCACATGAAAACGATATAAGAGAAGCTCTCAAGGAGGCAGGTCTCAGAGAGGACGGAAAGTCAATCCTTACAGACGGACGCACGGGTGAGAAATTCGATAACCCCGTCACCGTCGGCGTTATGTACTTCCTTAAGCTTCACCATCTTGTTGACGATAAGATGCACGCCCGTTCAACAGGCCCGTATTCACTTGTTACACAGCAGCCCCTCGGCGGTAAAGCTCAGTTCGGCGGTCAGCGTTTCGGTGAAATGGAAGTCTGGGCTCTCGAAGCATACGGCGCAGCATACACCCTTCAGGAAATCCTTACGGTTAAATCAGACGACGTTGTCGGTCGTGTCAAGACCTATGAGGCTATTGCAAGAGGCAACAACGTTCCCACTCCGGGCGTACCCGAATCGTTCAAGGTTCTCATTAAAGAGCTTCAGTCTCTTGCCCTTGACGTGAGAGTGCTTGACGAGAGCGGCGAAGAAATTGACCTTAAGCAGAATCTTGACGATGATATAAGCTTCAGCAGTACTTTCCGTGATAAGGCGGCAAAGCCGGAGGAAAAGCCCGAGCCCGAGGTCAGCTTTGACGAAGAGCTTGAGGAAGACGCTGAAGATGAGGAAGACTTTGATTTCGGATTTGAAGAGCCGGAATCGGACGAAGAAGATTTTGAAAAACTTTTCAATGAGCTTAATCCCACCGTCAATGATGCTTCTTACGGAGCAGGCTTTGTCGATGACGAGCAGAATGACGACTGATAAAATCTTCACCTCAAATTTTAATATAACGAAGGGACGGCTTATATGGAAAATTATACCTTTGAATCAATAAAAATAGGTCTTGCTTCGCCGGAGCAGATCAGAGAATGGTCTCACGGCGAGGTCACAAAACCCGAAACGATTAATTACCGTACTCTTAAACCGGAACCGGCAGGACTTTTCTGTGAAAGGATTTTCGGGCCCATGAAGGACTGGGAATGCCACTGCGGAAAGTATAAGAGAGTCAGCAACAAGGGCAAGATATGCGAGCGTTGCGGCGTTGAAATCACAAAGGCAAAGGTCAGACGTGAGCGTATGGGTCACATTGAGCTTGCCACGCCCGTTTCGCATATATGGTATTTCAAGGGCATACCCTCAAGAATGGGACTTATGCTCGACGTAACACCCAGAGACCTTGAAAGAGTGCTCTATTTCTCGGCAAACATCGTCATTAATCCCGGCACAGTGCCCGGAATAAAGGCAGGCGAGGTTATCACCGACAAGAAATATGAAGAGCTCAAGGAATACTACTACGACGACGAAGAATTCAAGGTCGGCATGGGCGCAGAGGCGGTCAAGGAGCTTCTTTCCAATGTTGATATTGACGCTCTTGACGAGGAACTTCGCTCCGAGCTTGAGACGGCAAGCGGTCAGAAGAAGGCGAAGCTGCTCAAGAGACTTGACGTTGTCGAGGCATTCAAAAATTCAGGCAACAAGCCCGAGTGGATGATACTTGACGTTATCCCCGTCATTCCGCCCGATATTCGTCCTATGGTTCAGCTCGACGGCGGCAGATTCGCAACGAGCGACCTCAACGACCTTTATCGCCGTGTTATCAACAGAAATAACAGACTTAAAAAGCTTCTTGAACTCGGCGCACCGAGTATCATTATAAGAAATGAAAAGAGAATGCTTCAGGAAGCTGTTGACGCACTTATCGACAACGGCAGAAGAGGCAGACCCGTCACCGGTCCGAACAACAGACCGCTCAAGTCACTCTCCGATATGCTCAAGGGTAAGCAGGGACGTTTCCGTCAGAATCTTCTCGGTAAGCGTGTTGACTATTCCGGACGTTCGGTTATCGTTGTCGGCCCCGAGCTTAAAATGTATCAGTGCGGTCTTCCCAAGGGAATGGCACTTGAGCTTTTCAAGCCGTTTGTTATGAAGCGTCTTGTTGAAATCGGTGCGGCAAATCACATTAAAATTGCAAGAAAAATGGTCGAGAGGCAGGATAAATGCGTTTGGGACGCTCTTGAAATTGTAATCAAGGATCACCCCGTAATGCTCAACCGTGCTCCCACACTTCACCGTCTCGGCATTCAGGCGTTCGAGCCCGTTCTCGTTGAGGGTAAGGCTATCAAGCTTCACCCGCTTGCGTGTACCGCCTTTAACGCTGACTTCGACGGTGACCAGATGGCTGTTCACGTTCCTCTTTCGGCAGAGGCTCAGGCAGAGGCACGCTTCCTCATGCTTGCGGCGAATAACCTTCTCAAGCCCTCCGACGGAAAGCCCGTTACCGTTCCCACACAGGATATGGTTCTCGGCTCATACTATCTCACTCTTGAAAAGCCGGGCGAGATAGGCGAGGGCAAGGTATTCAGAGATGTCAATGAAGCTTATATGGCTTATGGCGAGGGTGTTATCGGACTTCACGCCAGAATAAAAGTCAGAATGACTAAGGAAATCGACGGCAAAGAGGTCACAAAGCTTGTCGAGACCACTCTCGGTAAGATAATCTTCAACAATCCCATACCTCAGGATTTGGGCTTTGTTGACAGAAGCGACCCCGAAAATGCGTTCAGACTTGAGGTCGAATTCCTTGTTACAAAGAAAACGCTCGGAAAGATTATTGATAAGTGCATAAGAAAGTACGGCACCGCCATCACTTCAAGAGTGCTTGACGATATCAAGAATCAGGGCTACAAATATTCGACAAAGAGCGGAATTACCGTTGCAGTATGCGATGCTACCATTCCGCCGAAAAAGAAAGAAATACTCGAAAAGACAGAAGAAATTGTCAACGATATTGACAAAAAGTATGCCAGAGGACTTCTTTCAAACAAGGACCGTTCCGACCGTGTTATCAAGGCTTGGGACTCCTGCACGACTCAGGTTGCAAACGAGCTGACACAGAACTTCAGAGAGCATGAAAGATTCAACCCGATTTACATGATGCTTGACTCCGGTGCTCGTGGTTCCGAATCACAGCTTCGTCAGCTTGCCGGTATGCGTGGACTTATCGCCAACACCGCAGGTAAAACAATCGAAGTGCCCATCAGAGCAAACTACCGTGAAGGTCTTAACGTTCAGGAATACTTCATTTCGGCACGTGGTGCACGTAAAGGTCTTGCCGATACCGCTCTTCGTACCGCTGACTCGGGTTATCTGACACGTCGTCTTGTCGATGTCTCTCAGGAGGTTATCATAAGAGAAGATGACTGCCACTGCACCGACGGTATTGAGGTTTATGATATTATGGACGGCAACGGAGTTATCGAGCCTCTTTCGGAGCGTCTGACAGGCCGTTACCTCTTCAAGCCCCTTGTCAATGAAGAAACCGGCGAAGTTATCATGGACAACGAACACATGATGACGGAAGCCGACGCAAAGATAGTTGACGATTATCTCAATGTGAAATTTGAGGCGGCTCTCGAAGCGGGACTTGACAGAGAAGAAGCGAGAAAGGTCAGAAGAATCAAGATAAGGTCGCTTCTTACCTGCAAGACTTCACACGGTGCTTGCATAAAGTGCTACGGTGCAAACCTTGCAACGGGCAGACCTGTTACCATTGGCGAAGCGGTCGGTATCATCGCCGCACAGTCAATCGGTGAACCGGGTACTCAGCTCACGATGAGAACATTCCACACCGGCGGCGTTGCTTCCGGCTCGGATATTACACAGGGTCTTCCCCGTGTTGAAGAGCTCTTTGAAGCGAGAAAGCCGAAGAGTCTTGCAATTCTCAGTGAAATAGACGGTGTTGTATCTTTCCAGGAAATCAAGAAGAATACACATATTGTCGTCACGAATGAAGAAACGGGCGAAGAAAGAAGCTACTTCCTTGCATTCGGCGCACGTCCGAGAGTTGATATTGACGGAAAGCACGTTGTCAAGGGCGAAACGCTCACTGAGGGTTCAATATATCCGAAAGACCTGCTTGATATTATGGGTGTTGACGCCGTTCACGATTATCTTATCCGTGAAGTACAGCGCACATACCGTATGCAGGGTGTTGACATCAACGATAAGCATATTGAAGTTATCGTCCGTCAGATGATGAGAAAAATCTGCGTTGATGAGCCGGGTGACACCGAGCTTCTTCCCAATGCTGTTGTTGAAAAGACAGAGCTTGAAAAGCAGAACGATATGATTGACGCAAGAATTGCGGCAGGCGAAGAGAATCTTCAGAAAGCTACGGCACAGCCGATTATAATGGGTATTACGAAGGCTTCTCTTGCGACCGAATCATTCCTTTCGGCGGCATCGTTCCAGGAGACAACAAGAGTTCTCACCGATGCGGCTATCAAGGGAAAGAGCGACCCGCTTCTCGGTCTTAAGGAAAATGTAATTATCGGCAAGCTTCTCCCCTCGGGAACAGGTATGAAGCGTTACAACGAAACAGACCTTGTTCCGACAGATGAAGATGACGATATGGATATTTCAGACTACGTTCTGTAAAACTGAATAAACCTTAATAAACGACCTCTGCGAAATTTCGCAGAGGTCGTTTTTCGCCGGTGAATAACACGAAAATCAATTTATGAATATTATACAGTTTTTCGGGATAAATTTTGTAATATTTTTAACCGGAAAAATCAAAAAAAGACTTGACAAGTACCGTATAACACCCTTTGCCAATATCCGTTATCCACACTTTCCACATAGTTTTGCATATAATTTTGTATATTCAATATGCACCTGATTTTGAATAATTCACTTTGATATGTTGAAAACTCTGTTAGTAAAGTTAATAACTTTACATTTTTGGGCAATTATTATTCAAAAACAGAAAAATAAACGAGTTATCCACATAGCTCAGAATGTTATTCACATTATTCACCGAATTATCAACAATGACAAGCTTTTTATCTTTACAGCAGAATACCGCTTTTCATAGACAAGTGTTGATTGATAATTTTCTATCAATCAAGCAAATGAATAAATATGCAAGCAGATTTAATATTATTCATTTTTCTGGCAGGCAAAATCATGAAAAGACGGGCGAAAATCAAGGTTTTTCAAGGCTTTTTCAAATATTTTTATCCGTTTTGGGAATCATAAAAACAGCTATTTGTCAGAGTGCGTAAAAGACAGATTTTGTATTTTTCCGCTTTCTGTGCTGAATGATACAGAAGATAAAATAAAGAGCGGCAAAACTGTTTTTTGACTTTTTACGAAAAAAATTCCTCCGGAAGGATAGCCTGCCGGAGGAGAAACGTAATGATTTAATTTTTCAAAATACTTTATGCTGTGAGTATTTTATCAAGAAAGTCAAGAATGTCATTATACACCTTTTCATGCTCAACCTCATTGAGAATTTCATGCTTCATTCCCGGATAGAGAATTATCTCGGGCTTGTGGCCGGCATTTTCAAGCTTGTCACACACATCTATAACACCCTTGCCGTTGAAACCGACGGGATCCTTTGCTCCCGAAACAAGAAGAATAGGAAGCTCTGTAGGCACTTTGTCTGCCCAGCCGGAGCGGCAGGCGGTATTGAAAAGCGAGAGCGCATCTCTTGTACCGGCGAGGGTAAGAGGAAAGCCGCAGAGAGGGTCGGCGGCATACCGCTCAATATTTTCTTTGTTATAGCTCAGCCACTCAAGAGAGACGTTTTCACTGTTTTCTTTTCTGTTTGTCAGCTTTGATATGAGACCGAAAACCGACGTGGCGTCAAATGTTTTCAGCATATCAAGCTTCTTTGACATAATTTTCAGCGGCTCTTCGCCGAGTATTGCGGGAGCGGGAAGCTCACCTGTGCCGCAGAGAATGAGAGCGGAAAGCTCCTCGCCGAAATCGGCGGCATAAACTCTTGCACACATTGAGCCGAGGCTGTGACCGAAAAGAATATACGGCAGAGTGGGGTAGTGCTTTACCATTATATTGTGAAGAATGTGCATATCGTCAACAAGGCGAACGTCACCGTCCTCGTCGGCAAAAAATCCGAATTCGTTTGAAGCATTCACGCTTGAGCCGTGACCGAGGTGGTCGTTGCCGACGACGACAAAGCCGTTTGAAGCGAGAAAGCGTGCGAAATCGTCATATCTTTCAATGTATTCGCTTACGCCGTGAGCGATTTGAAAAATACCTCTTTTTTCTTTTTCGTCATCTTCCCAGATAACGGTGTGAATTTTATTTACGCCTGTCGAAGAATTGAAAAAGGCGTGAGAAACTTTAACTGACATGAAAATTCTCCTTTCGGGTTTTCTAAAATGATTATATTACAACTTTGAAAAAAAGTAAAGTTTACACCGTGTTAATTCATTCGGAAAATATTTTATGTATCATACAAATTAATTACAGAATTTACATATATGCGGTATGCGCTGTGGGAGCGTGATGAACTTGACCGGTTACGTCAGGGCGTACAAGCCCGAGATGAAAATAAAACACTATGAAGAATATCGGGGAATATACTGCTCGCTGTGCCGTATGCTCGGTAAGAGATACGGGCTCATGGCAAGACTTGCTCTCAGCTATGATTTTACGTTTTTTGCCGCTCTTCTTATGAGCGTTTCCGACGGCGATATATGCTTCACGCAGAAACGGTGTCCGTTCAATCCGGCAAAAAAATGTAACTTCTGCGACAGAAACGCCGCTCTCGAATACACCGCCGACGTGCTTATACTGACCGTTTATTATAAAATTCTTGACAATATCAATGATGACGGATTTTTTAAAAGACTCGGTATGCGCCTTGCAAAGCTTTTATTCTTTCGATACTATAAAAAGGCGAAAAGGCTTGCGCCGGAAGCGGACGGAATAATATCCGGTGCGGTTAAAAAGCAGAGTGAGATTGAAAAAAGCGGGGAGAGCAATATTGACGTGGCGGCTGACCCGTCGGCTCAGGCTCTTTCACTGCTTATTTCGCTCAAAACCGACGGAGACGAAAAGCGCATTTTTAAAAGAACGGGCTATCTTCTCGGCAGGTGGGTGTATATTGCCGACGCATATTTTGACAGAGAAGAGGACAGAAAAAAGGGGAGCTACAATCCCTTTAATATAGAAGAAAAAAGTGATGAAGAGATTAAAAAAATGCTGAACATAACTGTCGGCGAAATGCTTTCGGCCTATGAATTGCTCAATGTGAGACACTTTGACGGAGTAATACGTAATGTCATCATGGACGGGCTCTATTTCAGCATAGAAAATTCAGGAGGAAGAAAAAATGAAAAATCCCTATGAGGTACTCGGCGTAAGCCCGTCTGCGACAGAGGACGAGGTCAAAGCCGCATACCGAAATCTCGCAAAAAAATACCACCCCGACAAATATGCGGGAACAGACCTTGCCGACCTTGCAACCGAAAAAATGCAGGAAATCAATGAGGCATACGACGCAATATGCAAAAAAGGCTTTGCCTCCGGCAATACCTACGGCGCATACGGCAGTGCCGGAACGGAATTTTCCGACATCAGACAGATGATAAATTTCGGCAATATCGACGAGGCATTCAGAGAGCTTCAGAGCGTGCCCGAATTTCAGAGAAATGCCCTCTGGAATTTCCTCATGGGGCAGGTCTATCAGAAAAAAGGGCTTCTGAACGAGGCTATGAGATACTACACAGAGGCGTATCGCCTTGAACCGCAGAACCCCGAATTTGCGGCGGCATACTCAAGAATGAACGAAAATTCAATGGGCGGCTACAGACGTGCTTCGAGAGCGGACAGCTCTGACCTGTGCGATATATGCTCAACTCTTCTGTGCGCCGACTGCTGCTGTGAATGTATGGGCGGCGACCTTATTCCGTGTATATGAGGTAACACAAGTGGACAAAATGAACAAGACTTCAAAAACAACTCTCGGTGCAATGACGGCGGCTCTCTCCGTCGTGATAATGCTTCTGACCGTTGTTCCCGTGATGACCTACGCTTCACCGATGCTTGCGGGCACACTTCTTCTCGTCATCGTTATTGAAACCGATAAAAAATGGGGCTATGCCGTTTTCGCCGTTGCCGCCGTTTTGTCGGTGCTCCTTGCAAGCGACAAGCAGGCTGTCATACTCTATATAATTTTCTTCGGTCACTACCCCGTGACAAAAGCGATTATTGAGAGCAGGATAAAATCACGTGTAGCCGGCTGGATAGTCAAATATGCCGTCTTCAATGCGGCTATGGTGTTTTCATATTATCTTGTCGTCAGTGTTTTCGCTTTCCCGATGGACGAGGTGGGCGATATGGGCAAATACGGCACTCTCATTCTTCTCGCCGTCGGAAATGTCTTCTTTCCCGTCTATGATATTATGCTGTCAAGAGTAGTCACGCTCTATGTTCTTCGCATAAGAAAAGCGGTCAGAAAGGTATTTAAATAGTATATTGAACGCCGTATGCGGTATATGCGGAAAAAGAAACAAAAAATATTTCATTTTCCGCTTTACTTTTTCGTTTTGATGTGCTATACTTACCTACGCATTGCGCCCGTTACACGGATAAGGGTTTAAGCTCATATATGAGAGTTCACCTGCCCCTACCTGAGTACTGCGGCTTTGGTGCAAATATTTTAATGAGGTGATGTCACTATGCAGATGACAAAAGAACAGAAACAGGCTATTATGGCTGAGTACGCAACACACGAGGGCGACACAGGTTCACCGGAGGTTCAGATTGCAGTTTTAACCGCAAGAATCAACAACCTTAACGAGCACCTTAAGGCAAATCACAACGATCATCATTCACGTCGCGGTCTTCTCAAGATGGTTGGCCACAGAAGAAATCTTCTTGCATACCTTCAGAAGACGGATATTGAAAGATACCGTGCAATCGTTGCAAAGCTCGGTTTAAGAAAGTAATGCGTTTCAGACAGGCAGAGGGGCTTCCTTCTGCCTTTGTTTGAGTTTTCGCAAAAGCGTAAATTACGGCAGGGCACAAAAAAGGGTTAGCACTAAATTGAGAGCCGGTTTTCCGGTTTTGAATTTACTGCTAAACCTGCGCCTTGCTGTGAAATATATTTTTACAGAGAGGTATAAAAGATGTTTGAAAAGTTCAGAAAATTTGAAACAACTCTTGCAGGCAGACCGCTCGTTATCGAAACGGGCAAAATGGCGGGACTTGCAAACGGCGCATGCCTTGTCCGTTACGGCGAGACCGAGGTGCTCTGCACTGCAACAATGTCCGCAAAGCCCAGAGAGGGCGTGGATTTCTTCCCTCTTTCGGTTGACTATGAGGAAAAGCTCTATTCCGTCGGTAAGATTCCCGGCTCTTTCCAGAGAAGAGAAGGCAAGGCGAGCGAAAAGGCAACTCTTTGCTCCCGTGTTATTGACAGACCTATCCGTCCTCTTTTCCCCAAGGATATGAGAAACGACGTCGGCATTGTCGCTACGATAATGTCGGTTGACCCCGACTGTCTGCCTGAGGTTACCGCCATGATTGGCGTTTCAACGGCTCTCTCCATTTCGGAGATTCCCTGGGACGGTCCCGTGAGCAGTGTTTCTGTGGGTCTTGTCGAGGGTAAATTCGTCATTAATCCCACTCTTGCAGAGAGAGAAAAGAGCGAAATGGCGGTTACCGTCGCTTCAACAGACAGTCTTGTTGCCATGATAGAGGCGGGCGCAAACGAAGTCGATAACGACACAATGTTTGACGCCATAATGTTCGCACACGAAGAGAACAAAAAAATAGTTGAATTTATAAAGGGCATACAGAAAGAAATCGGCAAGGAGAAGATTCCTTTCGAGTCGAGCGACCCGTCCGAAGAGATGTTCACCGACGTCAAGGACTTCGCCATTGATATGATTAAAGCCGCTCTCGACACCGATGACAAGCTTGTGCGTGACGAGAGACTCAAGCCCGTATATGAGGCTGTTCACGAGAAATTCGACGAGAAATATCCGGAAGAGACGGCAAAGCTTGACGACTGTCTCTACAAGCTTCAGAAATATGTTGTCCGCCGCTGGCTTCTTGACGAGAACAAGCGTGTTGACGGCAGAGGCATTAACGATATGCGTCCTCTTGATGCACAGGTTGACCTGCTTTCACGTGTGCACGGCTCCGGTATGTTCACCAGAGGACAGACTCAGGTTCTCACCGTGACAACGCTCGGCACAATGGCTGACGCACAGCTTCTTGACGGTCTTGACGAAGAGGACAACAAGAGATATATCCATCACTACAACTTCCCGTCATACTCAGTCGGCGAGACAAAGCCGCCCAGAGGACCCGGCAGACGTGAAATCGGTCACGGCGCACTTGCCGAAAGAGCACTTCTTCCGGTTATTCCGTCAGTTGAAGAGTTCCCCTATACAATAAGACTTGTTTCCGAGGTTCTTTCCTCCAACGGTTCAACCTCTCAGGCTTCCGTCTGCGGCTCAACGCTTTCACTCATGGCGGCAGGCGTACCCATCAAAGCACCTGTTGCCGGTATAAGCTGCGGACTTATCACAGAGGGCGACCGCTTTATGACGATGGTTGACATTCAGGGACTTGAAGACTTCTTCGGCGACATGGACTTCAAGGTTGCCGGTACGAAGAAGGGTATTACCGCAATTCAGATGGACCTCAAGATTCACGGACTTACTCCCGAAATCATAAAGGAAGCCTTTAAAAAGACCTATGACGCACGTTGCAAGATTATCGACGAGGTAATGCTTCCGTGTATTGCAGAGCCGAGAAAAGAGCTTTCAAAGTATGCACCCAAGATGCTTTCAACGAAGATTTCGCCGGATAAAATCGGTGATGTTATCGGCAAGCAGGGTAAGGTTATACAGAAAATCTGCGCTGAGTGCGAATGCAAGATTGACGTTGAAGAGGACGGCTCGGTATATATTTCTGCGCTTGACCTTGAAAATGCACAGAGAGCACTCACAATTATCGAGACTATCGCAAACGACCCCGAGGTCGGCTCAATATACAGAGGCGTTGTCACAAGACTTATGTCGTTCGGCGCATTTGTTGAAATCGCACCGGGCAAAGAAGGACTTTGCCACATCTCAAAGCTTGATGTCAAGAGAACTGAAAAGGTTGAGGACTGCGTAACTGTCGGTGACGAGGTAATAGTCAAGGTTGTCGAGATAGACGACCAGGGAAGAATAAATCTTTCGAGAAGAGACGCACTCATTGAGATTGAGGGAGCTGTACCCGAGGACGACGGTGAGGAAGCACCGAGAAAGCCCAGAGGCGACAGAAGAAACAATCATCACAGAAGAAACAATGACTGATTAAAAGAGTAACTCCGCTTCGTGCGGAGTTATGTTTTCTTCAAAATAAAAATGCCGTGACAGACAGTCCGTCACGGCACAAAAGAGGTAAAAAGAACAATTCGTTTTTATGCGGCACGGTTATTGACCTTGCCGTTTTTGTATTCAATACGCATATTTTTCACAGAGCCGGAGTGAGTGCTCCTGTTTTTTCCGCTGTGTATAAATTCACGAAAATCGTCGATTATTCTGTCCTCAAGCTCAATAATTTCGTCTTCACGTCTGAGACATTTAACGGTGAGAGTAATGAGAAGAGCGAGTGTGATTAAGAGAATGATTAACTGCATGATGTTACCTCCATAATTGAGAACAAATGTTCTTGACAAGTATCATTATAGCACGCTTTTTTTATTTGTCAATACAAATGTTCGATTTTTTTGAAATTTGTCGAAAATTTGTTCGGAAAGTCTCTTTTCCCTCCGACAAACAGATAATATCACACAAATTGTACCTTTTAAGGTACTCTTAAAAGAAAAACGGCGAAAATCCCGTTTTCGGAGAATTTCGCCGGTATTTTTTATTTCTTTTCGCCGAGAAGCTTCGCAAGCTCGTCCATGAATGTATTAATATCCTTAAACTGTCTGTAAACTGAGGCAAAGCGAACATAGGCGACTTCATCGAGGTCCTTGAGCTTACTCATGGCAAGCTCGCCGATACGCACCGACGTAACCTCTCTGTCGAGGGAATTCTGAATTTCCGCCTCAATTTCGTTGACGGCTTTTTCAAGCTCCTCAACCGAAACAGGTCTTTTTTCACAAGCTCTGAGCATACCGTTGAACAGCTTTTCACGGTCAAAGGATTCACGTGACTTGTCTTTCTTGACAACTATGACCGGCACGTTTTCGATAACCTCATAGGTCGTGAATCTTTTTGAACAGCTCATACACTCACGTCTTCTGCGTATGCGCTCGCTTTCGTCCGTCGGGCGAGAGTCAATGACTTTGCTTTCGGTGTAACCGCAAAAAGGACACTTCATAATTATCACTCCGTTCTTATGTTGAATATATTGTATCACAACGGACAAGAATATACAATATATTTGTGAAAAAGATTTTGCTTTTATTTGTGCCGATTGACTTTTGAGACGCTCAATGCTATACTGAACACAAATCGGGGTGAAAGTGAATGAAAACTTTATCGGTTATTTCGACAACATACGTCAGGGAAACTCCCGAAAATCTCGGGGAATGTCTCTCTTCCGTGTTTTCACAGACGGTTATGCCGCAAAAGGTTATTCTCGTAGGTGACGGAAAGCTGAGCGACGGTCTTTATGCGGTGATAGAAAAATACCGTGAAGAATATCCGGATATATTTGTTTACAGTGAAACGCCGCAGAATTTCGGCAACTGGTATGCTTCAAATACAGCCATATCTCTTTGCGACACCGATATCATCGCAAAAATCGACTCTGATGACCTACTTCTTGAAAATTATGCGGAAAGTATAATTGACGCTTTTGAAAATAACGATATTGATATTTGCGGAGTTTTCATTGATGAATTTGACAGTGAAACAAAAGAGAGCATAAGCGTAAAGAAAACTCCGGTGCTTCATGAAGAGATTGTCGCTTTCGCAAAAAGACGAAATCCGTTCAACAATCCGGGCATCGCCTTCAAACGTGAAATCGTCGAAAAGAACGGCGCATACCGTGAAATGAAAAGGTGCGAGGACTATGACTTTGTCGTGCGTATGCTCTGCGGCGGCGCAAGGGGAATGAATATTCCCCGGGTGCTTGTAAGGTACAGAACATCTGAGGAGAATATTGTCAGGCGAAAGAATTTTGATAACACAAAATGGTTTATCATTTCACGCTGGAGAATTTACCGTATGGGCTTTTCTTCATTTTTTGATTTTTTCATCACCTCTGCCGCACAGCTTGCACTGTTTATACTGCCCGTGAGAGTGACCGAAAAATTCTATAAAAATCTCCGTCAGTGAATATTCGGACGTGACCGCATACAAAAGTGCGGCACGTTCTTTTTTGTTTCGGTAAAAGAGAGAAATTTTAACAATTTTTTATTGAATACAGCTTTATTTTATGTTATCATTTCCTTAATATATTGTGTTTGGAGGATAAGGCTATGAAGAAAATCATCTCACTTTGCTTATGTCTGACAATGTTATTTTCTCTGACCGTTCCGTCTTTCAGTGCCGGTGCATTTGATTTACGGTGCGAAGATGACAGGGAAAAGCCGGTCAGAATCGTTGTTCCCGCAGACTGGGAAATGGATATAGGCGATTCGAGAAGCGTTGACTGCGTATTTTCTGACGGAATAACCGACCGTGTTATCACGTGGAGCACTGAGCCGGCAGAAAACGCAACGGTCGATATGTGGGGACGTGTTACCGCTCTCAGGGAGGGCAGGGTGACTGTCACGGCAACGACAAATGACGGATATTCCGACAGCGCAGTGCTCAATGTCGTCAGCACACCCACAATGATTGATTCAATGAAAAACAAAAAGGTTGATTACAGCGGAGACGCCGTTGAAGAAAATGACGTTCTTCAGAAGGTTGTCAGTCGCTATGCTTTCGGAAGCAAGGCTGTTCCCGGTCAGTATTACAATAAGGACTCCTACGCTTCGGCGCAGACCGCTGTTACAGAAGACGGTGCAAAGTGGGAGATTACCTCCTACGGTGTGCTGAGAACTGACATCAACGCCTCAAATGCCAGAGATAAAGAAATGCGCTTTATGGGCGACAGATATTTCTATTCGGCAGACACCACCGACGGCAAGGTGCTTGCCATCTTCCCCGACGGAAAGAACGGAATATGGACTGTCATGGAGGAAGGCTTCACCCATATTGACATGACCAAAATGACAGGCACCGAAAAAGCCGCACTGATGAGCGAAGAGACACAGAAATATGTCGCAAGAAGAGGCATGGTTTCCGATGCGGTATATGTAGACGGAAAAGGCTGGAAACCGATTGAAAGCGATAACGACGGTCTCTGGACTTCAATGTACGGTGCAGGCGAGCTCATGAGATACGCAATGCTCAGAAACGACAAGTCTGCAACTAAGGAAGAAATAGAAGCGGCAAAGAAAACCGCATACAGCGCAACAGAGGCTGTTCTTCTTCTTACATATATTTCAATGAGAAAAGGCACCACAGAAAGTCTTGTTCATGCACAGAGAAACGGCAATGTTTCAAACCTTGATATAGGCAAGTGGTACGGCGAAGAGGCTCTCGTTGAGGGCGGCGATTATTCGCAGGCAGTTCCCTCGTTCAGCCCCTCCGACGCTTTCTCCAAGATGGCGAAAACCTATATGCTTCTCGGCAAGCCGACCTATGTTATGGCAAAAGACAACATCAAGGTTCTTTCACCCGAGTCATGGAAAAACGCAAATCTTGATAAAGATACAACCTATGCTAAGAGAACACGTCTTCTTGAGGGCTTCTGGTCGAGAACATACTCACTGACTGACGAGGGCAATGTCCCCGACGGATATATCCACTGGAAACATAACGGCGACGGTACTGCAACCGGTGTTTCGACAAAGCCCGAGACAGCCTCCGGCTATCTTCTCAACGGCGAAAACCTCAGAGGCGTAACGGTTGACGCATCGGGCGAAATCCCCGAAAGACTCTGGAATGACCTTATCGGCAGCGGCTACAATGTCAGCGATATAACCTACAAGGGCGACACAAGCGCAGACGAGATTATCGGTCACCTCTTCATATATAAGCTTGCCTATGATATTCTCGGACCGGAGGATGCCGAAATAAAGGCGCTTATTCAGCGCACAATGGATTCCTTTGCTCAGCACATAGTCGATAACGGCTACGCTCTCTGCGACGGAAGCGGCCAGCCGACAACATGGGGCAAGTTCTCAAGAACTTACTTCCACAACGGTCAGGTGCTCGGCGGCGTGCCTCTTCAGGCTTCCGTCTGTCTCAATATATTCAAGACAGCGGCATACGTCACGGGCTATCAGAAGTGGGAGAACGAATACAGAATGGCGGCTCTCGACCCCGCATACGAATATGCCGAGGCACTCACCCAGGAGTGGGAACGCTATCAGATGTGTATTCTTGAAACCTTAAACAGTGTTTCACCCGTTCTCGGCTTCATTCTCAGACCCCTTGCGAACACTCAGCTTTTCAAACTTGTTTACCGTCTTGCACTCAACTACTCCGACGAGGAAATGGCAATGCTTTCATACTATCTCCTCTTCCAGCTTGAGGACGATGAAACTCTGCTCACATATTACCGCAGTGCTCTCAATGACTGGTGGTACTCAATGTCTTTCAGCGAAAATCCGCTCTGGTACTACATCTATCAGCTTGCGTTCCCGACAGAGGATAAGACCGACTACTACGGCAATAACCTCAAGGATACCGCCGCATGGGTACTCAGCCGTCACCCGATTGACACAATTCGCTATCTCGCTTCAAACGACAACCGTGACGATATAGGCGAAATCAATCTTTCCCGTCTCGGCATTGACGGAACGGAGGAGCTGAGCTTCGACCTCAAGGCAAGAAAGCCGCTGTTCTCATCAAGCGATAACAACATTATAAGAATTATCGGCATTGTTCTTTCGGGCACATCGCTCAAATGGAAAGTGGCGGCTCCCGACGAGAGAGCAATGCACAAGTTCAACGGCTCAACCTACACACTCGGTCAGACCTCGCAGGCTAATTGGATGGAGGGCTCAACAACCTACACACTTCCGTACTGGCTCGGCAGGTATCACGGATTTATAAAATAAAAAAGGTTATGAGCCTGTGCTGTTTAGCACAGACTCATAAGAAAACTTTTCAGTATGCAAAAGGTGCAGCCCTTAGGCTGTGCCTTTTCTTTTTAGGTAATCAGTATAACTGACTGCATTTTTCTCTTTTCCCGCAGTCGGTATATATTTTATGTCACCTTTGTTGATTTTTATATGTTTTTCCGTTTTTCTGAGTTATTGCCTTTTGCGTAAACTCAATTAGAATAATACTTGAAAAAACAGCAAATTTTGATATACTTATCTTGAAAGAGAGGTGCTTGTCGTGGCAATTTCAAAAGCAGAAACAGAAAAAATCACAAATCGCTACTATATTGACATTTATAAATTCTGCGTTGCACGATGCGGTAATACAGACGATGCCGCTGATATTGCACAGGAAGTATTTTTAGCATTTGCAAAGAAAGCACCCAGTCTCGAAAATACAAATATATATTCATGGCTTTTCAAGACAGCTTCTATTGAAATAAAAAAATATTATCGTTTAAAGGGAAAAACAGAATTTGTTTCTCTCGATGATGAACTGCTTTCAGTTGATGATGTTTTGGCTTCAGAACTGTTGAGCGAAGAAGAATTTGAAAGCTTGCTGACAAAAACACAGAAGAAAATACTTTCCGTTCTCACCGAAGATGAAAAACAGCTTTTTGTAAAACTGTACATTGAAAAGAAATCTGTTCGGGTTGTGAGTGATGAACTTGGCATAACACCGAATTATGTATACGTTAAATCACATCGTATTAAAAAGAAAGCTAAAAAAGTAATTTCAACGCTTGACTTATTGATAAGTGTGCTGATTTTTAAGTGCATTTAAAAATAATATTTTAAGAAGTGTAAGATTTATAGTTTTTTGACGTATATATACGAGGTGTCACAATGGAAAATACACAGAAAAGTCTTTATATTAAACTGAACGAGTTGGTTGAAACAGAACTAAAAAAAGATAAACCCGACACAGAAGTGGTGAATGAATGCATTGACGGTATGCTGCGGCTTATGCCGGAAAGCACATACCAAATAACAATGAAACAGCGTGAAGACAATATTCAGCGTATTTTTGAAATGTTGCCGAAACGCAAATCAAGCACAAGGATTATTAAGGCACTGATTGCGGCAGCAATAATCATGATTCTTCTGATTGGAACTGTGTTTGCCTATACTGTTGTTGAATATAAAATTAATGATTATGGGACATATTCTGAAGTCTGGGGTAACATTATTCCGAGGAAAATTGATAAACCTGTTGAAGTTGGGTATGTGCCGGATGGGTTTGAGCTTGCTGACGAGAATAACACTAAATATGATTCTACAAAAGTTTATGTTAATAATGAATCATTTATTGTTATTAGTAAGAACGTCTCAAAATCTATTGAAATAAACACAGAATATAAATCTTCACACATATACAAAATTTCTGAAATAGACTATATCTTTTATGGTGAAAGCGAACATGGAAAAGGCATAGCCTGGTTTTTTAATAATTATAAGTACAGTGTTGAATCTGATTTATCAAATGATGAGTTATTAAAAATTGCACAAAGCGTGCGTTAAAATGCACAAATCGTAATATATATTTTTGTAGAATACAGAGAAATCAAATTTTCTCTGTATTTTTTTGTTTTATTATTGTAAGATTTAAATGTTTTTAACGTTTATATTTGGAAATTATAAATGAGAGGGGGGTGAAACCTATGAAGAAATCTAAACGCTTGGTTGCATTTGTTTTATGTTTTATTATCCTATTTTCTTCTTTCCAGTCAATAGCATTTTGTGAAACTAATTCAGTTAAGTATACCAATATATCTACCAATGAATATCTATTAACTATATCCGGCATTAATTCAACTTCGTATGCAAAAATGACTGCCGCAAGAAGTATGTCGTTAAGTATCAAAATGGAATTACAAAAGCTGAAAAGTGGTGCTTATTCAACGATTGAAACATGGACTTCAAACACAACAGGAGTTGTGCTGAAAATGGAAGAAAGCAGACTTATAAATTTGCTTGCAACATATCGCCTTAAAGTAACATTCACAGCCGGTAGTGAAACTATTGTCCGTTATGCGTATCCTTGATTAATAAAATTATTTTTTATTAAACTTGGGGGAAACATTTGAAAAGTAGTTACCAAAAAATTAATACTAAATTTAATGAAAGGAAATTTAAAAATGAAAAGATTAATAGCAATATTTTTATCTTTTATTATGATCGCAGCTTCTTGTGTTGTTTCTTACGCCGAAGAAGATATGACTGGTGAACAGAGTGGAGTATCAGTAGTAAGAAAGATGGCAAATTCAGACACTGAAACCTTAGATGAGTTGAGTTATTCAGAAATTGAAGCCATCCTCGAAAATCAAGATAATAATGATAACTTTACGTTTGACGAACCGTCGGTTGTTGGTTTAAACCCTTTTGAGCCATACAGTATAATAGGTGATGATGACAGAACTGTTGTATCTTCCACTACATCTCATCCGTATTCTGCAATTGGAATGATAAAAACAGTTTGGCCAGACTTACATTCAAGTATTGGTACAGCGTTTTTGATTGCAAATAAAGTTGCTGTTACGGCTGCTCACTGTATTTATGATTCTAATCATGGTGGATGGCCGCTGTCGATCAGATTTTATCCGGGCAAAAATGGTGCCACTTTTTTGAATGAACCGTTTGGATATGCATATGCGGTCGAATATGCAGTCAGTTCTATTTATCGTCAATGTAATGATTTAAATGAGTCTTCTACTGATAATGATTGGGGACTATTGGGCTTTGTTCATAATTTTGGAACATCAACAGGAGTTTTGAATTATGGTTGCTATTCTGATAGCACTATATTAAACAGCACATTAGAAATCGTTGGATACAGTGGAGCAACCGATTTTCATATGTACAGAGCTTGTGGTAATGCTTTGTATTGCAACACAAATACAATTAGCCATCAGGTAGATACTGAAAGTGGCACAAGTGGCGGTCCTATTTTTAATACAACGACAAGGACAGTTTATGGGTTGCAAGTTGTAGGAGGCGGTTCTGCTTTAAACGTTAATATTGGAGTGCGTATCACTGAAGAAATGTGTGCTTACTTTAGTACATTTATGGAAGACCATATTTGAGAGGAGATATGAAAATGACAGCAATATTTAACAGACTTTTAGCTTATGTAATGCTGATAGTGTTATTCATCTTTCCGGCAGAAAAGGACAACTTCCGGTTAAAAATTAAAGAAGAAGTCACTACACAGACACAAGTGATAGCCTTTGAATATAAAAACATGACTAACCGACAGGTAACTCACGGTTTGAAATGTTATTCTATTGACAAAAAAGAAGGCAAGGATTGGGTTGAAGTTGAAAAAATACCCGCTTATGTAATCGAAACTGCAATTATTGTTAATCCGACACAAAAAGAAACTGTTGAGATTGATCTTATGAAAGAGTACGGACATTTGCTTGATAAAGGTGAATACCGACTTAATTTTGAGTATAGTGTGATGACGGATCTCGAACACGGCGAGAAATTAATTTCGACTTTTTATTTCACAATTGACAAATAGTATTTTTGAATAAAAATGAAACAGCAATGTGCTATCGTTCACAGCACGTTGCTGTTTTTCATATTTTGTATAGCCGGGGTGAGAGCTCCTGCTCGTCAGCCTTAAACAGACCACGCTTTTTTCATCTTAATTCGACAGACTTTTATGCCGTTTTACATTTTAAACGAAAATTTTGACTATTCAGAAATTTACGAATCTTACAAATCGTTATTATAACTTATAAAAATATTGACAACGGCATTATTTATGATAAAATTATAATGAGTTATTTTGAAATGAAGGGAGGATTACTCTGTGTCTGAAATGAAGTACTGTGTGCACTGTATGCATGAAATTGATTCAAGGGAATCTGTGTGTCCGTATTGTGCCGGTTACACGTCGTTCAAACAGCCGAAGCCCTATCTGCCGCAGGGTACTGTTCTCCTTGACAGGTATCTTATCGGAAAAATGATAAAGCGAAACGCCGACAGCGCAGTTTATATCGGCAGAGATACCTCACGTGGAAAAATAATTGAAATCCGGGAATTTTTCCCCGAAACGGTAGCACTCAGAGCCGAAAATATGACAGACGTCTGTGCATCTGAGGGGCATACCGGATTATATGACGAATATCTGAAAAGCTTTATACAGCTCTGGAAGAATCTTATGCGTTTCAAGGGCTTGCCCGCTCTTTTTGACGTGTGCGGGGTTTTTGAAAATAACGGTACGGCGTATGCAGTGACCGACCACAACGATTCTACGACATTCAGAAAAATACTTGACACAATGGACGTTGAGCACAACCCGTTTTCCGTAAAGAGAACGCAGTCGCTTATAATGTCAATTCTCTCCACCGTTGAGTCACTGCACACGGCAAATGTAGTGCATCGCGGCATTTCGCCCGAGACGCTTGTTTTGTCCTCTGACGGAACGCTGAAAATAACGGGCTTTGCCATAGGTCAGGTCAGAACGACAAAGAACAAAATTATTAACAGCGTATGCGACGGCTATGCGGCGATAGAGCAGTATGACTTCAACTGGCAGCAGGGTTCGTGGACTGACATATATTCAATAGGTGCGCTCCTTTATAAAATGCTGACGGGCAGAACTCTGCCGCCGGCACCGGCAAGGCTCAACGATGAGGAGGTTTTCTTCACTGAGGAGGAGCTAAAGCGCATACCGGAAGATATAACCGGACTTATAAAGGAATGTCTTGTCCTTATGCCGCAGGGCAGAATAAAGGATATACACGATATAATAAACGTATTTTTACCTTCGGAGATGCCGAAAAAGACGGTCACTGTCATAAGAAGCAGAGCGGTGCCGTTTGAAATGAAAAGGGCGGAGAAAGCCGAAGATGAGCCGACGCAGAGAATAATACAGCCCGTCAGCGAAATACACGCTTCAAAGGAAAAGGAAGATAACAAGCCCCTTGAAATCGTTAAGCCGAAGCAGGCTCAGGCGGTGACTAAAACATCATTGCCCAAGGCGATAGCCATTACTGAGGAGCAAAGGCTCAAAGAGCAGAAAAAAGCCGAAGAAGAGAGAAAAGCACGTGAAGAGCTTTATCTCAGATTGCAGGCTGAGCAGGAAAAAGCAAGAATAGAGGACGAAAAACGCCGCAAACAGCGTGAAGAGGAAATAAAACGAAGAAACAAAGAAAAACGGCGTGAAGTTATGCAGAAATCCGCCGCAGGCAGAGCCGTGAAGAAAGCCAACGATAAAGCAGGCGAAGTCGGGCGCAGGATAAAAAGCGGCATAGAAAAGAGAATTAATCCCGTTTCTATTGCTGTCACAGTCGGAGTTTCAGTCGCCGTGACCTGTGTTTTTGTCACGTTTCTGCTTTACGGCACAGTGCTTTACCGTTTTGTTGACGCTCCCGTTCTTGACAACTGTCTTTCGAGTGTCAGTTTTCTCCCCGTCAACAAACAAGATGATGAGGAAAACACGGAATACGTCAAGGTTGCTGACTTCAGAACTCTGACGAGAGAATATATCGAAAGCGACCCTCTCTACACCAAACGCTATAATATCGTCTTTGAATATGACTACTGCGATACCGTCGAAAAGGGCTACGTCTTTTCACAGAGCGTGAAAAGCGGTGAAAAGGTCGCCGTAGGAAGCACGGTCACGGTCTATATCAGCAAGGGTGTTGAGATGATAGAATTTGTCCGTGTGACGGGAATGCAGTATGACGAGGCATACAGTATGCTCACTCAGCTCGGCTTCACCGTTAACAAGCAGGAGGTGTATAACATGGGCTTATACACTCAGGGCAAGGTTATTTCCGCTTCGCCTCTCAGCGTGGGTGAGAAATATCCCAAGGGTACTCAGGTGACACTCAAGGTGTGGTCTGCACCGCCCGTGACTCTGCCGACAGAGACACAGCCTCAGCCCTCCGAGTCGCAGAGCGGTTCTGAAAATCAAAATCCGGCTCATGAAAGAGATAACAGAGACTTTTTCTCATTCTTTGATAACTTTTTCAATTTCAGATGAAAGGTAAATTATGACAGAAGAAAAATCAGCATTTATAGCAATAGTGGGCAAACCGAATGTGGGAAAATCATCGCTTCTCAATGTGCTTCTCGGTCAGAAAGTGGCGATAGTTTCTGATAAGCCCCAGACAACGAGAACAAAGATAATGGGCGTTCTCACTCGTGATAATATTCAGCTTGTTTTCACCGACACCCCGGGCTATCACCGCCCGAGAACAAAGCTTGGTGAAAAAATGGTGAAAGCGGTCGGCGAAAGCATTTCCGGCGTTGACGCCTGCCTTTTCGTGGTTGAGCCGGAGGGCGAAATGAAAGAGACGGAGCTGGAGCTCATTGACAAATTCAGGAAAGAAAAGATGCCCGTTATTCTTGCGATAAACAAAATCGACCTGATTAAAGATAAAACTCAGCTCATGGCAAGAATTGCATATCTTCTTTCTTTCTACGATTTTACCGCAGTAGTGCCCGTGTCGGCGGTGAAAAACGACGGACTTGATGCACTTATCGAAGAGCTTGAAAAAACGGCTTTTCCGTCACCGCACTTTTTCCCCGATGACACTCTGACCGACCAGCCGGAGAGAGTGATTGCCGGCGAGATAGTCCGTGAAAAAATACTCCGTTTGCTCGATAAGGAGATTCCGCACGGAACAGCGGTCAGCATTGAAAAAATGCGTGAGAGAAGCGACAGCGATATAGTTGATATTGAAGCGATAATATACTGTGAAAAAGAAAGTCACAAGGGCATAATTATCGGCAAGGGCGGCAATATGCTGAAAAAAATATCGACCTATGCCCGTCAGGATATGGAAAAATTCTTTGACTGCAAAATCAATCTGAAATGCTGGGTTAAGGTCAAAGAGGGCTGGCGAAACCGTGAGGGACTCATTCACAATTTCGGTCTTGACGGATAAGATTGCCACTTATTTTTGCCTTGTCCGTCACCTAAAATAATACAGGGTGATTGAATTGACCGAAAAAGAGAGAAAGCTCTGGAGTGAATTTCTGAAAAGCGGAAAGCCGGAGGATTACGTTAAATATTTTGAAGAGAAAAGCAAGGGTGATAATAACCTCTGATTTTCTCCCGTGAGGTTAAAATATGCATATAAAAACTTCGGGTATTGTGCTGAAGGAGCAGTCGATTAATGAAAATGACAAGCTTGTTACCCTGCTCACGCTGAACAACGGTGTGGTCAGGGCGTTTGCACGTGGAGCAAAAAGCCCGAAGAACAGAAAAAATGCAGGCACGCAGACATTTTGCTACTGCGATTTTGACCTTTATTTCGGCAACAATGTTTACTGTGTCGAGGAAGCGATACCGAAAAAGACATTTTTCGATTTGAGAAATGATATTAAGTCGCTTTCTCTGGCACAGTATTTTTGTGAGCTAATGCAGGAGCTTGCTCCGAGAGAAGAAAACAGCGAGGACTATCTGAAGCTGATACTTAATTCAAATTATCTTCTTATGACCGGCAAAAAGCCGCCGTCACTTTTAAAGCCGGTGCTTGAACTGAGACTTCTTGCCCTTTCCGGTTATATGCCGTCCGTTGTATCGTGCTGTAAGTGCGGCGAATACGAAACGGAGACGATGTATTTTGACACCTCAAAGGGTGAGCTTTACTGCGACAAATGCCGCAGAGGTGAGTATTTAGCCCCGCTTTCAATAAGCTGTGTTCAGGCTATGCGCCACGTTGTGTTCTCTCAGGACGAAAAAATCTATTCATTTTCACTTAAAGGAAAAGCCGCCGCCGATTTTGAAGAAACGGTGGAAAGGTATCTTCTCAGCGTGACAATGAGGAACTACAAAACACTTGATTTTTATAAAATAGTCTGACAAAGAGGAGAAAAAATGGACAGAAATCATATTGCACTTGAATTACCGAAGGTGCTCGAAATGCTGGCGGCGCATACCTGCTGTGACGACGCAAGGGAAGCCGCCCTTTCTCTTGAGCCGAAAACCAATATGTATGCGGTGGAAACGCTTTTGCGTGAAACCTCAGACGCCCATGCGCTCATGGCTAAATTCGGCAGTCCGAAATTCGGAAATCTCAAAAATGTCAACAATTCACTTTCCCGTGCAGAGGCGGGAGCGGTGCTCAACATACCGGAGCTTATGCGTATAGCCGAAAATCTGAGGGTTATACGTTCGCTTTCGGAGTGGCACTCGAACAGTGCCGTTAAAACGTCAATAGACGGCCTTTTTGAAGCTCTGATGCCGAATAAATTTCTTGAAGAAAAGATAAATTCGGCGATTATCGGCGAGGAAGAAATCGCCGACACGGCATCGCCGGAGCTTTTTGAAATAAGGAAAAAGATAAGGTCGGCTTCGGCAAGAGTGAGAGAGAAGCTTGACAAAATGACACATTCGGGCAGTACCGCAAAATTCCTGCGTGAGCCCATTGTCACCATGCGTAACGGAAGATATGTTATTCCGGTGAGAAGCGAATACCGCAGTGAGATACCCGGTCTTGTTCACGACACGTCGTCGAGCGGCGTGACGGTGTTTGTCGAGCCGACGGCTGTCGTTGAGGCGAATAATGAAATAAAGGTTTTGCAGAGCCGTGAGCGTGACGAGATTGACCGGATTCTTGCCGAACTTTCGGCTATGGCGGGCTCGTTTTGTTCAAGCATTAAGTCAAGCTATGAAAACGCCGCTTATATTAATCTTGTTTTCGCAAAGGCAGAGCTTGCCTACGATATGAAAGCGGCTGAGCCGGAGCTCAATGATGAGGGAATAATAGAGCTTAAAAACGCACGTCACCCCCTCATAAATAAGGATAAGGTCGTGCCGACAAACATTTCACTCGGCGGCGATTTTGATACGCTCGTCATCACCGGACCGAACACAGGCGGAAAAACTGTCTCAATCAAGACAATAGGTCTGCTTACGCTTATGACAATGTGCGGACTGATGATACCCGTTTCGGATAAGAGCAAAATTTCGGTTTTTGAAAATGTGCTTGCCGACATCGGCGACGAACAGAGCATTGAACAGTCTCTTTCCACCTTTTCGGCGCACATGACGAACATAATCGGCATTATCGAAAAATCGGGCGAACGCAGTCTTGTGCTCATTGACGAGCTCGGCGCAGGGACAGACCCCGTTGAGGGTGCGGCACTTGCGATGGCTATTCTCGAAAGACTGCATATAAACGGAGCGAAAATAGCTGCCACCACGCATTACGCAGAGCTTAAGGCTTATGCACTGCAAACGCCGAGAATAGAGAACGGGTGCTGTGAATTTGACGTCAGGACGCTCAGACCGACCTACCGTCTGCTCATCGGCGTTCCGGGCAGGTCAAACGCTTTCGCCATTTCGTCAAGGCTCGGCATGGACGACAGACTTGTGGAACGGGCAAAGGAGCTTGTGTCAACAGAAAACGCACGCTTTGAAGACGTTGTGGAGAGCCTTGAAAAAAGCCGCCGTGAATATGAAAGAATGCGTGAAGATGCGGAGAAAATTAGAGCAGAGGCGGAACAGGAGCGCATACTTGCAAAGGAAAAGCACGACAGTATCGACGAGATAAAGGAGCGTGAAATCGAAAAGGCGAGGAGCGAGGCATTGCGTATCGTTGAGCAGGCCAAACGCTCGGCTTATGCGCTGATGCTTGAAATTGACGAGTTTAAAAAGGAAAAGTCAAAAACGGAAAATGCCGCCGAGCTTGCGAGAAAAACAAGACAGCAGATAAAAAGAAGCCTCGGCGAGCTTGAAGAGGTGACAAACCCTGTTATAAAATACTGTGATGATGAGGATTATGTGCTCCCGAGAGAGCTGAAAATCGGGGACACGGTTTTTATAAACGACATAAGAGCGCAGGGCGAGGTCGTTTCGCTCAGGGACAAGAAAGGGCTTGTCGGTGTTCAGGCGGGACTTATGAATATGAGAGTCAGGGAGGAAAATCTGCGCCTTGTCACAACCCATAAAAAAGAACAGCCTAAGACGAGAAACATAAAGCCCTCTGACGGAAACGACGGTCTTATTGCTTCAAGGGCGAAAACCGAGTGCGATATAAGAGGAATGAACGTCGAAGAGGGCGTGGCGGAAACGGACAGATTTCTCGACACCGCCATACGTCTGGGAGTGTCGCAGGTGACAATTATTCACGGCAAGGGAACGGGAATACTGAGAAAAGGTATTCACGAGCACCTTAAGCATCACCCGTCGGTTAAGAACTTCAGAGTCGGAACATTCGGCGAGGGCGAAAACGGTGTTACAATAGTTGCGCTCAAATGAACAAATTGTTAATTTTGTAAAAAGCTGTTAATTTTCGGCTCGATTATCAAAAACTGGCAGAATAAATTGTTGAAAAAATCAGAGATAAATGTTATTATAACAAGGTATTTAATTTTTCGACTTGAAAGAAGGCTTTGTTATGGCGAGAACCACCGAAAAGCTTTATGAGCTTATTCCGTCACAGCAGTTGATGTACACCCTTGTAAGGTACAGCATACACAAGCAGGTCACTCAGATACCGTCATCAATTACTGTTAAGGAAAAGCTTGATTTTGACCTTCTGGGGAAGGCTTTGAATATTGAATTTGAAAGAAACGATGCCTTGAGACTTCGTTTTAAGAGGTCGAAAATAGGGCTCGGAATAAAGCAGTATTTTTTAAAGAGCTACTCTGTTGACAGCGTGCCAACCTACACGTTCAAAACAAAAGATGAGCAGGAGGCTGTTCTCAATAAGGACGCACAGACGCCCATACATATTTTCAAGGATGAGAGCTACCGCATAATCTTCTATAACACCTACGACGGCTACACGGGAATTTATTTCAACGTCAGCCACGTTGTTTCCGACGCTATGGGTGCGGCAGTGTTTTTCCACGATTTGCTCTGCGTTTACAAGGCTCTGCGTGACGGTACCGATATGCCGGCGCCGCTTTCATCGTATGAGGAATACATAAAGAAAGAATTTCAATATCTCGGCAATGAAGAACTGCACGGCAGAGACAGAGATTTTTACATCCGCTACTGGCGTGAGAACGGCGAGCCGTTTTATGCGGGAATACACGGTCACGACCTTCTTGACAAGGCGAGGGAGAAAAATCCGAATATCCGTGTTCCCGAGGCTTATGACCCGATACACGACCGTGCCGACGTGGTACATAAATTCGTTTCAAAGGAAGACACGGAAAAGGTATATGAATACTGCAAAAAGCATCTGATTTCTCCCGAAAACGTTTATATGTATGCCTACCGTGCGCATGCGTCAAAGGTCAACCGCCGTGCCGACGATGTTCTTAATCTCGTCATGTGTTCAAGAAGAGCGTCATTCAGAGATAAGACAGTCGGCGGATGTCTTGCACAGCCTCTTCAGCTTCGTGTCAAGACGCTTGAAACAGAGACCTTTGAACAGGCAGTGCATAAGCTTGCTTCAAACAGAAACGAGCTTATACGTCACATGAAATTCCCTTATCTTGAGGCTCTGGGGCTTCAGCAGAAGGAGTTTGGCTTCAAAATATCGCAGGGACCGTCATGCTTTATGTTCTCGTGGCTTCCGATGGGACTTGCGGCGGACAAAGCACCTTTCAAATTCGACTTTACCGCATACTGTATGGGCAGATACGTAATGCCGCTCTACATCTTTGCCGTTCCGTCGGGTGAAAACGGGGGCACGGATTTCTACTATATGTACAGGACGAACACGATTAACGAAAACCACATAAATCTTCTTCACGAAAACGCAATGAAGGCTATCGGTCTGGGTACCGAAAATCCCGATATGACGGTTGGCGAGCTCCTTGACGGGCTTGAGGATTTTGACTGAACGCCGATGGATACGGCTTATAATTAAGGAGGCTATATTATGCTTGAAGAACTTAAACAGCTTATCTGCGAATACGCCGATGCAAACCCCGACGATATTACCGAAAACACAAATATCAGAACGGATTTGGCTCTCGATTCGCTTTCACTGCTCAACCTTGCCGTTGCGGTAGAAAATGAATTTAACCTTGAGGTCTCAGATGATGACGCTATGAATCTCGAAACGGTCAGGGATGTTCTTGATTTGATTGAAAACAGCAGAAAATAAAAGCAAAGCTAAGCCGTCCTTAATGGCGGCTTTAAGTCTGTTGAAAAAAGCCTGAACTTCAAGCGAGGTTTAGGCTTTGTTTTTTGGTTATTCCAATTATAATTCTCTGTTATCAAAATGTTAATTTATTACCTGTTGAAATTACTGTCAAATTTTGATATAACTTAGTAAATAATACCCGAAAGGATGAAAAATATGAAGAAACTGATTTCTTTTCTGCTTGCTGTGATTTTTGCCCTCGGCACAGTTCAGATTGCCTGTTGCGCAGAGCCGAATAATGAAATAGTAATTGACTCGTCCTGGTCAATTCTCATTCCTGCATCGGCAACAAAACGGCAGAAATATGCGGCTGAAAAACTCGGTGAAAAACTCAGTGAGGTTTTATCCTGTACTGTTCCCGTTGTAACCTCTGCCTTTGATAAATATATTGCCATTGACAGTGAAAACGGTGCCGATGTATCCTCGCTTAAACAGAACGGATATATCATCAGTGCAAACAAAAACATTTATATAAACGGCTCTGGAAAAAGAGGCACACTTTACGGTGCGTACCGTTTTCTTGAAGAATACTGCGGTCTGAAAGTATATACAAAAGACATAACGGTTCTTCCGAAAACTGACGGGATTAAAGTACCGTCAGACGCATACATAGAATATGAGCCGTTTTTTGAATATACCACTACCGACTGGAAAAGCGTTTCGGATATGGAATATGCAATTACGAACGGGCTTTCCGGTGTGAATTTTGCTGAGCTTAACGAAAGCTCCGGTGGCGCAGTCAGCTATCTCGGTTCATTCTGTCATACCCTCACCGGTCAGTTCTGTTCGGCTGAAAAGTATTTTGAAGCTCATCCCGAATATTTTGCCTACCGGGACGGCAAAAGAATAAAAGATCAGCTTTGTCTGACAAATCCCGGCACTCTTGACGTAATAAAAAAAGAGGTTATGGAGCTTCTTAAAAACGGTCACGACCCCGAAGCCACGCTTCAGATGATTTCACTCACTCAGGCAGATAATTATAACTACTGTATGTGTGAAAACTGCGAAAAATTTGCCCGGGAACACGGAAACGCACAGTCGGCGATAATGCTCAATTTTGTCAATCAGGTTGCCGATATGGTGAAAGATGCCGGATATGATAATGTTGCCGTCGATACCTTTGCGTATCAGTACACAAGACACGCACCGACCGGAATTGTCCCCCGTGATAACGTCATTGTGAGAATATGCACCATCGAAAGCTGTTACGCTCACTCAATCGACGACCCTGACTGTCCGCAGAATGTCGGAATGATGAGCGACATCAATGATTGGTCAAAAATCTGCAAGCGCATTTATATCTGGGGTTACACCACAAATTATGCCCACACCTGCTGTGTATTTCCCAATTTCGGTGTGATACAGAAAAATATTCAGATGTATTATGAGCATAATGTAAAAGGTGTTTATGAGGAAGGCAACTACTACATAAATGATTGCGATGTTGAATTCGGTGAACTTCGTTTATATATGATTTCAAGGTGCCTTCAGAATCCGTATTGTGACCTTGATGAAGAAATGAACGGCTTTCTTGAGGCTTACTACGGCCCGGGCGGAAAACACATTCGCACGGCAATAGATGAATTCACAAAATGCGCAGGGGACATAAAAGGCTATATGTGGATTTATCAGCCGTCAAAAACCAGCCTTTATATGAATGGTTTTCAGGTGAAAAAGGTTGACACTTGTTTTGAAAAGGCAAAAAGTGAAGCTCAGACCGAAGAACAGCTGAATAATATACTTCGCTCTGAAATTTCATGGAGATACTATAAAGCGGCGGCGGTTAAAGGCGAGTTTTCATATTTCAATCCCGAACGCTTTGACGAAATGGAAAAGCTTTACTCAGACATTTTTAATGCGGGAGTCAAAAAAATGTTTGAATGGGATACCGCCGGTAATTATTATGACTGCACCGCAGTCAGATATTTAAGCCCTGACGAATGGAGCTACTATGAACCCGGGGAATCAAAGGAAAAAGACAGGCTTGTAAAATGTGAAAAGGCTCGTGAAAAGGTTACGCCGTTTCTTACCGCATACGGCATTATGTATGATGTGCTGAATGCATTTTATAAGCTTGGCAATAACTTTTTCGGAGGAGTTTGTTAATAAGGCTCTTCGTCAATAGTTGCGGAAAAGATTTAAGATGAAAATTGCGACAAAAAATTCTAATAAATATTGACAAACAGTTCAAGCACCGCTATAATATATGAGCACTTAATATGAGGTGAGATATGGTTATTAATCTTGAAAATGTGTTCAATAACGGTGTCAGTTCGATTTCTGTCGACTCTGACTATGATTTTTCAGATTGCGAGTTTAACGGCGTGTATCCATTCACTACGCCCGTGAAGCTCAGAGGTGCCGTTGTG
>JAZUDT010000045.1:0-21661 GCA_045639785.1 Acutalibacteraceae bacterium | reverse complement strand
AGAATATCTGACCAATCTGTTTCAAAACCATAGTGGTCAACCGCCAATCAAAAGCGAATAAAAACCGGAGAGCACAGAAACGAATTCGATGCTCTCCGATATTTTTTATGTCTGCGAACGCAGGATTATTTAGGGGTTACGAAACATTGCTCACTTATGTTAATGACATTTTGGGTACAGAGTGTTCGGATAGCACTAATATTTCCAAAGAGCCTTATATAGAAACGTCTGCTTCATACAAAAAGACTAAAAACGGAATAATAGAATCTGAACATATTCCAGACCATATAAAACTTTTTCTCAAAAAATTGATAGATAATAAGCTCGGAGTGTTTGCCGATCCTTTTGAACACCAGGTCCTTGCATTAGAAAAATACATTCCAGGAAAAGATTTGCTTGTCTCTACCGGTACGGGCTCAGGAAAAACGGAGTGTTTTATTTGGCCGATAATATCTAAACTGATTGATGAAGCTGTAACACGTCCGGAATCGTTTAAAAAATCTGGTGTTAGAACTTTAATTATTTATCCTATGAACGCTTTGGTTTCTGACCAATTGGGTAGATTCAGAAGAATTCTCGGATCAGAGGAATTCAAGGATTATTTTGTTGAAGATTCTCATGCAACTCGTATTCCGCATTTTGGTATGTATACAGGAAGAACACCCTATGCTGGTGATGCAAAATTGTCTAACAGTAAAGAATTGGCTGATACATACCGAGAGAGTTATTTGGTTTCTTCGGATGCTGAACCCGAAGAGCAACGGCGACAGGAACAAAATATAGCAGGTTTAAAATCTATAAACAAATATCCAGCAAGAAATGGCGAAGATGGATTAAATGTATTTGTGGATAATTTGGAAAAAAATATCCATAGCCCTTCGCCATATGATCCCGAGTTCATTACACGATTTGAAATGCAGAATTGTCCTCCTGACATTCTAATTACCAACTATTCCATGCTCGAGTATATGCTTATGCGCCAAAGGGAGGCAAATATTTGGGATAGTACGAAAGCTTGGTTACAAGAATCATCTGACAACAAACTTTTAATTGTGTTGGATGAAGCACATATGTATAGAGGTTCTGCAGGTGGTGAAATTGCGCTGCTTCTCGAAAGATTATTCTCTCGCTTGGATATTGGACTTGAAAAGGTTCAGCTCATTCTTACAACTGCCAGTTTGCCTCTTGAGGATGAGAATTCCATTGATGCATTTTACACTGGTTTAACTGGAAAAGAAAAAGATCAATATATACCGTTAACGGGTAGAAAAGAGGAAACAGATGATAGCATTTCAATATCAACAGATATTAATGCTTTAGTCTCTGTTGGATCGGAACAGACTCAAAATGAAACAGAGATTAAAGAAAAAATCATTAAATTTGCCAAACATGTTTTTGGTGTTGAACTTTCTGAAAGTATAAATGTATCTCAGGCACAAGAGTGGTTATATGATAGCTTGCCTAAATATGAAGCATTTGTAAATCTAAAATTACTGTGCCGAGACGGTGCAAAATCCTACAGCACCATTCGTCAAGCATTATTTGGAGACGGTGAGAATGCATCAGATGCTCTTGATGCATTGCTTTCTGTAGTATCTCTTGCTTCAAAAGAAGGCAATATTCTTTTTCCGGTTAGATTACATATGTTTTTGCGTGGATTGCAAGGATTATATGCTTGTTCTAATCCGAATTGTCCCCATGCAAATCATTCTCAAGCCGAAAAGCTGCCTTTAGGAAAAGTGATTTCCATTTCAAAAGAAAAATGTGAATGCGGCGGACGAATTTATGAATTGGTCAACCATATTAAATGTGGTGCGTTGTATCTGAAAGTATTTGTTCAACCAAGTAACGGTGAAGGTTTACCATATTGGTACGTATTCCAAAATCAAGGTATTAATGGTAATAGCGATTCTCTCAAGGAGATGTTATTGTATATTGTACCTGATGGATATCAAAGAAGTCCTAAAGAAAAAATTGGTTCTTTAGACCCATATACAGGAAAACTGTTTTTGAGCAAAAAAGATGATCCTACACTTTTGACAGTTGTTTATACCGATGATTTTGTTGTAGAAAATAATTCGTTTACTTTTAGAGTATGTCCTAAATGTAAAAAGCAAATGCGCTTGAAAAAGCCGTCAGACTTTTCCACAAAGGGTAATATTCCATTTTATAATCTTACCAAAGCACAGTTTGAAATGCAGCCGCCCAAATCTAATGAACTCGTTAACCAAGGTAAAAAAGTGCTTCTTTTTTCAGACTCACGCCAAAATGCTGCAAAACTTGCGCGAGATTTATCAAAATCCTCTGATGCGGATGCATTTAGACAGGCTGTAATTCTTGCTTCGTTGCTTTTAAAAGCAGACGGACAAGAGCATTCGCTTTTGGATTTATATCCTGCGTTTATGGATGTATGTTTGCAGAACAAACTTTCATTTTTCAGTGGTTCGAGCAAAGAAAAGTTTACCAATGATATGCGCACATATTTAGCAAAGAAAAAACGAGCCGAAAGAAGAAACCGTGCAATAAACTATACCGAGGTGGCTTATGATTATTCAATCCTTCCAGATGAATATTATGAACAGTTACTTACGTTCTTTACAGAAAGCCCTCGTTCGTTTAAGGATATTGGATTAGGTTACTTGGCTCCAATTGAATCGTTGTTAGTTGATACTCTTTTAGAAGACTTAGAATATGATAATGATATTACCATAGACCGAGAGGTTATGTATCAATTGCTTGTTCTTCTTTTTTGGGATGTTATGGATGACAGCGCGGCATTGGGAGAAACGATTCCTGATGATATTCGAGAAGATTTGCCTGGTAGAAGCAAGGCGACTAAATTTGGATTAGGATACGATTTTGATAAAGAATTTGATAAGAAATTTATTACACGGGCGAAAGATGTGTTGGAACTGTCTGATAAACAAATGACGGTTCTTACGGCCAAAATTCGTGATGTATTTTTTGCCTCATCTGAGAAGAATCGCTATTATATTAAACTTTCTGCGGTTAAAATTGAATTGACCGAAGAGCATTTCATATGGTATAGATGTATGCAATGCGGTAAGCTATCTCCCTTTAAGATTGGAGATTGGTGTGGTGCTTGCTTTAATTCAAATACGCTTACCGAAATAACATCAAATGACCTTTCACGATTTGACTTTTGGCGCATTCCCGTTTTGAACGCTCTCAACAAGATAAATTCTATTCATACGATTGATACAGAAGAACACACAGCACAACTTTCTCATAAAGAAACGAGAAGTGACACTTGGAGTAGAACCGAAAAATATGAAATGCGTTTTCAAGATATAAACGCTGGTGAACATGGAGAAGATTCAATTGATGTATTGAGTTGCACTACAACAATGGAAGTCGGTATTGACATAGGTTCATTGACTGCTGTTGGACTACGTAATATACCCCCTATGCGTGAGAATTATCAGCAGAGAGCAGGACGTGCAGGACGTAAAAACGCAGGAATATCTACAATTGTTACATATGCATCTGGCGGTGTTCATGATGGTCATTATTTCACCCATCCTGACGAAATGATTTCCGGTGCCCCCAGAAAGCCTTGGATTGATAGAAATAATCCTAAAATACGTCAACGCCACTTCAATATGATGGCCTTAAATGCGTTTATGTCGCAGCCTGATATGAAAAATCTATATGATAGTATTATTGATGTTGGAATAATTACATTTTGTGAAACATTTGGGGAAAACTTTATTGAGTTTTCAAAAACGCTTTCATTTCCTACTGAAGAAACCATTCGTTTATTCGAGCGAATTAGGAGCATTGTGCTTTCTGAAGGAAAAAGAAACGAGTATATCGCCGGCGATATCGAAACTCCTGCCTTTGACGTCTTTTACAGCGAAGGTTTTATTCCGTCATACTCATTTCCTAAAAATGTAGTTCGTTTCTTCGTTGAGAAGGAATCAGAGCGAGGAAAAAACGCTCCCCGTGATGTTGACTATTCTCCTGAGCGCGATATAGCTGTCGCATTAAGCGAATATGCTCCAGGAAGATTTGTCACTATAGATAAAAAGATTTATCGCAGCGGCGGAATATATGCCAATCCTCGTCCTAAAGGATATGAATCAAATCAGGCGGAGTATTATTTTAATAGCAAAGATTATTATTCGCAGATTTTCGTATGCACAGAATGTAACTGGTTTGGTAAAAGGTCAGAAGACTCTGATAATGGATTATGTCCTTATTGTCATGCTGCTGTAGAAAAAAGAAACATGCTAAAACCGTGGGGATTTGCACCAGTCAAAGGCGACCCAGTTCGCCATGAAGATGAGGACGAAGAGTTTACATACACAGAAGCACCCTACTATTCATATGTGCCAGATAATTCAGACAGATTCATCTCATATAAAACCAGTAATATTCGTTTTATAGAACTTTCCGATAAGAATGTACTTACTGTCAATATGGGAAAGAAAAAGAACGGCTTTAACATATGTAAAAAATGTGGAGGTGCCGAAGTTGCTCCCGATAATAGTACAGGTAATTTCACATTTTCTCAACCGTATCACGATAACAGACCATTATGTAGACACGACGGAACCGTGGAAACAAATGTGTTACTCGGATATGAATTTTTGACAGATATGTTTATGCTGGATATTTCATACGATTCAAATAGGCTTGTCAGCATGAGAACATTTGAAGAGCGTGCTATACTTAGGTCGGCTGTAACCACATTACATGAATCAATAAAAAAAGCTGCATCACTTGAATTAGGGATAGATTATAACGAAATTAATGGTGGTTGGCGTCCCAAAATGAATCCTGACGGAAAATCTCACATTGAAATGTTTTTCTATGACAATCTGACAAGTGGCGCTGGGTACTCATCGATGATAGGTTCAATTCTTGATAGAGTTCTTGACAGAGCAAGACATATATTAAGTGAATGTGATTGTTCAAGAGCCTGCAAAAACTGTCTTGATAATTTCTATAATCAACGTAATCATGCTTTGTTTGACCGCCATTTAGGACTGCAATTGCTTGATTATGCTGAACACAATGATTATCCCAATAATTACTCAAATGATGAGCAAACCGCTTATTTGAAACCTTTATACAGATTGATAGAAGAAGATGAAACTGTTGACAAGAAAAATCTTCCTGCATTTGAGGTCATACCTGCATTGATAAAGAAACCAGATAATGATGCGAATCATATTTATTATAATCCATATGACTTATCTGACTGGTTACCAAATGCATTTATGACATTCAAAAACAACTAATGCTTTTGTTCGCTCGGATACCGAGAGGATGAATAATCGGAGGACTTTAGTATGGCTAAAGCAAAAAAAGAAGATATAAAATTGAAAAATTGTTCTCCTTTACGGTATCCTGGAGGCAAAAGTAAACTTTATCCTTTCGTTGCAGAGGTAATAAAGAATACAGGAATCCAACATCCGATATATGTTGAGCCTTTTGCTGGTGGGGCAGGTGTAGCTCTCTCTTTGCTATTTAATGGCATTGTTGAAGAAATAGTAATTAATGATTACGACAAAGCAATTTATTCTGTGTGGAAAGCTATTCTTACCCAAACAAAAGCTTTTATTAAGCTAATTGAAGATACTCCTGTTTCTATTGAAGAATGGTATCATCAAAAAGATATTTATTCTAAACAAAATAAAAAATATTCGTTAGAACTTGGCTTTGCAACATTTTTTCTAAATAGGACAAACCGATCTGGAATACTAAGTGCAGGACCAATTGGTGGATACAAACAAACAGGGAATTACCTTATTGATGCACGTTTTAATAAGGAGGATTTGATTAGACGCATAAAAAAAATAGCTATGTATAAAAACAAAATTCATATATATAACCATGATATACGCTCATTTTTAAAATCTTATATTCCACAATATATAGACCGTGCATTTATTTATTTTGATCCACCATATTATAACAAAGGAAAATGTTTATATAAAAACTTTTTTATCGATAAAGATCACAAAGATATCTATGATTTAATTACAAAGTTAAGATGTCCATGGATGGTCACATATGATGATGCGTCAAAAATCAAGGAAATATATCATGAAATGCCTGCTTGGAAATTTGATTTGACATATGGCGTAGCTAACAATGGTAAAAACTCTGAGTTATTATTCGTTAGTGATAAAAGCTTTATTCCAGATAATACTAACAAAACTGCAATTAAGATAAATTTACGACAATATAAATACAACTTGTAATTCTAACCCCAAAATTACAATTAGTATGAAATGTATGAATTTATCAATTGTAAAAATAAATAATATTTCGCACATTCGACAAACCTCCTGCTATTCGGTACAATGGAGTTACCAAATAACAGGAGGATTTTTTATTATGCAAAAACATATCACAGATGAAAAAACCGGCATCAGCTATACGCTACAGGGAGACTACTACCTACCCGACTTAACCTTACCACCCGAAGAGGAAAACATACCTATCGGGGTGTGGGGTATGCGGCATAAGCATTATCTTATGGAGCACAAAAAAGCCGTTTTTACAATTATGCAGATGAACGGAACATTGCATACCTATCTTGCCGACCTAAACGAACAAGCAGAAGATATGTTTCTTCGGCTCGTAAAAGATATGGCAAAGTCAGAGGGTGTGACCGAAAAGCTCAAAGCAGAAAATCAGATGCTGTGGGTACAGAAGATGAACAACATTAGAAACCGTGCAACTGAAATTGTAAATACGGAATTGATTTACGTATAATGGAAAGGCAGTCTGAAAAAACAGGCTCCCTTGCTGTTTTATTGTCTTTTAATGCTAATGTTTCTGTATATAATAACCTTGTTCCATTCATTGGACACTGTGTAGTGTAGTATATTATCAGAGGTGAATGGTACTATGTTTGGAAAAAGGAAATCTAATAAATCGCTTGTAAAGAAAAAGGGATACCGGATTGAAGAGGCACGGATAGATTCAACTCTATTCCGGTGCTCACAGTGCGGTTTTGCACACAAAGAGGCATATTCTGTATGCCCCTCGTGCGGTGCTTTGATGAGAAAGATAAAATATAATCCGATATGGATTGATGAAATTAGCCTTTTTTATGAAGATGACTTTTAAACCCGCATACTTCGACAAATTTCCCGAAATTGAAATAATAAAATAAAGAAAAGAATTTGAAAGTAAAAGAGGTATTAAAATGCAGAAATCACAACACTCCGAATTAATTGATTTATTGGCAAAGGCTTTGCAAAAGGACGATTTCACGGAGGACTATTCGTTAGAGCATAAAACCGAAATTCCCGCCGAAATGCAGGGCATAATGAATAAAACAGAGCTTTTTTTCGGACAGTATTGGAAAAACGGTCTGAAAGAAATGGGAATAAAAGATTCTGCGAGAAATTATTCCGCAATGTTTCCCGTAAATCTGTTAGAAAAAGCCGATCTTTCAATATTTGAAGATGTATTTAATATGGCTCATGACGGCATTAAAAGTATAGAAAAATCTGATGATGACGGTTATGAACCGACAGATGAAGAGGAAAAACAGATTACAGATTTGTTTGTAAACTTTGACCTTGTCAAGCTGTATGACCTTTTGCTGTCATGCTTTGATGATGAATCGGATACGGAACCGGAAATAAAATCAAAAATGCAATTATATAAACCGCTTTTTGAAGCTTTGCAAAAGCGTGTCGATAAGGATTTTGAAAAAGAATCCGAAATCCTCGGAATACCGAAAGACGAAATGTCAGAAGAGCAAAAGCTCAGTGTTTGGCAAAGAAGTGCCGATATATCCGCCCAAAATGTAATAATAAATCTTATGCTTGCTCAGAAAATACCCGAAATGTTCAATTTGTTAAAAAAGAACGGTGCAGCAAATGACTTCAATAACGGTGTAAAAGAAAACCACCCGAAAATAGATTTTGAAAGAAAATGGTACGGCTTGAGAAGAAAATTTGACTGCGTATTATCTTTCGATGAACTTGGTGAAAATGCTCTGGTCGGATTATCTCCGGAAGAACAGGCGATTGAAATATCGGATGCCGACTTCGATAAAATCATCGCCGGATTTCTTGATGCTCTTGACGATACCGACAGAACAATCTGTTATTTGAAAATGGACGGTAAAACACAGGATGAAATTGCACAGGAACTCGGATATAAGAATCACAGTGCGGTTACAAAACGAATGGCGAAGATAAGGGAAAAAATACCTGCGTATATTGAAAGCTTGAATATGTAATATTTAGAAATTGCAATTTTGTATTGCTATTTGCTATACATTTGTGTATAATATTATCGAAAGGAAGATGATATTATGGCAACTAAAACCGCAAATGTTCTCGCAAGAGTGGAACCCGATGTAAAAATGCAGGCTGAAAGCATTCTTGATGCTCTCGGTGTTCCGACATCGGTTCTCATAAATATGCTCTACAAACAAATCATTTTAACCAAAAGCATACCTTTTTCAATTTCCGTTCCGTATGCACCTATTGCAAAAGATGAAATGGATTCTGCCGCTTTTGATAAAATGATGAAGCAAGGCTTATCCGAAGCAAATGCAAAATCGGGAAGACCTGCGGCAGAAGTGTTTTCCGACTTAATGCAGGGAGTGTAATATGGCAAAAAAGTATAAAGTTATCATTGCTCCGCAGGCAGAAAAACAGCTTTCGGAAATCAGAGACTATATTCTTTTTGAACTCAGGTCACCCATTGCTGCGAAAAATACACTCTCGGCATTGAAAACAGCTATTGAATCACTTGAACAAATGCCGAAACGTATTCCGTTTACAGATGAAGAAAAGTGGCGTGAATACGGCATACATAAAATGTCAGTCAAAAATTTTCTGATATATTTTACCGTTGATGATAACGATTCTGCAGTGTATGCTTTTGCAGTCGTGTATGCACACAGGGATCAGAAAAAGTTCTTAGAAGAAACAGTAAAGTAACCCTTAGCATACATTTTCAGCTCTCCGATTGATTTCGGAGGGCTGTTTTTTATGCCCGAAAATATTTTTAAAAAATTTTTTCACTTTTTCAGGAACATTTTTGATTTTTCTGTCGGGGTATATATGGAGGGCAATTAATATCCTAAATAAAAAGTAACAAGGAGGTGATATTTATGCTGACAATGGCTGAAGCAATGTTGCAGATAAAATACCCAAACGGTGGTGGAAAAAGTAGCCCCTACCAAATGGAAGAATTATCTGTAACAAAAACTTAAAGGAGGATTGATATTTCAAAAACGAACGGTATGAGCACAGCAGAAAATGCAGTCAAAGAGGCTGTGTCTCATACCTTAACGAGCAGGGACTTTGTGTGACAAGTCCAGCTCAACTCAGGGGAAGTTTCCCCTTAAACCCCTCAATAAAATTTGAAAGGATGATGCAATCATCACAAACAAAAATGTCAGAATCGTTTCACGGGTAAGTGAAACAGAAAAGAAAAAGATTGAAAGCCTTGCGGACAAATGCGGACTTTCAATCAGCGAGTATATCAGAAAAAGGGCGTTGGGATATGAGCCGAAAACGGTTCTTCCCGATGTCTTTTTTGATTTCTATGAAAAGCTGTGCGAGCTCATCAACTCTTTGAATGACAATGAACTGAAAGAAAAAGCTCTCAATCTGTTTGATGAAATTCATGATGAGTTTTTCACAGAGAAAAAACAAACGGCAAAACAAATTCGGGAGGAGATTCAAAAATGGCAACCACCGGATTCTGGCCCGTAAAGAGCAATCTTAAATATACCCTTGATTATGCCGAAAACCCCGATAAAACTACCGCCGAAAAATATCTCGACAATGATTTGTATACGGCTATCCGTTATGTTGAAAATGATGACAAAACCGATAAGCGGTTATTTGTTACAGGTATTAATTGCGTATCCGAAAGAGCGTACGAATGTATGATGTCAACAAAAAAGAGATACGGAAAAACAGGCGGCAATTTAGCCTATCACGGCTATCAGAGCTTTGCCGAGGGTGAAGTTACTCCCGAAGAATGTCATCAGATAGGAATTGAAACCGCAAAACGAATGTGGGGAGATAAATATGAAGTTGTCGTCACTACACACTTAAACACACAACATCATCTTCACAATCATTTTGTGGTGAACAGCGTATCCTTTAAAACAGGCGAAAAGTTCAAGAACAAAATCGGGGATCATCTTGAACCCCGCAAAATATCCGATGAAATATGCCGTGAACATGAAAAATCGGTTCTTGAAAATGCTTCATTTTACGGCGGAGAAAAAGGTGCCTATTGGGTACACAAAAACGGCGGTATAACAAATCACGATCAGGTTAAAGCCGATGCGGAAAGAGCGCTTGCAATCTCACAAAGCATAACTCAGTTTTTTACGTTTATGCACAGGCTCGGCTATGAGATTGACGAAACGAGATATTCCGTTAAGGCTCCCGACTGGGAAAGAGCCGTCAGACTTTCAAGCGTAGGTTTTTCAAAGGAGTATATCAAAAACCGCATTGCAAATAACGGCAGGACTTCCGAATGGTATGCGTATTACCGCTTCCACTATATCGCAAAGCCTAAAACAACGCCCTTAGAAATTATTATGCGTGATATTGAACGGGATGTAAAATACGCAAGCGGAATAGAAACCCTTATTGCGGCAGCATTTCTGATAATGATTATTCTGATAAAAGCAGTAAATGACAGTCTGAAATACACACCTCTTTCACCGACTATGCGAATGGAAATAAATAATCTGAAAAGTTATATTGAAGGCTATCATTTCCTTAATGATAACAATATACAGACCGTAGAAGAACTAAATATCTGTATAGCCGAAACGGAGGAACAAATCAAAAATTACGAGCTTGAACGGCAGAAAATACGAAACCGCATACGACGGGCAAATGAAGAAGAAAAGACGATACTAAAAACAGAAGCGAAAAATGTTACAGCAAAAATAAAACCACTCAGAGAAAAACTTAAAAAGCTGGAACAGACCGAATGTGAATTCGATAAAATACAAAAATTATTTGACACCGAGCTTATGCTCGAAAAGCAAGCCGAGCGAAACAAAAATTTAAGTAAAGAAAGGTAAATATTATGGCAAAAATATTAAAATCAAAAGAGCCGGAGCAGATAACCGAACCGGCGGAAAAAGGGAAATCAATGTACGAACTCGCACATGAGTTAAGAGCAAAAGACAGCACTATACGCAGGGAGATTTCCGTGTTTGACATTGCCCCGTTTCCGGACAATCCCTACAAGGTGATTGAAAACGAGGATATGAACGAACTGACGGAAAGCATACGAAAAAACGGAATATTTACTCCGCTGATGGTAAGAAGCCTTGAAGATGAGTCTTACAGATATGAACTCATCTCGGGGCACAGAAGATTATATGCGGCGAAGAAAGCAGGACTGGAAACGGTACCTGCTTTTGTTTATGCGATAGACAGAGACGAAGCGGCGGTAATGGTTGTTGATAGTAATCTTCACCGGGAACACATTTTGCCGAGTGAGAAAGCATTTGCATACAAGCTGAAATATGCGGCAATGAAACGTCAGGGCAACAGAACGGATTTAACTTCGTCTCAAAATGAGACAAAGTCGAGAACTGATGAAGAAATTGCGTCAGAGTCGGGCGAAAGCAGAGCGACAGTACAGCGGTATATCCGCCTGACGAATCTTATCCCTGAACTGCTCGAACTTATGGACGAAAACAAAATTGCTTTTTCGGTAGGTGTTGAGCTCTCATATCTCGATGAAGATACTCAGTATGAGCTTCTCGGGATTATGGAAGAAACAGACCACAAGCCGTCATACGCACAGGCGAACAAAATGCACAAGGAGTTTGTTGCAGGAAGTCTTACAGGTGACGGAATACAAGAACTGTTGTCGGCGGATAAGCCGAATCAAAGAGAAAAGATTTCTCTCTTTGTTGACGAAATTCAGAAATACTTTAACAAGGATACCGCCCCGAAAGAAATGCAGGCATATATTCTTAAACTTCTCGAAGCGGATGTTATACGCAAGCGAAATGCAAGAAGTCGCGGTGAAGCGAGATAAGGGAGGATATTATGAACAATAGAAATGATTCAATAAAAGCGGCAAACGAAAAGATAGCTTTTAATAATACAATAAAGTTTCTTGCTGATATGGTTATTAAATACGGTCATCTTATTCAGCCGGCAACCATTGAAGATATTATGGAATACTTTAAGAAACGGAAAAAGAAAACAGCCTGACAAATCTTGTGCGGAGTGGGTGAGCCTGCTCCGCACATTTGTCAAATATACGGTAGTATCTGTAAAATATATTCAAGAAAATTAAAGGAGCATTTTTATTATGAAAAGAACCAATTGCTATATTTACACAAGGGTATCAACCATTATGCAGGTTGACGGTTTCAGCCTTGACGCACAAAAAGAAAAGCTCAGAAAGTATGCAGACTATCAGGATATGCATATTGCAGGCGAGTACAGCGATGAAGGTAAATCCGGCAAAAATATCAACGGCAGACCTGATTTCCAGAGAATGCTTGATGATATAAAAAGTCAGAAGGACGACGTATCGTTTGTGCTTGTATTCAAGCTGTCAAGATTCGGAAGAAACGCAGCGGATGTATTGAACTCATTACAGTTTATGCAGGATTACGGTTGCAACCTTATATGCGTTGAAGACGGTATTGACAGTTCAAAGGACAGCGGTAAGCTTATGATTTCCGTTCTTTCCGCTGTTGCCGAAATAGAGCGTGACAACATTCTTGTTCAGACTATGGAAGGCAGAAAACAAAAAGCCCGTGAGGGTAAATGGAACGGAGGCTTTGCACCCTACGGTTATAAGCTTGAGAACGGTGAACTGAAAATAGCCGAGGATGAAGCAGAAGCAATCCGTGTTATATTCGACCAATTTATCAACACTAATATGGGAGCAAATGCCCTTGCAAAATATTTGAACCTTCACGGTTATAAAAAGAAGATCAGACAAAACGGTTCTCTTGACACTTTCTCGGCTCATTTCATTAAAACAATACTTGATAATCCCGTTTACTGCGGCAATATTGCTTTCGGGCGCAGAAAAACCGAAAAAATAAACGGTGAAAGAAATCAGTATCATATTGTTCGCCAAAAAGATTATCCCGTTTATAAAGGAATACACGAAGCCATTATTTCCGAGGAAGACTGGAATATCGCACACGATAAAAGATTGAGAACAGGTAAAAAGAACGATAAAATTTACAGCTTGGAGCATCAGCATATTTTATCGGGGCTTGTATGCTGTCCGGTTTGCGGTCATCCTATGTACGGCAGTGTAAACAGAAAGAAGAAAAAGGACGGAACATTTTACAAGGATGTATTTTATTACGCCTGTAAGCACCGGCTTGAAATTGACGGTCATAAATGCGATTACAAAAGACAAACGCATCAGGATGTCTTAAATAAGGCGGTGGAAGAAATATTGCTGAAGCTCGTCCGTAATCCGAAATTCAAAGCTGCCGTTACCGAAAAACTCCATGCTCAAATTGATGCATCCGAGTTGGAAACGGAAATGTCAACATTGGAAAAGCAGTTAAAGCAGTTATCCGGTGTAAAAGATAAACTGGGTTCGCAGATAGATTCACTTGATGTTTTTGATTCATCTTATGACAGAAAGTTTGATGATTTACAAAAACGTCTTGATGACTGCTATAAAAAAATAGAAGAAACCGAAACGGAAATATCGGAAGTTGAAAGAAAAATATCCGACATCTCAAGAAACAAAATTTCCGAAGAAAAAGTCTATGAATTTCTCTATTTATTTGATATAATGTATGAAAAGTTCACGGATGCCGAAAAGAAAGAGTTTATGAATAGTTTCATTGAAAGAATAGAAATCTATCCCGAACCACTTTCGGACGGAAGAATATTAAAGAGTATAAAGTTCAAATTCCCCGTTACTTTTAGTGACGGGGAAACAGATGAGTTTTTCCCGGACGAAAATGTTACGGCTGAGACGGTCTGCCTTTTGTCAAAGAAATAGACGAATTAGTATTTGTTGGGGTCAATATTTATGAACAAAGCAGTTGTTTATATACATGGAAAAGGCGGCACCTCGGAGGAAGCGGCGCATTATACAGAGCTTTTTGATAATTGCAATATCATCGGTTTTGATTACCATTCACAGTCACCTTGGGAGGCAAAGGAAGAATTCCCCAAGCTGTTTGACGTTGTATGCGATCAGTATAAATCCGTGACATTGATTGCAAACAGTATCGGTGCTTATTTTGCTATGAATGCTTTGCCGGATTTTCATATAGAAAGAGCATATTTCATTTCCCCTGTTGTGAATATGGAAAAGTTGATTTCCGATATGATGATGTGGGCAAATGTAACGGAAGAAGAGCTTTATGATAAAAAAGTGATACAAACAGCTTTTGGGGAGGCTCTTTCCTGGGAATATCTCTGCTATGCAAGAGAGCATCCTATTACATGGAAAATACCTACACATATCCTATATGGCGGAAAAGATAATCTGACATCTTATGAGACGATTTCTGAATTTGCAAACCAAGTCAAAGCAACAATTACGGTTATGGAGAATGGAGAGCATTGGTTTCATACTGAAGAGCAGATGAGGTTTCTTGATAACTGGATTCAACGGTTTATCTGAGTATTTACGGGCTTTTTTTGAGATTAGGCAATACTTAGAAAGGATAATGCAAAACATTATGGATAATAAAAGCACTTCAGGTGTGCAAAGGTGGAATAGCTTTGATACCGTAAAGGGAATAGCTTGTATAGCGGTAACTCTGATACACTATAATTTTGCATCGAAATTTACACCGGAAATTGTCAGTACTTCTGTTAAGGCGGTCTGCCGTATTGGTGTTCCGATATTTTTCTTCATTTCCGGATATTTTCTTTCACCGAACGGTCAATATCCGGAGCCGAAAAAAACTGTGAAGAAAATACGGCATATTATACAGGTTCTGTTTGTGTCTGCCGTGTTTTACTCAATATTTGACGTGTTCATAAATATTATGAGGAACGATGACTGGAACCGGGCTGAATATGTTAAAAGCCTGTTTGTTCCGGCTAAGGTAATAAAGCTGTTAATTACTAACGACCCGTTTGTATATTCTCATCTTTGGTTTATGATGGCACTGATTTTTGTGTATATTTTTGTGCTGATAATTCTCAATGAAAAAACATTTAAGGCCGTATATATTGCTCCGGTTTTATTAACGGCATATACACTGATGCAGGAATTTGAAATTCTGCCCGCAAGTATTCCGATTATCGGTACTGACGGTAAGCTGTGTATTTTCAACCTTTTCATTTTCCGTGCATTGCCGTTTGTTATGTTCGGGGTTATTGCGAAAAGAAACGAAGAGAAAATTGCAGGGTGGCGGTTAAATACAGTGTCTCTGATTTGCTTAATTGCGATTGGTGCGGTGATGTCTGTGGCAGAGGCGCAACTGTTTAATGTCAGCCAGTTCTATATCGGTAATTATGTAATGGTTTTTGCCTTGGTAGTAATTTGTATTAAATATCCCGGACTGAAAATCCCGTTTTTATACCATATAGGAAAAGATTTGTCAATGTACATATACATTCTTCACATCGCAGTCGGAAAGCTTTACGATTTGTTTGCAGTACAGATATTCGGCGTTGTTCCTGCGGTTTACTATGTTAAACCTGTTGTTATATTAGCGGTGGTAATATTATTGTCCGAATGTGTTTTCAGAGTTAATGAATTTTTCTGCCGCAGGGGATTAAAAAAAATCTCGGAAAGCTTAAAAACTAAAGAAATCACACCCGAACACGAGGTGCAATAGTCAATTAACAATGCAATTATACATACACGGTCAGGAGTTCTCTTGACGGTAAGAGGTAATTATTCATGGCAAATATCATAACGGGCATCAGGATTGTTTGTGCGCTGGCTCTGATTTTTTGCCCGACATTTTCAAGCCGGTTTTATGCGTTTTATATCCTTGGCGGTATCAGCGATGTGCTTGACGGGATAGTTGCAAGGCGTTTCGGAAAAGAAACGAAGCTCGGTGCACGGCTTGATACAACTGCGGATATAATCTTTACGGTGATTGTGCTGATAAAAACAGTGAGGACGGTACATATTCCGGTGTGGTTAATCATCTGGACTATGGGTATCGCAGTCATTAAATGTATTAACATTATCAGTGGATTTGTTATCTTTAAACGGTTTGTTTCCGAGCATACTGTTATGAATAAGGTATGCGGAGTTCTTCTTTTTGCGATTATGCTTTGTATAGGCAAAATTCCGAGTCGGCCGGTCTCGGTGCTGATTATTCTGACCTGCTTTGCTGCAACATTTGCCGCTGTTCAGGAAGGGCATTATATCCGTACAGGAAAAGAAATCAGCTGAAAAATCAATCAGAAGAAAAATGATTAAAAATTACAATCAATCAGTCCTCCTTACTCAATTTACAATCGTTGACATTTTATGACAAATGCGCTATAATCTTCAAAAATACGAAAAGGAGATTTTATTATGAAAACATGGGTTAAAATTCTGATAGCAGTTCTTGTTGTGCTTGTTGCCGTCGGCATTTTCCTTGTCTGCCTCTGGTTCCCCACAGGCGATACGGAGGAAAAATATCTTGAAAAGGTCAACAGCATTGATTTCTTTGAAAACACGCTTGAGCAGGCAAAACCGCAGACAGAGATTTACGGCATTATAAACAGCCATTTCAGCGCACCTTTGCCGCAGGGCAAAAAGATCAAAAAGGCTATTGTTCTCGGCTATGATGGCTGTCGTCTTGACGCACTGACAAATGTTAAAGAAAACAGCGACGGTGCCATAAGCTATGTTCTCTCAAACGGCGGAAAAGCATACATAAGCTATTGCGGCGGAGTGAAATACCCCGAAAAGAACACTCAGGACACAAGCACGGCACCCGGCTGGTGCTCAATGCTGACCGGTCAGTGGGCTGACGTTCACGGAATAACGGGCAACTCAATTATCAAGTCGAACGACTATCTCACTCTTCTGACAACTCTTGTTGAAGAGAAAACAATAAATAAATCCGCTTTCTATGTTTCATGGAAAGGTCACTTTGTCAACAGTAATTCCACATATATTGCCGAGAAAGAATATATCGAAGCGAATAAGCTCGACGTTTCTTTCCTCTGCGCCGATAACGACGACGGCACAAAGGCAAATATCCTCGCCGATGTTGAAAAGCCGGAATGCTCCGACTTCATCTTCTCAATCTTTGAATACTGCGACCATTCGGGACATTCAATGGGCTTCTTCACGGAAAAGAACAGCTATAAAAAGGCTTTCTGCAACGCCGATGACGCCGCAATGGAGGTCATTGAAAAGATTAAGGCACGTGACACCTACGGCGAAGAGGACTGGCTCATTGTCATTACCACCGATCACGGCGGAAAGGGCAGAGATCACGGCAAAGCAAGCATTCAGGAGAGAGACACGTTCATCATTACCAATAAGTGAGCGAAAGACGCATATAAGAACAGGGGACTGTGACGAAGCAACCGAATCGTCACAGCCCTCTTTTTATCCGCCGTATGCGTCAGAAATGAAAAACTCCGGCTCAGGAATTATATTTATGCTCTGTTAATTATTTGTAATATAATACATTATTATCAATTTGTTCATTTTCCGGTGCTATTATGGTGCAAAAGGAGGCTGTATATTATGAAGAAAAAAACAGCAAAAAAAGTTATAATCATTTTACTTGCAGTCATTTTAGCCGCACTGCTTTGTGCTGGCGGTATGTTCTTCCATGAGGGAAAAACGCTTCTGACCATCAGGACAGACGACGAAGCAGGGCTCTATGAGGTCAATTATTCCGCCGACTATAAGCTTGACGAGCTTCTTGAGGCTGGCGGAGCGACAACCGAAGACGAGCTTGCTCAGTATATCATCAAGGTTATGCTCAAGGGGCTTCCGGTGAATATCGAATATGAGGTGCCGTCGCTTGCGTGCAGTACATTCATAGCAAAAAATCCCGACGGCGGTTACATTTTCGGCAGAAATCTCGACAATCAGGAGACTGATTTTGCCGTTGTGAGAACAGCTCCGAAGGGCGCATACGCCTCAGTTTCGGTGGTCAATCTCAGTTTTTTAGGCTATAACAGTGAGCTTAAACCCGATAAGCTGACAAATAAAATCAATATGCTCGCTCTTCCGTATTTCCCGCTTGACGGCGCGAATGAAAAAGGACTTGCCATAGGAGTATTACAGCTTCAGGCTCCTCCGACAAATCAGCAGAGTGATAAGGTTGACGTTGACACCACGCTTGCAATCCGTGTTCTTCTTGACAAGGCGGCTAATGTTCAGGAGGCTGTCGAGCTTCTCAAAACCTTTGATATGCACGCCTCGGCGAACGGCTGTTATCATCTTCAGATAGCCGATGCAGAGGGCAACAGCGTTGTTGTGTCTTATGTCAATGATGAAATGGTCGTGACGGAAAAGAAAGGCGACTATCAGTGCGCAACAAACTTCTATCTTCACGACGTTCCGTTCAAATATGAAGCACAGGGCATGGACCGCTTTGAAAAGCTGACCGAAAAACTGACTGCGTCAAAGGGCGTTATGACTGTAGGTGAGGGAATGGAGCTGCTCCATTATGCAAACATTGTCAGCACCGAGCCCGACGAGGAGGGAAGAGTTTATTCAACTCAGTGGTCATCAATCTATGACCTTGAAAATAAAACTCTCACTCTCTGCTCCGACAGACATTATGACAAGCCATATACATTTGCGGTTAAATAATCCGAAAATATAACCTGACCCCTTATACGGCTGACGTATAAGGGGTCAGGGATTTTCTCAGCTTGTTATATTACATTAATTCTTATCACGCATTTGAATTCTTTGACCTTTTCGGATAAATCCTCATCAAAGTCAAAGACGGTATAAGAATAATCGCCTCTTGTATAGCTTTCGGCATCTGCACCGAGAGCCTTTATTTTTTCGATTATCTTATCGCAATTTTTGTTAATTATGCAATGCCTGAATTTCGCCGTTTTTTCGGGAAGAATGACATTCGGCATATTGACCGAATTTTTGATTGAGCCGGTCTCAAGATAGAGCCTTATCTGCTCTGCCGCCATAACGGCGCAGTTGTCCTCGCTCTCGGGCGTTGAAGCTCCGAGGTGAGGAAGAGCAGTGACGTTCTTCGCACCGATAACCGCATCAGACGGGAAGTCAGTGATATATGCCATTACCTTTTCGCTCTCAAGAGCTTCAAGCAGGTCGTTATCATTAACAAGACCGCCTCTTGCAAAATTAAGAATACGAACTCCGTCTTTCATTTCGGCTATTGTGTCTTTATTTATCATTCCTTTTGTGCTGTCAAGCAGGGGAAGATGAAGCGTGAGATAATCCGCTTTTGAATATACTTCACTCAGAGCAGAAACAAATTCTATCTCGTCGGGTGTGCCGACCGGCTTCACTATGTCATAAGCGACAACCTTCATTCCGAGAGCCATAGCCGAGACGGCGACTTTCATTCCTATTGCGCCAAGGCCTATAACACCGAGCGTCTTTCCGGCTATTTCCGGACCTGCAAACTGACTTTTTCCTTTTTCAACGAGCTTTCCTACATTTTCGCCCTCGCCCTTTAAGGTTTTGCACCAGTCGTATCCCGCCGCAATTCTTCTCGAAGAGAGAAAGAGAGAAGCGATAACAAGCTCCTTGACGGCGTTTGCATTTGCACCGGGGGTGTTAAAGACGACAATGCCGTTTTCACTGCATCTGTCAAGAGGAATATTATTCACGCCTGCGCCGGCTCTTGCGACTGCCTTGAGGTTTTCGCCGAATACCGTTTCGTGAAGAGAAGCCGAGCGCACGAGTATTGCGTCGGGCTCCTCAACCTCGCCGCATACGTAATTGCCGTCAAAAACGTCAAGCCCGATTTTTGCGATTTTATTAAGAGTAAGAATCTTTGTCATTTTGCGTCTCCTTATGAATTTTCTTTTTCAAAGTTCTTCATAAATTCGACCAGCTTTTCTACGCCCTCAATCGGCATTGCGTTATATATCGACGCACGCATACCGCCGACCGTTCTGTGACCCTTGAGGTTGATAAATCCGGCTTCTTCGGCTTCCTTGACAAATTTTGCGTCAAGCTCCTTGTCACCCGTAACAAAGGGAACATTCATAAGTGAACGGTCCTCCTTGACAACCGTGCCGTGAAACATATTACTGCTGTCAAGAAATTCATAGAGAATACGTGCCTTATGGATATTTCTCTTTTCCATTTCCTCAAGACCGCCGAGCTTCTTTATCCACTCAAGCACAAGCTTGCACATATAGATAATGTAGCAGGGGGGAGTGTTGTACATTGAGCCGTTGTCGGCTTGTATTTTCCAGTTGAGCATAGTCGGGGTAATATCCATCTGATTGCCGAGCATATCCTCACGCACTATGGCGATGACAAGACCTGCGGGCGCAACATTTTTCTGAGCTCCGCCGTAAACACAGGCGAACTTCGATATATCGAGCGGCTGTGAGAAGAAGCAGGACGAAACATCGGCTATGAGCGGAATATCGCCCGTGTCGGGAATGTAGGGGGCAAGAGTGCCGTAAATTGTGTTGTTCATGCAGTAATATACATAGTCTGCGTCAGGGCGAAAGTCCTCACGCTTTGTTTTCGGAAAGTATGAAAACGTCTTGTCCGCCGAGGTGGCAACACATTTTGCGTCGCCGTATTTGCACGCTTCCTCGTATGCTTTTTTGCCCCACTGACCTGAGACAATGTAATCAGCCTTGTTGTTCCTGTTCATGAAATTCAGCGGAATAGCTGCAAACTGGGTTGATGCGCCGCCCTGAAGAAACAACACTTTATAGTTGTCGGGCACGTCATAAATCTCACGCACAAGTGACTCAGCCTCGTCAATAATAGCCTGATATGTTTTTGAACGGTGGCTCATTTCCATAACAGACTGACCCGAGCCCTTGTAATCGAGCATCTCTGCCGCCGCAAGGTTGAGAACAGACTCAGGCAGCATTGAGGGACCGGCTGAAAAATTATAAACTCTTGACATTGGTATAACCTCCTGATAAACGGATAAATCCGTATAATTTGTAAATTAGAAACAGCTTCTTTTCAGAAAACCAGCGTATATTTTCCGTCGGGGACAGTTTCAAATGAAATAATATCGCCGTCTTTTTCAACAGATATATTATTCTTCTCACTGTCGGTTACTGCACAAACACCTGACGCTCTGATACGGCATTTTTCGCCCTTTTTCGAGACAATTTCTGCGCTGACGGGCTTTTTATCCGCCCAGCTTGCGCTCACCTCAAACGCACCCTCTGCAGAAAATCCGCTGAAAGAGCCGTCTTTCCACTCGTTTGGCAGAGCGGGCAAAAGGTCAATGAAGCCGAAATTACTCTGAACAAGCATTTCGCATACACCGGCAGTACAGCCGAAGTTTGCATCAATCTGAAATGCGCCGAATTTTCCGAATTCGTGGTAATCCCACAGATTTTTGTAAAGTCGGTTTTTAATGAGCTGTTCAAAGCTGTAGTATGCATTTTCACCGTTTCCGAGCCTTGCCCACGTGCACATAAGCTGAGCGTAGGTCCAGCCGCCGTAGGGATTTGAAAGTGCGCCGACATGACCGAATTCCTTGTTCATAAGTGAAACATAAGCGGCTTTCTTTTTTTCGTCGGTGTCAAAAAGGTTGCCAGGGAAAAGACCG
>JAZUDT010000044.1:0-5555 GCA_045639785.1 Acutalibacteraceae bacterium | reverse complement strand
CGGAAAGTCAAAATATATTACTCCGTAATAACTGCCTTTGTCAAATTCATAATCAAACAGCCGGCTGTTTATATATTCGGCGTTCTTTTTCGGCCCCTTGAGACCGCCGGCGGTTGAAACATAGCAGAGAATGTATTTTCCGTCAAAGGCATTCCTTGAATCCAGAAACGGCTTTATACATTTGCTCCACCTTGCCGCAGGGGCGTAATTATATCTGTCCTGAATGATGAAAACGTCATTGTCCTTTGAATGTGTTTCAAGAGAAAGAGAATCGGGTACACGCTTTGACTGATTAATCCAGCGTGAAAGGTCAATGCCCGAATTTTCGGCGTTATACGGCTTGCTGGCGCAATATATCTCACAGCGGCGAAGAAGCACGATTTTTCCTCTGACCTCACCGAGACAGGGTATGCGGTTTTCGAGGAACCAGAGATTTTTGTCCTTTATTAAATATCTGTGATAGAAAATGTCAAAGCATTCTTCCATGTGCTTCTCGGAGTCGTTTTTAAACTGAAGAACAACCGTTTCTCCGGGATTTTCCTCAAGAAAGCGTTTGCACTGCTTGAGAATGTCGCCTATATTCTGAGTTTCTGATTTTCTTTCGGAGGATACCCTCGCCCGGGCAAAGCGGTGAACAGTGACCAGATTATTATTTTCATTTTCAACTCTTAAATCAAGCACACGAATACCGAGCGAAAGAAGTCCGTAAATATCAGTGTCCTGGCATTTAAATAAAGAGGGTATCATTATATGATTTGCCGCGCAGTCGTGTGCGGCAGGTATGTTAAGCGAAAAAAGCTTTGTGTCATCGCTGATTTTTTCCATCCACTTTGAAAGATTTATATTCATAAGTATCACCGAGAAAAATTATATCACTGTTTTTTGTCATTTTCAATAGAAAAATAGCTTCTGACGTGATATACTGAATATAATATATGAAGTCAAAGAGGTAATATAATGCTCATATTTTCACAAAAGGGGAAAATAACACCCCGACAGGATAAAACGAATATCATTATTCCGTTCAGTGTGCCGGAAAACACAAAAAAGCTTATAGTGCATTACTCTTATTCGCCAAAGCTTGTCACCGATAAAAAAACGGTACTTCGCTATCTTGAAGAGGGCAGAATAAAATATGACACCGATTTTGATTTTTCAGAGTTCGGTGAGGTCAAAAACCATATCACACTTTCCTTTGACGAGTGCGGCGAATATCGTGGAGCCTGCCACCGACAGCCGAATGAAATGACAGTTATCATTGCTGAAAGCGGAAGCACACCGGGCATTGAAAACAGAAAAATAAAAAGCGGCGAATGGGATATTATGCTAAATGTGCATTTCATCGGCTGTGACGTTGATTACAGCCTTGAAATAGAAAGCGAGGCTGAGTGATATGAGCTATGTTCCGTGTGAGCTTCACTGTCACACCGTTCACTCCGACGGAAGCTTTACTGTTGCAGAGCTTCAGCGTGAGGCGAAAAAGGACGGTCTTTCTCTTATTGCTCTGACTGACCATAACACCGTGAGCGGTTACGCAGAGCTTGAAAGAGGCATAATACCGGTGGTGAAAGGTATTGAGTGGACAACATATTTCGGTCACATGCTCGTTCTCGGTGCGAAGAGCTTTGTTGACTGGCGTGATGCAGTGCCCGACAATATTGACGAAAAAATGAAAGAGGTCAGAGAAAAGCACGGGCTTGTCGGAATAGCGCATCCGTTTCAGCTCGGCTCTCCGATGTGCACGGGCGGCAGATGGGAGTTCAATGTCAGAGATTTCTCAAATGTGGATTATGTTGAAATATGGCATCATGCCTTTTCACCCGACAACTATGAAAATGACAGAGCGACAGCATACTGGACAGAACTTCTTGACAGCGGCTTTCATATATCGGCTACCTATGGAAGAGACTGGCACAGAATAGAAAACGGCGGGCATTACGGATGCACATATCTTGATGTTGACGGTGAAATAAATGAAGAAAATGCCCTCTTCGCTATTAAAAAAGGCAGAACAGTTGTCTCAAGCGGAGCAGAATTTCACTTTATTGTTACGGTTAATGAAAAAGGCTTCAAAATAGGCGACACACTCCCGCAGGGGAATGCCGTGCTTTCGTTCACGTTGAAAGAGGGCAGAAAATGTGAAGACGGTTATAAGCCCGATTACAAAAAGATAAAGCTTATATCAAACGGCGGTGAGTGCGTCAGAGAGCTTGACGCATACGAAAAAGAAACAGAGGTATATCTCAGAAGCGGAAGCTGGTACAGGGCAGAGCTATGGGGAAAGCTTGACGGAAAAGAGCAGGCTTTTGCAATAACCTCGCCCGTCTATGTCAAGGAGGAAAAAATATGAAAATTACGGTTATCGGCGGCGGAGGAGTGCGCTCAATGTATCTTGCCAAAAGCATTGCCGCCAAATCGAAAATGCTTGAAATTGACGAGCTTTGCTTCATGGATAACAATGAAAAGAAGCTGAATATTTACGGAAAAATGGCTCAGCATGTGGGAAAACTGCTGAGCCCCGAGATGAAATTTTGTCTGACGACGGACGCAGTCGAAGCCGTCAGAGACGCCGACTATGTCATCACCACAATACGTGTCGGCGAAGACGATATGCGTGTCAGAGACGAGAGAATTGCCCTTGATATGGGCATTCTCGGTCAGGAAACGACAGGAGCGGCGGGCTTTTCTTTCGCTATGCGCAGCGTTCCGGCACTGGCTGAATACTGTGAGCTGATTAAGAAATACTCAAAGAAAGATGTCAAGGTGTTCAACTTTACAAATCCCGCCGGAATTGTCTCACAGACTCTCCGTGATATGGGCTATGATTTTACATACGGAATATGTGATGCACCGTCGGGACTTCTGCGCTCCTTTGCCAAGATGTATAACGTGCCCGCCGACGAGGTATGCGGCGAGGTTTACGGGCTCAATCATCTGTCGTATTTCAGCAGTATAACCGTTTCCGGCAGAGAAGCTCTGGACGAAATCATAGAGGACGACAGAACCTACCGTGATACCGATATGCGCTATTTTGAAAAGGCTCTTGCACGTGAGAGACATGCGGCACTCAATGAATATCTCTACTATTACTACTACCGTGAAAAGGCGGTTGAAAACATACTCAAAGCTAAAGAAACACGGGGAGAAATGATAAGGGATATTAACCTTAATATGACAGCCGAGCTTTCAGAAATGGATATAGATAACGACTTTGAAGGCTGTCTCAGGGTGTTTTCAAAGTGGTACGGTATGCGTGAAATGAACTATATGGCGAACGAGACGGGCATTGTCAAGGCTTCAGAGTGGAGCTTTGACATATACGGCAACGATGACTCGGGCTATGCAGGGGTTGCGCTGAAATTCATGGAAATAGAAAAAAGCGGCAAAAAAGGCAATATGATAATGTGCGTACCGAATATGGGAGCGATAGAGTCCCTCAGGGACGATGACGTTGTCGAAATTACCTGCGATATTGAAAACGGAAAGTGCACACCGCATAAGGTCATTAATCCCGACAGTCAGAATATGGAGCTGATAAAAAGAGTGAAAAACTATGAGAGGCTCTCTTCAAAGGCGATAAGAGAAAAGAGCGTTGCGGCGGCGGTTGAGGCATTGACTCTTCACCCGCTCGTCAATTCATATTCACTTGCAAAAGAGCTGGTCGAAAAATACATTGAACACAACAAGGAGTACACAGATGGCTGGAAATAACTGCAAATGCGGAAAAAACAAAAGCTTCGTTGCAGGTGTGGGCGCAACAAATGTGGATATTCTCTACTCGGGGCTTGAACGTCTGCCCCGTGAAGGCGAAGAGCTTTACACGAAGAAGTTTTCGCTTCAGCTCGGCGGCGGAGTTCCGGCAACGCTGATTAATCTCGGCAGGCTGAATATACCCGTGAAAATTGCAACTCAGCTCGGCAAGGATATGTTTTCACGCTTTGCCCGGGCGCAGTTTGAAAATAACGGTGTTGAGCCGAAAAATCTTTATTGCGGCGATGAAATACCGCTGAATATCACGAGTGTAATGATTACCCCGGGCGAGAGGACGTTTGTTACATACGGTCAGGGCGAATTTGAAGCAGACGAAAAAATGCTGGAGCTTTCTTACGAAATGTGTCACGGCGCAAAAATAGCGATAATGACTCCAGGCTCGTTTCTGCCGCTGTATGAAAAACTCAAAAATGACGGCACGGTGCTTGTCTTTGACTGCGGCTGGGATGATGAATTGTGTCTTGAAAAATATGAAAAATATCTGCGATTAGCCGACTATTACACGCCAAACAGAAAAGAAGCACTGAAAATAACCGGCTGTGAAGAGCCGTATGAAGCGGCGAGGGTGTTGTCACGTTATTTTGAAAGGGTAGTGATAAAACTCGACAAAGACGGCTGTCTCGGCTTTGAAAACGGTGATTTCTTCACGGTGAAGCCGCTTGAAAAAATTGAAGCGGTCGATTCTACCGGCGCGGGCGACGCCTTTCTTGCCGGATTTATCTATGGTTTATACCGCGACAAAAGCTTTGAGGAATGCATAAGGCTCGGCAATATAACGGGCGGAAGATGTGTTGAAAAGGTGGGCTGTCTGTCGGGCTATGCCGATGAGAACGAGCTGATAGAAGCACTCAATAACTGAAAAAAACCGGCGGCATACGTCAAGTATGTCACCGGTTTTTTAAGTGTTTAAGATTTTATTTTGTGCCGAAAATTCTGTCGCCTGCGTCACCGAGTCCGGGAACGATGTAGGCGTTTTCGTTGAGCTTTTCATCAAGTGCGGCGCAGAATATGTCAACGTCGGGGTGAGCCTTTGTGAGAGCTTCGATTCCCTCGGGAGCGGCGATAAGTCCCATGAATTTAATTGACTTGGGGCCACGAAGCTTTATCTGTGAAATAGCGTCTATTGCACTGCCGCCCGTTGCGAGCATCGGGTCAACAACGATAACCTCTCTGTCCGCAATATCCTTGGGGAGCTTGCAGTAGTATTCAACCGGCTTGAGGGTTTTTGCGTCTCTGTAAAGACCGATGTGACCTACTCTTGCTGAGGGTATCATCTTGATAACGCCGTCAACCATGCCGAGACCGGCTCTGAGAATGGGAACAACGGCAAGCTTCTTGCCGGCGAGTGTTTTGCTCATGGTCTTGCAAATCGGAGTTTCGATTTCGACTTCCGTTGTGGGGAGGTCTCTTGTCAGCTCATAGCACATGAGCATTGCTATCTCGCTCACGAGCTCTCTGAAATCCTTAGAGCTTGTGTTTTTATCTCTCATAATTGTAAGCTTGTGCTGAATAAGCGGGTGTTCAAAAATTGTAACCTTCGACATATTATCATTGTCCTTTCTTTTTATAAATACTCTGACGAACATTATATAACCACCGGTGTCAAATTACAATAGCAAAAGCAAAAATAAAAAATCTTATTTTGTAGCTTTACAATAGATGTGCGACAAAAGGTATAGAAAAAGTGATTGAGTTCTGATAGAATAAAGTTTACCACAACCAAATCTTACAGAAAGGACTCAATCACTATGAAAAGTATACCACAGAAGAAGAGATATTGTCCA
>JAZUDT010000043.1:0-90800 GCA_045639785.1 Acutalibacteraceae bacterium | reverse complement strand
AAGGACTAATACTAATAAAAAGTAATATTCCATAGCATCACCCCCTTGCATTTCAAGAGGGCAAATGCCCTCCATGATGTGAGGGCTAACCGCCTACCGTATATAGTTGCCTTTCGGGAAGATGTTATCATATTTGACGGTTTTTGTCAATCCGCCGCTACGACCATACATAAAATCTATCATCAAAAAACCGGCGCATACCAAACGGTATGTCACCGGTTTTTTTCGTTTATTCCCAACGGCACGTTTCGGATAACTGTCCAAAACTGCACTTTTCACGGAAAATTAAACCTTTTTAACTCCGATAGTCGCTTTTTCGCCGTTAATGTTCCACTCAGCCGTGTAGCCGTCAACACTTCCGACAACAAACTCATCTGCGAGAACGTCGCCGAGAAGACTCAGCCTGTTGCTCTCAAGAATGCCCGAAAGCTTTTCGGTCGTGTCAATAGAGAGAACGATGTGGTCGGTGACCTCAAAGCCTGCGTCCTTACGCATTGTCTGCACCTTGCTGATGACCTCACGGACAAAGCCCTCTTCAATGAGCTCCTGAGTGAGAACGGTGCTCAGCGCAACTGTTACTCCTCTGTCGGAAACAGATGCAAGTCCCTCTTTCTGCTGAGCCTCAATGAGAACATCGTCTGCCGAAAGTTCTATTACCTCGTCGCCGATGTCAAGCTTCATAATGCCGTTTATATCAAGCTCTTTCTTTGCCTTGACCGAATCCTCAATGGCGGATAACGCATTTCTTATTGCACCGAGTTTCTTGCCGAATTTCGGGCCGAGCGTCTTCATCTGCGGCTTGAACAGATAGGTCATGAGGTCGTCGGCGTCGGTGACGAAGCTGACCTTTTTGACGTTGAGCTCGTCCTCAATAATCGCAACATAGTATTCGCCGAGCATGTCTGCGCCGCTGACGTACATCTCGCCGAGCGGCTGACGGTTCTTGATATTCGATGCATTTCTTGCGGCTCTGCCGAGACCGACAACAGCGAGAACCTCGTCCATGTTCTTTTCAAGCTCAGCGTCAACGAATTTTTCGTTACAGACGGGGAATTTGCAAAGGTGTATGCTTTCGGGAGCGGTCTTATCTATCGAGCGGACAAGATTCTGATAGATTTCCTCAGTCATAAAGGGAATCATCGGTGCGGCGGCCTTGCATACTGTTACAAGAGCTGTGTAAAGTGTCATGTATGCGTTAATCTTGTCTTCGTCGAGCTCTTTCTTCCAGAAACGCTCACGGCAACGGCGGACGTACCAGTTGCTCATATCGTCAACAAATTCCTGAAGAGCCTTTGCACTTTCGGGAATTTTGTATGAAGCGAGATTTTCATCAACAGCCTTGACCATAGTGTTCATTTTTGAAAGAAGCCACTTGTCCATGACGGAAAGGCTGTCATATTTAAGCTCATATTCCGAAGCGTTGAAATTGTCTATATTTGCATAGAGCACAAAGAAGCCGTAGGTGTTCCAGAGAGTGCCCATAAACTTTCTCTGCCCCTCGGTGACTGCGCCGCCGTGAAAACGGTTCGGAAGCCAGGGTGCGGAATTTGTGTAGAAATACCAGCGTATTGCGTCTGCGCCGTAGGTCGAAAGAGCGTCGAACGGGTCAACGGCGTTGCCCTTTGATTTGCTCATCTTCTGACCGTTTTCGTCCTGAACATGACCTAAAACGATACAGTTTTTGAACGGAGCCTTATTGAAAACGAGAGTTGAAACGGCAAGAAGCGAATAGAACCAGCCTCTTGTCTGGTCAACAGCCTCCGAAATGAAGTCGGCGGGGAACTGTGACTTGAAAAGCTCTTCATTTTCAAACGGGTAGTGGTGCTGTGCAAACGGCATTGAGCCTGAGTCATACCAGCAGTCAATAACCTCGGGCACACGCTTCATCTGCTTTCCGCATTCGGGGCAGGTGATGGTAACCTTGTCGATATACGGTCTGTGAAGCTCAATATCGTCGGGGCAGTCGGGGCTCATCTCTTTTAATTCAGCGATAGAGCCGATTGCGTGGCGGTGACCGCATTCACACTCCCATATATTGAGCGGAGTGCCCCAATATCTGTTACGGCTGATGCCCCAGTCCTGAACATTCTTGAGCCAGTCGCCGAATCTTCCGGTGCCGATTGTTTCGGGAATCCAGTTGATAGTTGCATTATTTTTGATAAGGTCGTCACGAACCTTTGTCATCTCGATAAACCATGACTCTCTTGCATAATAGAGAAGCGGAGTGTCGCATCTCCAGCAGAACGGATAATCATGCTCGAATTTGGGCGCCGAGAAGAGAAGCCCTGCCTTGTCAAGGTCGGTGAGAATAACAGGGTCGGCGTCCTTAACAAATGTACCGGCATACGGCGTAATATCGCTCATGTTACCCTTTGAGTCAACAAGCTGAACGAAAGGCAGGTCATATCTTCTGCCTACACGTGCATCGTCCTCACCGAAAGCGGGGGCGCAGTGAACAACGCCCGTGCCGTCGCTCATGGTGACATAGCTGTCGCACATGATGAAGAAAGCTTTTTTGTGCTGTTTGTCGCAGACGGGCTTAACAAAGTCGAAGAGAGGCTCGTATTCCTTATACTCAAGCTCAGAGCCGAGGAAGGTTTCGATTATCTCGTATGCTTTTTCACCCTCGCCGGCAAGAGGAGAGAGCACCTTGTCAAGAAGAGCCGTCGCCATATAGTAGGTGCGACCGTCAATACATTTTACCTTTGCGTATTCATCGTCGGGGTTGACGCAGAGAGCGACATTGCTGGGCAGAGTCCAGGGAGTGGTCGTCCACGCAAGAATGTATGCGTCCTCGCCCGTGACCTTGAATCTGACGATAGCTGAGCGTTCCTTGACAGCCTTGTAGCCCTGAGCAACCTCGTGAGAGGAAAGGGGAGTGCCGCAGCGGGGACAGTAGGGAACGATTTTGAAGCCCTTATAAAGGAGCCCTCTGTCATAAATCTTTTTAAGTGACCACCATTCCGATTCGATATAGCTGTTTTCGTATGTGACGTAAGGTTTTTCCATATCCGCCCAGAAGCCGACGGTCGAGGAGAAATCCTCCCACATACCTTTGTATTTCCAGACGCTTTCCTTACACATCTTTATAAACGGCTCAAGACCGTATTCTTCAATCTGTTCTTTTCCGTTAAGTCCGAGCAGTTTTTCAACTTCAAGCTCAACGGGCAGACCGTGTGTATCCCAGCCGGCTTTTCTCGGCACATATTCACCTTTCATTGTGTGGTATCTCGGAATCATATCCTTGATAACACGGGTGAGAACGTGACCGATATGGGGCTTGCCGTTAGCTGTGGGAGGTCCGTCGTAGAAAACGTATGACGGGCCGTCTATGAGCTCGCTTTTTTCAAAGATTTTTTCGTCCTTCCAGAACTTCTCAATTTCCTTTTCTCTCTGAACGAAATTGAGGTCGGTTGAAACCTTTTTATACATATTTTTTCCTCCTTGGAAAAAGAATATTTGACATATTTATTTTTGTGAAAGGAATTCCTTAATCCTGCCTGCGTCTGCATAGCCCTTGTCATAAAGAGCTTTCAGCTTTTCTTCATCTTTTGTCAGTGTGCCGATGCCGAAGGTGTCATCGGGTGCTATTATGAGGCACCTGCCCTCTGCGGCATAGGCTTCGGCTATTTTAATTTCTTCCTCATAAAGAGCCTTTCTCCTCATAAGAAGCTTTGCCGCACCGGGAAATTTTCTCGAAAGAGCAACGGCACCGCTTCTGTCCCTTGCTGTCGGAAGAACAAAATCAACAGGTCTCGTGAGAATGAGCACTACCTTGTCACAGCCCTCTTTGAACGCTTTTTCAATCGGAACCGGGTCGGCAAGTCCGCCGTCGTAATAGTATCTGTTGTCGATTTTGCAGGCATCGCAGAAAACAGGGAGTGTGCATGAGGCAATAAAAGGGGAGAGGCTGTCTCTTGTTACATCTTTCTGAGTGAAATAGTGAACCTTTCCGGTTTTTCCGTCACTTGCGACAATGAACATCTTGCCCTTATAGTCGAAAAATGTATCAAAGTCGAGCGGGTTTTCCCCGTCTTCACGTGACAGCACCCCGTATATGTATTCAAGGTCGAGATATGAGCCCTTTTTTATCACGTTTTTTGCACTCATATACTCCTTGCGAGAGGGGTAGTCGGTGTAAAAGGGATAGTTTCTGCCCTTTTGTTTTGCTAAAAAGGAAGCAATATTCGCACTGCCCGCCGACACACCGACGCATACGTCAAAATATATGCCGTCGTCAAGGCATCTGTCGAAAACGCCTGCGCCGTAAATGCCCCTGAGACCTCCGCCGACATCAATAACACCGTTCATAGAAAGCTCCTCAAAAAAATAAGCTTCGCCCCTCAAAAAAGGGACGAAGCAGAATACTCCGTGGTACCACCCTGATTTTTGCGTGAAAACGCAAACGCTCTTTTTGCTGTAACGGGCAGACCCGTCGCCGCTTACTGCATTCTGCGGCGCAACTCGGAAGTGATTTTCATCACAGCCGTATGCGTCGGGCTTACACCGCCCCCGACTCGCTTTGCGTCAGGCTGTGACTACTGTCTTCGTCTCAGTTATTTACCGATAAATTTTACCACAAATGCTCTGTTAAGTCAAGCAAAATTCACTTTCTCACATTTTTTTAAAAAGTTTTAGAATAAGTGCGAAAGGTTTTTAAGACCTCGAGCACTTATTTTTTTATGGCTTTTGCCTATAACGAGGATAGAGCAACGCAGAGGTGCGACTCGAGCGCGTTATGGGATTTTAGCATAAGGGAATGAGGAGCGGGGCGAGCCCCGCTCCTCTTTTCCACCATTAAGACGAAAAGAAAGGAGTTACCGTATGACTTGCCGATACCTAACCTACGAGGACAGAAAGAGCATAGCGGCTCTTTACGCCGACGGTGTAGCGCTCGCGGACATTGCCTCCGCCCTCGGAGTACACCTTGCGACGATTTACAGAGAGCTCGCCCGAGGGAATACGGGAGAGCTCGACGGGAACGGGCGGAGCGGATATAACGCCGAGCTCGCGCAAAGAGCTTTACAAGATAGCATTAAGCACCGCGGACGGAAAAAGACCGCAAACGCTTAAAGAAATATTTTAATAAAACGGAGTGATTTTATTATGAGCATTGAAAAATCGGACTTTGTGGAATTTTCGCTACAACCGTTTATACAGCGGCTCGACGAGGGCGTGGAGCGGCTCGAGTATGAGTATTGCGAGGACACATTAGAGGAGTATTGCGTTATTTACTATAAAAACGGTTTTCGCCGCAAGGTGTGCATAACGGCGGATAGTGAAAGAGCAATAACAAATGATGTGTTAAAAAACCTATGAGCGGCGGCGAAAAAATAAATGTAATATCTTGGAGCGGCGGAAAAGACAGCACGGCAACAATTATTTTAGCGCACGAGCTCGGTATAAAAATTGACCTGGTTATTATATGCCTGGTTTGGTTTGATAAAAAGAAAAAGATATATGCGGACTCGGATAAAAATATAGAGTGGATATTAAATTACGCAAAACCGCTTTTTGAGTCCTGGGGCTGTAAGGTTGTTGTTTTAGACTCCGACCACGATTATTACTATTGGTTTTATAAAATTAGGAAAAAATCAAAATACCCCGAAAATGTCGGCAAGTATTACGGCTTTTTAATGGGCGGAGCTTGTTGTATGCAAGACGAAAAAGTAATACCTATCCACCGATATTATAGGGAATTGAAAAAGAAAGGCATAAACTACACGGAATATGTAGGAATTTGTGCGGACGAGCCAAAGCGAATAGAAAAAATGAAAAAGCGAAAAAATCAGCGCTCGCTTTTGGTTGAACTTGGAAAAACGCAGGCGGACGCAAAAGAAAAATGCAAACAATATAATTTGCTTTCTCCTCAATATAGCGGAACTCGTCGCCGTGGCGGCTGTTGGTTTTGCCCTAATCAATCAATAGCAGAGTTTGCGGAGCTAAAGCAGAACGAGCCGACAAAATATAACGCACTTAAAGAATTGTCAAAGGTAAAAAACACAGTAGCCCGCGGATTTATGTATGGAAAACCGTTTGAACAAGTAAACGCGGAGGTGGACGCTTATATAGCAAACCCGCCCGCCGTGCAATTATCATTATTTGATTATATTTAGGAGGTGTAGCAGATGTGTAAACCTGTAAAGTGCCCGCAATGCGGACACGAATTTACACCCGAGAGGGACAAACCGCGCTCGGGTGCCTGGACTCCCGAGGAGGACGAGCTATTGCTCCGTGGGTACCAAAAGGAACGAAAGACAATAGCAGACCTCGCCGAGGAGCTCGACCGTTCCCAGGACGCAACGCGCAACCGCCTTTATGTGCTACGCGGAGCGGGAAAGGCAAAAGGCGTAACGGCGGCGGTATCGCTGTCGGCTAAAGAGTTTGACGAAATGCGAGCGGCTCGTACAGAGGTTAAGAACGCCCGTAAGGTTGTCGAACAAGCCAAAGCGACGGAGCGGGAGCTTTCCGCATTTTATGCGGTGGGAAAGCGGCTACTCGACGCAAGGCAAAACAAAAGGGTTATTGCTCCGCTGTTTGCGGAATTACAAAAACTCGTAGAAAACTACGAAAACTTTTAAGGAGGCTATTTTATGAACAGCAGTATTTTAACCGCTATCGAGTCGCTTTGCGACGACATAGCAACAAACACCAACCCCGAGGAAAACAAGAAAAGAGCGGAGGCGGTTGTTTCGCTCGCATTTGCGGGTATCTTTACTCCGAGCGAATACGACGACGAGGCAGAGGAAAACGAAACAGCAGGAGGCACCGTTCCGAAACCTGGCGAAAGGTTTACATATAACGGTATGGAGTTTGTAGTGCTTGGCGAGGAGCAGGGCGGCATACTTGCCGTTATGGCTCACGAGCTCGGAGAGGAAATGCCGTACGACGCGGACAACGGTAAAAACGATTGGAGAAAATCGACGCTCCGTAAATACCTTAACGGTGAATTTTTGGAAAAATTCAACCGTGGAGACCTCCTCCCCTTTGTTTCCGACTTAACCTCCGACGACGGTATGAAAGATTACGGCACCTCCGAGGACTTTATAGCGTTGCTCTCTTGCGACCTTTACAGAAAATACCGCGAGTTTATGCCGAAATATAATACCTGGGTATGGACTATTACCCCGTGGAGTTGCCACCCTGGGTACGCGGGCATCGAGCGCGGTGTGTACACCGACGGCAGTTTGACCACCGACATCGCGTACTACGCTAACGGAGTCGCCCCCGCTTGTATTTTCAATCGTTCAATCTTTGAATAATCCGCGGCGGTAGACGCGGCAAGGAGGAGCTTATGGAGCAGAGAAAATACACGCGGAAAGAAATTAAAGAGCGTAAGCGGCTCGGTTACTATCCGTTATCGGCGGCGGAGCAAGTGCTATACATTATTATATATAAGGTAAAGTACGACCTCCGCTCCCTCCGTTTGAGGTTTAAGCTATGGAGAAAGCCGAAAAAAGATTGTTACCATTGTTGCGTATGGTGTAAATACTTTGAGCAATGCCGCTCGGAATTGGAGGTAAAGAAATGAACGGTATTATTATTTGCGGTATGATTTGCGTTACTCTCGTTCTTTTGGTGCTTATCAGCAACAAAAAGAAATAAAAAGAAATAAGGTGATTTTATGATAAAGCTTTTAATAGGCGGCTCGCCGTGCACTCATTGGAGCATAGCACAAACTAAAAACAGAGAAACAACAGCAAGCGGGCTCGGGTGGGAATTATTCAAAAATTATTTAATTGCAAAAGAGAAATTTTGTCCAGACTTTTTTCTATATGAAAACAACAAGTCAGCCTCCCAGGCTATAAAAGACCAAATAGCGGCGGAGCTTGGAGTAGAACTTATGTACATAAACTCCGCTCTCGTTTCGGCTCAAAACCGACAAAGATTTTATGCCTTTAATTGGCACGTGCAACAACCGAAAGACAGACAAATTATATTGCGGGATATACTCGAGGGCAATGGAACAAGAATACCACAATATGGAACAACAGAAAAAAGCAGACCAATAATAGCGGGTTATGAAAAACAAGGTGCGTCCGAAAATCAAATAATCAAGAATGTATTTCCGAGTAAACATTGCAAACAAAAGCACGATTATATAGCGGAGCCCGTAAGGATTGCAGATATAGGAAAAGGCGGACAAGGAAACAGACTTTATTCGGTAGACGGTAAAGCGGTAACGCAAACGGCGGGTAGCGGAGGAATTGGCTCAAACACAGGGCTATACGCTATACCGATAAATACAACGGTAGACGGTAAGGCTCAATGTTTGAGGGCTACTTGTTACAAAGACGGTATGCGTAATATGATTTGTAACAATGTGGATAGGCGTACTTGTGTAGCGATACCGTCCGAATACGCACAAAACGCACCTATATACGAGGTAAAAGACGGTTTTATTTTAATAAAAGGCTCTGCATATCCTATTGAACTTGCGGACGGCTTTTATGCTATAAGAAAATTAACTGTTACGGAATGTGCACGATTACAAACAATGCCTGATGATTATTGTAAATCGGTATCAAAGTCGCAAGCATATAAAGGGCTCGGAAATGGTTGGACGGCAGAGGTTATTATACATATCCTTAACGGTGCTCTTAAAGATATAGACAGAAACGAAAAAATAGTAGTGCTTTCAATGTACGACGGTATCGGCACGGGTAGATATTGCCTCAATAAAATGGGATTTAATAATGTTGAGTATTACGCTTACGAAATAGACGAGCACGCTATGAAAATTGCAAACGACAATTACCCCGATATTATACAATGCGGCGACGCTTTTAATTTGCGTAATGCAGATTGGAGCATAGGAGTATGACAAACGACGAACTGAAAGCGGCACTATTTAGCGGGTGCCCCGTGGAGCACGGCGGAATAGTTTATAAATGCGTATCGGCTATTATTTACAGATGTAAAAACGGCGAGCTCGTTATTTCAGCGGAGCTCACCAACAAAAACAATAACTCGGTATCTATCGTAGAGCCGAGCAGAGTAACGGAGGTAAATATATGACAGTATCGGAAAAGAAAAACAGCCGCAGAAAAGCGGCTACAAGGTTTTATATCGTATTGGCTGTAATTTTTGTTATCGGCGGAATTATTGGCGGCATTATCGGAGGAGCTGTAAAGGGAGCGGCACTCTCGGCGGCAGAGAACGAGGAGCAACCGCTTTACGGCACCAGGGACGGGAAAGTAATTACGGACGACGGCGTATTGACGGTGCAAAGCTCCGATTTTGTCCCGCTCGAGTGCGCCCTCTCCGACGACCTACAAGAATATACATATTATATGTGCCAGGCGTACTACATAGACTTTGACTTTGTTATGGCGCTTATGTTCACGGAGTCGTCGTTTAGAGCTGATGTAGTAAGCAAAACAAACGACTACGGCTTAATGCAGATTAACTCTATTAACAATAAGGAATTAGAGGACAAGCTCGGTATTACGGATTTAACGGACGGGTACCAAAACATACGAGCGGGCTTGTATATCCTCCGCGGGCTGTTTGAAAAGTACGACGACGAGGCAAAGGTTTTAATGGCTTACAATATGGGCGAATACGGAGCCTCCGTATTATGGAAACGCGGCGTATATACAACCTCATATACAAACAAGATACTTGCCAAAGCAGACGAATACGCGGCGCAGAGAGCCGCACAACAGTAAAAATAAAAAGGGCTTATCAAGCCGCAAACTTGATAAGCCCGTGCAACGCCTTTGTTGCTTTAACTACCTTATATATTATAGCACAAAGGCAACGAAAAGTCAATAGGCAGAATATAGGGGGCGACTCCTATTCGGGCTCGTAATGGATAATAACTTAACGACCAAAAACGAGCAGACGGGCTATGCGGACTCCTGGTATTCCCTTTTCTCTTTTTCTCTCTGTGTGTAAGGAGAGAGGCGGAGGAGTGAGGGGGTACGCCAGGGGGAGAGAGGGGGTGCCTCTCTCTTTAAGGCTTGCCGCTCTCTTGCCCCTCTTTCCCCCTGGCTTATTGACGCATAGAGCAAACCGAGGCTTTTATGTTTTTGCGTAAGGTTGCAAGGTTGCGCGGATAGAACGCCCGCGGCTATAAATTCCCTTATGGAAAACCAAAGCGCAAAACCTCGGGGGTTTGGGGGCAGAGCCCCCGAGCAAGGAACGGAGGTAAATAAATGCGTTGCCTATATCGAGAAAAAAAGCATATTTGCGGCGAATATTTGGAGGTTGATATTTTCCCCGTATTTGAGTACCAAAGAGGACGAGGAAAAAAGCGTAAGCCGACCTCGGAAACGCAAAAGAAATTAAACCAACGGAACGCCGAAAGAAAGTTAATACGGCTCCTCAATACAAATTTCACAAAAAAGGACATACGGTTTGACCTTACATACTCCGACGAGTATTACCCGTCCTCACCCGAGGAGGCACAAAAGCAAATGCAAAATTTCCTCCGCCGCGTAAAGAGGTTTAGAGCAAAGCACAATTTGCCCGAGCTGAAATATGTTGCGGTAACGGAGGTAGGAAAAACAAACGGGAGATTACACCACCATATCGTTATGAGCGGCGGTATCGACATAAACGACCTCGCCGAAATTTGGGGACGCGGCTATACAACGGCAAAGCCGCTACAATTTGACGAGTACGGCATTACGGGTATTGCAAAGTATCTCATAAAAGAGCCTATCCTCGGTAAGCGTTGGTGTGCGAGCCGCAACCTTGAACAGCCGAAAACCTCCGAGAGGGACGGCAGAATATCGCAAAGAAAAATAAAAGAATTTCACGACAGCGGAGCCGACAACCGCGAGGAAATAGAAAAGCTGTACGAGGGCTATTGCCTGGCTGATATTCAGCCCTATTACAACGAAATGAACGGCGGCTATTATTTGACCGTCCGAATGTATAAAAAGCCCTCTCCGAAACGGAGCAGAAAGCGAGGAAACTATGACAGAAAATAAAACAGACTATCGAGAAAAGGAGAAAAAGAAAATGACAATGTTTATTTTCCCTATTGCTCTTATTTTGCTTGATGTAGGAGCCGCGATTATGTGCATTATCGGAAAAGATTATAAACGCGCTGTTTATTGGCTCGCCGCGGCGGTGCTCAATGTTACGGTAACTTTTTAGGAGGGCTACTATGGATATTGTGCTAATTACGCCCGAGCAGGCGGCAACTCTCAACGACGCAACCGAAGCGTTAAAGAAACTTGTCGAGGCATTAAACAAATTTGCCGAAAATATCAAAGAAAATTTCGCCGACTTTTTAGAGGAGCTAAAGGAGTGCGTAGAAATTCAAGAGCGGGAAACCTACGAGCCTTGCTTAAAAATCGGCTTTCCGAAAGCTCCGCAAATTGCCGTTAAACTATGGCGAAAAAATAGAGCTTTGTTTAGACCATACAAGAGGGGTATTTAACTCTCAATATCAAAGCGAAAAGGAGGTTTTTGTATGAATTATTTTAAGGCGGCGGAGCAAGTGCTTTTTTCCGTGCAAACTCTCGAGCGGGCGTTGGATAATTTACAGCGCCGCGAGCAAAGGCTCATAGAGAGCGGGGCTCCTCGGGAGCCTGGCGCAATAGATTATAGCAAGCCGTTTACGGGCTCGCATTTTGTAAGCGATACGCTTAACGAGCTTTTAGAGCTTTCGGAGGTAACGCGCAATATTGCCGAAACAACAGTTGCGCTCGACGAGATTAACGGAATTATTGAGCAAATGCAAGACGAGCATAAAAAGCTCGTCCGTTTGTGGTACATACAGCACAAGCCGAAAGAGTCGGTAATGGAGGAAATGTACATAGAGTCGTTAAGCACGGTTTACGACCTACGAAATAAAGCCGTTGCCGAGTTTGCTTTGCTCTATTACGGAGCCTCCGCTTTACGCTCAATTTAAGTAATCGAAAAAAAGACGAATAGAAATTACATTTTTGCCGTGATATACTTGTATCGTAAAAAGTGTACCAAAAGCGGGCGGCAGAAATGCGGCTCGCTTTTGCGTATGTCGGGAGTAGACATAACAATACGCGGCGGAGAGGGCGGGACGCTGTTATGCAAGACTTTGCAAAGAGCTTTTATTTAAGCAAAGCCTGGCGCGATACCAGGGCTTATATATTCAAGCGAGATATGGGCTTATGCGTACGGTGCGGAAAGCCTGGAGAGATAGTACACCATAAGCGGTACCTTACGCCGCAGAACATAGACAACCAGAGTATAACGCTATCGGAGGACAACCTAGAGTTATTGTGCAGAGAGTGCCACGCTATCGAACACGAGGGACAAGCACCGACGGCGGCGGGCTTGATGTTTGACGACAAGGGAAACCTTGTAGAAAGAGAGGCAGTAAATGCAAGCTGAAACTTGCGAGGTAATTATATATACGCAGAGCGGAGCGCTGACCTTTGAGGTTATCGTTTCGGCTAACGACTTTGAGGAGCGGCTCGCGTCCGCGCTTGAGCAAGGCACGGTAATACTTGACACGGTAGAGGGTAGCAAGCTCGTACTTTGTGCAATAAATGTTGTTGCTATCGAGGTACGAGAGAGCGAAAGCTTGAGCAATACTCCCCCCGTCAAAAATACTTGAGGTTTGTTTTAATGAACCGTGTTTAAGCCCCTTTTATGACCGCCCCTTGTGTGTATAACCCCCCTCCCTAACGAAAAAAGAAAGGAGTTTTTAAGTGGACGATACATTATATACGCGAATAAAAAAAGAGCAAAAAAGAATAACGAAACTGTATAAGAATTTGCCAAAAGATAGGCTCGAAATTACAAAAAAGCTTATCGAAAGAGCCGCTTATATGCTCGTTTCTCTCGAGGATATGGAGGACAAAATAGCCGCGGACGGGCTCGTGGTTAAAATGCCGCAGGGCTCCTACACTATCGAGCGGGCGCACCCTCTTTTACAGCAATATAACGCTATGGTTAAGAACTATAACGCAACGATAAAACAGCTTAACGAGTCCTTACCTCCCGTAGAGGCAGAGGCGGCGGGACAAGCGCTTATGACCTTTGCAATGAAACCCACCCAGGCGGCGAAAAAGGCTTGAATTGGGTTAAAGAATACTACGACCGCATAGAGTGCGGCGACATTATCACAAGCCGCCGAGTTAAGGCGGTTTACGAGCGGCTCGTTAAGGAAATGGACGACAACGGCTCCCCGTATTATTTCGACGAGGACGCGGGCGAGCGTCCCATACTGTTTATCGAAACTTTTTGCAAACAATCACAAGGAACTATCGGAGCGCCGCTTAAACTCGAGCTTTTCCAAAAGGCATATATACAGCTCCTTTTCGGTTGGCTTGAAAAGGACACGGGGTACCGCCGTTTCCGTGAAACTATGTTTTTATGCGGACGAAAAAACGGCAAGTCTACCCTACTTTCGGGCATTGCGCTATATATGCTTATAGCGGATTGCGAGGGAGCGGCAGAAATATACTCGGTTGCGACAAAAAAAGACCAGGCAAAAAAGGTACTCACCGAGGCGGTGAATATGGTTAAGCAGTCGCCCGAGCTACGCGCCGTTGTTAAAAAGCGGCGTAATGACATTTACTTTTCGGCTACCTCCTCGATTTTCGAGGCGTTAGCCTCCGACTCAAACACGCTCGACGGCTTGAACTCTCACGCCGTTATTATAGACGAGCTACACGCTATACGGGACAGAAACTTATACGAGGTTATGAAACAATCAACCTCGAGCCGCAGACAACCGCTTGTAGTTATGATAACGACAGCGGGAACGGTACGCGAGTGCATTTTCGACAATATGTACGAGCTTGCTTGCGACCTTGCCGACGGAAAGAAAAAAGACGATACATTTTTGCCCGTGCTGTATGAGCTTGATAACCGCGACGAGTGGACTAACCCGCAAATGTGGATTAAAGCAAACCCAGGGCTCGGAGCAATTAAGCAATATAAAACGCTTGCAAACTTTGTTGAGAGGGCGAAAAACTCGCCCGCAGACTTACCAGGCGTTTTATGCAAAGACTTTAACATACGCGAAAACGAGAGCAATGTTTGGCTATCGTTTGACGAGATTAAAAACGCCGCGACCTTTGATATGTCGGAGGTTTACAACACCTACGCTATCGGCGGTTGCGACCTATCGGCTACTACGGACTTAACGGCGGCTACTCTGCTAATAAGAAAGCCAAACGACAAGACCGTATATGTTTTGCAACAATACTTTTTACCGCAAGCAAGAGTCGAACACCTCGAGGAGAAAAACACAAACGAGGCACCGTACAGATTATGGGCGGAGCGAGGCTTGCTTACTATTTGCGAGGGTAGCAGAGTTAATTTTAGTGATGTTACGGCGTGGTTTTGTCAAATGCGCGACGAGCACGAAATAACAGCTTTCAAAATTGGCTATGACAGAGCGTTAGCGGGCTATTGGGTGGACGAAATGAAAAGCAACGGCTTTACAATGGAGCCCGTAGCGCAAGGCGCTTTTACCTGGAGCCAACCTATGCGAGAAATGGGAGCGGCGCTTGCCGACAAAATCGTTAATTACAACGATAACCCTATGCTTGTTTGGTGCTTATCAAATACAGCGGTTAAAAAGAGCGGGTTAAATAATATTCAGCCCGTAAAAATCACGGATAAGCGCCGAATTGACGGCGCGGTATCTTTGTTAAATGCCTGGGTAATTTATGTAAAATATTTCGACGACTTTATGTACAATGTGGGGTGAAAGAATGGCAGAAAAAAGAGGGCTGTTTGAGGCTATTTTCGGTAAAAGACCTCAAAGCGGAGAGGGATATACCGAGTATAAGCTATTAAACAGCTATCAAAGTAATTTTATACCGTTTTCGGGCAATGCCTGGGAGGTTAATACCGTGCGAGCGGCTATTCACTCTTTCGCCCGCAGAGCGGCAACCGTACAGCCTCGGCATATCCGCCGCGGCGACGGTAAAATGCTCGATATTGAGGACTCCGTTTATAACAATATCTTGCAATATCAACCAAACCCGCAAACTACGGCGTATAAGTTTTATTATCGCCTTGCGGTGCAGTACAAACTATATAACAACGCCTTTGTATATCCCGTTTGGAGTAGCAGAGGACAGCTCGAGGCGCTGTATGTTGTAAACGCCCAGGAAATACAGCTACTCGAACACGCGGGCGAAATGTATTGCCGTTTTAAGTTTAACAACGGCAAGTCGTACACTTTCCCGTATAGCGAAATTATACATATCGGCTCTATGTTTGCGGATAACGATGTTTTCGGCTCGAGCAACGAGGCAATTATGCCCGTATTGCAGACGGCAAACACTTTTAACCAAAGTATGAGCAAATTTGCCGAGCTTGTCGCTATCGTCCGCGGTATCTTAAAGGTGCAAGCCTCCACAAAAACGGAGGACTTGAAAGCCCGCCGCGACGACTTTATACGAGATAACCTCAAAATGGAGAACAACGGAGCGGGCGTTATCGTAACGGACAACAAATACGACTATACGCCTATATCGGACAAGCAAACACCTATACCGCAAGGACAGCTCGCCTATATCAAAAGCGAGATTTACGACTATTACGGTACAAACGAAAATATCGTACAGAACAAAGCCACGCCAGAGCAAGAGGACGACTTTTACGAGGGCGAGGTTAAGCCGTTCCTTATGCAGATACAGCAAGCGTTTACAAATTGCTTTTTTACAAAAAAGGAGCGGGGCTTTGGTAACGAAATTGTAGCGGAGGGCAACAAGTTGCAGTATGCGAAACTGTCCGACAAGCTCGCCGCAGTTAAATATCTGTCCGAAATCGGCGGCTTAATGCTCGACCAGGCGTTAGTAACTCTCGGCTTTCCGCCTATTGGAGGCGAGGAGGGCAAACGCCGCGTACAAACGCTCAATATGGTTAATGCCGAAAAGGCAGACGAGTATCAGCTCGGAGAAAAAACAAAAACCGAGGAGCCGAAAGCGGAGGGCGACGACGGAGCCGCACCCGTTGCGGCACCCGAAAGCAATACAAACGGAGAGGAGGACGAGTAAATGCCTTATAAACCTAATGAGCGAGAATATAGAAACCTCGCAAGCTTTGAAACGCCCGTAAGCGAAAGCGACGAGCTCGTGGTGCGCGGTATGCCTATTGTGTTTAACACGCCGACCGTAATTTGCGAGTTTGAGGGAGTGGAGTACAAAGAGGTTATCGCAAGCGGAGCTCTTGACGGTTGCGATATGAGCGACTTTATCTTAAACAGAAACCACGGAGCCAACGACGCGACTGTGTACGCCCGTACCCGCAATAATTCGCTTACATACCAAATTACGCCGCAGGGGCTCGAAATCGAGGGACACCTCGACAAAGAGGACGAGCGGCACCGCAATTTACACCGCGACATTGAGAAAAAGCGCGTTGATAAAATGAGCTTTTCGTTTGTCGCCAAAGAGGATAGTTACGACCGCGACACTCATACGCGCACTATCCTAAAATTCAAAAAACTTTATGATGTATCGGCGGTGGATTTTCCCGCCTATAATGATACAAGCATTACGACAGCAAGGGACTTTTTCTCGGCGGAGCACGAGAAAGAGTTTAAGGAGTTGGAGGAACGCCGCCGCCGTCAAATGCTAATCGCAAAAACCCTATGTTAAAAACAAAAATCAAAAAATTAAAAAAGGAGCAAAGAATTATGAACATTGTTAAGCGTATGAAAGAAATTTACGACAGAAAAGCAGAACTCCGCGCACAGCTCGAGGGCTCCGACAAGGTAGACCTCGACGCTATCGAAAAGGAACTCCGCGAACTCGACGAGGAAAACGCCGAACTCGAAAAGAGAAAGGCTACCATTGAGGGTATTAACCTCGGCACCGTTCCCGCAACGGTTATTGATAATCCTATCGCAACCCGCGGGGAAAGCGACGAACAGAGAGAAAAGGAATACCGCAACGCATTTTATAAAAACCTCCAGGGTAAGGCGCTGACCGACCAGGAGCGCCGCGCTATTGACAGCGCAGATGTGCCTGGCGCTATTCCTACGCAGACTGCAAACGAAATTATCCGCAAGCTGAAACAGATTGTACCGCTTTTGAACGAGGTTACACTCCTCCACATTGCGGGAAATGTCAATTTTGCGGTTGAGGGCACCAAAAACGCCGCAACAAAGCACACCGAAAACGCGGCTATCGACGCAAGCGACGATACCCTTGTTACCGTTTCTCTTGCGGGCTACGAAATCGTTAAGCTTATCCGTATTTCCGCAACCGTCCGCACTATGAGCATTAACTCTTTCGAGGGTTGGCTCGTTGATATGCTCACCGAGGCACTCGCCGAAAAGGTAGAGGACTACCTCGTAAACGGTACGGGTACCTCCGAGCCGAAAGGCGTTGCTTACGCTCGTACCTGGACGGACGATGTAAGCGGCATTGCCTGGGCGGGTGCGTCCCTCGCTAATGTTGATATTACCGAGGGTATCGGGCTGTTGCCTGGTGGCTATGACCGTAACGCAAAATTCCTTATGAGCAAGAAAACTCTTTGGGCTAATGTTATGCCTATCCGCGACGACGGCAAGGCTCCCATTGTCAAAGAGGACGGAAAGGGCGGCTATATCATTCACGGCTACCCCGTTATGCTCTCCGATAAGGTAACAAACGGCGTAATTTTCCTCGGCGACTATAAGAAAATTGTTGCCAACCTGGCAGAGAATTTCAATGTTAAAGCGTCCGAACATAGCGGCTTTGCTTACAATGCCGTTGACTACCGCGGTACTTGCATTTTCGATAGTGATATTGCCGTGGGTGAGGCTTTCGTTAAGATTGCGGCAAGTCTGTAATTGGACACGAAAAAGGAGGCTTACACTATGTCAAAATCACTTAACGAAATCGGTACAGATGTTTACGGCGTAAACCTCGACGCGGCGGCTGTCGCTCGTAAAGAGTGGAACGCAACAGAGGCGGCGGCAAACGACGCAGACGCTGTATTGGCGGCGGTGGCGGGTAAAACCTCCGCACAGAATATTACGGAAAATATCGTAAATCCGCCTTGCGTCCGTACGCTGACCGTAACAGCAGGCGGCACCGCAGGAGATATTAAGGCGGGCTCTGTCCGCGTTTACGGAACGAACTACGCAGACGAGGAAATTTACGAGGACTTTACCTTTACCGCAGACACAGCGGCAACGAAAAGCGGCGTAAAGGCTTTCAAGACGGTTACAAAAGTTGCTATCCCCGCCCAGGACGGTACGGGCTGTACCTTTACCGTTGGTACGGGCTCGGGGCTCGGCTTGCCGTTTAAGTTTACCTCTAAACCTCTTTTCCTTGCCTCGTTTGACGGAACAAGCGACGCGGGAACTATCACAGCGGACGACGACGAGGTGGAAAAGAACATTTACACCTCGCATAGCTCGCTTAACGGTAAGGTTATCAAGCTCGTGCTTGTTATGTAAGGAGGCGCAGTATGGCGAATATTTCGGAGCAATATGTTTACGGTATTCGCCGATACCTACGCATTAACCATACTCACTTTGACGCAGAAATTACCGACCTAATAGGAGTGGCTCGCGCCGACCTCCTATTAGGCGGTATCAAAGCGGATAAAGTAAACGACGAGAGCGACGCTCTTATAAAGCGGGCTATTGTCGTTTATGTCAAGGCGGAGTTTGGACTCGATAACGCAGACGCAGAAAAGTACCGCGAGAGCTATAATATGCTCAAGCGGCACCTTATGCTATCAAGCGAATATATCGAGGAGGCGTAGCTATGTTGTGGCGAGAAATCGGGTACTTGTGTACGGAAATAGAACAGCTCGACAGCCTGGGAAAACCTTATAAAACTTTCGAGAAAAAAGAGGTTTTCTGCAACGAGAAAGGCGTTAAGCGAAACGAATTTTACCAGGCACAAGCCCAGGGCTACCGCCCCGAGCTTTGCGTAGAAATCCGAGAGTTTGACTACGCCCGAGAGGGACACTTTGAGTATAACGGCACAATGTACCGTATTATCCGTACATACCCCGTTAAAAACGAGTGCCTCGAGCTGATATGTCAAGCCCTCGTAAATGACGATTAACGCAGAGAGGAGGCGAGGCTATGACGAATACCAAAGAATTTATAAAAGCTATGCGCGAGCGGGTAAATGATGTTTTACCGACATACTACGAGGAGGCACCGTCAAAAGATGTTGTGTTTCCATACTCGGTATTGAACGGTATTAACATTATTGACCTCGCGGCGGGCGACCTTGCCTCTTTTTACCTCGATATTTGGGTGGACGAAAAAAAGCCAAACGCTACCGAGGAACTCGAGGGGCTTTGCGATACCCTACGCAATGAGCTAACAAACGCAGTTATAGCGGTGCGCGGTAAGTTTGCCGCGCATATTGGTTTTGATAACCAAAACACAGTAGCAGACAGCGAGTACGATATAGCACATAGGCGGCTCGCAATGTCGGCAAGAATTTTTTACAATTAGGAGGCAAACAATGGTTACTAATCTTACCACAAAACAGATTGAGTCTATCCAAATTGACGAGGGAGTAATTTTCCTTAACTACGGTTTGGCGACTCAAAGACTCCTCGCACCGACTCGCGGCGGCGGTGAATTTGCCGCAACCGTTACGGTGAGAGATATTGAGTTTGACGGTAGACACGGAAAGACCACGGGTACCCAGGTTATCGAGGAGCAGGGAGCCTCTCTCAAGGTTACTACTCTCGATATGAGCCAGGAAAACCTCGCGCTTGCCGTGCCTTGTTGCGTTATCGAAAGCGACGACGGAAAGACTATCCGCAACCCGAAAACGGGAGTAATCGGAACTGATAACTATATCGAAAATGTTACTATGTTCTGTAAGACTATCGGCGGAGAGTTTAAGAAAATCGTTATTTATAACGCAATGCACGAAACGGGCTTTACCGCAAAGGCGGTACAGAAAGCGGAGGGCGAGCTTGCGCTTGAGTTTATCGCTCATTATCCGCATACCGACCTCGACGGCGACCTTTGGAAAGTTACCGAGGTTGACTCTTACGCCGCGCCGATTTTTGCGGCGGCTGTTACCACCTCGGCAACCAAAGTAAGCGTTACCTTTAACGAGGAACTCGACGCGGCTACCGTTGCTTTCGGCGACTTTACCGTGCTTATGTCCGACGCGGCAAAAGCAGTTAGCGCCGCCGCTCTTAAATCGGGCGACAATAAAACGGTTGAGCTTACCGTGGCGAGCCTTTCCGCAGGGAAAACGGTTACGGTATCTTACACAAAGGGAACGCTCAAAGGCAAAAACGGAGTTATCGTCGAGAGCTTTGTAAACAAGCCCGTAAACAACACCCTTTCGTAAAAGCAGAATTTAAGGAGGAGCCAAACTATGCTTACTATCGGTACAATGCCTATTTTGCTTAAAATCGTAGGCAAGCTCGATATTACGCCCGTAATTGAACGCCTCAAAGGCGTTGACATTTTCGAGGACTCGGACTCGGCAGAGGGAGCACTTAAACAGCTCTCAAAAGAAAAAGTCGGTATCCTCGTCGCGGAAATTCTCACGGACATTGCGCCACAGCTCGGAAAAATTGCGGACGACTTCCCGCCGCTTGTGGCGGCTTATAAAGGCGTAAGCCTGGAGGAGGCAAACAAACTCGACGCGGCGGAGGTAATTAACGAATTTATCAACGACGACGGTATCGTAAATTTTTTCAAAAATGCCTTGCGAAAGAAAGCAGGGCAAGAACATTAAACCTTTTGCATAAATACTACGAGTGGCGACTCGTCGAGAGCTTACCTTTAACAGCTCTCGGCGAGTTGCTTTCTTATGCAGAGAACGAGGAAAGACGGCTCGAGAAACTCGAAAAGGAAAAACAGCTTTTCCCGTTATGGCTTGCAAACTCGCTCGTAGCAAAGCTAAAAGGAACGGAGGAGCCTATGGACTTTGAGGACTTTATAAACGAGTGCCTCGAAAAGCCGCAGACTCAAAAAGCGAAACCTAAAAAGGAAACCAAAAAAACAGAAAGAAAAACAGCCGACGAGATATTGGCGGAGTTTGCGCCGATAATCGAGGCTGACACAAAGAGAGGAGGCTAACCTATGGCAAGTATTTTTTCGCTTTTCGGCGAGGTGCTTATAGACAATACAAACGCAAATAAAAGTATCGACCAAACGACCGAAAAGGCGGAAAACAGCGGCTCAAAGGTGGGCTCGGCTTTCTCCTCTATCGCCAAAGGAGCCGCCGCAGTAGGTACCGCAGTAGTAGCGGGAGCGGCGGCGGTAGGTACGGCGGCGTATAAAATGGCGAGCGACACAGCCGCGGCGGCTGATAATGTCGATAAAATGAGCCAAAAAATAGGCATTTCGAGGACGGCGTACCAGGAGTGGGACTATGTAATGTCGCAAAACGGTATGAGCGTAGACAAGCTCCAAACGGGTATTAAAACACTCACCTCGAAAATGGACGCGGCAAAGAACGGTACCGCCTCGGCTACCGAGGCTTTCCAAAGACTCGGGGTATCGGTTACGAACTCGGACGGCTCCTTGCGCTCGCAAGAGGAGGTTTTCGAGGAAACTATAAAAGCCTTGCAAAGTATGGACAACGAAACGGAGCGGGCAAGGCTTGCAACGGAGCTTTTCGGAAAAGCGGGCGTAGAAATGGCACCGCTACTCAACCAAACAGCCGAAAGTACGGAGGCGCTTAAAAACAAGGCGCACGAGCTCGGTATGGTAATGTCCGACGACGCAATAGACGTGGGCGTTACATTTACCGACACGGTAGACACCATTAAACGCTCTCTCTCGGGTATGATGAACAATTTAGGCGGTACGGTATTGCCGATTGTGCAAAGCGTTTTAAGCCTTATTGAAAGCAAACTACCCGCAATACACGCTCTTTTTAATAGGCTATCCCCTATTATTCAAGAGCTTTTCGACGGAATATTGCCGCCGCTGTTTGAGCTTGTGGAAACCTTGCTACCCGTGCTATTTGACTTAATAGAGTCGCTCTTGCCCGTTATTGAGCAGATTATAACGGCAATTTTGCCCGTGATAATTGACCTCATACAGCAGTTGCTACCGTTCTTGGTGCAGATTATACAGCAAGTGCTACCTATCGTAATTCAGTTAATAGAGGGGCTTATGCCTCTTATCACGGAAATACTTAACACAATATTACCCGTGATAATTCAGCTCTTACAAGCTATATTACCGCCTCTTATCCAAATTATCCAGGCGGTATTACCCGTAATAATTGAGCTTATACAGCTTTTGCTACCGCCGATACTGAAAATTGTACAAGCGGTGCTCCCCGTTATCGTTGATTTGCTCAATACGGTTATGCCTTTGCTCGTGCAGATTATAGAGGCAATTTTACCCGTTATTACGGAGCTTATAGAAACGCTGTTACCGCCGATATTGCAAATTGTGGATATGATATTGCCGTTACTCGTTGAGCTTATAAACAGCATTTTACCGCTTGTTACGAGCATTATTGAGTCGGTATTGCCTATCCTCATTTCATTACTCGACGCAATTATGCCGCTTATGGAGCCTATCTTGGATTTACTTGTAACGCTCCTCGAGCCGCTTATGGACTTACTTAACCTCATTTTACCGCCTATTATAAACTTGCTTACGAGCCTTATTAACAAGGTTTTACCGCCGTTACAAAAGGCTTTCTCGGGAGTTGCCGAGGTAATAAGCACAGTATTTAAGGGCGCATTTGAGGGTATAGGAAAAGTCGTAACAAACATTAAAAATGTCTTTACGGGTATTATCGACTTTGTAAAGAATGTGTTTACGGGAAATTGGCGCGGAGCCTGGGACGCTGTTGTAAAGATATTCTCAAATATTTTTGAGGGTATCAAAAACGCCTTTAAGGTGCCTATAAATTGGATTATCGACGGAATAAATGTATTTATCCGCGGGCTTAACAAGCTTAAAATACCCGATTGGGTGCCAGGCGTTGGAGGTTTGGGGCTTAATATCAAAGAGCTTTCCCGCCTCCGTATCGGTATGTCCTATGTACCGTACGACGAATACCCCGCATTGTTACATAAAGGCGAGCGCGTCCTCACAGAGGGCGAAAACAAGGAGTACAGCAAAGCGGAAAGCAAAGCAACCTCCGAGGAAAGCGGCAAGCTGTATGTAACAATTCAGCTCGGAGAAAAGGCTATTTACATTGAACACCTCGACGGCGAAAGCGAGGAGGATATGGAAGCCTGGGTAGACCGTTTGTTAGAGCTGATAGCCGACAGAATAAAGCGAAAGGAGCTTGTATTTGGATAATGGAAAAATTACCGTTTCTTGTTTTCAAAGAGCATAGTTCCCTCGACTTTGGCTTGCTCGTAGTTGAAAAAGGCTCTTTCAAAGGAGCCGAGAGGGATATTACCTATACGAGCGTAGCGGGACGGAGCGGCGACCTTATCACAGATAACGGACGCTATAAAAATATCAAAGTGCCGTACAAACTCTCGCTCCTTAACAAAACGGAGCGGGAGTTTTGCGACATTGCACACCAAATAAAAGGTTGGCTCCTCGCGGAGCCTGGGTACTTTAGGCTTTGGGACTCTTACGACAGAAAATATTACCGCCTCGCGTCCTATTCGGAGGAGGTTAATGTAGAGCAAGAGCTACGCAATGTAGGCTCGCTCTCGCTGTCGTTTAACTGTAAGCCGTTTAAGTATTCTTTTGAGGGACAAGAAACCGTCGTTATGACAGCGGCGGGAAACCTCTACAATGCGGAATTTTACCCGAGCAAGCCCTATATTAAAGTCGTCGGGAGCGGGACAATAACGCTTACGATAAACAGCGCCTCGTTTTTACTTACGGGCGTTGACGAATACATAGAGCTCGACTTTGAAATGCTCAACGCATACAAGGGTATTGTAGCGCAAAACAACAAAGTATCGGGAGCGGATATGTCTACTTTCGGATTTGTGCCAGGTTATAACTCTATATCCTGGGTGGGAAATGTTGAACAGCTCGAAATTGTGCCGAGGTGGTGTAGTTTATGATACCGATTTTATACAGCAAAAACGAAACGACATTTACTCATAACGGCATAGGCTACCTAAAAGACGCGGTAAAGGCGGTTGTATCGGAGGAACGCAACGGGGCTTACGAGCTCTCGTTGCAGTACCCTATTACGGGACAATGGTACGACCAAATTACCGACGGTTGTATTATCAAAGCCAAAGCAAACGAAACGAGCGCTTTACAGCTTTTCCGCGTTTATAAAACCTCGAAACCGCTAAAAGGTATCGTTACATATTCGGCGGAGCATATAAGCTACGACCTGGGCGGGCTCCCCGTTACGGGCTTGTCGATAAGTAACAATACTGCACAAGCGGCAATTACTCGGGCACTCCAGGAAACGCCGTTTACGCACAATTTTACGGCTATATCCGATATTGAAACGCTCAACAGTACAAACATTTCCGCGCCTTGCTCTGTCCGCTCTATTTTGGGCGGACAAGCGGGCTCGGTGCTTGATGTTTGGGGCGGAGAGTATGAGTTTGATAATTTTGTAGTAAAGCTACACGCTCACCGCGGAGCAAATAACGGAGTTTGCATTGAGTACGGGAAAAACCTAAAAGACATTAAACAAGAAAGCAATATTGCAGAGTGCTACACTCACTTAATGCCGTTTGCGGTTTATAACCAGGACGACGGAGCAGGCGGAACGGAGGAGGTATATGTTTACCTCACAGAAAAGGTTATACCGCTTGTATCGGCTGAAAATATCGGGCACGAAAAAGCTTTTATTATGAACTTTTCCGACCGTTTCGGAGAGGGCGAGGAAATTACAGAGGCAAAGCTACGGCAGAAAGCTACGGCATACGCCCAGGCGGCGGAGCTCGGAGTGCCAAAGGTAAATATAACCGTTTCTTTCGTTCAGTTATGGCAGACGGAGGAATACAAAAACATTGCACCGCTTGAGCGGGTGAGCTTATGCGACACCGTGGCGGTGAGATTTTCAAAACTTGGAGTAACCGCCTCTGCAAAAGTTATAAAGACGGCATACGACAGCCTTACGGAAAAATACGAAAGTGTAACACTCGGCGACGCTAAAAGCTCATTTGTCGATACGGCAAGCAAGCAAAACGCCGATATTGCAAAAGTAGCGGAGGCTGTAAAGTCGGGTAAGGCACAAACTACCATAGAAATACGGCAAGCGATAGCACGAGCTACGAGCCTTATTACGGGGCACAGCGGCGGCTATGTGGTGCTTAACCCGTCGGAAATGCCGCAAGAAATACTCATACTCGACGCGCCTACGCTCGAGGAGGCTGTTAATGTATGGCGGTGGAACTCGGGCGGGCTCGGCTTTTCCTCGTCGGGATATAACGGAGAGTACAACCTCGCTATGACAATGGACGGCGCGATAAACGCCGACTTTATCACAGCGGGAATTATCAACGGCGCATTAGTGCAAGCGGACAGCGTACAAAGCGGCGCTATTTCGCAATACTACAAAGCCGAGGTTACAAACGAAATCGGGGCGGCTACCTCCTCGGTTGAGCAAGCTTTCGTAGCCGCAGACGAGCACTTAATGAGCGTTATTACCGAGGTGCAAAGCGTTTTAAGCGGCAATGTCGCTACGCTCGAAACCTCAATAGCTAATTTAGAGCAGACCGTGGAAAACCTCACTATATCTTACTCAAAGCAGATAACGGGAGGTATTAACACCATACGGAACTCGAGCGGGTTAAACGGCGTTTCGGACGATTGGAGCTATACGGGCTCGGTTGTAGCACAGCAGACGGCGGAGGCTATTAACAATACCTCGTCGGGCTCTATGTTTAGGCTCCGTATTGCTACGCTGTCCCAGGAAATAACCGTACTCCGTGGAAAAAGCTACACGCTGACATTTAAGGCGAACAGAGCGACAAATAACAGATGTTACGCGCTGATAAACAACGGCGAAAATGATACCTACATTTTCGACGAGCAAAGCTCCGCACCCTGGGCGGAGTATTCGCTTACTTTCGTAGCCTCGGGCGACAATATAACCGTTACCGTAGGAACGACGGGCTATTATTTCTATGTTGCGGACTTTATGTTGGTAGAGGGAGAACAAAAAAGCAATTGGACTCCCGCGCCGAATGAGATTTACACAACAAATGTAAAGATAGACCGCCGAGGCATTAACATAACAAACTCGGAAAGCTCCACGGAAACGATTATAGACAATACGCAGTTTGCCGTTAAGCACCAGGGCGATATAGTGCTGACGGTAAATAAGGACTTGACGACCTTGCGAAAAACAGAGGTTACGGACGAGCTGACAATAGGAAAAGGCAAGTTTGTACCAAATGCAAGCGGGCTCGACTTTGTTTTGCTCGATTAAGGAGGCGAAAGAATGGCATTAAGCGGCAGTTATTACAGCTATCCCGTTTCCTCTTTCGGCTTATATGTCGAATGGAGCGCAACGCAAAGCGTAACGGGCAATTATTCCGATGTTACGCAAAAAATATATTTATCTTATTATACGCTCGAGGTAGGCTCCCGTAACGACTCTACCTCCTCTATCAACGGTAGCTCCGTAACATATACGGCACCGTCGATATACGACTATTCGAGCGGGTGGAAAAAGAAACTTTTATACACTCATACGGTAAGAGTTTACCACAACAGCTCGGGAGCCGCGGCAAACATACCACTTGCCGCCGCCTGGCGTTTTAGCGGTACATATTCAAGCGTACAAATAGGGTGGATTAACGCAAGCACAACGGTAACGCTTAACTCTATTGACCGCACGGCTCCGACCGTATCGCTGTCAACGAGCGGCATTACCGCGTCGGGAGTAACGCTTAAAGCGACAGCCTCGACGACTTGCGACCGTTGGGACTACTCAACGGACAACGGCGCAACCTGGACGAATTACAGCACGACAAGCGGAACAAGTGCAAGTAAAACGCTCTCGGGATTAACGCCGAATACAACATACAACATTAAAGTACGAGCGCGAAAAAGCACAAACCAGGTTTACGGCACCTCCGCCGCGTCGTCGGTAAAGACACTTGGCGGCTCCGTTATCTCCTCGGTAAACACTTTTACGGCGGACAGCGCAACGGCAAAAATAACAATGTCGGTAACGGTGTACAACACGAGCTACACGCATACGCTCGTACTTAAAAACGGCTCAACGACCGTATTAACTATTTCGAGCTTATCGCTCACAAGCGGCTCGAATACAATAACGCTCACCTCGTCGCAACGCTCAACCGTGCTTGCGGCTATGTCGAGCGTAAAAAGCTTTACGGGTACCTTTGAGCTGAAAACATACAGCGGCGGAACGCAAATAGGCACGGCGAGCACGAAAACGGCAACGGTGCAAACAACAGCCGCGAACTCCTCACCGACATTTACGGCGTTTACATACGAGGACTCAAACACGACCTCCGCCGCTGTTACGGGAAACAACCAAATTTTAATACAAGACATAAGCACTCTTAAAATAACGGCGACAGCGGCAACGGCAAAGAACGGCGCGACAATTTCGAGCTATTCGGCGGTGGCTGGCTCCGCTACCGCGTCAAGCATAACTACGGTTATTTCGGTAGGCAGAATAAGCCAGGCGGGCACCGTTCCCGTTGTTGTAACGGCTATCGACAGCAGAGGCTACACAACCTCGGTAACTGTAAATATTACGGTGGTAGCATACGAGGCAATAGACATTACCGACTATTTTATGCGCCGAATTAACGAGGTTGAGGACGCTACGCAAGTATCAATAGCGGGCGACATTACGCCCGTGCAGATAGGCGGGCTTAATAAAAATAGCTTGCAATACCTCCGTTACAGATACAAAAAGACGAGCGATAGCTCCTATAACGCATATACGAATGTAACCGTACAATATGACGACGACGGCTTTATTTTCGAGTCGGACGAGTGGATAAGCCTTGACGCGAATTACTCCTACTCGGTGCAATTTTTGGTGGCGGACAAGCTGACAACGGACACGGTAACGGTAACTATCCCGCAAGGTACGCCGCTGTTGTCTTTCCGCCGAAAGAAAGTAGGCGTAAACAACAGAGCACCCGCCGCGGCGCTTGATGTTGTCGGCGATATTCAAATGAACGGGTATAAGGTGCTCGGGCTCGTTGCCGCTCTTTCGGGCGAGGAGGACTTAAACAGCCTCACGAGCGGAGGAATTTACACCCAGGCGTTAAACGCCCAGGCGACGACGGCAAAGCACTACCCCGCCTCAATAGCGGGCTTTCTTGAGGTTGTAGTATCGGCAAACGGATATATAATGCAACGATATACCGCATACGATAACAGCGCGTTATATGTCCGCACCCGATATAATAACACTTGGTACGCCTGGAAAAAGGCTACCTTAACAACAGTATAAGGAGGAAAAAACAGCAATGGAAATTTTGCAAAGTATCTCTCTCGACTTTGGGCGCGATACGCTACCTATTACGGTATTTGCAAAGCAGAACGACCAAAACAGCCGCTTTGTCAAGATAACGCCGCTTAATTGCGGGCAGACATATACGCTTGATAGCGGCATTACGGCTCGTTTACAGCTTACAAAGCCCGACGGGCATACCGTAATTGACGACGCGACCATAGAAAACAACACAATTACCGCGGAACTCACCGCCCAGGTGCTCGCCGCGGCGGGTATGGCGGTGGCGGAAATCGGGCTTTACAAAAACGACGCGCTTTTGAGCTCGCAAGTTTTCTATATCGACATTAAAAAAGCGGCTTACGATATGGAGGCGGTAGAAAGCTCGGACGAGTATAACTCCCTCGTGGACGCTCTCGGCAGGGTTGACGGAGCCGTAGAGGCGGCAAACACAGCGGCAAGCGCCGCAAACACCGCCGCCCAGGGTGCAACCGCCGCAAAAGACGCGGCGAACACAGCTGCGGGAGCGGCAAACACAGCGGCAGGCGCCGCAGGCCCCGCCGCCCAGGGTGCACACGCCGCAAAAGGCGGGGCGAATCCAGCCGCCACGGGTGCGGAGCGGGTTAATATTTCGCCAGAGCAGACACCTACGGGGGCAAATGTTACAGTTACCGACCGAAACGGCGAGCAAACAACGGTACACATTGATACACTCGTAGCTATTGACTCTTGGGAGGATATTAAAAACGCCGTACGCCTCGGGCTCGGCGCTCGCCTTTTCCCCGTCGGCTATGAGTTTACGACCTACGATAGCGACCAAAGCCGTAATATTGTGTGGGTAGTGCGCGACCACGACCACCACACAGCCGCAAACGGCAGACTCGAGCATACTATGACGCTTGAAACAAAGTATGTTTACAGCCTCACGAGCGGCTCATATAAGAGCTTACAGTTTGACGCACCCGAGGCAATGTACTACGCCGCAGAGGGACTCGCGGCGGGTACATATAATTTTACTTGGGATTATGCAACGGGCAGTATGGTAAACGGCACATATCAATTTACGCTCACCCAGGCGGTACCCGCAGGAGGTCAAATTGTGCTCGGCACTAACTCCTCGTCAACGGCTATTACATCGTGCAAGGTATCAACCTATGCGAGCGTAGGAGCTACAAGCGCGATTGAAAGCAATATTGCAGTTACGGCGGGCAACGGAGGTACAAGCCTCGGCACAATGTCAGCCACAGCCTCGACAGAGGAAAACCTTAATTGCTGTCAGCGCGTTATGTGGGGCTCGAACAACAACGCACAGAGCGCGGCGCGTCAATGGCTTAACAGCTCCGCCGCCGCGGGCTCCGTTTGGGCTCCTACAAACAAGTTTGACCGTGCCCCGTCCTGGAACTCGGGTAGTAGCGGCTTTATGCACGGCTTGCCCTCCGACTTTTTGGCGGTGGTACAGCCCGCCGTTGTACCTTGCCGTACAAACTCGGTATTTGAGGTTGCAAGCCTCGACGGTACCGTATTTACGACTAACCAGGTTTACAACCTTGCAGAAAAATTCTTTTTGCTCTCGCGTCCCGAAATTTTCGGAGATTGGGACAGCTCGAGCTATAAAGACGGTACGCAGCTCGCATATTACGACGGGCTTACAGCAACCGAGCGTATCAAACGCGACGCGGCGGGCTCGGCGCGTAACTGTTGGCTCCGTTCCCCTAACCCTGGGTACGCGTACTTCGGGCGCTATGTGAACACCGACGGCAGTTTGGGCAGCTGCACCGCGAACTACGCTTACGGAGTCGTCCCCGCTTGTATAATCGCATAATCGCATAATCCGCCTCGGTAGAGGCGGTAAATGCGGAAAAGGAGGCTTTTATATGAGCGTAAGAAAAGGCGACCGAGGCGAGGGCAAATTACAAGTATTAAACAAAGCCCGAGAGTTAAAGCGGTACACTCTCGGGCTCTTAAAAAACGAAAAGCACTTTCCAAAGAGCACCCGTTGGCTATATGCCGCACCGATTGCAAACGAAATACGGGAGGCTTGTATTTGCATACGACACGCTAACTCCGTTTACATTTCGGACGGTGTAACAAAAGAGGACGAATACAAGTACAGACGCGGCGAGCAGACAAAAGCACACGCTCACCTCGACGCGCTGTTAGACCTCGTAGACGACGCATACGACGCGGGATATATTGCGGGAGCTCAAGCGGAGTATTGGACGGGCTTAACATTGCAAACGGACGATTTGTTAAAAGCCTGGATAAAATCCGATAAGGAAAAGTACCGCAAACAAGGGTAATTTTATGTAGGGCGGTTGCTATTTTTCGGCTCGGCGCGTAACTGTTGGCTCCGTTCCCCTAACCCTGGGAACGCGAACAACGAGCGCAATGTGAACACCGACGGCAGTTTGAACAACAACAACGCGAACAACGCTAACGGAGTCGCCCCCGATTGTGAGAAATAGTCCGTTTCAAGTAGTCGTAAGACCAAAGCAGTACAGCTCACACAAGGAGCGACCGTCCTACCTCCGAAAGGAGGGAATATTGCGGGCGACAAAGGTACCTTACGAGGTAGTCCTTTTATATGCGTCCGCTACTTTAATTATTATGTCGTACGAGCAAGCTATTTCATTTGATAGCCTTTATAAAGGCTTAAAAATAAGCTGTCGTAATATCCGTTGGAAAGATAGTACCGTAGGTTACGAGGGAAACGCTCTACGAAATACATACCGCCTACGGCAAAGCCTATTAAATGGCACCTATCACATAGACAGATACCAACACTTTACTATTTACGAGCCAAAGCGGCGCGAGATAGTAGCGACGAGGTTAAAAGACCGTCAATTTCAGCGGGCACTATGCGACAACGGATTATACGACCAAATAACAAAATCATTTATAACCGATAATTGCGCTTGCCTACGCGGGCGCGGAGTCGATTATACATTAAACCGAATGACGGCGCATTTACGCCGTTATTACCACGAGCACGGTACCGACGGTTGGGTGCTCAAATGCGATATACACCATTATTTCCAAAGCATAAGCCACGATATAGCGAAAGCGGCAATACGGAAACGGGTTACAGATACGCAAATAGCGGAGAGGGCTTGCGAAATAGTAGACTCTTTCGGCGAGTGCGGTTTGGGGCTCGGCTCCCAGGTATCACAGCTCGTAGCTCTTGCCGTCTTGGACGACCTCGACCACTATATAAAAGAGCGGCTCCGCGTAAAGCATTATGTGCGGTATATGGACGACTTTATTTTGATAGACAGCGACAAAGAGTTTTTACGCCGTTGCCGACTCGAAATAGAGGAACGCTTAAACGCTCTCGGCTTACAGCTTAACGGAAAGACGGCGTTATATCCGTTGCGCCAGGGCGTAAAGATTTTGCAATGGCGCTTTATCGTAACCGACTCGGGAGCGATAATACGAAAAATGGCTAAAAAGAAACAAGGCAAACAGCGCCGCAAGCTTAAAAAGCTTATGGCAAAAGAGCAAAGCGGAGAGTATGCGCCTGGAACGGCTCACGAGTCGCTCGTTTCTTTTCTTGCAAATGCCGCCCGCGGGAATACATACCACGAGCGGCGCAAAATGATTAAATTTTATTATGAATTGGAGGCTAAAAGCAATGGAGGACTTGTACAAAAGACTTGCGAGAGCGGAGGCAATGGCTGACGCTCAAAAGTCGGAGCTTATGGAAACGCTCAAAGCGGCTTACGAAAGAGCTTGCGAGGAGCGAAACGAGGAGGACGCGGCGGCGTTTGCTCGTAAAATCCGTAATAAAATGCTCGACGATAGCGACAACCGTATGTCGCTCGACCGTTTCGGGCTCGTCGTTCCGACGGGCATTACCTTTACGGCGTGGTTACAGTTTTTTAAGGATTTAGGCAAAATCATTACGGGAGCCTGGGCTAAATACCGTAAAGATTTGCGCGACCTACCCGAGCAAGCGGGCTTTCCGTTTAATATCGAATTTCCGACACCGCCCGAGGAGAACGAGAGCGAATGAGCCTACTTGAAACAATAGAGCGGCTTTGCGAGGTTGTACGCCTACAAGCTGACATTATCGAAAAGCAAACGGAGGCGCTCGAGCAAGCGAAAATCGCCGACGAGGTAGCCGCCGAGCTTGCGGCAATGCGTAAAGAGGCGGAGGACAAGCGGGAGCCTATCGAAAAAGATTTTTATTAAAGGAGAGGGCAAATTGAGTACGGCTACTATTTCTATTTTATGCACAATAGCGGGCATTCTCTTAACCGCCTTTTTCTCCTACCTTGCTTTCCATAGGAATACAAAAAAGGACAGCGAGGACGAGGGAGAAAATAAGGGCGTTATGATGTCCGATATTGGATATATCAAAGCGGGCGTAGACGACTTAAAGCGAGAACAGCGCGAACAAGCCGCCACGGTAGGGCGGCTGTCGGAGCGTATTACTCGTTGCGAGGAGTCTTGCAAGCAAGCACACCACAGAATAGACGAAATGAAAGGAGATAACTAAACTATGGACGAAAAAAAGAAAGTATCGGTTGAAACCATTATAAGAACGGTTGTACTTGTGGCAACACTTATTAACTCGGTTTTAACTATGCTCGGCAAAAACCCGTTGCCGTTCTCGGAGGACGACCTTTATACAGCGCTCTCCGCCGCGGCTACCATTGCCGCCACGGTTTGGGCGTGGTGGAAAAACAATAGCTTTACTACCGAGGCTATCAAGGCAGACGAATACTTGCACGAATTAAAAGCGGACAGAAACGCAGAAAGCGAGGATTAAATAATGGATATTATCACAGCTTACGCAACAAAAAACGATTGCTATAAAAAGGCTCAAAAAATGACCCCCGCGGGTATCGTGGTACATAGCACGGGAGCGAATAACCCGTACTTAAAGCGGTATGTTGACGCTCCCGACGAGGTGGGCGTAAACGCATACGGCAACCATTGGAATAACCCCGCCTCCGTTATGGGGCGCTCGGTTTGCGTACACTCCTTTATCGGGTACGACAAAAACAAGGTTGTTAAAGTCGCAAATATCCTCCCTTATAACTATTGCTGTTGGGGAGTCGGTAGCGGCTCCAAAGGCTCATACAATTACAGCCCAGCGTATATTCAGTTTGAAATGTGCGAGGACGGGCTCACCGATAAGGCGTATATGGAGGCGGTTTACAAGGTAGCGGTTGAGTATTGCGTTTACCTTTGCAAAAAGTTTAACCTCTCCGTAAATAACATTGTGAGCCACAAAGAGGCTCACGCTCTCGGCTACGGCAGTAACCACGGCGACCCGAATAATTGGTGGGACAGATACGGGCGCACAATGAACGATTTTAGAGCCGCAGTTAAAGCGGGGCTCGAAAAGGACAGCGCCGCAGATGTTAAGCCCGCCTCCGACAGCGGAGCAACCGCAAAGACACTTTACAGAGTGCAGACGGGAGCTTTCAGTAAAAAGGCTAACGCTACCGCCCTTGCGGAAAAACTCAAAAAAGCGGGCTTTGATACTTATATCGTGCAGAGCGGCACCCTTTACAAAGTCCAGGTAGGAGCCTACGCAGTTAAGGCTAACGCCGAGGCTATGGAAAAGAAACTCAAAGCCGCGGGCTACGATACTTATATTACGACCAAAAGCGGGACAGCGGTACAGACGGCGGCAGAGCCGAAAAAGACCGTTGACGAGCTCGCCCGTGAGGTTATCAATGGCAAGTGGGGCAACGGAACGGACAGAAAAAACAGACTCACCGCCGCGGGCTATGATTACTCCGCCGTGCAGAAAAGAGTAAACGAGCTCCTTAAATAGTCCTCCTTAAATTCACATAAAGGAAAGGCGGCGGGCGGAGGCAACACTCCCTCGCCGCCTTTTCGCATTTTACAGAAAGGAGCCGAGCCTATGGCAAACAAATATAATGTTACCTTTGTCGATAAGCACGACGAGGTTAAAAAAACGCTCGTAGGGCTGTCAAAGACGGCGTTACGAGCCTCGGGAAAAGTTATAAGAAAATACCTACGGGAAAATATACCCGTACGCTCAAAGCGTTTCAAAAACCATATAGGTACCTGGGTAATGATAAATTACAGCACGGGACAGCCTACGCTACAAGTGGGCTTTTATTCCTGGCAAAAGGTAAAGAAAAAAGGTAAATTACCCTCACACGCTAACCCACATTGGGTAGAGTTTGGTACAAGCCCGATAGGAGGAAAACACAAAGCGAGAAAAGATATAGTGCCCGTTGAGGCGAAAGTGCTTGCATATAATGATGTATTATACGGCAAGAGGGTAAAACACCCAGGAACGGCGGGAACGAATGTATTACGCGACACGGTGCAAAATCATATACAAGATATACGAAAAGCACAAGAGGAATACCTTGCGGAAATTTCAAAAACGCTCGAGGCGGCGGGAATGAAAGTAGACGCGGGCGACGAGTTTGAGGACGACGACTAAAAAGGCGGGGGCTTATGCCCTCGCCTTTTTTGCTTTATAAAGAGTAGATAACAATATGCAGATTGCAACCGTAATTTTTATCACCGCCGCCCGTGATGTTATTAACCGTAACGGACATAGGATTATTTGCGTACTTTTCTTTTAGCTCCGCCGCAAGCTCGGCTCCTATGTGCCCGAGCTGTTGACCGCGTTTGTTAAATACGCCGATAGCGTCGGGGTATTCCTCGGTAGGTACGGGCTTAAATATAATATCGTCGCCAGGCTTACAAGCTTTGATTATTTCTTGGCGGCTCGTTCCGTCGTCGTTTCCGAAAGTAACGCCGACGACCTTTGTATTAAAATCTCTTATAATAGAGCGCGGAGCGGGTGCGGGAGTCGCGCCTTTATTCCTCTTACAGAGCCAAACAATAAAATAGACAATGCCGACGGGGTAAAAAATGATAAGTAGTACCTTTTGCCAGGTTTTTAATTTTTTCATAGCGATACCTCCATAAAATAAGAGTGGGTGCAAGCCGAGCCCGCACCCACCCGTAAAACGCAAGCTCCGATTTGCTACCACACAAAAATTTTCTACATTGTTTTGAAATGCGAAAATAGAGCCTACAATTTTACCGAGGTAAAAAGAGGCACTCCAAAACAATATAGCTATTAAATTTTTGTGTGGTGCCCTCATTATAGCAGATTTTCAAGCAAAAGTAAATATTTTCCGCGAAAAAGTGCAAAATATTTTGAAAAAGGGCTTGACATAGGCGTACGACTATGATATAATATATTACAGAAAGGAGGTAGAAAGCTATGGAAAATCAAGGCATAGAAAAAGCCTTGCAAGACCTGGCGAAAGCGTTAAAAGATAACGACACGGTGGAACGAGTCAAAGTTACAATAACGCTTGTAAAGCCAAAGCCGAGCAAGGCAGAGCCAAAGAGCAAGTAAGCTCAAGGCAGAGAGCGGGCGGGAAACCGCCCCTCTCATAAGTCCTATTATATCATATATTTTTCAAAAAATCAATAGGAGGGCTTTATGGTTATCGAAAAAGGCGAAAAGAAATATACCGTAACAGAGTATAAAAGCAAGTGGACGGTATCGGAGGAAAGCGGCAAGCTTTCGGTTGCCTATGATATTTCAAAGGAAATTTGCGGTACCGCCGACGAGTTGCGGGCTTATATTTTTAACAACAACCTATTTTAAGGAGGTACGCTTATGGACGGCAAAAAGCAAACGCCGCAAGACAGATACGCGGCAAAGTACAAAAAGCAATTTAAGATTGATTGCATAACGACCACGGAGCAAGATATTATTAAAAAGCTCGAAAGCGTCCCGAATAAAGCGGGATATATTAAACAGTTGATACGAGCCGATATTGAGGCTCATAAAAACGGTTAAGCGTTAGCCCGTTTCCTTTGCAAAGGGAGCGGGCTTTATTTTTTCTAATAAAACGGAGTGATTTTATTATGAGGCACTATAAACACCTTTCTTTTACCGATAGGCTTAAAATTGAGGCTTGGCAGAGAGTCGGAACGAAACCGCAAGTAATGGCGGAGGAGCTCGGCGTACACATAAGCACCATATACAGAGAATTAAAGAGAGGCGTTTACGAGCGGCTCAATAGCGACCTTACAACGGAGGAACGGTACAGCCCCGACATAGCGGAGCAAAAGTACCAGGAAAATTTACGGGCAAAGGGCGCTCCGTTAAAAATCGGGAACGACCACGAGTACGCAACATACCTCGAGTTTAAGGTATCGGCGGAAAAATACGCGCCTGGTGCTATCCTCGGAGAGATAAAGCGCAAGGGCTTAAAGTTTAATACGACCATATCAAAGACGACTTTTTATAGATATATCGAGGACGGCGTTTTTCTTACTATAACAAATAAGGACTTGCCCGTAAAAAGAAACAAGGATAAGCAGAAATACGACCGAGTACAGCCGAGCAGGGCTCCGAAAGGTAAGAGCATAGAAAAGCGCCCCGAGGAAATAGAGAGCCGCCAGGCTTTCGGGCATTGGGAAATGGATTGCGTAGAGGGAAAGAAAAAGACAAAGAAAACATTACTTGTATTGACGGAAAGAAAAACGCGCCGAGAAATTATTAGGCTTATGAAAGATAAAACCGCCGAGAGCGTTGTAAAAGCTCTTGACGGTATCGAGGCAGAAATGGGAGCGGAATTATTCGCCCGCGTTTTCCTCACTATAACGGTTGACAACGGCTCCGAGTTTTCCGACTACGAGGGTATCGAGCGTAGCTCTCTCGGAGAGGGACAGCGGACGACGGTATATTTTTGCCACCCGTACAGCTCATACGAGCGGGGCTCAAATGAAAATCAAAATAAAATGGTACGCCGCCACTATCCGAAAGGATACGATTTTACCTCCGTTACAGCGGCAGAGATACGCCGCCTTGAAAAATGGATAAACAATTACCCGCGGGAAATATTCGGCTATTATAGCTCCGCCGACCTTTACGAGGCTTGTATAAACGGCATTTTAGCGGCGTAATTGTAACGAAATTAAAAATTTTTGCACTTTTTCGCATTTACCCCTTGACTTTTCATTCTCACATTTTTTCAGTGTATTAAATCAAATCTTGAGTTATTTAGCCTTACCGTTGACGATTTTATATGTTTTGCCGTTATATTTTACATTTCCTGTTTTGTATTTATCAAACTTTCCGATGACATTAAAATACCGGTATTCCTTATCGACCTTGCGCACGGCTTTTTTAAGCGCAATTCCCTTTGAAAGATAATAGGTAGCACCGTTTGCACATTTGACAGCACCGGATTTTTTCGTGTCTTTCCTGCCTTTTGAATTATAGTAGCGGTATTTGCCTGACGAAAGAAAAACATTGTTTTTGTGACTAAGTGACCTGTATGTCAGTGTGTTGTCATACATTGAAACGCCGTATTGTTTTGTTTTCCACTTAACATATTTTGTGTTTGCCTTATAGTAGAGAACAAAGCTTTTATAAAGTGATTTAAGCTTTTTTGAGCCGTATTTTGTGACATATTTATAAAGGTCGGTGCCGAATGAAAGCCGCTTATTGCCGACACATTTTTTGTATTCGGTATAAAACTCCTTGTATGCGCTCATGTCGAGCAGAGTGTTTGACTCTTCGGCCTTGTTTTTCTTCATATCCTTTTTGCAGAGAGGCCACCATTTATCGTTGAGGTCAATCAGCTTTTTGCAGGCCTCTCCAATGGTAGATGAAGAGGTAAAAATATTTGCATACTGTGAATCATCATCGGCGTCCTCATATTTTTTGCTGTCCCAGTTATCCATACTGTATCCGCCCTGAAGGGTTTGAGATGTGAGCAAATATTCGGTGTAGGGGTGATAAAGATTTATGTATTCATTTGAGGAGGTATCGCAGTTTGAACTGAAATCAATCAGGGCAAATTTGTGCCCGAAATAATCCATGACCGAGTCCATAGCCTTCTGTGCGTCTGAGATGCTCATTCCGAAAAGACCGAGAAAACCGTGTCCTGACCATTTCAGAACAGTGTTTGAAGAGGGCGAAAGGTCGCTGACTTTTTTACAAACCGAAACGAAAGCGTTTTTCAGATATTTGCTCTTGTTCTTGTCGTCCTTATATTTATATGTTCCTATGCAGTACTTTTCGTCGAATTTATGCCTGTCGGGCTCAGTGCTGCGGTCAAATTTTGAGCAGAATTTTGACCACTCGTCGTCGATATTTTCCTTGAACTGATAAAGTTTTATGCAGTCGTTCCATATCACAGTGTCATAAAGTATGTAGTTTTTGCCCTTCTTCTGCAGGCAGGCATACTTTGTTCCGTCGTTGCCCTTTTTGCTCACCGTGCCTGTCGTGTATGACCATCTTATTATAACAGTCGGATTTGACGAGGTGATTTCACAGCGTTTTGTTGCCGCACTGACGTCAAAAGGCAGTATTAATGCTGATGTGAGCAAGATTACCGCAAGAAAAACCGAAATTAGTTTTCTCATATTGAATACCTCCGTTATTTATTACTGAACCAATATACCACAAAACGGCATACCGGTCAATAAATAAAGCTATTTGATTTTATGTTTCTGTCTGACAGTAAAAATATCAGATAATCTTATCTCAGCATACGTCAAAACTTGTTTTTTTCACGGATATAGTATATAATAATGCGGTATTAAACTGAAAGGGAACAGTGAATCGGTATGAATGAAGACGAAAACATCGGCACGCTGTATATTGTTGCAACACCCATAGGCAATTCGAGGGATATGTCGCCAAGGGGAATTGATATTCTCACCGATGTCGATATTATTGCCGCTGAGGATACACGCCGCTCAATGATACTGCTCAACAAGCTCGGAATAAAGAATAAGCTTGTGTCAAACCACAAGTTCAACGAATACGGCAAGGCTAAATACTTCATCAGCGAAATGAAGAACGGCAAAAGCGTAGCCGTTATAACAGATGCCGGCACTCCGTGCATTTCCGACCCGGGCAACGAGCTGATAAAATGCGCCGCTCAGGAGGGAATACGTGTTGTCGGAATACCCGGTTGCTGTGCGGCGGTGACGGCTCTTTCAATTTCGGGCTTTGACCTTTCGACTTTCTTGTTTTACGGCTTTTTCCCGCGAGAGAATTCCGAAAGAAAAAAGCTTCTCGAGGAAATGCGAAAGGGTACCGGTACAAGAACCTATGCGTTTTACGAAAGCCCGAAGCGTATTATGGATACCGTTGAGTTTTTCATCGAAAGTGAAGCCCTGTGCCGTATGTGTCTTTGTAACGATATGACGAAGCTTCACGAAATGACATTCAGAGGTACTCCGGAGGAAGTTAAAAATCAGCTTATCGCAAAGGGCAATTACGATAAGGGCGAATTTGTGCTTGTACTTGAACTTGATAAAGAGTACATATTCAACAAAACCGAGCACATCGTTTCGGCGGAGGCGATGCTCGTTGACGCTCTTGTGAGTGGCGAGTGCACCGTTAAGGAAGCAATCAGAAAAGTCCTCGCCGACGAAAATAATTCATACAGCAAGAATGAGCTTTATGCGGCGAGCCTGAAGCTTAAAAATATGTTCTCGTGAGGGTGAAATATGAGCCGCATTAAAGATGATATAGAAGCTGAGCTTTGCAATATTGTCAGGATAGTTGCCTCAGAGCCGGAAAAAGATACCGCATACACCAAAACGGTTATCAGACCGCTTGAAATAAAGGGCGAGCCGTGTTTTCAGTTTGAGCGTTTTGCCGAAAACAAGGTTTTTCATCTCAACTGTAAAGCTGATGAGCTTGCCACAATATTTGAGCGTGAAACCGCCGGAAAATACCGTCAGATACTTGTTGAAACCGCCGGAGAAAGTCTGCATTACCACAAAAAGAACAGCGGCGAATACGGCAGAAAGGTAACACCCAACAAGCTCAAAAAAGCGGATTTTTCCCACAACAGAGAGAAGAGCTACATTCTCAGCGAGGGCGAAAACATCCCCGCCCTTGTCGAACTCGGCGTTTTTACGCCCGATTTCAAGGTTGTAAAAGCAAAATACGACAAATTCAAACAGATTAACAGATTTGTTGAACTGATTGACGACGAGTTTTCAAAGACCGATATGAAAGATATAACAATACTCGATTTCGGTTGCGGAAAAAGCTATCTGACGTTTATCGTTTATTACTATTTCGCCGTGAAAAAGGGCATGAACACAAGAATAATCGGCTACGATTTGAAAAAAGATGTTGTGGAGCACTGCAACCGCATTGCCGAAAAGTATCACTATGATAATCTTAAATTTATTGTCAGTGATGTATCAAAAGATACATTATTCGATGAAAAAATAGATATGATAATCACTCTCCATGCCTGCGACACGGCGACGGACTATGCGCTTGACTACGCAATAAAGAAAGGCGCAAAATATATTTTCTCGGTGCCGTGCTGTCAGCATGAGATAAATAATCAGATAAAAAAGGGCGGCGACCTTGACATTCTGCTCAGATACGGAATTATCAAGGAGCGTGTTTCGGCTCTTCTGACCGATTCAATAAGAGCGGCTGTTCTGGAGGATATGGGCTACAAAACCGACCTTATTGAATTTATCGACTTTGAACATTCGCCGAAGAATATTATGATAAGAGCTAAGAAGTGTAAGGGCAGGGGAGAGAAAAAACTCGAAGAGGCTCGTGCACTCAGTGAGAAATACGGGTTTAAGCAGACGCTGTTGGAGCTTATAAAAAATGTATAATAAAATCGGGTTGCATACGTAGCAGTTATGTAGCCCGATTAGTTTTTTCTATCAAATATTGTTTTTAAAACAGTCGATTAAATTCAATAAAACATTTCTTTGTTTAATATTAAGGTCTGATGCATCTATCAAAAATTTTTCATCTACTGATAGAATATAATCTGTACTTATATTAAACAATTTTGACATTTCTATTACATTTGAAATTGAAGGTGAAGAAAGAGACATTTCCCACGAATTTACGGCACTTCTGGAAATGCCTAATTTATTTGCCAAATCTGGAAGTTTTGTGCTAATTGTGGCAAAGAGCTTCCTGAGAATGCAGAGTTTTGCTTAAACTGCGGAGTTAAATCTGACTTTGGCACAAAAAAAGAGGCAGAAAAAAATAAACAGGATTATCAACAACCTGTTCAGCAACAGGCACAACAGCCTGTAATCAATATTGTTAATACAAATACAAATGCGAATAATAATATCAATGGTGGAATTAATGGAAGAGAGCGTAATAAATGGGTAGCATTTTTACTTTGCTTTTTCCTTGGAGTATTTGGAGCTCATAAATTCTATGAGGGAAAAACAGGCATGGGGATATTATATATTTTTACTGCCGGTCTTTTTGGAGTAGGCTGGATAATAGATTTAATTGCAATTCTTTTCAAGCCTAATCCGTATTATGTATAAAAAGAGTATAACAAAAAACCACTCCGATTTCTCGGAGTGGTTAATTTTTTCAGGAATGAAATTACTTAAGAGTAGCTTTTGCGCCGACTTCTTCAAGCTTAGCCTTAGCAGCTTCAGCGTCTTCCTTGCTCATAGCCTCTTTAAGTACCTTCGGTGCACCGTCAACAGCAGCCTTTGCTTCTGCAAGGCCGAGACCGGTGATTTCACGGACAACCTTGATGACCTTAATCTTCTGGTCGCCGATTTCTGTGAGCTCAAGGTCGAACTCTGTCTTCTCTTCTGCTGCTGCGCCTGCTTCTGCAACGGGGCCTGCGGCTACAACTGCGGCTGCGGCTGATACGCCGAACTCATCTTCAACAGCGTGAACGAGCTCTGAGAGCTCAAGAACTGTGAGTGCCTTTAATTCTTCAATGATAGCAGTAATTTTCTCTGATGCCATGATAATTTACCTCCGATAATTTAATTGAGTTTTAAGTGGTATGCAGTCTGTCTTATTCGGCTGCGGGTTCTTCTGCGGGAGCTTCCGTTGCAGCTTCTTCAGCTACGGGAGCCTCTTCAGCCTTTTCTTCGGCAACTTCTTCGCCGCCCTTGTCAACAATAGCCTGAATAGCTCTTGCGAAAGCTGAAATGGGTGCCTGGAATGCACCGAGAACATTTGCAAGGAGTATTTCTCTTGAGGGAAGCTTTGCAAGGCTTGTTATCTTGTCAACGCCTATAACTTCACCGTCAAGGAAACCGCTCTTAACTGTAAATGTCTTGTTTGAATCAGCAAACTTGCTGAGAATCTTTGCCGCCGCAACATAGTCGTTTTCGCTTGTTGCGATAGCGGTTGTGCCGTCGAGAACATCGCTGAGAGCTTCGAGAGAAGTTCCCTTGATAGCGAGCTTGAGGAGAGTGTTCTTTGTGACTGTGTAATCAACACCTGCTTCACGAAGCTCCTTACGAAGCTTTGTGTCGTCGGTTACGGTGATACCCTTGTAATCAACGATAACGCCGGCGATTGATTTGCTGAGTCTTTCAGATAACTCTGCAACAACCTGCTGCTTCTGTTCCAAAACTTTCTGACTTGGCAATTCAATTCACCTCCTGAAAAATTTGAGGTATAACCTCATACCCTGATGCAAGGTTAAAAAAGCCTTCCTTGCAACTGACAAGGAAGGCACAAACATACTTAATAATAGGTATGCTCCGTTCCTCGGCAGGCAGTTATGAAAATAACTTTTAACTTAATGCACCTGCTGTCTTAGGGTTGGACAGCTTTTGTATAATACCACAGAGAATAATCCCTGTCAAGTATTATTTTAAATTATTCTGCGTTTGTTGCGGCGGAACCGACCTTATTGGGGTTGATTCTGACACCGGGGCCCATTGTTGAGGCAACAGCAACCGAGCGCAGATACTGACCTTTTGCGGCGGCGGGTTTTGCCTTGATTATGGCGTCGAGAAGAGTTGTGAAGTTCTCAAGAAGCTTCTCTGTGCCGAACGAAACCTTGCCGATGGGGCAGTGGATAATGTTTGTCTTGTCGAGACGGTACTCAATTTTACCTGCTTTAGCTTCTGTAACAGCCTGAGCAACATTGGGTGTAACCGTACCGGCTTTCGGTGAGGGCATGAGACCTCTGGGACCGAGAACCTTACCTAAACGACCGACAAGACCCATCATATCGGGTGAAGCGATGGCGACATCGAAATCTGTCCAGCCTTCGCCCTGGATTTTTGCTACGAGCTCTTCTGCGCCGACATACTCTGCGCCGGCTTCTTCAGCAGCCTTAGCGTTATCGCCTTTAGCGAAAACAACTACACGAACGGTTTTACCTGTTCCGTTGGGTAAAACGACTGCGCCTCTGACCTGCTGGTCAGCGTGACGTGAGTCAACACCGAGACGGATATGAGCTTCAACCGTTTCGTCGAACTTTGCGGGAGCAGCCTTAACTGTCAGACCGAGAGCTTCCGCAGGATCATAAAGCATTGTTCTGTCAACAAGCTTAGCGTTGTCAACATATTTCTTTCCGTGTTTCATAACTTTAAATTCCTCCTAAAGAGTGGTATAATCGGATTTTTCCTCCCACCCGGAAGCATTAGTCAGCGACGACTATGCCCATGCTGCGAGCTGTACCGGCTATCATACTCATAGCGGTCTCGATTGTGGCAGCATTTAAGTCGGGCATCTTCTGCTCAGCTATTTTTCTAACTTGCTCACCGGTAATTGTTGCGACCTTCGTCTTATTGGGTACACCTGAACCGCTTTCGATTCCGCATGCCTTCTTGATAAGGACTGATGCGGGCGGAGTCTTGGTGATGAATGAGAATGAATGGTCTGCATAAACTGTGATAACGACGGGAATGACAAGACCTACGTCGTTCTTGGTACGCTCATTGAATTCCTTTGTGAAAGCCATGATGTTAACACCGTGCTGACCTAATGCAGGACCAACAGGCGGTGCGGGAGTAGCTTTACCGGCGGGAATCTGGAGCTTGATTAAACCTATAACCTTTTGAGCCATTTTTTGCACCTCCAAAATAATGTGGTTGATGGCGATACTGCTTAAAAAAGAATTTGCAATATCTCCCACAGAGACATTAGTCTCTCAGCATAATAGACGGCATACGCCGTGAATTATCAATTTAATATCAGACAGCGATTTCAACCTGGTCGAGGGCAAGCTCAACGGGCGTTTCTCTGCCGAGCATAGAAATCATTACGGTCACTATCTCTTTCTGAAGGTCGATAGTGCTGACCGTGCCGCTGAAGCCGTCGAAGGGACCGCTCAGGATATTAACGAGGTCGCCAACCTGATAATCGACCTCAATGCTCCTCTGTTCAATTCCGAGCTTAATAACCTCTTCATCTGTCAGGGGAACGGGCTTGCTTCCGGGGCCGACAAAGCCTGTCACGCCTCTTGTGTTTCTGATGACATACCACGCTTCATCTGTCATTGTCAGTTCTTCGTCATCGTCATAGTCACTGCGCTTTTTGTAAATGCAGGCAAGTCTGACGAGAACATAGCCCGGGAAAATTTTTCTTTCGACCTCACGTTTTTTGTCGTCTTTAATCTCGGTTACAGTTTCAGTCGGGATTTTAACCTCGAGAATCTGATCCTGCATTTTTCGATTTTCAACAACCGTGAGAATGTTTGAGGCTACCTTGTTTTCATAGCCTGAGTAGGTGTGAATAACAAACCATCTGGTGTTGTCTGCCATATTGACACCTCCCGAAATCAGCCGATAAGACTGCCAACAATATTGATTATTCCGGCAGCAGCTGATGTTGCGGCGGTAGTAGCTTCGGTTGCAGCTTCAGTTGCAATTTCCGACACAGCTTCAGTCACCGTTTCTGCGGAACCGGTAGCGAGACTCTGAAGACCCTGAATGATTTTCGCAAGTCCGAAGTCGATACCGAAAACGATGACAGCCACTATTGCGACTACCACGAGAACAACGATTGAGCTTTTGAGGACTGTTTTGCCGTCGGGCCAGACAATCTTTTTGCTTTCGCCTTTGAAGTCCTTGAAGAACTTTTTGATTGCTTTGCCTGCTCTGACAAATATGTTCGGCTGTTTTTCCTTTTTGGACTTACTGCCCTTAGCGGCTTTAGCTACTTTCTTGGCAGCGTCGGTGTTTTTGGATTCGGTCGTGGCCTTTTCAACCTTATCGGAAACGTTCTTTTTTTCTTCAGCCATTACAGTACCTCCCGATTACTTTGTTTCTCTGTGGAGAGTGTGTTTTTTGCAGAATCTGCAGTATTTGTTCATCTCCAACCTGTCGGGGCTGTTCTTCTTGTTTTTCATTGTGTTGTAGTTGCGCTGCTTGCATTCAGTGCAGGCAAGCGTAATTTTAACTCTCATGACGGCACCTCCATTTAAAGGATTATTACGTCCGGCGGAATAAACAAGGAAATCCCGCACAGGCGTTATTGTCAGGCCTCCCTCTGATTCTCGGGCACAAAAATAAAGCCCTCTAACAGAGGTACGAACATATTAGCACAATATTTATACCGAGTCAAGTATTTTTTTACATTATTTGAGGGAATTTTCGGACTTTTTCGCACAGGGGCATAAAACTGCCGTGCGATATGCGCCGGTTTTGATTTTGCGCACGAAAACTGAGGTAAACAAAAAAGAACAGTATCAGGCGAAACACCCGACTGTCCTTTTGTCTGTCTATCACAAAATTACTTTACGGCATTGAGCTTTAAAGTAAGAGCAGACTTCTTTCTGGCAGCATTGTTCTTGTGGATAAGACCCTTAGCGGCTGCCTGGTCAATCTTTTTGACAGCGAAATTAACCATTTCGTCCTTGTTATCGGCATTGCTTTCAATAGCGGCGTTAGCCTTTTTGATAGCCGTCTTGAGAGCGGAATTTGTGGACTTGTTACGAGCCTGCTTTGTTGCGTTAACTAAAACACGCTTTTTTGCTGACTTAATATTGGGCATTACGGCACCTCCTCTTCAAATTGTTGTCATGCACGATACATTCTATCATCATTCTCCCTAAATTGCAAGAATTTTTTTACAAATGGATAGACTTTTTTTCTGCGTGCATAATATTACTATAAAAATCTGCATTTTGCAATAGTTAAGAGATGATTTTTTTGAATTTGCGAACCGACCTTGCGCTTGAAAGGCAGGAAATTGTGCCTGAGAGCGACAGCGAGGGGATATTTTCCCGAAAATACAGCGAAGAGGGCATTGAGATAACGCATATAAAGGTGTTCAGCGAGAATGGGGCAAGAGCTATCGGAAAGCCCATAGGCAGTTACATCACCTTTGAGGTTACGCCCTTTTCGAGGGGGAGCGACCTTTTTTCTTCGCCTGAGCTTAGAGTTATTTCCCGTCACATAAAGGAGCTTATTCCCGAAAGTGAAGAGCCCGTGCTTGTGGCAGGTCTGGGCAATTCCGAGATAACAGCCGACTCTCTCGGACCTAAAACGGCTTCAATGATTTTTTCCACACGGCATATCGGTACGGCAAATGCCGAAAATCTCGGTCTCGGAAAAATAAGAAGCGTTGCGGCAGTGTCAACGGGCGTTCTCGGCAAAACGGGGATTGAGACCGGCGAAATGATAGACGGCATTGTGAAAAAAATCAAGCCGTGCGCCGTTATCGTCGTTGACGCACTTGCGGCAAGGCGGCTTGAACGGCTCGGCACAACCTTACAGCTTTCGACGGGCGGCATAGTACCCGGCTCGGGTGTAGGCAACAGCAGACAGCGCATTGACTCTCAGACTCTCGGTGTTCCCGTCATTTCACTGGGCGTGCCGACGGTTATTGATGCGGCGACCTTTATATATGACATCACGGGTTTGCCTGAAAATGAAATTGACGAGGCGGAAAAACGAATGAACAGCCGGATTACCGTCACCCCGAAGGATATTGACATTATGACGGAGAGAGCGTCCCGACTTATCGCAATGAGCATAAACTGTGCCCTGCAAGGCTCAATTTCGCCCGAAGAAATCTTTTCGATAGTCAGTCAGTGACAGTTTTTTCTCCTGCGGTATTCTATAATAGTGCGTGCTTTCGGAATATTTCAGCCCTGCACCCAATATTATAGTAAGGGAGGACAAACTATGAGAAAAAGGATTTATGAAAAAATCAATATTTCGGTTCTGCTCAGCGTCATCATCGCCGTAGCGTCTCTGTTGTTTCTGATAAAGAATTTCACGCTGTGCAGAAGTATAGTCGAGAGGGCGGCACTGATAAGCTCGAAAACCGTACTTGTCGGCGCATACAGAAGCACGGTGCAGGAAGAAGAAACGACCGGAGAAACGGAAAAAAGCACCGACAGCACAGAGACCGCCGTCACGCCTCAGAATACACAGAAGCCCGATGAAAGCACAGCCGAAAAAACAAATACCGATAACGTGGATGAAGACGGCTTTACCGCTGAGCCGGAGGATTTGAAAAATCTTGTGCTTGAGTACAGCAAAAAATCCGGCTCGGATAAAAAGGACGGCGCAATAAAAGAGCTGACCTATACCACCTCGGGTGTGACCGATAAATACAAAAATGTTCGGGTAAAAAACATCAATGAGACAAAGATAAATATAGAAAAGCTCCTTGAAAGAAAGCCCGATTTGAAAATAGAGGATAAAACAAAACCGTCGGTTCTCATTTTTCACACGCATACCACAGAGGCTTATCAGATTCTCGACAGAAGCTTTTACGCTCAGGGCTATGTGACGAGAAGCACTGACCCGTCAAAAAATATGGTGAGGGTTGGCGATGCTGTATGCAAACAGCTCGAAAAAGCCGGATATAACGTAATACACGACACACAGATTTATGACAAAAAATACAACGGCGCATACGACAGGTCAAGGGAGCAGGTACAAAAATACCTGAAAGAATACCCGTCAATACAGGTCGTTCTCGATATTCACCGTGACGCAATACAATATAACGACGGTACAAAGGTGAAGCCCGTCACCGAAATAATGGGTAAAAAATGCGCACAGATGATGATAATAAGCGGCTGTCAGGAGGCGGGCAACGGAATAACCGATTTCCCCGACTGGGAATATAATCTTGTTTTTGCTCTTCATCTTCAGAAAACCCTTGAGGATATGTTCGCCTCGATAACAAGACCGGTTTATTTCTGCCCGAGAAGATATATCATGAATGAGAGCCACTGCAATCTTCTTATCGAAATGGGCAGTGATGCCAATACGCTGAGCGAGGGCGTTTATGCGGGCAAATGCCTCGGCACGGCTCTTACTTCTCTTCTTGAAGAATACACTACATAACACTTCACGGAGGGATAATATGAACGGTGAATATAAGATATTCAGAATTTTTTGTATTTTTTCGGTTGCTGTGCTTTGCGTGCTTCTTGTCACAACGGGTATTCTGACGGCAAAGAATCAGACCGAGCAGGCTGTTTTCGGCGAAAGGGGCGACGTAATTCAGATTTATGAAAACAGCGGCGGCGCAGTGATAAACCTTAACGGAAAAATATCGGATTTTGATATTCACCGCATTGACGGATATTTTGACACTCTTTCAAGCACTCTGCTTTCACCCGTAAATAATGTAATAAAGCTTGCCGGTTCATTGACTGCTATTATCAGACAAAGATAGAAAAAGCCGGATACTCTTTCGCTTTCTGCGGCAGGGTATCCGGCTTTTGTTACATTATAAAAACTCTCTGAGTCCCGTGAGAAGGTCAAGCTCGATTTTTATGAGCTCTTTCGTGATTTCCTTGCTGTTTTCGTCGGCGGCGGAATACTGATTGAGATAGCGGCTGAGCGATTTGACACCCATATCACAGCCGTCGGTCATAAGGTCGGCGACTGTTTTGTCGGAGTTATCCATAGCCATCTTCATATTTGTTTTAATCCATGACATACCCTTAGCCATAGGGTTGGGGTCTTTTCCGCTGTCGCTTACGTCAAGAAGAGCCTTTGCAATTCTTCCGCCGAGAGCGGAGTGCTGTTCTTTGCTTTTGTCAAGCATTTCTCTGAGCTTCGGGCTTTCGATTCTGCCTATAACGTCATCGAAACTGCTCACGGCCATTTTTACACCGGAGTCGCATTCTCTCAAAAGCTTGACTGTATCGTTTTCTACCATATATAAACACCCTTTCGTGCGTATTTATATATAGTATGCGCTGTTTTGCGGCTGTTAATCTGTCTGAGCCTCATTTTTTACAAGCTCTGCAAATTCTCTTGCAAGCTTTGAGATGTTCGGCATTGATATTATTCCAAGCTCACGGTAGGAGTCCGGCTCAAGCAAAATGGCAGTAACATTATGGGTATTGCCACGAAGAATAAGACCGGAAAGAATGCTGACACCCAGACCGTGCTCGACCATTGAAAGAACGCCGGCATCGCTGACGTTGGTGTTGTCAATGAGGGGCTTTACTCCGCTTTCTTCAAGCACTCTGATTATATCAATATCAAAGCCGAGAGACGGCATAATGAACGGCTGTCCGCTGAATTTTTCGACCGGAAAACGCTCAAGCCCGTCTGCAAGCTCACTGTCCGGAGGGAGCACGGCGATAAGAGGATCGTTTTTCAGATGCATGAAATTGCATTTTACATTATCCTGTCTGCTGACGAAGCCGAGGTCGGCTTTTCCGTCGCAGACGAGATTATAAATTCCCGTTATTGAGTCGTCGATTATTTCAAAGTTCACGTAGGGGTGGGTTTTCTTGAAACGGCTCATGGCGGTCGGAAGCCAGTAATTTATTATGCTCGTGTATGCGGCTATTTTAATGGTATGCCCACGCTGTTCCTTTGCCAAAATGATTTCTTTTTCGAGAACGTCGCCTGCGCTGAGGAAATTTTCGATGTAGGGCATCAGACGTTTTCCGTCATTTGTCAGATGAACGCCGTATTTGTCACGTGAAAGCAGGGTACAGCCGAGCTCACGCTCAAGCCTGTTCATCATGTGCGTCAGTCCCGCCTGAGTGTAGCCGAGTTCACCGGCGGCATTGGTGAGAGAGCCGAGCTCGACCGCTGTTTTGAGTGCCTTGAATTTTAAAGTGTCCATAAAAGCTTCGCCTTTCATGTTTGTTATTATATATTGTAATGCTTCCGATTATGAATTGCAATACATTTGTGAAATAAATCAAAATTAATGAAAGCGAATTTATATTACATATTGTAATACGGATATTATATTGTGTCACTTTACAATTTATTCACCGATGGTTATAATGACTTTATTAAGGTAAAGTGTTACCCGAAATACATAAGAAAGAAAGGTATCAGTATGGAAAACGGTTTAAAGAAAAAGTACGGTCTTATTACAGCTATCTGTATGGTCGTAGGTATCGTTATCGGTTCAGGTGTGTTCTTTAAAGCTGAAGCAATGCTCGGTGTTACAGGCGGTAATCTTCCGTCAGCACTTCTTTCGTGGCTCATCGGCGGTATTGTTATGGTTATCAGCGCATACACCTTTGCCGTTATGGGTACAATGTATGAGAAGGTCAACGGTGTTGTTGACTACTCGGAAGCACTTGTCGGCTCAGGCTATGCCTATTATGTCGGCTGGTTCATGGCTACGATTTATTATCCCGCTATGACCTCGGCTCTTGCATGGCTCTCGGCAAGATACACAATGGCTCTTATTCAGGGGCCCGGCGATGCTGTAACTTCGGCAGAAACAATGGTTCTTGCAGGCTTCTATCTTTGCGCAAGCTTTGCTCTCAACACACTCTCACCGAAAATTGCCGGTAAATTCCAGGTTTCGACCACAGCTATCAAGCTTATCCCGCTTATTCTCATGGCTGTTGTCGGCACAATCTACGGTATTTCAAAGGGAATTCTCAACGCCAATATGGGCAGTGTTGTTCAGGCGGTTGAAGATGCGGCAGGTGCTGTATCATACGAAACAGTTGCGGGCAGCGGAATTAATCTGAGCCTCATTCTTCCCGGCGTATGCACATCGGTTTTCGCTTATGAAGGCTGGGTTATCGCCACATCAATCAACTCAGAGCTTAAGGATTCAAAGAAGAATCTTCCCAGAGCACTTGTTCTCGGCACAATCGTTGTTGTTGTTGTCTATATGCTCTACTACATCGGCATTTCAAGCACGGTTCCCACAGCAGAGCTTCTTCAGAACAGTGCAAGCCTTGCATTCACAACAGTCTTCGGCAACATCATGGGTACAATCCTTACAGTGTTTATTGCAATTTCCTGTCTCGGCACTCTCAACGGTCTTACTCTTGCCTGCGACAGAGGCTTCTACTCACTCGCCGCAAGAAATCAGGGACCCAAGGCTGCCTATCTCTCAAAGCTTGACACAGCTACGGAAATGCCCTCAAACGCTTCGATAGTTGCTCTCGTTTTCAACGCAGGCTGGCTCTTCTATTTCTTCATTGCAAATCTTTCAAGCGTTCCCAATGTATCGGGCTTTGCGTCAAACTTCTTCTTTGACTCAACAGAGCTTCCGCTTATATGCGTTTACGCTTTCTACCTTCCCATTTACGTATTACTCATGGTCAAGGGTAAGGGTCTCAACCCGTTCAAGCGTTTCGTAATGCCCATACTTTCATTTGCAGGTGCCTGTCTCTTCATATATGCCGCTATTGCAAAGCACGGCATGAAGAATGTCGGTTTCCTCATTGTTGCGGCTGTCATCATGTTAATCGGTGTTATCGTCAGAAAGAATCCCGAAGTTGCCGTAAAAGCAGCAGAAGAAACAAAAGCCGAATAATATCACAAATAAAGCTTATTGTACCGCCGTCCGATGACGGCGGTATATTTTTTCTCTTTTGACTTGTAATTATGACGTTTTTGCAATATAATAACCGTTGGATTTGTTTTATCATTGCTTATGTAGTGAGAGAAACGCATTTAATTAACAGAGGGGCTTGATTATGACGGATTACGGCTTTGACGGCAGAAAAAAAGAAAAAGACGAAATAATTTTTCTCAGCTCCATGTCGGCTGTTGCCGTTCTCGGATACATTTTTATCACAAAGCTCTATGTTAAGGCGGTCTCATATTTCGGTTTAAAGAGACTTGTCGCCGGCACCGAGCTTGCCGAACAGAGCTTCACTCTTGTTGTGACGGTGCTTTCCATTCTCATTCCGTTTCTTTTTGTAGGTTTTTTTGAAAAGAAAAAGGCAAAAATTGACCTTGTCCCGCTTGATAAGCCCGAAAATCCTGTGACTCTTCTGCTTGCCGTGCCGTCGGGTGTTGCGGTGTGTATTGCGGGCAGTTATGTGACAAGCCTTATTTCGTCCGTGTTTTCCGTTTTCGGCGTAACTCTCACTCAGCCGGACGTCGCCGCACCGCCTCAGGGATATGCGCTTTTGATATACCTTATCCGTCTGACGCTTTCGGCGGCGGTTGTCGAAGAGGTATGCTTCAGAGGAATAATAATGCAGCCTCTCAGAAAATACGGCAATACCTTTGCAATTATCGCTTCGTCCTTTGTGTTTGCGGCAATGCACTGCAATCTTGTTCAGGCTCCGTCGGCATTCATTTCCGGTCTCGGAATCGGATATTTCACCGTTATAACGGGTACACTCTGGACGGGTATTTTAATTCACCTTTGCAATAATCTCATTGTTGCCGCCGAGCAGTATATTCTCGCAACTGCCGGCGAAGAGGCGGTTGTTCTTCCGTCCTACATCATAACCTCTTGCGCTGTGACAATCGGCGTTTTGTGCCTTATAGTTTTCTTTGTCAGAAGAAAACGTCTCTCTCCCGACACCGGCAGAAAAACCGTACTCACAGCAAAAGAGAAATTCAAGGCATACTATCTCACCGCACCAATGCTTGCGGCACTGCTGATTATAGCGTGGCTGACAGGCTCTTTCATTGAATTATGACAGATATTGAAATTATGAATGTCGCCCTCGCTCTTGCAGATGAGGCGGCGAAGGAAAATGAAGTTCCCGTCGGGGCTGTCGTCGTCAGAAACGGCGAAATTATCTCAACGGGCAGAAACCGGCGTGAAAACGGCAAAAACGCCCTTTGGCACGCAGAAATCGAAGCAATTAACTCCGCCTGCGAAAAGCTCGGCGGCTGGCGGCTATGGGAGTGTGAAATGTTTGTCACACTTGAGCCCTGCCCCATGTGCACCGGAGCTATCATAAATTCCCGCATACGTAAGGTTACATTCGGCGCATACGACAAAAAAGCCGGTTGTTGCGGTTCGGTGATAAACCTTTTTTCTCTTCCGTTCAATCACAGCCCTGAGCTGTGCGGCGGTTTTATGGAAAAGGAATGCGCCGAAAAATTAAGTGAGTTTTTTAAAAATATCAGAAATAAGTGAGGTAATCAAAATGAGCGAAAATTGTAACGGCAACTGCTCCGAATGCAGTTCAAAATGCGAGTCTGAGGATATGAGACTCAAGCAGAACGAATACAGCGATATCAAAAAGGTTATCGCCGTTGTCAGCGGAAAGGGCGGCGTGGGCAAATCCTCCGTCACTTCTCTTCTTGCGACTGCAATGAGAACGAGGGGCTTTGAAACGGCTGTTCTCGACGCAGATATTACGGGGCCGTCAATTCCCAAGATGTTCGGCATAAAGGACAGAGCCGAAGCCGACGCAAGCGGCATTCTGCCCAAAGTGACAACGCTCGGCACAAAGGTTATGTCGATAAACCTTCTCCTTGAAAAGGACGATGCACCCGTCGTGTGGAGAGGACCGGTCATCAGCGGTGCAATTCAGCAGTTCTGGACTGACGTTGCGTGGGGCGATGTTGACTATATGTTCGTCGATATGCCTCCGGGAACGGGTGATGTTGCGCTGACGGTTTTCCAGAATCTTCCCGTTGACGGCATTATCGTCGTGGCAACGCCGCAGGATCTTGTGTCGCTGATTGTCAAAAAAGCACTGAATATGGCTGAAATGATGAACATTCCCGTTCTCGGCGTTATAGAGAACATGAGCTATTTCGAGTGCCCGGATTGCAAAAAGAAGCACTATATTTTCGGTGAAAGCAAGGTTGACGAGACTGCCGCCATGTATGCGCTTCCCGTTCTTGCCAAGCTTCCGATTGACCCGACGACGGCTTCTCTTGCCGACAAGGGTGCAATAGAGCTTGCCGACACTGATATAATAAACGACGGCATTGACAAAATGCTCAAGAGACTTATCTGATAAAAGGGGACTTTAAAATGGCTATTGAAAAGGTCAGGGAATATCTGCGCCAGTTCGGGGCAGAGGACAGAATACAGGAATTTTCTGTCTCAAGTGCAACAGTTGAGCTTGCGGCGCAGGCACTCGGCGTTGACGGGGCAAGAATAGCAAAAAGTATGTCGTTCAAGACACCCGAGAGTGTTATTCTCGTTATCGCCGCAGGAGACGCAAGAATAGACAACAGAAAATATAAGGACAGATTTCAAACAAAGGCAAAAATGCTCACTCCCGAGGAGGTTGATGAATTTATCGGCCATTCAATCGGCGGGGTGTGTCCGTTTGCTGTCAATGACGGCGTTGTGACCTATCTTGACGAGAGCCTTAAACGCTTTAACACAGTCTTTCCCGCCTGCGGAAGCAGTAACAGCGCAATAGAACTGACAATACCCGAGCTTGAAAAATTCTCACAGTATGCGGAATGGGTTGACGTGTGCAAGCTGCCCGAATGACGGAGGTAGTCTGATGCTTGCAAATTATCACACGCATACCCGAAGATGTCACCATGCCGACGGCAGGGACGAGGCGTATGTCAGAGCGGCGATAAAAAAGGGAATTAAGGTGCTCGGATTTTCCGATCACGGACCTTTTCCTTATGAGGATTTTACATCTACAATGCGAATGACGACCTCTGCTTCAGGGTCGTATTTCCGGTCGCTGAGAAAACTGCGTGAAAAATACAAGGATAAAATCCAAATAAAAATCGGCTTCGAATATGAGTTTTTTCCCGAATACGCCGAGTGGCTCAAGGGCTTTATTAAAGAAAATGAGGTCGATTATATTATTCTCGGTCAGCATTTTTCAGTCAGAGAAAAAGGCGGAAAGCATACCGAAAAGCTGACTGAGCCGGAGGAAATACTCCTTTACCGTGATTCGGTTGTAGAGGCGATTGAAAGCGGACTTTTTCTCTATGTTGCTCACCCTGATTTGTACCTTTGCGCTTATCAGCGTTTTGACGACACGGCAAAGGAGGTTGCAAGGGATATTTGCCGCACCGCCGCACAGTACGATATACCGCTCGAATATAACCTTTACGGACTGAGAAAGAGCGAAAAAGCCGGAAAGGAGCTTTATCCCTTCAAAGATTTCTGGCTTATCGCCAAGGAATACGGCAACCGTGTAATAGTGGGTATTGACGCTCATTCGCCGGCTCATATAAAGGACGACAGGTATTTTAAAGAAGCCGAAAAAAATCTCAGGGAGCTTTCGATTGTCCCCGAGGAAATGCTGAATATTTAATCAAATCATAACCGCTCTGAGAAGACTTGCTTTTCCCGGGCGGTTTTTGAATGTCGCCCGGAAATCACTGACAGAAAAAATTTTTAAGCATTTTATGATTTTTATTGAAAAAATATATCCGATAGTGTAAAATTAACAAGATATGATAATTTTTATACAGAGGTGCTTATTAATGCAAGGAAAGGGCTTTGACAACGACAAATATCTGAAAATGCAGTCGGAAAAAATCAAGGAGAGAATACAAAGCTTCGGCGGAAAGCTTTATCTTGAATTCGGCGGCAAGCTTTTTGATGACTTCCACGCTTCGAGAGTTCTCCCGGGCTTTGAGCCCGACAGTAAAATGCGTATGCTTTTACAGCTCAAAAATCAGGCGGAGATAGTTTTCGCCATAAATGCGGGCGATATTGAAAAGAACAAGACAAGGGGCGACCTCGGAATCACTTATGACCTTGATGTTCTCAGACTTATCGACGTGTTCAGAAGCTATGACTTCTATGTCGGAAGTGTCGTTCTCACCCAGTTTGCGGGACAGCCCTCTGCCGTTCAGTTTGCAAAGAAGCTCGACTCAATGGGCATTAAAAATTATAAGCACTATAAAATTGACGGTTATCCCTCAAAGGTATCATATATTGTCAGTGATGACGGCTTCGGCAAAAACGAATATGTTGAAACCGAGCGTTCTCTTGTTGTTGTCACAGCACCGGGTCCCGGAAGCGGAAAAATGGCGGTCTGCCTTTCACAGCTTTATCATGAGCACAAGAGAGGAATTAAGGCGGGCTATGCAAAATATGAGACATTCCCGATATGGAATCTTCCGCTCAAGCACCCCGTCAACCTCGCTTACGAGGCGGCGACAGCCGACCTCAACGATATTAATATGATAGACCCCTATCATTTTGAAGCATACAATATACAGACGGTTAACTATAACCGTGACGTTGAAATTTTCCCCGTTCTCAAGGCTATTTTCACTCAGATTTTAGGTGAGTGTCCCTATAAGTCGCCGACGGATATGGGTGTCAATATGAACGGCTTTTGTATCACCGACAACGAGGCGGTTGAACAGGCGGCTAAGGAAGAAATCGTCAGAAGATATTTTTCAGCTCTCTGTCGCAAGAGAAAGGGCGCAGAAAACGACGAGGAAATCTCAAAGCTTGAGGTGCTGCTCGAAAAGGCGGGCGTTTCACCCGACGACAGAAAGGTAGTGGCTCAGGCGAGAAAGAAGAGTGAGAACACGGGCAGAAGTGCGGCGGCACTTGAGCTTCCGGACGGCACGGTAATCGTCGGAAAAAGCTCTGAGCTTCTTGCCCACACCTCGGCAATGCTTCTTAATGCTCTTAAAAATCTCGGCGGAATACAGGATAATATTCTTCTCATTTCGCCCATTATTATCGAGCCGCTTCAGAAGCTTAAAACGGATTATCTTGACAGCGACAGTGCACAGCTCTCTGTCAAGGAGGTGCTGACGGCTCTTTCAATCTGCGCCGCCACCAATCCTATGGCACAGCACGCTCTTGATCAGGTGCCGAAGCTTCGCACTTCTGAAATGCACTCGACCATCATTCTCACCTACGGTGACGAAAAGGCACTGAAAAGTCTCGGTGTGAATATCACCTGCGACCCCGAATATGACAGCGCAAAGCTGTTCCACTCATAAAAAGTCAGTTCGCAAAAATCCTGACTGAGGCGAAAGCCTCAAACAAAACTAAGGAGTAAAAATGAATACGAAAAAATCATCGGCTTATTATGTTTCCCGTGCCGGCATTATTGCCGCAGTGTATGCGGTAACAACCGTTTTGCAGAATTTCATTATCCCGGGCAGTGCGTCGTTTGCCGTCCAGATAAGAATATCTGAGGCTCTTTCGGTGCTGTGTCTGCTCACCCCGTCGGCAATACCCGGTCTTGCGCTGGGCTGTGCGCTTTCCGATATTATCGGGCTCGGTGCACTTCCGTTTGACGCAGTTTTCGGCTCTGCGGCAACGCTTCTTTCGGGGATATTCATGTATAGGCTTCGCAATATCCGCATAAAAAATCTGCCGCTTCTTTCGTGCTGTATGCCGGTAATTTTCAATGCGCTTTTTGTCGGTGCGGAGCTTGCGGTGTTTATGCCCCTTGAAAATAAGAGCCGTTTTGTTTCATGTATAATACAGTTTTTGCTTGTTGCGGCGGGAGAAAGCATAGCTGTTTTTCTTCTCGGGCTTCCTCTTCTGAAAGCACTTGAAAAGCGAAAGCTGTTTTCATAATTATTTTTTAAGGAGAACTTATATGAAAAACGGAAAACTCAAACAGTATCTTGACAGCGTGTGGTACGGTGTCGGAGCAGTCGGACTTGATTTAAGCTACGGAATGTTTTATTCATTTCTCATGATTTATCTCACCGATATTCTCGAGCTTCCCATCATGTTCCTGCTCGTTCTTACCCCCATAGCAAGAATATGGGACGGCATAAACGACCCGATGATGGGCTCCATTGTCGATAACACAAAGACAAAATTCGGCAAGTACCGCCCCTGGGTTGTAATCGGAGCCTGCGCCAATGCCGTTGTGCTCTTTTTCCTCTTCACCGACTTCGGTCTGAGAGGTCTGCCGCTCTACATACTCATTACCGTTCTTTATATCGGCTGGGGTATGACGAATACAATGGCTGATATTCCCTATTGGTCAATGGTTCCGTCATTCACAAGCGACCCGGACAAAAGAAGTGCCATTGCTACGGTGGCAAGAGCTTTTTCCGGTCTCGGTCAGGGAATTATACTCATCGGCGCACCCATAGCACTCAAAGCATTCAGCAAAAATGCGGGTGCGGGCAAGCAGTACAGTGCAACCGGCTTCAGCGTTGTTGCGGCAATATGCTCGTGCTGTCTGATTCTTTTCGCACTTATTTCAATGTCCCACGTCAGGGAAAATCAGGTGACTGTCTCGGGCGAAAAATTCTCATTCAAAAAGGTTTTCGACGTTTTCAAAGGCAACGACCAGCTTCGTGTGTTCATTCTTTTTGCAATGCTTTCAAACACGGGCTACTATATGGTTTCGGGTGTTGCGGCTTATTTCTTCACTTACGTCGCCGGAGATATTTCAAAGCAGTCACTTTTCGGCGTGTTCGGGGCTGTCGGTTCGGTTCTCGGACTTCTCTTCCTGCCGATTATGATGAATTTCACTTCAAGACGCCGTACATATCAGGCATCACTTCTCATGGTAATTCTCGGCTATGCGGGAATGTTTGCTTCATTCAGAATATTCAATAATCTTGTGGTTATGGACGTTTTCTATCTCATAGCGAATATCGGTTCGGGTTCAATGTTCGTTTCCCAGACAGTGTTCCTTGCCGATATAGTTGACTACGGCGAGGTGAAAATGGGCTCAAGAAACGAGTCTGTCACTTTCTCAATGAAGGGCTTTTTGCAGAAGATGGCATATACCATTCAGGTAATAATTCTCCTTGTCGGTCTGGGCAGTAATTACACCCTTGTTGTCAAGGGAGACCCGGGTGCCGATTTCGGCAGGGTAAACGGTGCGCTGAGCCTTATGATGCTCGTGCTTCCCGCACTTTTCTTCATTGCTTCACTCTTAGTCTTTACATTCAAATTCAAGCTTCACGGCGAGTATATGGAAAGCATCACCGCCGCTGTCACAAAAAACAGAGAAGAAAACTGAGAATACAAACCGAATATATAATAAAAGGGCTGTCACGAATGAAGCTACTCATTTGTGACAGCCCGTTAATATTTTCCGAAAAGGCTTTGCTTTTATTGCGAAGACTTATTATTCGTCATCGTCTGTTTCCCAGTTGTGCCATACGCCCTGAACGTCGTCGTTGTCCTCCATCATTTCAAGGAGCTTTTCCATTGACTTGACGGCTTCTTCGTCCGTGAGCTTAGTGTAGGTTGAGGGAACGTAGCCCACTTCGGCTGAAAGGAATGTGTAGCCTTTAGCCGCAAGGTCGCCGCATACCGCCGTAAAATCGTTCGGCTCGGTGCGAATCTCGAAAACGTCGTCACCCTCCGACACAAAGTCGGAAGCACCCGCCTCGAGAGCATCCTCCATGAGCTTCTCCTCGTCAATATCCTCCTGCTCAATATCAATGATACCGTACTTCGAGAACATGAATGAAACACAGCCCTGCTGACCTAAATTGCCGCCGTTTTTATCGAAATAATGGCGCATTTCGCCCGCAGTTCTGTTTCTGTTGTCGGTGAGCGTCTCAACTATAACCGCAACACCCGACGGACCGTAGCCCTCATAGATTATCGTTTCAAATTTTGCATTTGAGCCTTCACCGGCGGCTTTTTTGATTATTCTTTCAATGTTGTCGTTGGGCACGTTGTTCGCCTTTGCCTTGGCAATAACGTCCTTGAGCCTTGAGTTGACGGAGGGGTCTCCGCTTCCGCCCTCACGCACGGCAACGGCAAGCTCTCTGCCTATTTTTGTGAAAACCTTTGCTCTTGCATTGTCTGTTTTTTCCTTTTTGCGCTTGATAGTGCTCCACTTTGAATGTCCTGACATAAAATAAACCCACCATTCTGTTTCGTTTAACTGATTTGAGGTATGCGCTGTGCATACGCAAAATTACAATTTATTTTATCACACTTATTTCTATATATCAAGTTTTCGGCAGAAAAAATTGAAAAACACGCCCGATTTCGGGACAGTTGTGCGGTAATTGTTAATATAGTATAAATATCGCAAATTTACTTTTGTTTTTATTGACATAAAAATCGACAAATGATATTATTTATATGTATAATTCTCTCCGAGGAGGAAGCAAAATGAAAAGAAGTATTCTCAGCTTATTACTGGCGTTTCTCATGGTTTTTTCGGCTGTTGCCGTTTCCGGCGGAGCTGTTACCTTTTCTGCCCCCGAAGCACTTGCGGCGGTCGATGAGGGTGCCCAGAGCGCAGACGAAGCAGAGGGCGAATGGATAGGTGCATGGGGCTGCGGCATGACTAACGTGTCGTTTGAGGACTATAATGACCTCTATCTGTCGGTGAGCAAGACGGCAATCAGAATTGTTCTCACTCCGACTGCAAACGGCAGTAAGCTCAGGCTCAGACTCTCTAATGTATATGGCAAAAACGACCTTTCGATAACGGGTATTTTCGTCCACGAGAGCGACGGCGGAAAGAATGTCAAGATTCTCAGCGCAAGACCGGTTCTCTGCGGCGGAAGCATCAAGGCGGTGATACCTAAGGGTAAAGAAATACTGACCGACCCCGTCAACTTCAATGTCACTGCCGGCAAGGATATATGCGTCACAATGTATCTTGCCAGCGAGCTTCAGGACGTGACCACCATTGGCCTTTCGGGTGCCAAAACCTATATCGCCTTAGGTCAGGACGTCCCCGATATTTTTGAGGATTTTCTTCTTCCCGACGGTAACTTCTATTCATTTGCACTCAGTTCAAAGACGATTGCTTCTTTGATTCCTGCGGCGGCAAATCTTCCCGAAATCAACGTAGTGCCGTTTCTGAGCGGCGTTGATGTCTTCAATAGCGAAGAAGATGCCTGCTCGGTGGTTGTTATAGGCGATTCCACCGTTTCAAACAGGTTCCCCGAATATCTTTCAAAAGCGATACTTGCCGAGGACTGCACGTCTGTCGGCGTTATCGGCAAGGGAATTTTCGGCAACAGCCTGCTTTCCGACGGTATGGGCACGATAGGCAATATTTACGGTCCCTCTGTTCTGGGCAGAATGAAATTTGACGTTCTCGAGCAGAGCGGCGTCAGGTATGCGGTAATAAAAATCGGCGCAAATGATATAACTCACCCGGAGAGTGCAAGCATTAAGGAATACTACGGCGGAGACGCCGACTATGCACAGCCGAGTGCACAGGAGCTCATAGACGGCTTTAAGAAATTTGCTAAGAACTGCCATAACTACGGCATAAAGGTTATCGCCTGCACGATAACCCCCTGGAAAGGCGCAACGAGAAATTATTTCGGCACGGGTAGCGGCGACGAATATACGTGGACGAGCAAGGACTGGAAAATAGCCGAAGATGTCAACAAGTGGCTTCTTTCGACAAAGGATATTGACGGCGTTGTTGACTTAGCGACACTTTCGGCGAGCAGGACCGATGCGGCAAAGCTTAAATCGGAGTGGACAAGTGACTTTATCCACCCCAACGATAAGGGACAGCAGGCATGGGCTGACGCTTTCCCGCTTGATTTGCTCGGAATAAAGTCGGTACCTTCATTTGTAAGAATTAATAAGGACAAGCTCACTCTTGCTGTCGGAAAGACGTATCAGCTTGAGGAGATAATCTATCCCGAGACTGCGGCAAATACGGCCGTTACGTGGAAGTCGAGCAGTCCGTCCGTTGTCGCAGTAACCTCAGATGGAACGGTTAAGGCACTTAAAAACGGCACGGCGACGATTACTTGCACAACTGTTAATTCAAAGACGGCAAAATGCAAAGTTACCGTTCAGACTCCGACAACGGGAGTGTCTCTCAATACACAGTCAGTTTCGATTTACGCTACTCAGACATATAAGCTCACGCCCACCGTCAAGCCGAGCGCGGCAAGCGACAAATCTGTTGTGTGGACCTCAAGCAATGAGGGCGTGGCAAAGGTTTCAAGTAAGGGCACGGTCACCGGCGTAAAGTCGGGTGTTGCCATTATCACCTGCACGACAAAGGATACCGGTGCAAGTGCATCGTGCGTTGTCACGGTCAAAAAGAGTATTGCCGTCAAGGGAATTACCCTCAGTAAGCACAGCAAGACAGTCTATAAGGGCAAGACCTATCAGCTCACCGCCACCTTTACACCGTCCGATGCCAGCAACAAGAAGCTGACATGGACTTCAACCGACCCCGATGTTGCGATGGTTTCTTCGAGCGGCAAGGTCACCGCTCTCAAGAACGGAAAAGCAAATATATACGCTATTTCACAGGACGGCAACTATACCGACGTGTGTAAGATTACGGTCAAAACGGCCGTTACCGGTGTGAAGCTGAATGTAAAGAGCAAGACGCTCTATGTCGGCAAAACTTTGACTCTCAAGAACACCGTTTCACCGAGCACTGCTTCAAACAAGGCTGTCACGTGGAAATCAAGCGATAAGTCCGTTGCCACAGTCAGCTCAAAGGGTGTCGTGACCGCTAAAAAAACCGGCACCGCAACAATCACCTGCACGACTGAGGACGGAAGCTACAAGGCAACCTGCAAGATTAAGGTCACAAAGTTCTATTCGGTAAAATCAGTTTCTCTCAACAAGAAATCGGTTAAGATTGAGGGCGGCGAAAAATATCAGCTCAAGGCTGTGTTTAACCCCACTTATGCAAGTGAGCAGGGCGTTACATGGAAGTCGAGCAATTCAAGAATAGCCAAGGTCTCTTCGAGCGGCAAGGTGACGGGAATCAAAAAAGGTACGGTCACGATAACCTGCACGACAAAATCGGGCAAAAAGACAGCCACGTGCAAGGTGACTGTTACCTCAACACCTGTTTCGGGAGTTTCGCTGAATAAAAAGACTCTTAAGCTCACCGTCGGCGACACCTCAAGGCTGAAAGCTGTTATTGACCCGCTTGATGCAAGCTATACGGGCGTTACGTGGAAAACGACAAACAGCAAGGTTGCAAAGGTTTCGTCTTCGGGCAAGGTCTATGCTAAAGGTGAGGGCACCTGTACTGTGTACTGCGTGACCGACGACGGCGATTATACCGCAAAATGCAAGGTCACTGTTAAAGATGCCAGTGACGACTTTGACATCGGCGATGTTGACGACGGAAATGACGATGCATTCATCTCCGTCAAGCTCAACAAGGGCACGCTTGCACTTTCAAAGAACAGCACCTACACTCTCAAGGCGACTGTTTCACCCTCAAGCAAGAGCGGCGCAAAGCGCACGTGGACGAGCACAAATCCTGCGGTTGCAAAGGTTTCCTCAAGCGGTGTTGTCACCGCTGTCGGAAACGGAACCTGTATGATTAAATGCACTGTCAAAGACGGAAGCGATGTCTGGACGGCGAACTGTCAGGTTACGGTCAAATAACAAAGCGGAGTAATTCCGTCAACATAAAATTCCGGTGCGGCGTTTCGTCAAGCGAAACACCGCACTTTTCTGTTTCTTAAATCTCATTTTTGTTAAATTTTCCGCTTTCGGTTGTTAAACGGGACAAACTGTGCTACAATAAACAGCATAAGAATAGGAAAAGAGGAATACTTATGAAAAAAAGGGTTATTGCATTTTTTGCCGCAGTGATAATTCTTGTCGCCTGTCTGGGCGGCACGGAATGCATCTGTGCAAACGGTGAGGCTTATGAGCTTAACTGTAAAAACGCAATAGTCGTAAACAGCGATACAGGCAGGGTTGTGTTTGAAAAGGGGGCGGACGAAAAGGTTTCCATAGCCTCACTGACAAAGATTATGACCTCGCTCGTCGTTATCGAAAACTGTGCCGACCTTGACGCACTTGTCAGCGTGAAGAAATCTGCGCTTGATGCCATAGCCGACACGGGGCTTGTGACGGCGAATCTTGTTGAGGGCGAAGAGATGAGCGTGAAGGATTTGCTCTATTGCCTTCTCATTTCCTCCGCCGCCGACGCCTCCGTTGTTCTTGCCGACTACATAGGCGGCTCGGTCAGCGGGTTTGTTGAGCTGATGAACAAAAAAGCCGCTGAGCTCGGCATGGACAGCACCCATTTTGTCAACACACACGGTCTTGATGCCGAGGGGCATTATTCAACGGCGAGAGATGTTGCGACATTGACAGGGTATGCGCTCAAAAATGAACTTTTCTGCGATATTGTTTCAAGGGACACATACACGGCTTCTGCGACAAACAAAAGTCCGGAAAGAAAGGTCAGCTCAACAAATTATCTGATTCTCGAAAACAGCGGATACTACTATAAATGGGCTGACGGTGTGAAAACGGGTTATACGGGTGACGCAGGGAGATGCCTTGCCTCCACAGCCGTCAGAAACGGCGACAGATATATATGCATTGTGCTCGGCTGTGACGCATACACCAAAAGCGGTGCAATGGCTTGCGCTCACTTTTCCGACAGCATAGAGCTTCTTGATAATGCCTTTAACACCTATTCAATGAAAAAGGTATGCAAAAAGGGCAGGAATGCGATAAGCGTTCATGTCAAATGCCTGGGCATAGACGAGGACGCTCAGGGCGTTTTCGGCGAGACCTTTTCATATCTTCTCAGCAAAAGTGAAAAAGCAGAGCTGAAATTCAGCCTTGATAATGAGCTTATAGACAAGCCCGTTAAAAAAGGAGACAGGCTCGGCTCATGCAATATCGTTTTCGGCGGAAAGACCCTGAAAACAGTTGAGATTGTAGCAAAGAGCGACACAAACAGAAATTATGTGAAAATTATCATTACGGCTCTGGTTATCCTGCTTGCCGTTCTTGTTGCGGCAGGAGCAGTTACTTTTGTTGTTCTCGGCGTGAGAAAGAAAAAGGGCAGAGCGGGAAGAAAGAGAGTGAAATATAACTATACCGCAATAGGTGCGGCGACTGAAAAGAGAGGCGAAAGAGAAAGCAGAGGAAAATCAAAGCTTAAAGCGGTGATTATCATAGCCGCCACAGCCGCCGTCGCAGTGGGCATTGCATTCGCTTTGGCAAAATCGGGAATTTTGCCGTCAAATGTCAACAAAAAAGAGAGTGAAACAGTGACGGAATCTGAGAGTGTTCTGACGACGGAGCCTCCGTCAGCGAGCACGGAAAAAATCGGTGAAGCTCCCGCCACGACCGAAAATACAGCTTCTTCAAAATTATATGTGACAACCGAGGCACTCAACGTCAGAACCGGACCGGGTACCGATTATGAAAAAGCGGGACTTATTCCCAAGGGTACAAAGGTAAAAGTCATAAGCGAGGAGAACGGCTGGAGCAAAATCGAATATAACGGCTCGGAAAGATACGTCAGCTCGGAATATCTTGAGACAGCTTCTGACGAAAGCGGTGAAGATACCACCTCAGCGCAGACGGCGAGAAAGACTGTCAACCCCGCAGAGGGTAACTGGAATCTCGTTATCGTCAACGCATACACCGAATATGATAAATCCTACAAGCCCGTGCTTAAGGAGGTCTGCCCGGGTATGGGATATGATATGTATATGGACGAGAGAGCCGCCGACCATTTTACCGAGATGTATAATGCGGCGAAAAAGGATTCTGTTACCCTTACACCCATTTCCGGCTACAGAAGCTATGAGCTTCAGGAAAAAAACTGGAAAAACCGTATCAGCAATGAAGAGGCGGCGGGCTACAGCCACGATGAAGCCGTCAGAAGAGCATCATCGGTTATTCTGCCCCCCGGGACGAGCGAACACAATATCGGCGTTGCAATGGATATCTGCTCACTCTATGATTCGTTTTCACAGACAAAGGAATATAAGTGGCTCTGTGAAAACGCTGCAGACTACGGCTTCATTCTGCGCTATAAATCCGAATGGGAAAGCAAAACCGGCATCGTGCCCGAGCCCTGGCACTGGCGTTACGTCGGCACGGAATACGCACAGAAGATAAATGCGAGCGGACTTTGCCTTGAGGATTATGTCGCCGCATACGGAACAAACTGAAAAAATTATAAAAAAGTATTGACTTTGTCACCAATACGTGATAACATATCTCCACAACAAAGCAGAGCTCTGTGTTCTCACCTTCGGGGTTTTCCCGACGAAGGTCAATACTTGCCTTTTGGCTTATTATGTATTGATGCGTGAACACTTGGCTGTTCACGCTTTGATTATATTGCACGAAAATTTTGGGAGGTGCATGAACATCGCTATTAAAGAAATGCAAATCAATGAAGAAATCAACGACAAAGAGCTCCGTGTCATAACCGACGACGGCGAACAGCTCGGCATTATGTCGGCTGAGGACGCTCTTAAGGAAGCTGAGAAAAGAGAACTCGACCTTGTTAAAATCGCTCCGCAGGCGACACCGCCCGTCTGCAAGATAATGGATTACAGCAAGTACCGCTTCGAGCAGGCGAAGAGAGAAAAGGAACAGAGAAAAAATCAGCGTGTTGTTGAAATCAAAGAGGTCAGGTTATCTCTTAACATTGACAAGCACGACTTCGAGACAAAGGTCAATCAGGCGAAAAAGTTTCTTGCGCAGGAAAACAAGGTCAAGGTTTCAATCCGCTTCAGAGGCAGAGAAATGGCTCACCCCGAAAACGGTCTTGTGATTATGTCCGATTTTTCCGACGCCTGCAAGGAGTCCGGTAACGTCGAGAAAGCCCCGAAGCTTGAGGGACGCTCAATGATGATGTTCCTTGCACCAAAATCAACAAAGTAAAACAGGGAGGATATTACTATGCCTAAAATCAAAACTCACAGCGGCGCAAAAAAGCGTTTCAAGATGTCAAAGAACGGTAAGCCCATACGTGCGCATGCTTATAAGTCTCACATTCTTAACAAGAAGAGCACAAAGCGCAAGAGAAATCTTCGCAAGACGGAAGTTGCCGATGTTACAAATCAGAGACAGATAAAGCGTCTTATTCCCTATAAATAATTAAGGAACAGGACTTAAACCAAATATTGAATATAATGGAGGAACTTAATCATGGCACGTATTAAAGGCGCAATGATGACTCGCAAGAGAAGAAATAAAGTATTAAAGATGGCTAAGGGCTACTACGGCTCAAAGCACGCTCTCTTCAAAACGGCAAAACAGGCTGTTATGAAGTCGGGCAACTACGCATACATCGGCAGAAAGCAGAAGAAGAGAGACTTCCGCCGCTTATGGATAACAAGAATTTCAGCTGGTTGCAAGGCAAACGGAATGAACTATTCAACCTTTATCAACGGTCTTAAGAAGGCGGGCGTAAGCCTTAACAGAAAGATGCTCTCCGAGATAGCTATTTCGGACCCCGCAGCTTTCACCGCTCTTTGCGAGCAGGCAAAAGCCGCTCTTTAATTCAAAAAAAGTACGTCCGAGATATGGTTCTCGGGCGTATTTGTCATTTTTTATCTGAGAATAAAAACGTAAGAAATGTGTCAAAAACGGGTGTTTAGCGATGATTTTTCCTATTGAGAGCAGGTCAAACGAAAAGATAAAAACGGCGCAGAAGCTGTCGTCATCGGCATCGTTTCGCCTTGAAAAACAGGAGTTTTTTCTTGAGGGTGTGAGGCTTTGCTGTGATGCGGCTCAGAGCGGCGTGCTCATAAAGCAGTGCTTTTTCACCGAAAAGGCTCTCGAAAAGAACGGGGAAAAGCTGAAAATTCTTCTTGACCGCGCCGAAAGTGCATATTCTGTCAGCGAGGAAATCGCTCAGAAGCTCTCCGGCACAAAGACAAGTCAGGGCGTTTTTGCGGTATGCGGTATGTCGCCCGCTACGGTCTTTGCTCCTGAAAGGGGAAAGAAATATATCGCTCTTGAGAATATTCAGGACCCGTCCAATCTCGGCGCAATAATTCGCACGGCGGAGGCACTCGGCATTGACAAAGCGGTTTTGTGCTCCTGCTGTGACCGGTATAACCCGAAAGCACAGAGGGCGGCTATGGGCTCGCTTCTGAGGCTTCCCGTTTTCATCACCGATAACATGGCTTCGGTCATAGCTGAATGTGAAAAAGCGGGAATATTGCCTCTTGCAACCGTGCCGGATTCCTCGGCGGTGAGCATTACGCAGGTCGATATGACGGGCGGTGTAATCGCTGTGATAGGCAACGAGGGCAACGGCGTAACGCAGGAAACAATGGCACTTTGCAAAAAAGTGACCGTGCCGATGAAGGGCAGGGCGGAGAGCCTTAACGCTTCAATGGCGGCGGCTGTCGTTATGTGGGAGATGATGCGACCGTCGGAGGTTGTCTCATGACAAACGAAAGGTATTGGATATGGCTTCAGCACGTCATCGGTACGGGTGGAAAGACCTTTGATATTCTCTCGGAATACGGCGACGCAAAGAAGATATATGAAACAGACGTATCCGCCTTGCAGAAAAGCGGGCTCTTCACAAAAACACAGCTTGAAAGAAAAGAAGAGATACCTCTTTCGGTCGGTGACGGCGTGATAGATGAGTGTGAAAAAATGGGTTGGAAGATAATAACTCCCGAAAGCCCGTTCTTTCCCGAGATGCTTAAAACGGTGTCGGATTTTCCGCTCGTGCTCTATGTCTGGGGCGATGAGACGGTGCTTTCAAATAAGCTTCTTATCGGCGTTATCGGCACGAGAAAACCCTCCGCATACGGAACGGACGTTGCTCACACAATGTCGTTTGAGCTTGCAAAATCGGGTGCGGTCGTAGTCAGCGGAGGAGCTCAGGGAATAGACAGCACCGCACACCGGACAGCTATTGAGGCAGGCGGAAAAACGGTTCTGATAATGGGGTGCGGCTTCGGCTGTCATTACCTTATGGAAAACGAAGAGCTGAGAATGAAAGTCACCGAAAACGGAGCTCTTATATCCGAGTTTGAACCGCACACACCTCCCGACAGGTCAAGCTTTATCAAGCGCAACAGAATAACTGCGGGTATGTGCCGGGGCGTGCTTGTGATTGAAGCGGGCGCAAAAAGCGGAACGCTCAGCACGGCAAGAAAAAGCTTTCTCTATAACAGAGATGTTTTTGTTGTCACGGGCGACGCAAAGGGAACAAGCTTTCTCGGTGCTCATGAGCTCGTGAAATACGGCGCAAACGTGATTTTCTCGGCGCAGGATATTCTCACGCTTTACGGCTACGAAATAAGAAACAGGGACTCCTTTTATTTCGGCTCGTTCGGCAGAAACGTGTTCGAGGGAATAACCGATTTTCCCGAGGGCAGGAAAGAAGAAAATAAAAAGACAAAAAAGAAAAGAAAGACTGAAAACAAAATAAAGACAAAAGAAAAAGACAGCGGCACAAACGCCCCGGAAAAAACCGTGAAAGAATGGGATTTATCCTCACTGACGGATAATGACCGTGCGGTTTTCGAGGCTGTCAGGAGCGGCGCAGACCGCCTTGACGATATTGCCGTAATGCTGAAAATGCAGATAAGAGATGTGCTTATTGCGCTGACAAACCTCGAAATGGAGGGCATTGTCAAGTGTGGCGCAGGCAATGAATATACTTTGATTTAACAGGTGATAATATGTCAAAATTGGTTATAGTTGAGTCTCCGTCAAAGGCGAAGACACTTCAGAATTACTTGGGCAAGGGCTATGAGGTTACCGCCTCTATGGGTCATATACGGGATCTTCCGGCGGCAAAGCTTTGCGTTGACGTCAAACATGATTTTGCGCCCAAGTATGCGATTGTCAAGGGCAAGGAAAAGCTTGTCAAAGAGCTTAAGGATAAGGTCAGCAGAAGCGAATATGTTTATCTTGCAACCGACCCTGACCGTGAGGGTGAGGCAATATCGTGGCACCTTGCCGAGGTATTGGGGCTTGACCTTGAGCATAATAACAGAGTTACATTTAACGAAATAACGAAAACAGGCGTTAAAAACGGAATGAGTGCACCGAGAAAGGTCGATATGGATATTGTCAACGCACAGCAGGGCAGACGTATCCTTGACCGGCTTGTCGGCTACAGCCTCAGCCCGTTCGTTTCGCAGAAAATAAGAAGAGGTCTTTCGGCGGGCAGAGTGCAGTCGGTTGCGGTCAGAATGATAGTTGACCGTGAAAACGAAATCCGTGCCTTTAAGCCGGAGGAATACTGGTCGATAGACGCAAAATTCTCCTTTGGCTCAAAAACCTTTTCCGCTTCTCTGACAGGCGATGAGAAAGGAAAGGTCGAGCTTAAAAGCAAGGAAGAGACAGACGCATACCTTGAAAGAACAGACGGTGCAGTCTTCGAGGTTTCCTCGCTGAAAAAGGGCACAAGAAAGAAAAGCCCTGCTCCTCCGTTCATCACCTCAACCTTACAGCAGGAAGCTTCAAAACGCCTTGGTATGCGCCCGGAAAAGACGATGAAAGTTGCCCAGACGCTCTATGAGGGCGTCAATATCAGCGGCTTCGGCTCTGTCGGTCTTATAACCTATATGAGAACGGACTCACTGAGAGTTTCGGAGGAGGCACGCAGTGCGGCAAGAGAGTATATTGCCGAAAACTTCGGTGAGAACTACAACCCCGAAAAGCCGAGATACTATAAATCGAGAAGCAACGCTCAGGACGGACATGAGGCAATAAGGCCGTCAACGGTCTCTCTCACACCCGAAAAGGTAAGAAATGACCTCACATCTGAGCAGTACAAGCTCTATTCGCTTATATGGAAACGCTTTATTTCTTCAATGATGGCCGACTGTGTTCAGAACACGGCAAAGCTTGAAATCAAAGCTGAAAAAGAGGGCACAGACGGCTTCTGCATCTTCTCGGCAAGCGGCTACAGCGTGAAATTCGACGGCTTCACTGTTCTTTACGATAACGATTCCGACGACGCGAAGGCATTACCGTCAGAAATAAAGAACGGTGACAAGGTCAAGGCAAAAAAGCTTGAGGGTAACTGTCATTTCACACAGCCGCCCGCAAGATACAGTGAGGATTCCCTCATTAAAACTCTCGAAGAGAACGGCGTGGGCAGACCGAGCACTTATGCCACGATAGTTTCGACCATTATCAAGCGTGAATATATCAGCCGTGAAAAGAAACAGCTTGTACCGACAGAGCTCGGCGAAGCTATTGCAAATCTTCTCATGGATAAATTCCCGAAAATTGTCAACGTCAAATTTACGGCGCAGATGGAGGACGACCTCGATAAGGTCGGCGAGGGAAAAGAGGATTATATCGAAATGCTGCACGGGTTCTATGACGATTTTTCCGTCACGCTCGATAAAGCAAGAAAAGATATGACGGGGCAGAAAATTCAGCTCAAGGAAGACCAGACGGATATTCCCTGTGAAAAATGCGGAAGAATGATGGTTGTAAAGACAGGCAGATTCGGAAAATTCCTTGCCTGCCCGGGCTACCCCGAGTGCAAAAACACAAAGCCGCTCATTCAGCAGACCGAGGCGATTTGTCCCAAGTGCGGCGGAAGGATTATTCAGAAAAAGACAAGAAAGGGATACAGCTTCTATTCCTGCGAAAAGTGGCCCGACTGCGATTTTGCAACATGGGATAAGCCGACGGACGAGACCTGCCCGAAATGCGGAAAAAGTCTTTTCAAGGGCAAGGACGGATTGCTGAACTGTCTTGACACCGCTTGCGGTTACAGCGTCAAGGCGAAGAGAAAGAGCTCAAAGGAATAATTATGGAAAACAAAGTTACGGTTATCGGCGGCGGAATGGCAGGCACGGAAGCGGCGTGGCAGCTCGCCAAAAGGAAAATACACGTTGACCTTTATGAGATGAAGCCGAAAAGATTTTCTCCCGCTCATAAGAGCGAGGGGCTTGCCGAGCTTGTCTGCTCAAACTCATTCAAGGCAATGCGTCTTGAATCGGCGGCAGGGCTTCTCAAGGAGGAGATGCGCCGTTTCGGTTCGATATGTATGTATGCTGCAGATATAGCAAAGGTTGACGCCGGCGGTGCGCTTGCCGTTGACCGTGATATATTCTCACAGGTGATAACCGAAAAAATACAGGAAAACGAATACATTAATCTTATCCGTGAAGAGGTTACGGCTGTGCCGGAGGGGTATGCCATTGTCGCCGCCGGACCTCTTGCGAGCGAAAAGCTCAGCGAGGATATAAGCCGTATATGCGGGAGCGGGCTCTATTTCTTTGATGCGGCGGCTCCCATAGTTGCGGGTGACAGCGTGGATATGTCCAAAGCGTTCAGAGCGTCGAGATATGACAGGGGCGGCGATGACGACTACATCAACTGTCCGATGGATAAAGAAGAATATGAGCGTTTTTATGATGCGATAATCAGCGGTGAGAGCGCACCGCTTCACTCCTTTGATAAGAGAAAAGACGTCTATGAGGGCTGTATGCCCATTGAGGTCATGGCTTCGAGGGGCAGAGATACAATGCGCTTCGGACCTCTTAAGCCCGTCGGGCTCAAGGACCCCGTCACCGGGCGCAGACCCTGGGCGGTTTTACAGCTCAGGAAAGAAAATAACAGCGGCACAATGTATAATCTTGTCGGCTTTCAGACCAATCTGAAATTCTCCGAGCAGAAGAGAATATTCTCGCTTATTCCCGCACTTCACAGTGCCGAGTTTGTCCGCTACGGAGTGATGCACAGAAACACCTTTATCAATTCCCCGTCGCTTCTTAATCCGGACTACTCGTTCAGGGAGAGGGAAAACCTTTTCTTTGCCGGACAGATAACGGGTGTTGAGGGCTATATGGAGAGTGCCTCGTCGGGCATACTTGCGGGAATAAATGCCGCAAGAAGATTGTGCGGTATGCAGACGCTCCGACTGCCTCTGACGACAATGATGGGTGCGCTTTCCGCATATATCAGCGACAAAAACACAGTCAATTTTCAGCCTATGGGTGCGAATTTCGGTGTTCTGCCGCCGCTCGAAGAGAAAATAAGAGACAAAAAGGAACGCTATGCCGCACTTTCAAAAAGGGGTATCGCAGACCTTGAAAAATACATTAAAGATAACGGAATATGAAAGAAAGGAGCGATTGTTTTGACAGAGCTTGAAAGAAAAATAGGCTATGAATTTAAAAATAAACAGCTTCTCAACCATGCCCTTACACATTCCTCATACGCCAATGAAAAACATCTGAGCTACGGCAGTAACGAGAGGCTTGAATTTCTGGGTGATTCGGTTCTGGGAGTGATAACGGCTGAGTATTTCTACCTGAATTTTGACCTGCCTGAGGGCGAGCTGACAAAGCTCAGAGCCTCGACCGTCTGCGAAGAGTCGCTTTTCATTTTTGCCAAGGAGCTGGATTTGGGTAAATATCTTCTCCTGGGCAAAGGTGAAATACACTCGCACGGCAACGAAAGACCGTCAATACTCTCCGATGCATTTGAGTCGGTAATCGCCGCAATATACCTTGACGGCGGAATGGAAGAGGCGAAGAGGTTTGTTTTACGCTTCATAAAGAATGCAATAATCGAAAAGCCGACGTTCCACGACTACAAAACCGCCCTCCAGGAGGTTATTCAGAAAAACCGTGATGAGCATATTTCCTACGTGCTTGTCGGCGAGAGCGGACCCGACCACGACAAATGCTTTGAGGTCGAAATTCACCTCAACTCAAATGTAATCGGTCAGGGCAAGGGCAGAAGCAAAAAGCTTGCCGAGCAGGAAGCGGCAAAAAGTGCTTTACAGCTCATGGGAATAAATCTCTGATGAAAGAACGTCACGTTAATATTGCACTTTTCGTGCCGCATCTGGGCTGTAAGCATCAGTGCAGCTTCTGCAATCAGAAAAGTATTTCCGGCTGTGTCAGACAGACCGATGAAAGCGACGTGAGAAATGCCGTTCAGACTGCTTTGAAAGGCGGGAACTGCGAAAATGCCGAAATCGCATTTTTCGGCGGAAGCTTCACCGCCATAGACAGAGAATATATGCTCTCACTGCTTTCGAGTGCTTATGAATACGTGAAAGCGGGCAAGGTCAGGGGCATAAGAATTTCGACACGCCCCGACTGCATTGACGAAGAAACACTGTCTCTGCTGAAAAAATACTCTGTTACCTCGATAGAGCTCGGCTGTCAGAGTATGGATAATACCGTGCTTGAAAAAAACAGGCGGGGGCATACCGCAGAGGACGTGAAAAAAGCCTCACTTCTCATTAAGGAGTACGGCTTTGAACTCGGGCATCAGATGATGACGGGACTGTATTCGTCCTCACGTGAAAAGGATATTTTCACCGCCGAAGAAATAATAAAAATAAGACCGGACACGGTGAGAATATATCCGACGGTGATTTTGGAAAACACCGAAAACGCCGAGAGATACCGAAAAGGCGAATATGTACCTCAGACGCTTGAAGAAGCCGTGTCGCTTTGCACCGTGCTTCTGAGAATGTTCAATAACGCCGGTATTCCCGTGATAAGACTCGGGCTTCACTCCGGCGGAGGCGTTGACGACGGATATATTGCCGGCGCATATCACGAGGCATTCAGAGAGCTGTGCGAAAGCGAAATCTATCTTGAAAACGCTCTTGAAAAGCTCTCGGGAATTCCAAAGGGCAAGGTCGAAATCGCCGTTTCGGAAAAATATGTTTCAATGATGAAGGGTCAGAAAAAGAGAAACACAGAGAAAATAAAAGAGCTTGGCTACGATGCGGTTGTAGCAGGAAAAAGCGATATGAAAAAATATGAAATTGAGATAAGGAAAATACCCGAATGATTTTAAAAGCATTGGAAATGCAGGGCTTCAAGTCCTTTGCGGATAAAACCGTATTTGAGTTTGAAAAGGGAATAACCGCCGTTGTCGGACCTAACGGAAGCGGAAAAAGCAATATTTCCGACGCCGTGAGATGGGTTCTCGGCGAACAGTCTTCAAAGAGTCTGCGTGGTCCAAAAATGGAGGACGTTATTTTCAGCGGTACGGATACAAGGCGTCCTCTGGGCTATGCCGAGGTAACGCTGAAGCTCGATAACACCGACTCAAGCATTAAAAAATACAACACCGATATTGTCAGTGTCACCCGCCGGTATTACCGCTCGGGTGAGAGTGAGTATGCGATAAACGGCGAAAGCGTAAGACTTCGTGATATTCATGAAATGTTTATGGACACGGGTCTGGGCAGAGACGGCTATTCACTTGTCAGTCAGGGCAAAATCGCCAATATGATTTCAAGCCGCAGTAACGAGAGACGTGAAATGTTTGAAGAGGCGGCGGGAATATCCCATTACCGTTACAGCCGCAATGACTCTCTGAGAAAGCTTCAGCAGGCGGAGGAAAACCTCGTGCGTCTTCGTGATATTCTCTCCGAGCTTGAGGGCAGAATAGGGCCTCTTAAAATTCAGAGTGAAAAGGCTGAAAAGTTTTTGGTGCTTGCTTCGGAAAAGCGTGAGCTTGAAATAGGTCTGTGGCTGTGCACGATAGAAAAGGCAAAGCAGGAGCTTAAAGTGCAGGAGGATAAGCTTTCTCAGGCGACAAACGAATACGAGACAGCGGAAAAAGAGCTCAGCGAGATTGAAGAAAAGATTGAAGAAGCAATAGCCGGCGCACAGAAGAAAACGGAAGAAATAGAAGAATTAAGACAGAATATTTCTTCCTGTGAAGAAAAGGCAATGGCAATAGAGGCAAATATAGCCGTTACGGAAAACTCAATAGAGCACAACAAACAGACCGTCGAAAGAATACTGCGTGAAAAAGACGAAAACACAGGCATTAAGGAAGCGACGGAAAAGGAAATAGCAGAGTGCGAAAAAGAGATAGAAGAGCTTGCCGCGCTGTCGGAGAAAAAGCAGAAGGAGCTACTTGACTTAGCCGAAAAAATAAGTGAAATGCAGAAAAAGGGCGGCTCACTCGAAAGCGAGAGCGAGGCTGTTTCGGCTGAAATAGCGAGGCTGACGAAAATTCTTGCTGATAACCGTGTCGCTTCTCAGGCGGCTCACTCGTCGATAGACGAAATTTCCGCCCGTGTGGGCACGATTGATTCTGTTATTTCACAGCGCAAAAATGAGCTTGAGGGCATAAAAGCCGAATATGAAGAAAAGAAAAAAGAGCTTGAAAAAACAGAGGCAGACATAGTTTCACATTCAAATACCGTCGAGGGCTACACAATTCGTGAGCGTAACAGAAGCGTCAAGGCTGACGAAATGAAAAAGGATATCGACGACAAGGCGTTTGACATTCAGAAGAAAGAGTCAAAGGCGAGAATGCTCGAGGAGCTTGAAAAGAACATGGAGGGCTATTCGGGCGCAGTCAAGACTGTTATGCGTGAAGCAAAGCGGGGCGCACTTCGCGGCATTCACGGGGCTGTGTCACAGCTTATTACCGTTGAGAACAGGTATGCGACGGCTGTTGAGACCGCATTCGGTGCGGCGGTGCAGAATATAGTCACGGAAAACGAAAATGATGCAAAGCGTGCAATAGAGCTGCTCAAGAAGCAGAATGCAGGCAGAGCGACGTTTTTACCCATGACGGCGATAAAGGGCAGAACGCTTGACGAAAAAGGGCTTGACGACTGCTTCGGCTTTGTTGATATAGCGGTCAACCTTTTGTCCTATGATAAAAAATACGATAATATCATCAGAAATCTTCTGGGCAAAACCGTTGTTGCCGAGGATATGGATTCGGCGGTGAATATTGCAAGAAGGTATCAGTACCGTTTCAAAATAGTCACTCTTGACGGTCAGGTTATCAATGCCGGCGGCTCAATGACGGGCGGCTCACGCACGCAGAATGCGGGCATACTTTCGAGGGGCACTCAGATAGAGGAAATCAGAAAAGAGGTCGCTCAGAAGCAGAAAAAGCTTGATGAGCAGAGAGAAAGCTATAAGCTTGTCATGCAGGAGCTTGCTTCGTGCCGTGCCGAGCTTGAGGGTGCAAAAGCCGACCTGCTCAATTCTCAGGAGAAGAAAATACGTGCCGAGGGTGAGCTTCGTCTCTGTCAGGAACAGCTCTCACAGACCGAAAAAGCTCTCAGTGAGCTTGAGAGCGAGAAAAATTCCTCCGACGGCAGAATTTCGGCGATGCGTAAGCTTTGCGCCGAGACCGACAGCCGCATAGAAGAAATATCGTCGCTCATATCGGCAAAGGAAAAGGAGCTTGACGAAATCGGCGAAATGAAACAGCAAACAGCTCTGCTGAAAGAGAAAGTATCAGCCGAGGCGACAGAAATAAATCTCGCCATTCATTCGGCACAGAAGGATACCGAAATAAGACAGCAGACTGTGCTTGAGCTAAAAAAGCGCATAGAATCAAGCAGCGGAAAAGCGTTTGAGCTTGACAGTGAAATCAGCGGAATATTGAAGCAGAATGAAGCTCTTGAAAACGAAATCAAAGAGCAGAGAGCTCAGGCGGACAGCGTGAGAAACTGCGGCGAAAGCTCAAAAGAGAAAATCGAGCTTCTGCGTAATCTCAGAAACGAGGACGAGGCTCAGTCAACAAAACTGCGTGTTTTAGAGAGAAACAAGAGCGCACAGCGTGAAAGAATAAGCGGCGAGCTGGCAAGACTTGAAGAGAGAAAAATAGCAAAGCTCAAGGAATATGACGATACCATCAACAAGCTTTATGACGAATATCAGCTTACAAGACGTGAAGCACAGGATTTGGGCATTGTTATCGAGGACACGGTAAAGGCACAAAGACAGCTCAATGAGCTGAAAAGTCAGATAAGGTCGCTTGGTAACGTCAACGTCGGTGCAATCGACGAATACAAAGAGGTCGGCGAAAGATACGAATTCATGTCGTCTCAGGTCGGCGATATTGAAAAGAGCAAGAAAGAGCTTGAAAAACTCATTGACGAGCTGACGGCGAAAATGGCGGAGCAGTTCGGCGAACAGCTTGCAAAAATCAACATTCAGTTCAAACAGACCTTCTCCGAGCTTTTCTCGGGCGGTATGGCGGAGATAAAATTAGAAGACCCGACAGATGTGCTTGAATCGAACATTGAAATCAAGGTTCAGCCTCCTGGCAAAAATGTTCAGAATATCGACCTGCTCTCGGGCGGCGAAAAAGCACTGTCGGCAATAGCTCTGCTCATAGCGATAATCAAGGTCAATCCTGCGCCGTTCTGCATTTTCGACGAGGTTGAGGCGGCTCTTGATGAGGTCAATGTTTTGAGATACGCCCAGTATCTCAGACGTATGACGGACACAACTCAGTTCATTCTCATCACTCACAGAAGAGGCTCTATGGAGGAAGCGGATACGCTTTACGGAGTTACAATGCAGGAGGAGGGCGTATCGAAGATTCTCGAGCTTCACACCGCAGAAATGGCAAGGCGGTTAGGCATTACATAACAGGGAGGAAAATGTATGGGTATTTTTAAAAAGCTCGGCTTCGGGCTTAAAAAAACCAGAGATAATATGTCCGGCAAGATAGAGGACGTTCTCGGCGCATACGAAGAAATAAACGACGACCTTTTCGACGAATTGGAGGAAGCTCTCGTCATGGGCGACGTCGGAATACAGACGGCTCAGGATATTGTCGGCGAGCTGAGAAAGCGTGTGAATAAAAACGAGGTCAGAAACCCGAAGCACGCAAAAATAATAATCGAAGAAATCGTCTCCGATATGCTTCAGGGCGGCGAGGATATGGGGCTTGTCACCGTGCCGTCGGTGATACTTCTCATCGGCGTCAACGGCGTTGGCAAGACGACCACAATAGGCAAAATGGCGGCGCAGTTCAAGGCTCAGGGCAAAAAAGTTCTGCTCGGTGCGGCGGATACATTCAGAGCGGCGGCCATCGACCAGCTTGAAATCTGGGCTGAGAGAGCCGGAGTCGATATGATAAAGCACGCAGAGGGCTCAGACCCGGCGGCTGTCGTTTTCGACACGATAAATGCGGGCATAGCAAGAGACTGCGATATAATAATCTGCGACACAGCGGGCAGACTTCATAATAAGAAAAACCTTATGGACGAGCTTGCGAAGATATACAGGGTTATCGACAGAGAGCTTCCCTGGTCGGACAGAGAAATCCTCCTCTGTCTCGATGCCACAACCGGTCAGAATGCAGTCAATCAGGCGAGAGAGTTTATGAATGTAGCCGAAATAACTGGCATTGTTCTGACAAAGCTTGACGGTACGGCAAGGGGCGGCGTTGTGCTTGCGATAAAGAACGAGCTTAAGCTCCCCGTCAAATATATCGGTGTTGGCGAGGGCATAGACGACCTTCAGCCGTTTAATCCTACAGCTTTTGCCAAGGCTCTTTTTGAAAATACTGCGGAGAGTGAAGAGGAAGAGGAAAACTGATAATGGACTTTATTATTGCCACTCATAATTTAAAAAAGCGTGACGAATTACAGCGCATACTTTTTCCGCTTGGCTTTTGCGTTTTTACCGCCGAAGAGAAAGGCATAGTTCTCACCGATGTTGAAGAGACCGGCGAAACCTTTGCCGAAAATGCGTTTTTAAAGGCTGAGTCGGCGTGCCGTGAGAGCGGTATGTCGTCAATAGCGGACGATTCCGGACTTATGGTTGACTGTCTTGACGGTGCACCCGGTGTTTATTCGGCACGTTTTTCGGGCGAGCACGGCAACGATGAAAAAAATATCGACAAGCTTCTTTCGCTCATGGAGTCTGTGCCCGATGAAAAAAGAACGGCACGTTTCGTTTCGTCGGTCTGCTGTGTGCTGCCCGACGGACGAAAAATCGAGGCTTACGGTGCCTGCGAGGGTATGATAGCCCGTGAGAGACACGGCAACGGCGGTTTCGGCTATGACCCCGTTTTTATGGTGGGTGAAAAAAGCTTTGCCGAAATGACGAAGGAAGAAAAGGACGCAATAAGTCACAGAGGCATAGCCCTGAGAAATCTCAGAGATTTATTAAAGCAAATATGACAGGGGAGTTATATCTATGACAGGTAAAGAGAGAGCAGGGTGGAGAGCGAAGGCAAATTCGCTCGAGGCTCTGTTTCAGATAGGCAAGGGCGGAATAAATGACGCACTTATCAAGCAGACTGATGACGCACTGAAAGCAAGAGAGCTTATAAAAATAAGAGTTCTTCTTGAGTCAACGCCGATTTCGCCGAGAGATGCCGCAAATGAAATTTCCGAAAAAACCGGCAGTGAGGTTATTCAGGTAATAGGCGGAGTGATAGTGCTTTACAGAGAGAATCCCGAGCTTAAAAAGAAAGCCGCAGAGAAAGAAAAGGCGAGAAAAGCGGCGGCGAGAAAGGCAAAGGACGAAGCCTACAAAAAAGCATTTTCCGAAAAAAGAAAATACGGTTTTTCAAAGAAATGAGTATGAATATTGCTGTTTTCGGGGGGAGCTTCAATCCCCCGCACAGAGCGCATCTTCACCTTGCAGATGAATTCGCCGAGAGCCTCCGGCTTGATAAAATGCTGATAATTCCGGCGTTTTTGCCGCCGCATAAGGCAAGTGATGCTTATGCCGGAGCGCAGGACAGACTCAATATGTGCCGACTGCTTTTCAGCGATAAAAAATACACCGTCAGCGATATTGAGATAAAGCGTCAAGGAAAAAGCTACACGGTCGAAACGCTCGAAGAGCTTGAAAAAGAATATCCGGGCGCAAAATTTTATCTTATCATCGGTTCGGATATGCTTCTTTCGTTTCACAAGTGGTACCGCTTTGGCGACATTCTCAGAAAATGCACCCTCTGCGTGATGACGAGGGAGAACGGCATAAGCGAAAAGCAGATGACGGAGTATGCGAAAAACACGCTCTCGCTCGGTGAAAAAGAGCTTATAGTGTCATGCTCGGCTCCTTATGAGATGAGCTCAACTCAGATAAGGGAGCTTATACGAAAAAATGAAGATGTTTCGCCGTATCTCAGTGAAGAGGTTGAAAACTATATCAGAGAAAAAAGGCTTTATATATGACTGTTTACGATACTTACGAAATTCAAAAATTACTTTCACAAAGGCTTGATGAATACCGTTATGTGCATTCGCTGGGTGTTGCGCTGTCGGCAAGGGAGCTTGCAAAAAGATATGGCGCAGATGCGGACAGGGCATATTTTGCGGGGCTTGTTCACGATATAACGAAGAACACACCGAGGGACGAACAGCTCAGACTGATAGCGGGCGGCGGTGTTGCTCTGAGCCTTGAGGAGCTTAATAATCCAAAGCTCTGGCACGCAATATCGGGCAGTATTTACGTCAGGGACGTTCTGAAAATAAACGACAGTGAAATAGTCAGTGCGGTGAGATACCACACCACCGGCAGGGACGAAATGACGCTTCTTGAAAAAATAATATACATAGCCGATTTTATTTCGGCTGAAAGAAGCTTTAACGGTGTAGAATATATGAGAAAGCTTGCCTTTGAAAGTCTTGACAAAGCGGCAATGTATGCGGTAAAATTCTGCATACCGGACCTTGTTATGAAAGGGCAGGTTCTTCACACCGACAGCGTTAAGCTCTACAACGGGCTTGTCCGAAAAGGAATAAAGCCGAAATTGAGCGGGGAGGAATAACAGGTGACAGAAATTTACAGAGATATTGTCAAAATACTCGATGAAAAAAAGGCAGAGGACATCAAGGTCATTAAAACCGCAGAGCATACGATAATCAGCGATTATTTTATCGTTGCCGGCGGCACCTCGGGCACGCACGTCAAGTCGCTTGCCGATGATGTTGAATACGAAATGGGCAAAAAAGGCATTACGCCGTCTCATATTGAGGGCAGAGCTACGGGGTGGATACTTCTCGACTACGGAGAAGTGCTGCTTCACATTTTCACAAGGGAAAGCCGTGAGTTTTACAATCTCGAAAGACTTTGGAGCGACGCCGAAATTATGGATATAAGCGATATTATTACCGATTGACAGGGGGAAACAATAAATGAAATACGATTTTAAAGCAACAGAAGCAAAGTGGCAGAAGAAATGGGAAGACACCGGCGTATTCAAGGCTGACGACAAGGCAGTCGATAAGAAAAAGTTTTACGCACTTGTTGAATTTCCCTATCCGAGCGGCGCAGGTATGCACGTCGGTCACATAAAGGCATATTCGGGACTCGAAATAATTTCAAGAAAGAGAAGAATGGAGGGCTATAACGTCCTTTTCCCGATAGGCTTTGACGCATACGGACTTCCGACGGAAAACTATGCCATAAAGACGGGACTTCACCCGAGAGTTGTTACCGACAATAATATAGAAAAATTCACCTCACAGCTTAAAAAGGTCGGCTTTTCCTTTGACTGGAGCAGAACTATCGACACCACTCAGGAGGGCTACTACAAATGGACGCAGTGGATATTCCTTAAAATGTTTGAAAACGGTCTTGCATTCAAGGATAAAACCCTCGTCAACTATTGCCCGTCCTGCAAGGTCGTTCTTTCAAATGAGGATTCCCAGGGCGGAAAATGCGATATATGCCACAGCGATATTGTTCAGAAGTCAAAAGAAGTCTGGTATCTGCGTATAACCGAATACGCCGACAAGCTTCTTGAGGGGCTTGAAAGAGTTGATTTTCTTCCCAATATCAAGCTTCAGCAGAAAAACTGGATTGGCAAATCAACGGGTGCATTCGTTGATTTCAGTGTCAAAGACACCGACGAAAAGCTCAGAATTTACACCACAAGACCGGATACTCTCTTCGGTGTTACATTTATGGTAATGGCTCCCGAGCACCCGATGCTCGACAAATACAGAGCCATGCTCAGAAATACAGATGAAATCGACGCATACAAGGAAGAGTGTGCGAAAAAGACAGAGTTTGAGAGAACACAGCTTGTCAAGGATAAGACCGGCGTTCGCCTTGACGGACTTTCAGCAGTCAATCCCGTCAACGGAAAAGAAATTCCGATTTATATTTCCGATTACGTCATGATGGGCTACGGCACGGGCGCAATTATGGCTGTTCCGGCTCACGACCAGAGAGACTGGGAATTTGCAAAGAAATTCGGTATTGATATAATCGAGGTTATCAAGGGAGGAGACATTTCAAAGGAAGCCTATACGGGCGACGGCGAAATGGTCAATTCAGAGTTTCTGAACGGCTTTGACAATAAAAAAGCGTCAATAGAAAAAATGCTTGAATTTCTTGCCGAAAAGGGAATCGGTGAAAAGGGCGTTCAGTATAAGATGAAGGACTGGGCATTCAACCGTCAGCGTTACTGGGGCGAGCCGATACCCATCGTTTACTGCGAAAAATGCGGAATGGTTCCCGTGCCCTATGACGAGCTTCCGCTGAGACTGCCTCCGGTCAAGGATTTCAAACCCGGTACAGACGGCGAAAGCCCCCTTGCAAAGATTGATTCATTCGTCAACTGCACCTGCCCCAAGTGCGGAGGAAAAGCAAAGAGAGAGACAGACACAATGCCCCAGTGGGCAGGCTCGTCATGGTATTATCTTCGCTATATCGACCCGAGTAACAGTGAGTGCTTTGCCGACAGGGATAAGCTCAACTACTGGCTTCCCGTTGACTGGTACAACGGCGGCATGGAGCACGTCACACGTCACGTTATCTATTCACGCTTCTGGCACAAGTTCCTCTATGATATAGGTGCGGTTCCCTGTGATGAGCCTTATTCAAAGAGAACGGCTCAGGGACTTATTCTCGGACCCGACGGCGAAAAAATGAGCAAATCAAAGGGCAACGTCGTTGACCCGAATGAGGTTGTCGATACATACGGCGCAGATGTTCTTCGTACCTATGTTCTTTTCATGGGCGACTATGAGAAAGCTGCTCCCTGGTCGGAAAACAGCGTCAAGGGCTGTAAGAGACTTATCGAAAGAGTGTGGAATCTTCAGGAAATGTTGACTGAGAGCGACGAATATTCAAAAGAGCTTGAGTCGTCATTCCACAAAACGATAAAGAAAGTCACGGAAGATATTGAGAATCTTAAATTCAACACCGCCATTGCCGCTCTTATGACACTGACAAATCAGATTTATGACAAGGGCTCGGTGACGAAAAAAGAACTCAGAACATTTATAACGCTTCTCAACCCGTTTGCCCCTCACATTACTGAGGAGATGAATGAGGTTCTCTCCTTCGGCGGTATGCTTGCAAACGGAGAGTGGCCCGTTTATGATGAAGCAAAATGCATCGACGACGAAATAGAAATTGCCGTTCAGGTCAACGGAAAGGTCAAGTCGAGAATACTTATCGCAAGCGACGCCGACGATAAGACGGCAATAGAAAAAGCGAAGGCAGACACGGCTGTAAAAGCCGCCATCGACTCAAAAACGGTTATTAAGGAGCTTTATATTAAGGGAAGACTTGTAAATATTGTTGTCAGATGAGCTTTTCTTTGCACTTAAACTAAAAAAAGTAAAATTGTGCTATTGACAACGGAAATATCTTAATGTATAATTACAAGGTATCCTACTATGGAAATAAACCCCTGCTAACAGGCGGAGGGAGGGAATAAAGTTGAGTCAGGTTAGAGTTAAGGAAAATGAATCCCTTGACAGTGCTCTCAGACGTTTTAAGAGACAGACATCCAGAGACGGAATAATCCAGGAAGTGCGTAAAAGAGAACACTACGAAAAGCCCTCAGTGGCGAGAAAGAAGAAATCTGAAGCTGCTCGTAAACGTAAGTATAAGTAATCAGGTGCAGAGCAGAAAGAATATTTTTTCAATTTAATCATTAAAGCAGAGAGCACCTTTCGGTTGCTCTCTGTTTTTTGGAGAAAAATATGGATTTAAGTTATATTCCGCAATATCACTATAAAAGAATAGAGGACATAACAGAGGAAGATATAGCCTCGTGGAATGTTAAGGGTATCGGCATAGATATTGATAACACCGTGTGCTATGACGCAACGACAAAATTCATCGGCTCCTCAAGGCAGTGGATTGAGCGCATAAAAAAAGCGGGCATTCCCGTTGTCATAGTCTCGAATGCAAGACGCTCCCGTGCTTCAAAAATTGCCGGACTTCTTTCGCTTGACTATATTGCCTTAGCCAAAAAGCCGAAAACTGACGGCTTTGTAAAGGGAGCGGATATAATCGGTGTCGATGTGAGCGAGCTTGCGTTTATCGGCGACCAGATTTTTTCGGATATTAAAGGTGCAAACGATGCCGGTGCCGTCTCGGTCTATGTTGAGCCGCCGGCGAGAGAAATCGTGTTTTTCTTTTTCTACCGCATACGCCGTCTCATGGAAAGACCGCATATTAAAAATATGCTCGAAATTGAAAAAAACTCACGCATACCGCATAAGGTGAGGGAGAGAGAATGAATACACAAAAGCTGAAAAATGCACTTTGCGGCAAAGACTTCGCCGCACTTATCTGTTCGCAGGAAAACAGACGGTATTTCACCGAATTTCCGTCAAGCGACGGTTATCTTCTTGTCACGGATAAAAAGTCGGTGTTTTTCACCGATTCAAGATATATTGAGGCGGCACGTATGAAATGTGTCGGCTGTGATGAAATATTGCTTTTTGAGAGCCTTGAAAAAAGCGTGAAGCCCGTTCTGGATTCGCTCGTCTCTAAAAAAACAGCCGTTGAAGCTTCAGAGATTACGCTTTCGGCTCTGTCCGAGCTCAGACGTTCTCTCGACACTGAATTTATCACCGATTCTACTCTTGACGACCTGATTAACGCTGTAAGAATAAAGAAAAGCGAAAAGGAGCTTGAGCTGATTATCAAGGCACAGCGGATAGCCGAAAAGGCGTTTGAGCACATCTGCCGCTACATAAAAGCCGGAATGACGGAAAAAGAAATCGGGCTTGAGCTTGATTATTTTATGCTGAAAAACGGTGCCGAAGCACTCTCGTTTGAAACGATAGCCGTCTGCGGGCAGAAAACAAGTATGCCGCACGGTGTACCGGACGAAAACACGGTCAAAAACGGCGATTTCGTCACAATGGATTTCGGTGCGGTATGCGGCGGTATGCACAGCGACATGACAAGAACGGTTGCGGTAGGTTTTGCCACCGATGAGATGAAAACGATTTATAATACCGTTCTTGAGGCGCAGTGTGCGGCGTTTGAATTTATGAGAGCCGGTCTTTTGTGCAGTCAAGCCGATAAAGCGGGACGAAGCGTTATTGAAAAGGCGGGCTACGGAAAGTATTTCGGTCACTCCTTAGGTCACGGCGTCGGAATACAGATTCACGAAATGCCCTCTGTCTCGCCGAAAAGCAAAGATGTTTTTGAAGAGGGGAACGTCGTGACAAATGAGCCGGGAATATACATACCGGGGAAATTCGGCGTGAGAATAGAGGATATGGTATATATCGGAAAAGACGGTTTTGTCAATCTTACAAATGCGCCGAAGGAGCTTATAATACTTAACAACCGATAAAGAGGTGAAGCACATTGCCTGAGCTTTATGAAAACACGCAAAAGGAAGAAAAAGCAATGCTTATAAGCGTTGACACGGGTGAGTTTGATGCAGAGCAATCAATAGATGAGCTGGAGGAGCTTGCGAAAACTGCGGGGGCGCAGGTTGTGTGCAAGGTCATTCAGAGAAAGAGCAAAACTGAGGCGGCAACCTTTGTCGGCAGGGGAAAGCTTTACGAAATTATCTCTTTTATAAATTCAAATGAGGTTGACCTTCTTATTTTTGACAGCGAGCTCACGCCGTCACAGCAGAGAAATATAGAAGTGCTCACGAATGTCAGAGTTATCGACAGAACAACTCTCATTCTTGACATATTTGCCATGAGGGCGAGAAGCACCGAGGGCAAATTGCAGGTGGAGCTTGCCCAGCTTAAGTATTCTCTTCCGAGGCTTACCGGCAAAGGCGTTGAAATGTCACGTCTCGGCGGCGGAATAGGCACGAGAGGACCTGGCGAAAGCAAGCTTGAAAGTGATAAACGCCACATAAGAAGACGTATTCAGAGCCTTGAAAAAGAGCTTGAAGAGGTGTCGAAAAGGCGTGAAATGCACAGAAAAAGAAGAAAAAAGGATAATGTTCAGACAGTGGCGATAGTCGGCTACACAAATGCCGGAAAATCAACCCTTATGAACAAGCTGACCGACGCAGGCGTTCTGTGCGAGGACAAGCTGTTTGCCACTCTTGACCCGACGTCACGTGCGCTGACACTGCCCGATTCGAGAAAGGTAATGCTTATTGACACGGTCGGTCTGATAAGAAGACTTCCGCACAATCTTGTTGAGGCATTCAAATCCACGCTTGAGGAAGCGACTGACGCAACGGTCATTCTGAATGTGTGCGACGCCTCTGACAGTGCGTGCAGTGAGCACCTTGAGGTGACGAGAAAGCTTCTTCACGAGCTCTCCTGTGACGATAAGCCGATAATTTCCGTTATGAATAAGTGCGACAAGGTCGGCGATGTTTATGCGCTTCCCACCTTCGGCGATACCGTGATGATTTCGGCTCTTGAGGGTAAAGGAATTGATACTCTGCTTGAGGCGATAGCGAAAAAGCTTCCGGCAACGAGAAGAAAAGCACAGTTTCTCATTCCGTTTTCACGTGGCGCACTCGCCGGAGAAATACGCCGTGACGGAGCGGTTGAGGAAGAGGAATACACCGAGGACGGACTGAGAATGGTTGCCGTTGTCGATGTTGACTTTCTCGAAAGGTATAAGGAATACGTGATTTCTGTCTTATGATTTGTCGCACAAAGCTTTTAAAAATCCGTCTTGCTCAAGGCACTGAATATCTGCGCCCACGACAAGAGAGTTATAAACGAGAAGATTGATTTCGATAACCGAGCTTTCATTTTCATAGCCCGTGTAGTTTGTGACCTCATAAGTCCATTTTTTCACACGGCAGCCCTTGTATTTTTCAAGGTCAAAGCTCTGTTTCTTCTGAATTTCGTTGTACTCACTGTATTTTTCGTCAAATTCTTCGGGAATAATGACCTCTTCGACCTTGAGCGGCTCTTCGTTCACTTCATAGCCGAACTGTGAGATGAAAGCGATTCTGTCCTCAGCGTTTTCCGCCTTGGTGCTGATACCGTTTTTTACGGCGTCCTTGCTCTTTTCACCTTTCATGAGCAAAAGGTATGCGCAGGTCAGAATCAGAGCGACTGCGACAATGACAGCCGCCGCTTTTTTGACGTTTTCCGCCTTGAGAGAAAAAACAAACATAAATACACCAGCCTTTAAATATCGTTTAGCTGTAAGCTATTAAAATTATATCGGGTGAATAAAATGTATATTCCATTTAATTCAAGAAAAAGCTGTCATAAAAGCAAATTCGGCGCACTGCGTGAGTATGAAAGCGTGCGCTTTGCAGTCGTGCTTCCACGTGATATGAACTGCACGGGTGTTACGCTCGTAATAAGACGGCACGACGAAAAAAGAGAAGAGGGGTTTCGCTGTTATTTTTCGTGGGAGAGAATGGAGGGCGAAAGCGAGGAGTGGTGGACTCTCGACTATAAGCCCGAAACAGCGGGACTCTATATGTATTATTTCGAGTGCAATACCCCCTGGGGAGTTAATTTCATAACCGACTGCGGAAGCGGAAAGGGTGCTTTTTCAAATGAGGGAGCGGAGTTTCAGCTCACTGTTTTCGAGCGTGATTTTCACACCCCCGACTGGCTCAAGGGGGGAATAATATATCAGATTTTTCCCGACAGATTTAATTTTTCGGGTGAAAAAAAGAGCCTGCCGTCAGACAGACATCTTCGCACCGACTGGGGTGCAGAGCCCGAGTGGAGACCGAACGAAAACGGAAAAGTACTCAACAAGGACTTTTTCGGCGGAGACCTTAAAGGAATCGAAGAAAAACTGCCCTATCTTAAAAGTCTCGGCGTGAGCTGTCTCTATCTTAATCCGATATTCGAGGCTAATTCAAATCACCGCTACGACACCGCCGACTACAACAAAATTGACTGTGCACTCGGCAGTGAAAAGGACTTTTCATCTCTCTGCGAAAAAGCCGGAAAATGCGGAATTTCAATAATTCTCGACGGTGTTTTCAGTCACACCGGCGACGACAGCATATATTTTAATAAGTATAACCGATACCCGTCTACCGGCGCGTATCAGAGCAAAGAATCGCCGTATTACGATTGGTACAGCTTTGAGAATTACCCCGACAAATATGCCTCGTGGTGGGGGATAGACATATTGCCCGAAACAAATGAGCAAAACGAAAGCTTTATTGAGTTTATCACGGGCAAAAACGGCATAGCCCGAAAGTGGCTGAAAAAGGGTGCAAGGGGCTGGCGGCTTGACGTAGCCGATGAGTTGCCCGACAGGTTTTTGGACGCTTTCAGAAAAGCCGTCAAGGAGGAAAAGAGCGACGCACTTCTTCTCGGCGAGGTGTGGGAAGACGCTTCAAATAAAATAAGCTACGGCGAAAGGCGGCGTTACTTGCAGGGCAGACAGCTTGACAGTGTTATGAATTATCCGTTTTCCGAGGCAGTGACGGAATTTGTCAGAACGGGCAAAGCCGAGGGCTTTACCGATAAAATAATGACGGTGCTCGAAAATTATCCGAAAGAGGTTTGCGACGTGCTGATGAATCATATCGGCACTCACGACACAATGCGGGCAATAACCGCACTTGCCGGAGAAAGCTGTGAATACCGTGACAGACTCTGGCAGTCCGAAAAAAGGCTGAGCGACACGCAGTACGCATACGGCATAAGCCTTATGAAAATTGCGTCACTCATTCAGTTTACGCTCCCCGGCGTTCCGTCTATATACTATGGCGACGAGGCGGGTATGCAGGGCTACAAAGACCCGTTCAACCGCTTCTGCTACCCCTGGGGCAGTGAGAATAAAGAGCTTGTTGCGTGGTATGAACAGCTCGGTGCTTTCAGAAGAAGCCACAGCGTGTTCAAAAAAGGCGTGTTCATACCTCTTTCCGAGGCAGACGGCGTTATCGCATACAAGAGAAAAGACGGCGACAATGAAATTACTGTTATTGTCAACCGTAACGAGAACGAAATCGTTTATTGTACCGATGATGATACCTTGAGCGGCAGACTGTATTTTTCGGGTGAAAAAACCTGCGGCGGTATTATAATGAAAGGCAACAGCGCACTGATTATTGCAAAGGGTGAATGATATGAGCGAGTGGACAGAGGTCAGAATAAACATTAAAACAAAAGACGTTGACAAAGCGGCGGATATCGCCACAATGGTCGTGCCCTACGGGATATATATTGAGGATTATTCCGAGCTGGAGGCTGAGGCATGGGAGATTGCCCATATCGACCTTATCGACGAGGAGCTTCTGAAAAAGGACAGAACAAAAGCCGTTGTGCACATCTATATTTCTCCGGAGGAAAATCCGGCTGAGGCGGTGCAGTTTTTGTCCGAAAGATTTACTTCTGAGGGGATTGATAACACGATTGACCTGTTTTCCTGTCGCAATGAGGACTGGGAAAACAACTGGAAGCAGTATTTTCACCCCATAAAGATTGGCAAAAAGCTTCTTATTCAGCCTCTTTGGGAGGACATAGAGGAGGAAAAAACCGACAGATGCGTTCTGAAAATTGAGCCCGGTCTTGCTTTCGGCACTGGCACGCATGACACGACGAGGCTCTGCCTTGAAACGCTTGAGAGGTATGCGTCTGAGGGGAAAACGGTGCTTGACATCGGCTGCGGAAGCGGTATTCTTTCGATAGCGTCACTTCTTTTCGGCGCAGAGAGTGCGGTGGGCGTCGATATTGACCCGCTTGCGGTCAAAACGGCTAAGGAGAACGGCGAAACAAACGGATTTTCAGAGCCGCAGTTTAAGGTGCTCAGCGGAAATCTGACGGATAAGGTCAGCGGAAAATATGACGTTATTGTGGCAAATATTGTCGCCGACGTGATAATAATGTTCTGTGAAAGTGTCGGTGATTTTATGAAAGAGGACAGCGTGTTCATAACGTCGGGAATTATTGACACAAGAGAAAAAGACGTGCTGGCGGCGTTCGATAAATACGGATTCAGGGTGAAAGAAAGGCACGCATGCGGCGGCTGGGTTTGCTTTGCAGTGACAAAGTGAAAGACGTGCGGAATATTTCTGCTTATTTTTGAAAAATGTTATGGTACACTTGATGGGTGACAAATAAAAAAGAAAATTCAACTCAAATATGATATGATGTTAATAACCACAAAAACGTCAAATATAAGGAGTTGAATTTTCGTGATTAGTTTATCATCAAAAGCCCATTTTCGTCA
>JAZUDT010000042.1:0-21437 GCA_045639785.1 Acutalibacteraceae bacterium | reverse complement strand
TCGTCGCCTACGGCTCCTCCTTTATGCCCTAAATCTCATTTCCTATCCAACATCATATTTTTTTGAGATAAAGTGTCACCCATCATTGACGATTCAACAGTTAAAACTTGTCTTAAAATGTCAACTGCGGTTGATTTTGTCGCTGAACTGTGATAACATTACACTGAATAAGAATAGCAGGAGATGATAAAATATGAACTTTATCAGTCTATTCAGCGCACAGGCTGAAATTCATAAAAACGACATTGCCGTTGTCGATTTTAACGGCAGGCGCAGTACTACCTATGAACAGCTTGACCTATTAAGCTCTCTTGTTGCAGGAAAACTGATTGACAGAGGGTGCGAAAAGGGCAACTTCATCATTATAAATATGGAACGCCGTATGGAATATATGGCGGCGTATCTCGGCGTGCTGAAGGCGGGCTGTGCGATTGTGCCCGTTGTGCCGGAATACCCTGAGGAAAGAATAAATTACATAAAGAAAAACTGTGAAGCCGCCGCAGTCATCGGCTTTGACTTTTTTGATGATATAGACGATTATCCCGCATACAGCGAGCCGGCAGAGAATAACGCTCCGGCTATGCTTGTCTATACCTCCGGCTCGACAGGCAATCCCAAGGGAATACTTCATTCGTCGGGAGATATAGCGAGGGCGGCACTTCGCCACAGAGAGTTTTTTGACGGCATTTCAGATATAGTTTTCGGTGCAACCACTCCGTTTTCATTCATGGCTCATATTTTTGAATACACGAGCGTATGGTGTCTCGGCGGCACGGTGCATATTCTGCCCGACGAGGTGAGAAAATCGGCAAAAGGACTTGCCGCATACTTTTCGGAAAACGGCGTAACGATTGCATGGATACCGCCTCAGATGTTAAAGATTTTCAAAAATATTGAGATAAAAAACAGCAGATTTCAGTGTGCCCTCTGCGGCGGCGAGAGGCTGAGTAACACCTATTCCGATAAATATATCATAAGAAATGTTTACGGCATGACAGAGTTTGCCGGTATTGTTACATCGTTCAGGCTTGACCGTGAATATGAAAACACACCCATAGGCAAAGCACTTGACCGGGTAAAGGTGTTTATCGGCGACGAAAACGGAAATGCAATCAGCGCAGACGAGGGCGAAATATGGGCAGAGCTTGACTCCGATTTTTCATATTTCAAGGATAAAGAGCGCACCGATGCCATACTGAAAAGAACTGCTGACGGTAAAGCCCTTATGAGAACGGGGGATATAGGAAGACTTGACGAAAACGGCAATCTTCTTTTTGTCAACCGTAACGACTGGATGGTTAAGGTCAACGGACAGCGTGTGGAAACGCTTGAAATAGAATCTCAGCTTCAGAGCATGGCTGAAATCGAAAATGCCGCAGTCAAGGCATTTGTTGACAGCAATTCACAGACTTATCTTGCCGCTTATTATGTGAGCGGTGGAGACACCGACGAAAGAAAAATCCGCCATTACCTCAGTGAGAAGCTTCCCCCCTATATGATTCCGAGATTTTTCGTTCGCCTTGACGAAATGCCGAAAAACCTGAACGGAAAGCTTGACAGAAAAGCTCTCAGAGAACCCGATGCGTCAATGTATAAGACGCAGTATGCAGAACCCGAAAACGAAACCGAAGAGAGACTTTGCGCCGGCTTTGAAGAGGTGCTCTCCTGCGGCACGGTCGGCACGGGCGACGACTTCTTTGCACTGGGCGGTGACTCGATAAAGGTTCTTCTTCTCATTGAAAAGACAAAGCTTGATTTTCTCACTCCCGATATGATTCTTTCAGGCAGAACACCGAAGAATATCGCTTTACTCTGTGAAGCGGCAAACGGCTCTGCGGCGGCGGTGCATTATGAAGCTATCCCCGAAATATGCCCGCTTTCCGATTCACAGAGAGGAGTATATCTCGAATGTGCGGAAAATCCCGATTCGGTAATGTACAATATCCCTATGCTCTGCATTTTGCCGGAGAAAACCGATAAGGCACGATTTGCTTCTGCGGTTAAAACGGCGGCAAAAAAGCATAAAGCGTTAAATGTGACAATCGGTCTGCCCGACGCAGAGCCGTCAATGCTCTTTGCCGAAAAAGAGATAGTTATCGAAGAAAAAACAGTTCAAAGCCTTGAAAACGAGTGTAAAAGCTTCGTCAAGCCCTTTGACCTTGAAAAAGGACCGCTCTATCGCTTTGAAATCTGTCAGTGCGGCGATAAGACGGCATTCTTATTCGATATTCACCATATAATTTTCGACGGAACATCGGCTGAAAAATTCATTTCGGACATAGCGAAAGCTTATACTGCGGGCGATTGTGACGATGAAAGGCTCACACTTTTCGATGTTGCGCTCAGTGAAAAGAATGCAGAAGAAAGCAGTGCGCTTCTCAGGGCGAGAGAGTTTTTCAGAGAAAAGCTTGACGGCACCGACTGCGACTCAAGACCCGTTCCCGACAGAGTCAGCGGTGAAAAAGCCGACGGTGCGGGGAGAATAGTGTTTAATACCGACGGAAAATTTGCACTTCGTGAGGTGCTCGACTTCACAAGGAAAAATGCCGTAACGGAGAACACACTGTTTCTCGGCGCATTTGCCTATACCCTTGCGAAATTCAACGGCAGTGACGAGGCTTCATTCTGCTCTGTCAATAACGGCAGAAACGATTTGCGCCTTTCCTCTTCTGTCGGTATGTTTGTAAAAACTCTTCCGCTCTACTTCAATATTGACGATAATTCCGAGGTAGGGGATTTTCTTTCCTATGTTCAGGATTACTTCTTCAAAACAATGCAGAGCGACTGCGTTTCATTCGGCGAGCTGAACGCCGAATACGGTGTGGGCACTGACGTTGTATTTGTCTATCAGTCAGAGCTTTTCTCGGGCGCAGATATTCCCGAGGGCAGAATTTCGGTAGAGATGCTTGAAACGGGCGATTCACAGTCAGACCTCGACATGATGATTCTGAAAACAGAAACCGGCTTTGAAATAATGCTTCACTACAAAAAGTCGCTCTACACAGAGGAACTGATGAAGCATTTTACGAATATGTATATCAATGTTCTCAGCTCAATGCTTGAGTGCGGAAAGCTCTGTGAGATAAAATTCACTGATTCGGGTGACAGACAGCTTCTTGAAAATTTCAACCGCACCGAGAAAAAATACGATTCGGACAGAACGATTGTTGACCTTTTCCGTATGCAGGCGGAAAAAACTCCCGACAAGGTCTGTCTTGTGTTCAAGGAAAACAGCTACACCTACCGTGAGGTTGACGAAATAACCGACAGGCTTGCAAAATACCTTGTCAGAAACGGAATAAGCCGTGAAAAGGTAGTCGGCGTGCTGATTGAAAGAAGCGAATATATGCTTATCTGTTCGCTCGGAATATTGAAGGCGGGCGGTGCATACCTGCCGCTTGACCCGTCGTATCCGCCGGAAAGGCTGAATTTCATGGTCAGCGATTCGGGTGCGGTCATGCTCATAACAACGCCGGAGCTTTCAGGAATAATTGACAGCAGCTTCAAGGGTATGCGTATGCTCACGCAGGAGATAAAGTCGCTGGGCGAAGAGAATATTACGCTCGAAGCACCGAAGACGGACGATTTGTTCGTTATGCTCTATACCTCCGGCTCAACCGGCACACCCAAGGGAGTTATGTTCGAGCACAGAAACGCACTTGTTTCGGTCGAATTTTTCAGGTCGTATTATTCAATGGACGAGGGCACAAGGCTTGCTTCTTATGCAAGCTACGGCTTTGATGCTCATATAGTCGATATATATCCGCCCGTAATCTGCGGCGGTACGCTTCACGTTATAGCCGAAGAAATAAGGCTTGACCTTATAGCGGTGCGTGACTATTTCAATAAAAACGGAATAACCCACTCCGTTATGACCACTCAGGTCGGCAGACAGTTTGCCCTCATGGGCGGCTTTGAAAGCTTGAAGCATCTTTCGGTTGCCGGCGAGAAGCTGACTCCGCTTGAAGTGCCTCAGGGCTTCAATATGTATAACCTCTACGGTCCCACTGAGGGCTCGGTCATCACGAGCGCATTTCTCATGGATAAATACTATAAAGACGTGCCGATAGGAAAAGCCGTCGATAACCTCAAGCTTTATGTCACGGATAAATGCTCAAGACTTCTTCCCGCCGGTGCAACGGGCGAGCTTTGGATTTCGGGTACTCACGTCACAAGAGGCTATCTCAACAGACCGGAAAAGACAAAAGAGGCATACGGCGAAAATCCCTTTGAAAATACAAAGGGCTATGAGCGCATTTACCGCACGGGAGATATTGTCAGACTTCTTTCCGACGGCAATCTTCAGTTTATCGGCAGACGTGACGGACAGGTTAAAATCAGGGGCTTCCGTATAGAACTGACTGAGGTTGAAGAGGTCATTCGCCGCTTCCCGAAGGTCAGGGACGCAACAGTTGCCGCATTCGACGACAAGGGCGGCGGAAAATATATATGCGCATACGTTGTCTCCGACAGTGAAATATCGCAAAGTGAACTTGCGGAATTTATAAGACGTGAAAAACCGCCCTATATGGTTCCTGCTGTTATTATGCAGATTGACCGTATTCCTCTCAATCAGAATCATAAGGTCAACAAACGTGCTCTTCCCGTTCCCAAGCGTGTTGCACTCGATATGGCAAAGCCCGAAAATGACGCTCAGCAGGCTGTTTTCGATATTGTTTCATCTGTTATCGGTCACAGTGAATTCGGCATTAACACGAGCATTTATGAGGCGGGGCTCTCGTCTGTCGGCGCAGTCAAGCTCAATGTTGAGCTTGCCGAAAAATTCGGTGTTCATCTTCGCATTTCCGATATAAAAGAAAACGACACCGTTGCAAAGCTTGAAAAAATACTTTCAGGCGGCGAAAAAACGGAAGAATACGAGATACTCTCCGATTATCCGATAACTCAGACGCAAAGCGGAATTTTCGTCGAGTGTATGTCCATGCCCGACTCAACCGTTTATAATATCCCCGTTATTGCAAAAATCGGTGAAAAGGTTGATGTTCAAAGACTTTCACGGGCAATAAAAGAAGCTGTTGACGCTCACTGTTACGTTAAGACAAAGCTTATCACCGACAGCTCAGGCAATATCCGTGCAAGCCGAAACGACACGGCAGAAGCCGAGGTTGCAGTTATCGAGTGTGAAAAACTGCCCGATGTCAAATCGCTTATCAGACCTCATAAGCTTCTCGGCGAAAGCCTTTACAGAATAGAGATATATGTGACAAAGGACGGAAACTATCTTCTCATGGATTTTCACCACATTATCTGTGACGGAACGTCGGAAGCGATACTTCTCAGAGATATAAGCCGTGCATATAGCGGCGAAAAGCTTGAAAAAGAAAAATTCTCAGGCTATGAAGCGGCTCTTGAGGAAGAAAAGATGAGAAACAGCGGTCATTATGAGAAATCCTGCGAATACTGGAAAAAGCTTCTGACGGGCTGTGAAAACGAGTGCCTGCCGAAGAAAGAGCCGGAAGAAGCCGGCGGTGCAGGCTCGGTCTCGGTTTTATCTGATAATTTAGAAGTTGTCAGACGTTTTTGCGAGAAAAACAAATTCTCAATGAACGCATTTTTCAATGCCGCATTCTCATTCACACTCAGCCGCTTTTCCGGTAATGAATATCCGGTTTATTCGACGGTCTATAACGGCAGGAACGATTCACGTCTTTCCGACAGCGTGACAATGCTTGTGAGAACGATTCCCGTTGTCCGCACCGTCGGCGATGAAGCGAGTGTCAGAGAGCTTGTTTCAAAAACACAGGCACAGCTTCTTGATGCCATGACAAACGACGGCTGTTCATTTGCCGAGCTTTCAAACAGCTACGGCGTTAAAGCTGATATTATCTTTGTCTATCAGGGTGACGAATTTGTTTTCGACACCGTATGCGGCGAAAAGACTGAATTTCTTGACGTTTCGTTCACCGACGCAAAGGCACCGATTTCGGTTAATGTCTATATCAAAGACGGAAAATTTGAATTTGCGGGCGAGTACCGCCGTGATATGTTCAGCAGAGAGCTTGTGTATTCAATGCTTGATTCTCTCGCCGTGACTGTTTCCGAGTTCACCGGGAAAGAAATGCTCAGCGAGGTTTCAATGCTCTCCGAAAGAGGCATGGCGGTTTATGACAGACTCAATGACAACGATTTTGCCGTCAGAGACGTGTGCGCCCATCAGCTTTTTGAAGAGAGCGCAGAGAAATATGCCGACTCCACCGCTCTTATCTGTGCCGGTGAAAAGCTCACATACAGAGAGCTTAACGAAAAGGCGAATATTCTTGCCGGTGCGCTTGTGAAAATGGGCGTGAAAGCCGATACCATCGTCGGTTTCGTCCTTGACAGGGATTTGAGCGTATTCATAAGCGAAATCGGTATTATGAAAGCCGGCGGAGCATTTCTTCCGATGATACCGTCATATCCAGACGAGAGAATAGAGTACTGCCTTGAAAATTCCGAAAGCCCGTTTGTTATCACTACAGAAGCGATAAAAGCGGACAGACCGGAGCTTTTCGGTGAAGAAAAATCATATAAAACTCTCACCGTTGAGGAGCTTTTATCGGGTGACGGAAAAGAAAATCTCAATCTTGATATTTCACCCGAACAGCTTGCATACTGTATTTATACGTCCGGTTCAACGGGCAAGCCCAAGGGCGTAATAATAAAGCACAGCAATTTCTCAAACTTCATTCAGACAAACTGCCTTAAGGTAGATTATTATATGGACGAAAATGCGAGGGGGGCTGAAATTCAGGTCGGCTCGGTATCGTTTGATATTTCGCTCTATGAAATCTATCTTCCGCTCTGCAAGGGCAAATGCCTCTGTGTAGCGACTGAGGAAGAGGTGCACAATCCCTTTGCAATCAAGGATTTGATTATCAGGAATAATGTTCAGATGATGCTGTGCACACCGTCGCTGATGAACAATATGATGACCTTCCCCGAGTTTGTTGATGTCATGAAGAACATGAAAAGCGTAATGCTCGGTGCAGAGGCTTTTCCGGCGGCACTTTATAAGAAAATGCGTGAGGCTTCGCCTGAGCTTCAGATACTCAACGGCTACGGTCCGACTGAGACAACCATCTGCTGTTCGGTCAAGGAATTACATTCCGGCACCGGCATAACAATCGGCAGACCGACGGCAAACGTAAAATTCTTTGTCACCGATAAATTCGGGCATATTCTTCCGCCTTACGCTTCGGGTGAGCTGATTATCTGTGGCAAAAACGTCAGCAGGGGATACATAAAGCTTCCCGAAAAGACAAAAGCGTCATTCTTTGAGTTTATGGGACTGCCCGCATACCACAGCGGCGACCTTGTCCGGCTCAACGGCGATGCGGAAATCGACTTCAGCGGCAGAATTGACAATCAGGTCAAGCTCAGAGGCTTCCGTGTCGAGCTTGACGAAATAGAAAAGGCAATCTGCTCATTTGATAAGGTCAGACAGAGCAAGGTGCTTGTGAGAAACAACGGCTCTGAGGATTTCCTTGTCGGTTTCTTCACCGCCGAAGAAAAAGTCGATACCGACAAGCTGACTGAGCACCTCAAATCAATACTCACCTATTACATGGTGCCGGCGATAATTGTTCAGCTTGACAAAATGCCGCTTACGCCGAACGGGAAGATTGATAAAAACGGCTTCCCCGAGGTGCAGAAGCAGGCGAAGAAGAAAGAGGGCAGACGTGCACCGAAGAAATCGCTTGAGCAGAGGCTCTGCGAGCTGTTTGCAAGTGTTCTCGGCACAGAAGAGGTATTTGCCGATGACAATTTCTTCGAGCTCGGCGGCACCTCGCTGACAGCTTCAAAGGTAACAATGCTTCTCATGTCCGACGGCGTTGAGGTCAAGTACGGCGATATTTTCGACAATCCCACTCCTGAGGAGCTTGCCTCATTTATTGAGAAGAGAGACGCTTCAAAGACAAAGACTGAGGAAAAGCAGATTACCTCTGCCGAAACAACACGTCCGGCACTCAAATATAATATGGTCAGATACGCAAGTGAAGCAAAGAGAGAGCCTCTGGGCAATGTTCTTCTGACAGGCTCAGTCGGATTTTTGGGCATTCATGTTCTTAAAGAGCTTCTTGAAATTGAAAAAGGGCATATCTGGTGCCTTGTCCGTCGGGGAAGCTATGACAGTGCCGAAATACGTTTAAAGACAATGCTTGTCTATTATTTCAGCAGCGGCTTTGAAGAGGAGCTTCGTGAGCGCATTTCGATAGTTGAAGCCGATATTACCGACACGTCGCTCTTTGACGTTCTCGGCGATATACCGTTTGACACGGTTATCAACTGCGCTGCCTGCGTGAAGCATTTTTCGGACAGCGATATTCTTGAAAAAATAAATGTCAGCGGAGTAAAAAATCTGATTGAGATATGCAAACGCAAAAATGCAAAGCTCATTCAGGTCTCAACGGTATCCGTGCCGGGCATTCACACCCCCGAGACCTATGAAAATCAGGTGCGTATGCACGAAAACGAGCTGTCCGTCATTGACGACATGGACAACAAATACGGCATATCGAAATATCACGCCGAGCTTGCAATGCTCGACGCCATTGAGGGCGGTATGCGGGGAAAGATTATCCGTGTCGGAAACCTTATGGGACGTCACAGTGACGGTGAATTTCAGGCTAATATGGAAACAAATATGTTCCTCAGCGGCATAAGAGGCTTTGCGACTATGGGAATGTATCCGATAAGCCACATGACTGACCCTATGCGCTTTTCGCCCGTTGACTGCACGGCAAGAGCGGTTGTTCTGCTTTCGGGTGTCAACGATAAATTCACAGCGTTCAATGCCGATAACCGTTACGGCTTTGACGAAATGAAGATAATCGACTCCTGCAACAGAAACGGAATAAAAATTCTTCCGGCAGATGACGAATACTATTACGCCGAGTATAACAAAAAGCTCAGCGACGACAGAGTCAACGGAAAGCTCAACGGTCTTGCCGCATACGACATAAAGGATGCACACGCCGTTGACACGGATAACCTGTTTACCACAAATATTCTCTACCGTATCGGCTTCTCGTGGCCGCTCGTCGATGACACCTACCTCGACAGAGCAATTAACAGCATACTTACGCTCGACTATTTCGATATGGACTCAGAGCCGGAGGATAAATGATGACAGCTTTGAAATTCAGCCCGGCAGTCTTTGCCTGCGACGTCAGTGCGCTGTCCGACCCCGCTCTTTATTCGTTCGCCTCAGGTCTTGTCACAGCCGAAAGGCTTAAAAAGGCACAGCGTTACCGCTTTGAAGAGGACAGACGTCTCTCGCTCGGCGCAGAGCTGATTTTAAGGTATGCGCTCGACAGAGCCGGACTTTGCGAAACACCGCTTGAATACACCTACGGTGAAAACGAAAAGCCCTATCTTAAAACAGACGGAGTTTATTTCAGTCTCTCCCATTCCGGCAAATATGCACTCTGCGCTTTGTCGGAGTGCGAAAACGGGTGCGATATTGAAGAAATAAAGCCCGTGAATCTGAATGTTGCAAAGCGGTTTTTCACTCGGGAGGAATATGATATGATTTCTTCTCTTTCGGGTGAAAATGAAAGAAACGCCGTGTTTTACAGGTGTTGGACTTTAAAGGAGAGCTTTATCAAGGCAACCGGTCTCGGTATGAGAATGCCTTTAAATTCGTTCTCTGTTATTTCGGAAAACGGTGAGGCACAGAAACAGAAGTTTAACTCGTCTACCTATTATTTCAATGAATTTAATGAAATCGACGGGTATAAATGTGCGGTATGCTCCGAAAAAGAACAAACCTTTGAATTATCTGTAAAAGACATAAAAGAGGTTATTAATGAGGTGATAAGGTGAAAAAATCAATTTCAAGGTCAATAACAAGGCGGCTGTCGATGATACTCGCCGTGACCTTTGTTGCACTTCTTCTGGGCTCGGTTGTGGTTGTTGCGTCTGTTATCCATTCAAAAAACAGAACATATTTCAACGCCGTTGTCGGTATATACACCGACTTGGTGCTCTATAACTGTGAGCTTAACGACATACCGATTGACTCCGAGCACATAGACGAGGCTATTCGCTACGGCAACTATATATGCGAGTGGTATGGCGTTGACTATGCTTATATGTATGTGCCCGATATTGAAAACGGAACAATTACTTATGTTTGCGCCACGACAAGGCAGAATAACCGTAACAAAGAGTTTTTCAGCGATAATTTTATCGGAAAAACGGTTGATTATACTCTCAAGAAAAGCGAAATGGCTGTCTGGAACGGCGAAATCGGAATTGCATATATGCGCAACAATAATGAAGTCGGTGACGAGCTTGCGACGGTTATGTGTATTGAGGACAGCTACGGCAACCGTGTTATGGCGGGTGTTGACTATCCCGAAGAAAAGATTGTGGCGCAGATATTTGCGGTTCTTGTTATTTTCGGGGTTTTCCTCATAGTGGTACTAATCACAATCTATATCTCAGTTTATCTTGTCATACGCAAGAAAGTTTCCACTCCGGCAAAGCTTATAAGCAAGAGTATGCATGAGTTTATCACGGACGGGGAGAGAAATAAAACAAAGCTAAGCATAAACAGTCACGATGAATTTTCAATGATTGCCGACGCTTTTAACAGTATGACGGGCAACATTGACAATTATCTTGAGAGTATACAAACCCTGACGAGGGATAAGGTACAGCAGAAAACACAGCTTGACATTGCTTCACGTATTCAGAGGGGCTTCCTGCCGAATGAAAGCTTTAAAATGGTTAACTATAATATCTCGGCGACCATGAAGCCGGCGAAGAATGTCGGCGGTGACCTTTACGATTACATAAAGCTTGACTCTCACCGCACACTTCTTGTTATTGCCGACGTTTCGGGCAAGGGAATTGCCGCCTCAATCTATATGGCTGTTACGATGATGCTCATTCGCCAGCACGCAAAGCTCGGTCTTTCGCCGTGTGAAATACTCAAAAGCACGAATAACGTCCTTTCCGAAAACAATGCGGCACTTCTTTTTGCGACTGCATTTGTCGGAATATATGACAGCAGTACCGGCATTCTTACCTGCTCAAACGCAGGACACAATCTGCCTTACATTGTTTCGGATAAGGTGAAAAAGCTTGAGCTGCCGTCGTGCACCGTTCTCGGATTTTTCAATAATGAAGAGTATGAAGAGTGCGAAATCAAGCTTGAAAAAGATGATATACTCTATTTGTATACTGACGGCGTGACGGAAAGCGTCAATGAAAACAGAGAGTTCTATTCCGAAAAAAGGCTTGAAAAAGCACTTTGTGAGTTTAAAAAATCCGGCTCGGATAACATTGTTGCCCATATTGAAAAAAGCATAGCCGATTTTTCGGGTGAAGCCGAGCAGTATGACGATATAACAATGCTCACTCTGACGGTAAGCGGCGGAATAGATATGAGCGTGTCTCCCGTTTTCTCCGAATTCTCAAAAATCAAAAACGAAATCATTTCGCTCGAATTGCCTCATTCACAAAAAATGAGTCTGTGTCTTGCGGCAGAGGAGTGGTTTGTCAATATCTGCTCATACGCTTTTGAGGGAATGAACGCCGAAAACGAAAAGGTCAGATTTTCACTGACGCTTGATGACAGCCTTAAAATGCGCTTTGAGCACGGCGGAATGGAGTTTAATCCGCTCGAGGAGACGGTGGAAATTGACGAATACGATATTGACACAAGAATAGGCGGCTTAGGTAATTTTATCGCCTTTGCAAGCGTCGATGAAGTGAAATACGAATATAAAGACAAGAAGAATATTTTAACCTTTATTCAATATATTAAGGAGGATAACCAATGAAAATCACAACCGAAAAATCACCCGAAAAAACAGTCATCAGGCTTGACGGCTGGCTTGACACTGCATCTTCACCCCAGCTTGACGAGGAAATAGTCAAAATTGAGAACACCGACGAGATAATTCTTGATTTTGAAAAGGTTGAATACATTTCTTCGTCCGGGCTCAGAGAGGTTGTCGCCTGCCACAGAAAGGCTAAGGAAATTTCCGCTTCACTTTCAATAATCAACGTCTGTGCTGAGGTAATGAGCATTTTCAAGCTGACGGGACTTGACAGGAAGCTGAATATAGCCGAAAAATAATCAGCAGTAAATTTTTACCGGATTTTTGCCCGATTAAGTTGAAATTTTTTCTTAATCGGGTTATAATCACATTACAGAATTTTACGGAGGTAGATTATGTTTTCAAGAATATTCGGTTTATTCATGAGTGCGGTTATGTTTATTGCATCTTTACTCGGTCTCAATATCGGCAAAGAGGATAAGAACATGATTGACTATAACTTTAACAAAACCGCCGTCAGCGTTTCAATCAGCGAAAATCCGAGCACGGGCTACCGCTGGACATATAAAATCGCCGACGAAAAGAAGGTTTGCCTTTCCGGCGACAAATACAGCTATAATGCTCCCGCCGATATTGTCGGTGCGGCAGGTGTGAGAACCTTTACATTCAAGGGCGTTTCGCAGGGCAAAACAAATGTTGTGCTGACCTACGGGCGTGACTGGGAAATCGCTCCGGCGAGGGTAATCATTATCAGTATTACCGTCGGGGAGGATTTAAAGCTTGAGGCTCTGCTCGTGTCCGACACGGCAGAAAATTTTGACAGATAAAAAATTAATACTCATAAAAGAATATACGGTTTGAAAGGCGTATGCCGAATAGACTAACAGGGAATCCGGTCAGAATCCGGAACAACCGCCATTACTGTATTTGACAGTGAGCGTGATATTTATACCGTGCTTAAAAAAACGTGTATGCCATTGGCACCGGCTGTGAGAGCGGCAGTGCCGAGAAGGTGCGTTTTTCAGTCATAAGTCAGGAGACCTGCCGTATTTTCTGCACCTTGAAGCATAACAAGGTGCGAAGGTTTTTCACTGTTGGGCGGGAAGAACTTAACCGATTTATATGCAAAGGCAGCCTTTTCGGCTGTCTTGACTGCGTATGCTTTCGGTTTATCTCTCCGCAGACAGCGGAGGGGTATTTTTTTATAATCTTTTGAAAAGGAGGTTGACGGTAATGACGAGTGAAGAAAAAACAGCATGGGCGACGGCTGAGTTATGCAAAAAATACAAAGAGCTTGACAGACTGCCTAAAAAAGAGGACTTCGACGAAAAAACACGTTCGAGAATAAAAGCATTTCTCGGACCCTGGCCGAGAGCACTTGAAAAAGCCGGTCTCAAGCCTCACAGAGAAACAAAGGATTAGAAAGGAATTTTTATTATGAAAAAATCTTTAAGCATTTTTATTTCGGTGATTATCTGCCTCTTTGCCCTCTCGTCATGCGGCACGGTAAACACCGGCAAAACCGAATACACAAATACCTGCGTATTTTCAATTAACTGCAAAACAGTACTTGACAACCGTGAAAATCTCAATAAAGACAAAACGGATATTGTCCCCGATGACGGCATAATTCTTGCCGAAAGCGAGGTCGGTTTCAATGAGGGAGAGACTGTCTATGACGTTCTTCTGAGAGTTTGCCGTGAAAACAAAATTCATATTGACTCCGAGATTACTCCGGCATACAACAGCGCATACATTAAGGGTATGGGTAATCTGTATTCGGGCGACTGCGGAGAATATTCCGGCTGGGTTTATAAAGTCAACGGCGAATCTGCTCAAGTCGGCGCAAACTCGTTCACGCTCAGCAATGGCGATAAGGTCGAGTGGTGCTTTATCTGTGATTTCAGCACCGAATACTGAATTTAAGGGGTAGTTTTTGTGAAAAGAGACGCTTTTTCTCTCTGTCACCCGATTGTGAATTTTTCATATTTTCTGTCGGTGCTTGCTTTTACCATGTTTTTCATGCAGCCGGTCTGTCTTCTGATTTCATTTTTTTGCTCGCTGATGTATTACTTCACACTTTTTGGGAAAAACGGAGCGCATACGGCAATAAAAACTGTTTTGCCGGTTACTGCTTTTGCGTCAGTGATGAATCCGCTTTTCAGCCACAGCGGAAAAACGATTCTGCTCTACTTCCCGTCGGGCAATCCGCTCACTCTTGAAAGTATCGTTTACGGGCTTTTTTCGGGCGTGATGCTCGCCTCGGTGCTGATATGGTTTATATGCCTTTCGGCTGTTTTTACTGAGGATAAATTCATTTATCTCTTCTCACGTCTCTCACCGTCGCTGTCACTTCTTATCAGCATGACACTGAGGTTTATACCCGATTTCAGACGTCGGTTTGAAAGTGCAAGAGATGTTCAGTCGTTTTTCGTGTTCGGCGAAAAAAGTTATATCCAAAAGGCGAAAACGGCAGTGAGCGGCTTTGTTGCCGCCTTTTCACAGAGCATCGAAAATGCCGCAGTGACCGCTGAGAGCATGAAAAGCAGGGGATACGGTGCGGCGAAAAGGTCGTCTTACACCGTTTACCGCATGGACGGCAGGGACAGAGCGGCGCAGTTTTTCATTATGTTCTGCGTGTTCTTCATCGTATGCGGCAGTGTTTCGGGGACCTTTTCATGGCGGTACTATCCCGATATGAGCGGTGCGCTGACAGAGAAAATGACGGTAATGCTCTATATTGCATATTTTTCACTGTGTATAATGCCCGTATATCTTGACAGAAAGGAAAAGAGAGAATGGAAGCACTCACAATCGAAAATCTGAATTTTAAATATCCGACACGTGAAAAAGCGTCTCTGAGAAACATAAATCTCAGTATTTCCTCGGGTGAATTTGTTGTGCTCTGCGGCTTTTCCGGCTCGGGCAAATCAACACTTCTCCGCTCACTGAAGCCCTCAGTTACTCCAAGCGGTGAAAAGACGGGCAGAGTGCTTTTTTTCGGAAAAGACACAGAGCTTCTTTCACAAAAAGAGGACGCCGAAAATCTCGGCTTTGTCAGTCAGTCGCCCGAAAACCAGCTTGTCACCGATAAGGTTTGGCACGAGCTTGCCTTTTCGATGGAAAATCTCGGTATTGATAGCGATATAATACGCCGCCGTGTAGCTGAAACTGCGGCTTTTTTCGGAATAGAGCCACTGCTGAATAAAGACGTTTCGTCTTTGTCCGGCGGTCAGAGGCAGCTTGTTGCGCTCGCCTGCGTTATGACATTACAGCCGTCTGTTCTCATTCTGGACGAGCCTGCCTCACAGCTTGACCCCGTATCGGCTTCAGACTTTATTTGCGCCGTGCAAAAAATTAACAGAGAAATCGGCACCACCGTAATTCTCTCCGCACACCGTCTTGATGATGTTATCGGCTGTGCCGACAGACTTGCCGTGATAAATGACGGCGAAATAATATGCTGTGCATCACCTAAAGAAACGGCGGCATATCTTAAAAATACCGATTTTTCGCTCTTCTCTCTTCTGGGCGCGTCAATGCGTGTCTGGGGAAGCGTCGAAACAGAGCTTGAATGTCCCGTGACGGTGAATGAGGGAAGAAAATTTCTGAGCGCATACACAAAAGCAAATTCACCCAAGCCCGTTAAACCGGAAGAAGAAAAGAGCTTCGGTGAAGCGGTATTATGTGCAGACGGCATTTATTTCAGATATGAAAGAGACGGCGACGATATTCTCAAAAACTTTTCGCTCACGGCACACAAAAACGAATTTATGTGCATAACCGGCTCAAACGGAAGCGGAAAAACCACTTCACTGAGAGTCCTTTCGGGGATAAAGAAGGCGTACAGAGGTCAGGTCGAAAGAAAAGGCAGAACGGCATATCTGCCGCAGGAGGTAATGACTCTGTTCACGGAGAATACGGTGCTCGGTGAGCTTTCCCGGGTGGTGAAAAATCAGAAATTATCCGAAGAAGAGGGCAAAGAGCTCATAGAAAGGATTGTTTCCCTGTGCAGAATAGAAAAAATACTCGGCTGTCACCCGTGCGATATTTCGGGCGGTGAACAGCAGAAAGCGGCACTTGCGAAGGTTCTTCTGACAAAGCCCGATATACTTCTTCTTGACGAGCCGACAAAGGGTCTCGATGTGCCATACAGAAATATGCTCGGCGATATTCTGACCGACCTAAAAAACAGCGGAGTATGTATCATTGCAGTAAGTCACGATATTGAATTTTGCGCCGAATACTCCGACACCTGCGCCATGTTTTCCGACGGAAACATAGTTTCTCTGTCCGAAAGAAAGGGCTTTTTCCTTGAAAACGGCTTTTACACGACAGCCGCCCAGAGAATGTCACGCAACATTGTCGAAAAAGCCGTCACAACCGCAGAAATAACGGAAAGAATAGGCGGCAGACTGCCCGAAAATGTTAAAGCGCAGGAAATGACGCAGTTTAATATAAGGCTCGCAGAGGAGAAGAAAAAGCATAAGCTTTCACCTGTGAGAAAGGCGGGTGCAGTGCTGTCTGCACTTTCGGCGTTTCTGCTTCTGCTGTTTTGCTCCGCCTCTGAAAATCTGAGCGAGCTTGTCAAAGACGGCATAACCGACGAAAGCGGAAAGCGTATGCTTATTTACGGAGTTTTTATAGTTTTTCTCATTCTTCTTGCGGCATTTCTCGGCAACGGAGGGGAAAGGGTAAGCTTTGAAAAGAAGCGCGAAAAGCTTTCAAAAAGGACTTTGTATTCTTCTCTGACGGCGGTTATTCTTGTTCCGCTGACCTTGTTTGCCGGAATTTATCTTTTTGATGTCAAGCAGTATTATATAACCTCTCTTCTCGTCATAGCTGAATGTATGCTTCCTTTCTTTCTTTCGTTTGAAAGCAGAAAGCAGAGCGAAAAAGAGACTGTCATTATCGCAGTTCTCTGTGCGGCGGGCGTAGCCGGACGTGCGGCATTTTTCATGCTTCCGCAGTTTAAGCCGGTTGCCGCAGTGGTAATCATGTCGGGCATAATGCTCGGCGGCGAAACGGGATTTCTTGTCGGTGCGGTGACAATGCTCGTGTCGAACATGCTGTTTTCGCAGGGACCCTGGACACCCTGGCAGATGTTTGCTATGGGCACTCTCGGACTTGTTTCGGGCATTCTTTCACGAAAGGGAGTTTTAAAGCTCAGCCGCATTTCGATTACGGTTTTCGGGTTTATCGCCACCTATGTTATCTACGGCGGAATTGTCAATCCCTCAACCGCTTTCATTTTCGGCGGTGAAGCCCTGAATCTTAAAATTATTCTCAGTTACTATATTTCGGGATTTCCTCTTGATACCGTTCACGCATTTTCAACCGCCGTTTTCCTCTGGTTCGGCGCAAAGCCGCTTGCCGATATACTTGAGAGGACAAAAATCAGACACGGCATTAAAACCTGATGTTATGATTTCACACAGCAATATCAGTTCTTTGCGCCGTTTGCACGCTCAATCAGTAATTCCATTATATTTTCTGCGATTTCTTTGAACACCGGCGCACAGTCGGAAGCACCGCTTTTTCCGTTTTCGCAAAGAACCGAAACGGCATATCTCGGTTCATTGGCGGGGAAAAAGCCGACAAACCACGTTCTCAGAATTTCATTCCCGAGTTCGTCGTAGCTTCCGCTCTGCGCCGTTCCTGTTTTTCCGGCGACGGTGCAGAGAGCACATTCGGCATTGTATGCGTTCCCGTTTTTTACCACGCTTATAAGGTCTTCCTTAACCGTTTTGCAGGTCTTTTCGCTGATTACACGGCTGTCGGGCTTTTTTGAAAATTCCTGCACCGAGCCGTCCGAGTTCATTTTTCCTTTGACGAGATACGGGTATTTATAATATCCGCCGTCAGCTATTGCAAGGTATGCGGCGGCAAGCTGAACGGGCGTTGCGGTGAGGTTGCCCTGACCGAAAGAGACGTTCGCTTTCTGACCGGCATTTTCAAGCTCTTCCTTTTCGGGAAAAATTCCGTCGTCCGAATAAATGCCCTCGCAAAGATACGCACCCGACGAAAATCCGAGAGACGTGCAGAAATCATAGAGCTTTTCGCTTTTGAGCTTCTTTGTCAGCTCGATAAAATATGTGTTGCACGACGCTTCAAGTGCACCTCTGAGATTTACTTTTCCGTGAGAGGTTTTGTTGTTACAGCAGTACTTCTGTGAGCCTATTTCGGTTACACCGTCACATTCATAGCCGAAATCGGTGTTTACCCCGTTTTCAAGTGCGGCGCAGGCTATAACCGGCTTAAAAACAGAGCCGACCGCATACGCCGAAAGACACTTGTTGACAAGAGGGGAGTTTTTGCTTTCGACCGCTTTTGAAAGCTCACTTCTTGAAAAAGACGGTGTGCTCACCATAGCGGATATTCCGGCATCCTGAGCCGACAGGATAACGCAGGCACCGCTTTTAATCTGGCTGTTTTTCATTGCACGCTCGGCAATTTTCTGTATTTCGGCGTCTACTGTGAGAATTACTCCGGCGCAGGAATTGAAGTTGTTGTCGCTCACCGTCGGAACAATTCCGCTGAGCACTCTGCCGTTTGCATCGGTTTCAAACGTGACCGAAAGAGAGCCGCTCTCCTCGCTGAGAAAGTCATCAAACGCTTTTTCAATTCCCGTTACTCCGTGAGACGCAGAATCGGTGTAGCCGATAACGTGACAGAGAAAATCGCTTTCGTCATAACGCTCACGCACCGAAAATGATTCAATGTCTTCGTTTTTTAACGCCTTATCTGACTCGAACACCACCGGCTGACCTTTAGTAAGCTGTGAAATGAGCGAATTTTTCTTTTCTTCATCGTCAATACTGTTAAGATAAGAGAGTGAATATGCACCCGGCTTTGCGGCGCAGACATATTTTTCCGTCCCGTTTACGAGCCTTTTCATATTCATATCATAAATGTTTCCCCGTGACTGACCGATAAGAAGCGTCTTTGACGAATATGAGCCCTCCGCCTTTGCATAAGACGAATAATTGAGAGATATAATCTTATAGAGTATGCATGAAAACATAACGCATACGGCAATATACAGTGAAAGTCCCCGTTTTGTCATAGTGATTCCTCCTTGTGGCGATACATATATTGTTGTCCTCAGGCTAAATGATTAAAACTTTTCAAAAATTTCCCAAAACTACTTGATTTTTCATAAAAACAGTTTATAATAGCATTTAGCACTTAATAAACGAGAGTGCTAAAAACAAAGCAATTAATTTTTCGGAGGTATATATCATGACACTCAAACCACTTTCCGACAGAGTTGTTTTAAAGCCCGTTGAGGTTGAGGAAACAACAAAAAGCGGTATCATTCTCACCGCCTCAGCTCAGGAGAAGCCCCAGATTTACGACGTAATCGCCGTCGGCGAGGGCGGAGTTGTTGACGGAAAAGAAATAAAAATGTTCGTCAAGGTCGGCGATAAGGTAATTATGGGCAAATACGCCGGCACGCAGGTTAAGCTTGACTCTGTTGAATATACGGTTGTCCGTCAGGACGATATTCTCGCAATAGTCGAATAACAGGAGGTTTTCTATTATGGCAAAACAGATACTTTACGGTGAAGAAGCAAGAAAGACTTTACAGGCGGGCATTGACAAGCTTGCCGATACTGTTAAAATCACACTCGGCCCCAAGGGCAGAAATGTTGTCCTTGACAAGAAATACGGCGCACCGCTCATTACAAACGACGGTGTGACAATAGCAAAGGAAATCGAGCTTGAGGACGCTTTTGAAAACATGGGCGCACAGCTTATAAAAGAAGTCTCGATAAAGACAAACGACGTCGCAGGCGACGGAACAACAACCGCCACTCTTTTAGCTCAGGCACTCGTCAGAGAGGGCATGAAAAATGTTGCCGCCGGAGCAAATCCGATGGTTGTCAAGAGAGGCATTAAGCTTGCCGTTGATGCGGCGGTCAAGGCTGTCAAGGAGAACGCAAGCCCCGTCACAACAAGCGACGATATTGCAAGAATAGCTACAATTTCTTCCGGCGATTCCTCTGTCGGCAGTCTCATTGCCGAGGCTATGGAAGCGGTTTCGACCGACGGTGTTATCACGGTTGAGGAGTCAAAGACAGCCGAAACATATAAAGAGGTTGTCGAGGGTATGCAGTTCGACAGAGGTTATCTTTCACCCTATATGGTGACCGACACCGACAAGATGGAAGCTGTCATTGATGACGCATATATCCTTATGACCGATAAGAAAATATCAAATATCCAGGATGTTCTGCCTCTTCTTGAGCAGGTACTTCAGGCGGGCAAAAAGCTTGTTATTATTGCCGACGATGTTGAGGGTGAAGCTCTTGCAACTCTTCTTCTCAATAAAATCAGAGGTACCTTTACCTGCGTAGCGGTCAAGGCACCGGGATTTGGCGACAGAAGAAAAGAGATGCTTCGTGATATAGCCATTCTCACGGGCGGCGATGTTATCACGGAAGATCTCGGTCTTGATATTAAAGAGACAAAGATTGAACAGCTCGGCAGAGCAAGACAGGTCAAGATTACGAAAGAAAATACGATTATCGTTGACGGTGCCGGCGATAAAGACGAAATCAATGGCAGAGTTGACCAGATTAAACAGCAGCTTGAAAACACAACGAGCGAATTTGACAAGGAGAAGCTTCAGGAGAGACTTGCACGTCTTGCCGGCGGCGTAGCCGTTATCAAGGTCGGGGCCGCAACAGAGACCGAAATGAAAGAAAAGAAGCTCAGAATCGACGATGCTCTTGCGGCAACAAAGGCGGCTGTTGAGGAAGGCTCGGTTGCAGGTGGCGGCGTAGCTCTCATCAATGCAATTCCCGCTGTCAAGGCACTTCTTGACGTAACGGAGGACGGCGACGAGAAAACGGGTGTTAAAATTGTTCTCAAGGCACTTGAAGAGCCTGTTCGTCAGATAGCCGAAAATGCCGGACTTGAGGGCTCGGTCATAATCAACACTATAATTGCTTCGGGCAAGGTCGGCTACGGCTTCGACTTTGATAAGGAGGAGTATGTTGATATGGCGTCGGCAGGTATTCTTGACCCGACAAAGGTTACACGCTCGGCACTCGAAAATGCCGCTTCGGTGGCGGCAATGGTTCTCACAACAGAGAGCCTTGTGACCGATATACCCGACCCGCAGGGCGATGCGGCGGCAGCGGCGGCTATGGCGGCGGCTCAGCAGGGCGGAATGTACTGATAAAAAGCAATAAACTTACGGGACTTCACCTGATTAAAACCGGCGAAGTCCCGTTTTAATATGAAAAAAACGGTTACGATCCAGCCCGTAACCGTTTTTGATAAGCTTTGTTTTATCAGAATATAAGATGTCTGACGATGAGGCTCATGAAGTGAGCGACTCTGCCCTGAAAGTGGAGTAATCTTCTTATGTACCAGAACATTGTTAACATTAAAATCATTCCTTTACATTTTTGTAAGCTTATGTTAATAAGATAACTTGTTCTGTTTATAAGGAATTTATTAATAAAGTGTAAATTATCGAACAGATTTGAGGCTTTTTGATTTATATTTCCGAATTATCATTATAAATTTCCGAATTATCATTATAAATAACTGTACGTTTGTCAATGATGTGAGACAAAATTGATAAAATAAAAATGATTGATATGTTAAGATAGAACAATCGACTTGGAAGCC
>JAZUDT010000041.1:0-30950 GCA_045639785.1 Acutalibacteraceae bacterium | reverse complement strand
TGATTTCTTCAAAAGAGCAATTATTTGGTTTGGATATGCTCCGGAAGAAATACAAACCGATTGCGGTGCTGAATTTACACATACCCAAAACACAAAACGTATTCATCCGTTAGATATATTTTGCAAGCAGCACAACATAAGGCATCATCTTCTCAGACCGAGGACACCTTGGCACAACGGAAAAGTTGAAAGAAGCCACAGGAATGATCAGGAACGGTTCTACAATTACTTAAAGTTTTATTCATTTGATGATTTGCAAATTCAGATGAAACGCTATTTGTATCGTTCAAATAATATTCCGATGGCTGTTCTCGGATGGAAAAGTCCAAATCAAAAACAAATTGAGCTCGGCGGTCGGTGACCCGCCGCCTTGGAAGCCTCCGTTCCGCTACGCTCCACTCCGGCTTCCAAGTCGATTGTTCTATCTTAACATATCAATCATTTTTATTTTATCAATTTTGTCTCACATCATTGACAAACGTACATTTAATCAAAAAATAGTGACAACTTTACTTTTTTTGTGTATTCCGTACAAACAGATATTTGCTTTCCCGACTTTTAAAAATTTGCTTGACGGCTATGCTTCTTTGTGTTAGAATATCTGCATAAAAGCGTTTGAGCGGAAAAAGACGGCGTTTTCATTTTTCAGAGACGGAGCGTTTGGTGAAAGCTCCGGGTGTCGCACCGTTTGAGGTCAGCCGCAAGCTTTCGGGAAGAAAAATACGCATACGGCGTATCTATTAGAACCCGACGTATTTCTGCGTTAAGGAGTTTGAGTGCGGCTTTAGCCGAATTCAGGTGGTAACACGGAGTTATTCTTCGCCCTGATTTCAGGGCGGAGTTTTTTTATTACGGAGGTATGAAAAATGGCAAAAGAACTTGCTTCTCTGTATGACCCGAAAGAGGTTGAGGACAGAATATACAAATCCTGGCTCAACGGAAATTACTTTCATGCAGAGCCCGATGAAACAAAGAAGCCCTATACTATTGTTATCCCCCCACCGAATATCACAGGTCAGCTCCACATGGGGCACGCCCTCGATAACACTCTTCAGGATATTCTTATCCGTTACAGACGTATGCAGGGGTATGACACTCTGTGGCTGCCCGGTACAGACCATGCGTCAATCGCAACTGAGGCAAAAATTGTCGAAACGATGCGAAAAGAGGGCATCACAAAAGAGGATATAGGAAGAGAAAAATTCCTTGAAAGAGCGTGGGACTGGAAAAAACAGTACGGCGGAAGAATTATCGAACAGCTCAAGAAAATGGGCTCCTCCTGCGACTGGGAAAGAGAACGCTTCACTCTCGATGAGGGCTGTTCAAAGGCTGTCAGAGAGGTTTTCGTCAATCTCTACAACAAGGGGCTCATATATCGCGGCGAGCGTATAATCAACTGGTGCCCCCACTGCAAGACCTCGATTTCAAATGCCGAGGTTGAGTTTGAAGAGCAGGACAGCTTCTTCTGGCACATACGCTATCCGTTTGTCGGCGGTGGCGGCTACGTTGAAATCGCAACGACGAGACCCGAGACACTTCTCGGCGATACCGCAATAGCGGTCAACGCTCAGGACGAAAGATATAAGCACCTCATCGGTCAGTATGTTGTGCTTCCGCTCGTGGGAAGAAGAATACCGATTGTTGCCGACGAGCACGCACAGCTTGACAAGGGAACGGGCTGTGTTAAAATAACGCCGGCTCACGACCCGAATGACTTTGAAGTGGGCAAGCGTTGCCATCTTCCTATGGAGGTCGTTCTCACTCCGGACGCAAAGATAACCGACAATTATCCGAAGTATGCGGGAATGGACCGCTATGAAGCAAGAAAAGCGATAGTCAAAGACCTTGAAGAGGGCGGCTATCTTGTCGGAATAGAGCCTCTCAAGCACGAGGTCGGCACCTGCTACCGCTGCGGCACAACAATAGAGCCTATGGTCTCTCTTCAGTGGTTCGTGCGTATGGAGCCTCTTGCAAAGCCTGCTGTCAAGGCGGTGCGTGATTCAAGAGTTAAATTCGTGCCCGAAAGATTTGACAAAAACTATTTCCATTGGATGGAAAACACTCAGGACTGGTGCATTTCACGTCAGCTCTGGTGGGGACACAGAATACCCGCATGGTACTGTGACGACTGCGGCGAAATCACTGTTTCCAAAAAGGACGCAGAGGTATGCTCTCACTGCGGCTCAAAAAATATTCATCAGGACCCCGACACTCTCGACACGTGGTTCTCCTCAGCCCTCTGGCCGTTTTCGACTCTCGGCTGGCCCGATAACACGAAGGAGCTTTCACGCTATTACCCGACAAGCACGCTTGTCACCGGCTACGATATAATCACATTCTGGGTTTCGAGAATGATATTCTCCGCTCTTGAGCACACGGACAATGTTCCGTTTGACACCGTTCTCATTCACGGACTTGTTCGTGATGAGCTCGGCAGAAAGATGTCAAAATCACTCGGCAACGGCGTTGATCCGCTTGAGGTCATTGACAAATACGGTGCCGATGCTCTCAGATTCACTCTCGCCACCGGCAACAGTCCCGGAAACGATATGAGATACAGCGAAAAAAAGGTTGAGGCAAGCCGTAATTTTGCAAACAAAATATGGAATGCGGCAAGATTTATTCTCATGAATCTCGGCGAGGACGAAAAGGCTCCGCACATTCCGCAGGTGCTTGACCTTGAGGATAAATGGATTCTCTCTCTCTTCAATGCGCTTGTTAAGGAAGTAACCGAAAATCTCGACAAATTCGAGCTTGGAATAGCAATTCAGAAGCTCTATGACTTCATCTGGGATATTTTCTGCGACTGGTACATTGAGATTGCAAAAATCAGACTTCAGCAGGGCGGCGAAAAGGCTGAGAGAGCAAGAGCCGTTCTCGTCTATGTTTTCAGCGAAACACTGAAGCTTCTCCACCCGTTTATGCCGTTTATCACCGAAGAGATATGGCTCACCCTGCCCCATGACGGCGAAACAATCATGAAGAGCGAGTGGCCCGTTTACAGCGAAAAGAACGCATACACGGCGGACGAGGAAAAAATGGACGCTATTATGGAGGCAATACGTGCGATAAGAAACAGAAGAGCAGAAATGAATGTTCCGCCCTCAAGAAAAGCAAAGCTCTTTATCGCCACCGACAAAAAGGATATTTTCTCCGCCTCCTCCGTATTCATGCAGAGACTTGCTTCCGCCTCCGAAATTGAGCTTGGCGATAATTTCGACGATATTGAAAATGCGGTATGCATAATCACCCATGCGGCAAAGATTTATATCCCGATGGGCGAGCTTGTTGACTTTGATGCTGAGCGCAAAAGGCTTATGAAAGAAAAAGAAAATGCCGAAAAGAAGCTTTCGTCAATTAATTCAAAGCTTTCAAACGAGAGCTTCCTGAGCAAGGCTCCGGCGGCGGTCGTTGAAGGTCAGAAAGCGGAAAAAGCAAAAATCGAAGAAAAAATCAAGATGATTGATGAGAGCATTTCAAAGCTCGGATAAGACCCGTTTTCTCTGATTTTTCCATATTTTGCTTTGGAAAAAAACGACTCAAAAAATATTTTCCGCGTTGACACATTAAGACAGCATTTTTATTCAAAAACCCTTACTCTATTTACGCAGTAAGGGTTTTATTTTTTTACACCGCACAAGGAGTTACTATGGCAGCAAGAATTTATTATGAGGAAGATAAGATATCGGTCTTTCTCGAGGGAGAAATTGACCATCATTCGGCGGCAATAATAAGAGCCGGCATAGACGATGCTCTGCTCGTCAATAAGCCAAAGGAGCTCGTCATTGATTTCGGCTCGATAACATTTATGGACAGCTCCGGAATAGGTCTCGTAATGGGAAGATACAAGCTGATGAAGTCGTTTGGCGGCAAGGTTGTACTGACCTCGCTTTACGGCACGAACGAAAAACTGATGAAGCTTGCCGGACTTGAAAGACTGCAAAATATCGAATTTAAGGAGAACGTGAAAATATGAAATGTTTAAATGAAATGAAGCTGACTGTTGACAGCCGCTCGGTGAACGAGGCTTTTTCAAGAGTAAGCGTTGCGGCATTTGTCGCTCAGCTTGACCCGACACTTGAAGAAATCAACGATATAAAAACCGCCGTCAGTGAGGCTGTGACAAACTGCATAGTTCACGCATACCCCGGCACTCTCGGAAAGATTTACATAACTGCCGCAATATTTGAAAACGGCACCGTTAAAGTGAAGATAAGAGACCGGGGCGTAGGCATACCCGATATTGAAAAAGCTATGCAACCCCTTTATTCCTCACTCGGCGGTGAAAGGGCCGGTCTCGGCTTTGCCGTTATGGAAAGCTTCACCGACAAGGTTCGTGTGCTCTCAAAAGAGGGCAAGGGCACAACGGTTACGCTCGAAAAGAAAATTCTCGGCAGGATTTAATGAAGCAAGGAGAGATAATTTTGCCGCAGATTTTACTCACAAGAGAAGAAATGATTAGCCGTAATTACGGGCTTGTTCACGCCTGCGCCAACAAATTCAGGGGTCGTGGTGTCGATTATGACGACCTTTTTCAGGCGGGCTGTGTCGGTCTGATAAAAGCCGCCGACAATTTCGATGAAAGTCGGGGCTTTGCTTTTTCAACCTATGCAGTGCCCGTAATTTTGGGAGAAATAAAAAGAATATTCCGTGACGGAGGAAGCGTAAAGGTCGGACGTGCCCTGAAAGAAAAAGCAAGAAAAGCGATGAGAGAACGTGAAATTCTGTCGGTAAAGCTCGGCAGAGAACCCACCATAAGCGAATTTGCCGAGCACATCGGCACGGATATTGCCGAAGCGGCGGAGCTTATCACGGTGTCAATGCCGACCGTCTCCCTGACAGCCGACGAGGATAACGGCAACTGTCAGATAGATGTTCCGACAGAGCCTTATGAGGAGGAGCTCAGCGACAAAATAGCCCTCTTCGAGGTTCTCAAAACGCTCAGCGACAGTGACAGAGAGCTTATTGAGCTGAGGTATTTCAAGGGGCTGACGCAGGTTAAAACAGCCGAAAAGCTCAAAATGAGTCAGGTTCAGGTCTCAAGAAAGGAAAAGGCACTTCTTCTTAAAATGCGAAAGTGTATGAACGGTGAATAATCCCCTCACCTTTTCGCATATAAATACAAGTAGTTTTACAAGTTTATATAAAAAGGGATTTTAAAGTTATCACTTGCTTGGATATACTTTAAAATCCCTATTTTCTGTGTTATTGTTTTTCGTTCTGCGCTGAACGAATCATATCAGTCCTCAAGTCCCTTTTCGTCAAAGAGGAACACCGTCTCAAGCGCAGTCTTAACTCCCGCTTCAATCGCTCCGAGACTGAGATTGTCTTCTGTGTCAAGTCTTGTGTGATAATAACGGGCAGGCGTGGGGTCCATAGCGACCATAGATGAAGCTCTGAAGCCCTCACGGCTCATCGCCGCCGCATCGGTTGCGCCGAGCTCGATAGTACCGATAGGCACGTCAAGCCCGTTCATCGCCGCCGCTTTCTGAATAAGCTCGGCAACCTTTCTGTCGTTTTTGACAACGCCCGTCATATCCTTTTCATATATCTTTGAAAACTCAAGCTCTCTTATCGTGTCAAAGCCGACAAACACCGTTTCCGTGCCGTCGCTGAGATATTCGCCGTGCGCCTTTGCAAACGCACCCGAGCCTCTGAGCCCCGCTTCCTCGCCGCCGGCGCACATAACAACAACCTCTGTGTTTTTGAAGCGGATATTATTGTCAAAAAGGAACTTCGCCGCCGCTATTGAGATGAAAACACCGGTGAGGTCATCGTTTGCGCCCGTGACCGGTCTTTTGTAGTTTGTGAAGAATACTGCGGCAATCATCACCGGTACAATCGCATACGTAACAACGGCTGTTATTTTGAAAGCGATATTTACGTCCGTGCTCCACACGTTAAGCCCCGAAGCACCGTAAAATGCAATGTATGCAATGCCTGCGCCGATGAAAACGAGCACGTCAACCACCGCCGAAATAATTATGCCGAGCACTGCCGTGCGCCCGCCGTGATAAGTGTATGTCCACTCAAACGCAGAATCGGTATGCCCCGAAAGAATGATTCTTCTCTTTGTCTCTTCTTCGGCTCTGCGAATGCCGATAACATTACCAGAGGTCTTTTTGGGGAAGAAAATGTCGAGAACGGGTTTGTAGAAAATAAACTCACCGAGAATAAGCAGGACGGCAACCACTGCCGCACCGAGTGCAAAGGCGGCAAAGCCGAGTGAAAACAGTGCCGTAGCCGCTATAATCAGCACAGCGCAAATCGGAACCCATGCCATAAATGCCTTGTCACTGCATTTAAAGCTTTCCCGTGAAGCGGTGTCGCAGTATTTTTCAAGCTCACCGAGCATATATTCCTGCGCCTTTTTTTCGCTCTCACCGCCGACGGGACGGGGACCGAAGTTTTTACAAACGAGCTTTATGTTTTTATATGCGTAATTTGCATACTCCCGCACCTTCTGCGGGTATCTTTCTATACTTTCCTGAGCTTTCATAAAGAGCCCCTCCTTTTATCTGTTTGTTAATCCGTACTGTCTTTTTTTCTCAGCTTCGGCAGCACAATGCATATAATTATTATCACAAGGCAAAGCACAGCCCCAATAACAAGATAAGCCGGTTTAATATCGTCCACACCCGTATCGGGCACGGCGGAAACGGCGAAAACCTGTGTCAGAACGGCAACTGCGCTCAGTGCCATAAGTGCCGCAAGAACAATACACATTATCTTGATAAATTTTTTACTCATCATGGGATTTTACCTCAGTCAATTTTCATAATCTTTTTCATATCCGAGCTGATTTTTTCCGAAAGTGCGGCGGCTTTTTCCTCGCCGTCGGCACAGGCAGTGATATACACCTTGATTTTCGGCTCGGTGCCGGACGGGCGGACAATAACTCTGCACGAGCCGGGGAGCTGATATGAGAGCACGTTCGATTTCGGAAGCCTGATTTCGGTTTTTTCGCCCGTGACTGTGTTTTCTCTCACACTCAGCTTATAGTCGGCTGTCCCGGTCACGTCAAGCCCCGATATTTTTTTCGGCGGATTATTTCTCATATCCTCCATAATTTTGTTCATTTTCTCCATTCCGGAGGCACCCTTGAACACAAAATTATCAAGCTTATTGAAATACATTCCGTATTCGTCATATATCTGTTTCATTCTCTCATAGAGACTTATGCCCTTTGCCTTGTAGAAGCACGCCATTTCGCATATAAGCATTGAAGCTACGACGGCGTCCTTATCCCGTGCGTGTATGCCGGAAAGATAGCCGTAGCTCTCCTCCATGCCGATAACGAAGCGGTTTTCTTCGCCCTTTTCCTCAAGCTGAGTAATGAGCTCGCCGATATATTTGAAGCCCGTGAGAAGCTCGATGGTCTCTGCGCCGTATGCACGTGAAACCTCATTGACAAGTCCCGTTGTGACAAAGGACTTGACCACAATCGGTTTTTCGGGCAGAGTGCCGTTTGCCTTTCTGACGGAAAGAAGATAATCGGCAAGCATTACACCGACCTCGTTGCCGGAAAGAAGCCTGTATTCACCGTTATCCCTGACGGCTATGCCAACACGGTCGCAGTCGGGGTCAGTTGCCAGAAGCAAATCTGCCTCATAGTCCGCCGTCATTTCGATAGCCTTTTCAAACGCCTGCTTTATTTCGGGATTCGGGAACGGGCAGGTCGGGAATTTTCCGTCGGGCATTTCCTGCTCCTTTACGACCTTTACATTGCTTATTCCCTTTCGCCGGAGAATCTCTCTGACGGGAATGTTACCCGTGCCGTTTAAGGGCGAATAGATGATTTTAATATCACTGCCGGAGCAGTCAAATACGCTCGCTGAGAGCACTTTTTCATAAAATTCCTCAAAAACATCGTCACCGATAAAACTGACCATGCCCGATTCTACGGCTTCATTGAAGTTTGTCATCTTCACGCCGTCAAACATATCGACCTTTTCGATAAAGGCGTATGTCTTGTCTGCCGCCTCGTCTGTCATCTGATAGCCGTTTGGGTCATAGCACTTATAGCCGTTATATTCGGACGGGTTATGGCTCGCCGTGATAATTATACCCGAGGAGCAGTGAAGTCTTCTGACGGCAAACGACAGCATTGGCGTCGGCACAAGAACGGGATAAAAATACACCTTTATTCCGTTTGCGGCAAGAACACCCGCCGCACATTTTGCAAAAACATCGGATTTTATTCTCGAATCGTAAGCGATTGCAACGCTCGGATTTTTAAACTCACTGTTGAGATAGTCGGCAAGCCCCTGCGTCGCCTGACCGACGGTATAGACGTTCATTCTGTTCGTGCCTGCGCCGATAACTCCTCTGAGTCCGGCTGTGCCGAAGCTGAGGTTTGTGTAAAACCTGTCGAAAACGGCATTTTCATCATTTTCGATTTTTTCAAGCTCCTCAATAAGCTCGGCATCAAGCACCGCTTTTTCACGCCACTGACGGTAAAGCTCTTTTACATTATTCATAATCACCGCTCCTATTCATATTTGTAGGTGTTAAAGAAACTTGTTACGTTACCCGACGAATCGGTGTAGGCTCCCTCTGTCATGGCAGAGAATGCAACATAGCTTTTTGCGCTGAACAAAGGCACCGCAACGCCGTTATTGACAAGGTGTTCCTCGGCATTCTTTATACCGCCCGCCTTTTCATTTTCGTCTGCCTTGCGTATGCGTCTGATGACAGAGTCAAACTCACTGTTTTTATAAAAGGCGGTGTCTGCGGCGTACTGAAGATAGTCAACGGGGCTGTCTGACGGAGCGTGCAAAGGCGCATACGCAATCTGATAATCCCCCGTCTCAAGTGCCTTTTCAAGCTCGCTTTCCTCAAGCACGTTCACTCTCACGTCACAGCTTATTCCGAATGCCTTTTGAAGATTCTGAAGCACTGCTCTTATATCGTTCTCACTGCTCTGAGTGCATTTTATCGTTATGCTCATTGAGCTGACGGACAGCGACTCCAGTGCCTTTTCCCAATACTTTTCTGCTTTTGATATGTTGTATTTCGGCAGGTCTATACGTTTCTTTCCGGACTGAACGGAAGAAAGCGTGCTTTCGGCAACAAGGTGGGACGCTCTCGTGCTCATATTGCCGCTCTTCGTCATGAGCGACGTGTCAAAGCCGTAAAGCACCGCAAGACGTGTATTTATGTCTTTCATGCAGCCGTCCCTGCAGTTGAAGACAAGTGTCCAAACGGTGTTCTCTGTTTCTGTGAATTTACAGCTCTTTTCATCTTTGAGACGCAAATATCCGCTGTAATCAATATGGGCTATATCATAGTTGCCCGACAAAAGCTTTTTCGCCCGTGAGTCGTAGTCGCTGTTGACCGAAAACAGAACGCTCTGCGGCACGGCGGCATTCTCACCGTGATAAAACGGGTTCTTTTTTATCGTCACCGACTTATCCGTGTTCCACGAGCCGATATAAAAAGGTCCGTTACCTATCAGATATTGAAGAGAAAGCCCGTATCTTCCGCCGGTCAGCTCAAAGAATTTTTTATTGCAAGGCATACATATTGCCTGTGTGAGCGTTCTGAGAAATCCGCCGTCGGGATATTCGAGCGTTATTTTCAGCTTGTTATCGCTTATTTTCTTCACACCGAGCTTTTTCGACGGCATACGCCCGCTGAGAACAGCCTCGGCATTTTTTATCGAAAGAAGACTTTTTGCATCCTTTGCGCCGGTGTTTTTTTCAAGCGCACGTCTGAAAGCAAAAACAAAATCATCGGCGGTCAGCTTCTCCTCATAGCCCTCTTCATTTTCCTCATTAACAAGCTTTGCCGCCGCTTTCGGGAAGTACCATGCGGCATCGCTTCTCAGAGTGAAAATATAGGTTTTTCCGTCCTTGCTGACGCTCCATTTTCCGGCAACTCCCGGCAGTATTTTTCCGTTTGTGCCCAGACGGACAAGTCCCTCAAAGCAGTTATTTATTATATCTCTTGCCCCGCTGTCAAAAGCTATCTGCGGGTCAAGATAAACAGGGTCGTTATCAATGGGAAAAACAAGACTTTTCCCCTCTCCCGTATCTTTCCCGCATGCAGTCAGGCACATCAGCACCGCAAGTGACGCAAGAAAGACGCTTATCAGCTTTTTTTTCATTCTTTCAACCCACTCTATTTCTCTATTTCCATTTTCTTTCCCGTGAATTTCTGTCCCCACTTATTTGCCCAGCTCTCGCAATAGAGCTTATAATATGAAACATTTTTTCTCTCACGGTACTTTTTGAAAAAGTTACACCAGACGGCGGACGGAGCGGCAATGACTATCCAGTAGAGAGGACCGAGAAGCAGGCACTGCCACGTGTGACCGTATTCGTGAATTTTCGTGTTGTAGGTCCAGGTTTTATCGGGGTGGTCTTTTCTCATGAAAATAAACGTGCCCAGCGAAAGCCCGCCCTGCTTCCAGGGAACAAAGACTATATTGGAATAGCCGTTTTTTTCGTGGTCGTACTTTTTTATGTGCACACAGATAAAGTATGCGACAGAACCGATTAAATTAACCGAAAATCCCCATGTCCACTGACTGAAATAAAACAAAAATTTTTCCATATTATTTTCTTCCCTGCTTTTTTATTTTTCCCGCACTTATGCAGTATTCCCGCATAACGCATTCGCCGCATTTCGGTCTTGAGGAAATACACACCTTTCTCCCGTGAAGAACGCACCGGTGACAAAAATCGTTGCTCTCTTCCTCCGGCAGAAGCTTTTTAAGCTCAAGCTCGACCTTTTTCGGGTCCTTTGTCGAAACAAGCCCGATCAGATTTGTAATACGTATAAGGTGAGTGTCGGCGACAACCGCCGGCTTCTTATACACATCGCCGACAATGAGATTTGCCGTCTTTCTCCCCACTCCCGGAAGAGTGGTCAGCTTTTCTATTGTGTCGGGCACCTCACCGCCGAAATTCTCTTTTATTCCCCGACACATTCCGATTATATCCCTCGCCTTTGCGTGATAAAAACCGCAGGAGTGGACTATTTTTTCAACATCCTCCACTTTCGCACCGCAGAAATCGTCGAGAGTTTTATACTTTTCAAAAAGAGCCGGTGTGACAAGATTAACCCTTGCGTCTGTGCACTGGGCAGAAAGCCTTGTGGCAATAAGAAGCTGAAGAGGCGTTTTCGCATTGAGTGAGCATACCGCTTCGGGGTATTCCTTTTTAAGAGCCTCCACGCACTCGAAAGCTCTCTGCTTCTTCGTCATACGCACACCACGCTTTCGTCAAGATTTCTCCTCCAGTGGAAAAGATACTGCTGTGCTATGCCCCTGACACCGTTCATACATTCGGGCAGACCGTCGGGATAAAGCTCGTCGCAGATTCTTTTCACCCACACGTCAACGGGGAATGCGTCAACAAGCCCGACGCCGTAAAGGAGAGTGCACTCGGCCACCTTTTTGCCCACACCCTTGATTTTCATAAGCTCCTGTCTTGCTTCTTCAATATCCGTTTTGTCGAGCATTTCAAGGCTTACTTCGCCGCTTCTGACCTTCTGTGCGGCATCTATAATATATTTCGCTCTGAAACCCGCCCGCAGACACGCAAGCTCTTCAACCGTTTTATCGGCAAGCACGGTATATGACGGAAAGGAATAATCGTTTTCTCCTATTTTTTCGCCGAAGTTTTCACACAGCCTTTCAATAATGCCCTTTATTCTCGGAATATTGTTATTCTGCGATATTATGAAGGAGCACAGTGCCTCCCATCTGTCCTGCCTGAGAATACGTATGCCGTAATACTCTCTGCACGCACGGACAAGGTACCTGTCGTCAAAGCTTTCGCAGATTTTTTCATAGTCACGCCCAAGGTCAAAATAGCCGTACCATTTTTCTTCAAATTCTTTCTTTGTTGTGTGATAAAAAATACATCTGTCGCCGCATTGTCTCACGTCGAGAACAGTGCTCCCCGCTACACCGTGAAATGATCCGTCTTCTTTCTTTATAAATCTGAAAGCCTGACCGCAGTCAAGACAAAGCCCTATATCAAGGCACTTCACGCCCTCCAGAATAACGCAGTTTTCTCTTTCCTCTGTTTTCACATTCACACCGCCGTTTTGCTCTGTCGGTAAACAGAATTAATAATTCAAGTAATTATATCATAAGGGTATATCTTTTGCAATACAAAAAGCTCGTTTGCCGGCGTAAAAAAGCAAATATCATTTGACAGTCAAACAGTAATCTGATATACTTTCCGTGTGAAGAATCATTTATAAAACAGAAGGAGCTGATTTTTATGGCAAAAACCAAAACCGCCGAAAAGTCAAATTTCAAACGTAACGCATGGATTTATTCACTTGGCGGCGTGGGAAGAGACCTTGCTTATTCGCTTTACACCTACTTTCTTCTCACGTTCATTCTCTACACCAAGGGAGTGACGGACGGACAGTTTGCGGCGATAAGTATTATCATGATAATCTGTCGTATATGGGACGGAATTAACGACCCTGTTATGGGCGGAATAATCGAAAAGACACACTCTAAATTCGGCAAATTCAAGCCCTGGATTTTAATCGGTGCCGTGACAAACGCAATAGTCCTCGTGCTTATCTACACCCTGCCGCTCAAGGGCAGTGCCTTCGTTATCGCTTTCACTTTCCTTTATCTTATATGGGATATTACATACACAATGAACGATATAGGCTACTGGTCAATGCTTCCGTCTCTGACGAGTGAGCCGGACGAAAGAGACTTTGTCACCTCGATTTCAAATCTTTTCGCAGGTCTCGGCACGGTGCTCGCAAACGGACTTATTCCCATTTTCACCGTCGGCTCTCTCTCAATCGGAGGAAATGCCGTCACGGGATACAGAGTTGTGACCGTTGTTATTGCACTCACGTTCATAGGCTGTCAGTCGCTTGTCTGCGCCGGAGTCAAGGAGAAGCCTCAGGTTCACTCCGAGGACGAAAATGTCGGCTTCAAGCAGATGGTGAAAATTCTTCTGGGCAACAAACAGGTTCTCTGGACGGCGGTAATGCTTCTCTTTGTCAACCTCAGCGGAACATTACTCACCGCTTTCGGCACAAACTACATCTATCTTTCATACGGCTATGAGGGAAAATTCACGACAATTTTCGTCATTTGCTTCGGTGCTTCCTCTGCGCTGAGCTATGTGCTCTATCCCATACTCACAAAGAAGCTCAAGCGCATACAGATAGTCCGTGTGTCGTTTATTATGACAATAATCGGCTATACTCTCTTCTTTGCTTCCGGTCAGTTTATCAAGGGCACGGCGAGCTTCTACTGCATGTGCGGAATTTCGTTCTTTATCGGCATAGGCTATTCGCTCTTCTACATTATCGGTGCGGTATGCCTTTCAAATACGATAGAATACAACGAATACCTCACGGGCGAAAGAAACGAAGCTCTCATCTTCTCAGTCAGACCGTTCATGGCTAAAATGTCAAGCTCTCTCCAGCAGTTAATCATAATGATTGTCTATCTTGCAATAGGTCTGACGGCAATCACGAACAAGATTTCCGATGCGGAAAACCTTGCTCTCCAGCAGAGAAGCATTATCGGTGAGCAGGCGGCTGAGGCGGCTAAAACCGCAACGGTCGAGCAGGTGCTTCAGTCAGCAAACAGCAGTATGACATTCTGGCTCCGACTTGTTATGGCGGTACTGCCGGTGGTATTCATGGCAGTCGGATATTTTGTACTTTCAAAGAAATTTGAAATCGACGAGGACAGATACGACGAGATTCTTTCCGAGCTTAAATCGAGAAAGAACGAGGAATAATAAAAGCACGAAAAAGCATATTACACAAACAAAAATGGCTTTACGGTTTTCGTAGAGCCATTTTTCTGTCAGTGTTATTTTTTATCAGAAGCCGAGCTTTTCGCCGATAATCACAACCTCTGTGTCACAGCTTGTCAGCTTCTTCCAGTGAATTACAAGACCTCTGCATATTCTCTCCTCTGAAGAGCAGTTATAGCATCTGTCGCCCTTGACGGCGCAGGGAGTTTTTCTGCCGAGCCTTTTGGCATTGAGCGGAGCAGAGATGTTTCTCGCTCTGAACACAGCCTTTTCGAGCGTTTCTTCAAATTTGTTTATGCCGACGATGAAATACACCTTTTTGTGCCCGAAAAGCGTCGAGGAAACACGGTTGCCCGTGCCGTCGATATTGACAAGCTCGCCGCCCTCGCTTGCGCCGTTGGCACTTGTGAGATAAACGTCGGTCAGCATTGCTTTCTTCATTACCTCTTCTTTTGTCATTCCCTCCGGAACGTCCCAGTGACTCCATATTTCGTTATGCTTTTCAAGCTTTTTCAGAAGTCCCGTCTGACTGACTGTCATTGAGCCGCCATAGGAGACGCTCACACCGTCGATTTTGTTGTCGAGATATTCAACAGCCTCGTTTACTGTCTCAAAATAGACAGCTTCAAAGCCGTTACTTCTGAAATTTTCGAGAGTTTTTTCAATATTCATATCCGCTAACCTCAGTTTTCGCTGAAAATAATTGTTACGTCGGGGTGATTTTTGAGTATCGAGACGGGCACAAGCGGAGTGACCTCACATTCGAGCAGTTTTTCCATTATCGGTCTTTTTGCCTCGCCGCTTGAAACAAGAACGATTTTCTTTGCCGACATTATTGATTCAATACCCATAGTGATTGCCGTTGTGGGAACGTCCTCGATTTTTTCAAAGAAGCGTGAATTTGCCTTAATGGTGTCCTCCTTGAGTGCGGTGACGTGGGTACCTTTTGAAAAAACCGATGCAGGCTCGTTAAAGCCGATGTGACCGTTTCTGCCCACACCGAGCACCTGAAGGTCAATACCGCTTTCTTTGATTAATCTGTCGTATGCGGCGCACTCTTTTTCGGTGTCTTCGGCAAGTCCGTCCGGAACGTGTGTGTTTTTCTTATCAATGTTTATGTGGTCGAAAAGCTGTTTATTCATAAAGTAGCGGTAGCTCTGGTCATTGTCGGGGGCAAGACCGCAGTATTCGTCAAGGTTAATTGTTTTAACCTTTGAAAAATCGAGCTCTCCGCTCTCGCATCTCTCTATGAGAAGCTTATACATTCCTATTGGTGAAGAGCCGGTCGCAAGACCGATAACGCTGTCGGGTTTATCCTTAATCTGTTTGCCGACAATATCGGCGGCAAGCCTGCTCATTTCCGCATAGGTTTTAACTTTGATAAAATTCATTTTAACATTCATTCCTTTTTACACTGGTAATTTTACTGTAATAATACACCTGCAAAGTCCAAAAATCAATAAATATGTATTTTTTTATCCGTCAGAAGCAATTTTTTATATAATATTGTTGATTTAGCTGACTTTATTTATTATAATAGGAACACTATGCAAGATGGGATATTGTTATCACTTGCAAGCAGAAGAGAAATTACCTTCATAAGGAGGACTGACCCTAATGTCTGGCAGAAAAAATAAAGACTTATCGGCGGAAGAAAAAATCCGCCTTAAAACAGAAAAGAAGAAAATACGAATGGAGAAAAAGGCTAACCGCAAGCCGATGAACCCTGTTCTCAAATGGTCGCTCATAACCGTTTGCGGCATTATCGTCGCCTGCGGCGTAACCGCCTTTGTTATCGGTGTCAGAATGTTCGGATATGTTGTATCCGTGCGTGACGGGGACTCCCTCATAGACCTTGACGTGTATAAGAGCGAGCAGTATCAGACCTCTATTCTCTATGCCTTTGACAGCAACGGAGAAAAGAGCGAGATTGCCCGTCTTCACGGCACGGAAAACCGTGAGTGGGTGTCAATAAAGAAAATCCCCGAAAATCTGCAGTGGGCTTTCGTCTGCCTTGAAGACAAGCGTTTCTATGACCACAAGGGGGTTGACTGGCTGAGAACGGCATACTGTTTCATTTCATCGTCTTCGGGCGGAACTCAGGGCGGCTCAACTATGACTCAGCAGCTCATCAAAAACCTCACAAGACAGAATCAGGCTACCTTTGTGAGAAAATTCAATGAAATTCTCAACGCTCTCAACCTTGAGAAAAATTATGAGAAAAAAGACATACTCGAGGCATACCTCAACACGATATATCTCGGCTCGGGCTGTTACGGAATAAAAACCGCCGCCGAGACCTATTTCGGCAAGGAACTCAAGGAGCTGACCATCGCCGAATGTGCAATGCTCGCTTCGATAACACAAAATCCCTACCGCTACAACCCCTACACAAATTTCGATAAGGGCACCGACAACGTCAGGATAAGAATGCAGTACTGTCTCAAATGTATGTACGAGCAGGGAAAAATAACCGAGAAGCAGTATAACAAGGCTCTCAAGTATAAAATAAATCTCGCCAGCAGACGCTCCGCCGCTCAGACAGTTACTACTCAGACAGCGGAGAAAAAGGAATACAACAGCTATTATGTCGATTACGTTATTGACGAAATCATCAGCGATTTGAGAAAAGAATACGGCTATGACTACAACGAAGCGTGGCGTCAGGTGTACTGCGGCGGTCTCAGAATAGAAACCTCCTGCGATATGCGTGTTCAGAAAATCGTCGAGGATATTTTTGAGAACAGAACAAGCTTCCCGTATTCACATCAGGACAAGGACGGCAAGCTTCCCGAAGCGGCAATAACCGTAATGAACTATGAGGGCAGAATACTTGCTATTGTCGGCGGTACGGGCAAAAAGACGGGCGACCGTGTCAAGAACAGAGCCTCAACCTCATTCAGACAGCCCGGCTCCTCCATTAAGCCGCTCTCAGTTTACGGTCCCTGCGTGGATAAGGGATATATCCGCTCCGGAAGTGCAACCGTTCTCAACTATGCCATAACTCTCCCCGACGGCTCGTTGTGGCCGAGAAACTATGCCGGTGACAAGGGCACGGGCGAATACATCACCGTTGATTCGGCTCTCTGCCGCTCACTCAATACGGTACCGGCAAGACTTCTCAATGAGGTTCTCGGTGTTTCCGCCTCATACGAATACGTCACGGAAAAATTCCACCTCGAACATCTCACCGACGGTGACAAGGACCTCAGCCCTCTTGCGGTCGGCGGCACAAACGGCGGCGTTTCAACCCTCGAAATGGCAAGCGCATACGCCGTATTCGGCAACGGAGGCAGATACTATAAATCCCACAGCTATTACCGTGTGCTCAACCGTGACGGAAAGGTTATTCTTGATAACTCAAAGCCGAAATATGAGCAGGCAATAGACGAGAGTGCTTCAAAGATTATGCTTGAGCTTCTCTCCCACGTCACCACCACCTCCTACGGTACCGCTCACGGCTGTACCGTCCCGGGTATGGTCACTTATGCAAAGACGGGTACCACCACCGACAACTATGACAAGTGGATGTGCATAGGCTCACCGTATTATGTCATGAGCATCTGGTACGGCTACGACTATCCGTCAGACCTCGGAAGCGTCAATCTTATCTCTGTGACAAAAACCGTGCTTTCAAGAATACACAGCGGTCTTTCTTCAAAGAGAACCTTCGCCACCGTGAGATATGAGCTGAGTGAATCATGATTATACTGTCAGTTGATTACGGCGATATGAGAACGGGGATTGCGGTGTGCGACGCTCTCGAAATGCTCGCCTCCCCCGTCACCGTGATAAAAGAAAGCTATGAGCCGAAGCTGATAGCTAAAATAGATGTGCTCGTCAGAGAAAAGAAGCCTGAGCTCATTGTTGTCGGAAAGCCGAAAAACATGGACGGCTCAGAGGGCTCACGTGCTCAGAAGTGCGCTCTCTTTGCCGAAAAGCTTGAAGCTGAGTGCGGCGTCAAAACCGTTATGTGGGACGAAAGGCTCACCACCGTTTCGGCTCACCGTGCATTAAACGAAACAAACACAAGAGGCAAAGACAGAAAAAACGTCATTGACGCCGTTTCGGCCGTCATGATTCTTGAGGATTTTCTCAGACACAGAAAAAACAAAAAGATTTAAGAAGGGAAGTTCTTTGAAATAAAACGCAGGATTAAAATTACCTCCACGCAGTATGCGCAGGGGGATAAAGAGACCGTTATTGTCAACACCGATGCCGAAATAACGGGCGACGAAAGCGATTATACCGTCTCCTACATTGAAACGCAGGGCGATTCTGCGGGCGAAAAAACGGTGATTCACGTCACGGACGGAAAAAAGCTGACAATAAGGCGTGACAAGGGTGCGCTTGCATCTCTCATAATAATCGAAAAGGGAATACGCCATATCTCCCGCTACAGTGTCTCAGGCACTTCGTTCAGTATGGGAATGTCGTGCAGTGAGCTTGTTTCCGACTTTGAGGGCGGAAGACTGTATTTTCGGTATGAGAGCGATGTTGAGCTTGTGCCCATCGGCGAAATTGAGTTTGAATTTATTTTCGGAAAGACTGAGGTTTGATATGTCAAAAATCGTAAACGAAGCAAAAGCACAGATAAAAAACATAATACTTGAGGCTGTCGGCAAAGCCGTCGCCGACGGAAAGCTTCCGTCAGAGCCGATGAACGACTTTAATATTGAAGTACCCGCCGACAGAAACAACGGCGATTATTCATCAAATGCGGCTATGGCTAACGCAAAGGCTTTCAGAATGCCGCCGAGAAAAATCGCCGACACGATAAAGGAATATTCCGATTTATGCGACTCATATTTTTCACGTATAGAAGTAGCAGGTCCCGGCTTTATCAATTTTTATCTTTCCGATAAGTTTTACGCCGACGTTCTTCTCGATGTGAGAAAATGCGGCGACAGCTACGGCAGAAGCGACTACGGAAAGGGCAAAAAAATAAATGTCGAATTTGTTTCCGCCAATCCCACCGGTCCTATGCACATGGGCAACGCAAGGGGCGGAGCTCTCGGCGACTGTCTTGCCGCCGTGCTCGATTACGCAGGCTACGAGGTCAGCCGTGAGTTTTATGTCAATGACGCAGGCAATCAGATTGAAAAATTCGCCCTTTCGCTCGATATAAGGTATCAGCAGTTATTCAGGGGCGAGGACGCCGTTGTGCTCCCCGAGGACAGCTATCACGGTGCCGATATTATTGAAAGAGCAAAGGAATTTGCCGAAAAATACGGCGATTCTTATCTTGAAAAAAGCGAGAGCGAAAGAAGAAAGGCTCTCACCGAATTTGCGCTTCCTCTCAACATTGAGAATATGAAGAGCGCAATGCAGAAATACAGAATAAACTATGATTTATGGTTCAGCGAGCTTTCTCTGCACAACGGCAAAGAGCTCAGCGAAACGCTTGATATTCTTAAGAGCCGTAACTGCACATACGAAAAAGACGGTGCATTATGGTATAAAAACAAGGAAATTCTGACAAAGCTTTTAAAGGAGCAGGGAAAGAGCGACGCCGAAATAGAAAAGCTTGAGCTTAAGGACGACGTGCTCATAAGAGCGAACGGAAACCCGACGTATTTCCTTGCCGATATTGCCTATCACAGAAACAAATTCATGCGTGGCTTTGACAAGGCGATAGACGTGTGGGGCGCAGACCATCACGGTCATGTGGCAAGAATGAAAGGCGCAATGGAGGCCATCGGAATAAGTCAGGAGCGTCTCGACGTTGTGCTCATGCAGCTTGTGCGCCTGGTCAAGGACGGACAGCCCGTAAAAATGAGCAAGAGAACGGGAAAAGCGATAACGCTCACCGACCTTCTTGACGAAGTGCCCATTGATGCGGTGCGTTTTCTTTTCAATATGCGTGAAGCGGGCTCGACAATGGATTTCGACCTCGACCTTGCCGTTAAGGAAAGTGCGGACAACCCCGTTTATTACTGCCAGTATGCTCACGCAAGAATATGCAGTATTCTCAGAAAGCTTGAGGAGCAGGGCGTAACAGTACAGGAGTGCGGAGAAAATCAGCTCATGCTTCTCAGAGAGCCGGAGGAAAAGGAGCTTATCCGTCACCTTGCCTCTCTCACCGACACCGTTATTCTTGCGGCAAAGAGCTATGACCCGGCAAAGATGACGCATTATGTCACGGAGCTTGCAACGCTGTTTCACAAATTCTATAACGCATGCCGTGTAAGTGTTGAGGACAGAGAGCTAATGCAGGCGAGACTTTTCCTGTGCGTATGCGTAAAGGATACGATAAGAAACATACTTAATATGCTGAAAATCAGTGCGCCGGAAAAAATGTGAAAAATTTTTAAAAATTTAATATGTATCCGCAACAAAGCAGATATAATATAATTGATAAAACTCTAAGGAGGAATATTATATGAGTTTAGGGAAAATCCTCGTTGTTGACGACGATCTCAACATTTGCGAACTGCTCAGGCTCTATCTTGAAAAGGAGGGCTACACTGTTATTATCGCAAATGACGGCGTTACGGCTGTTTCGATGTATCAGGAGGAATCGCCGGACCTTGTGCTTCTTGATATAATGCTCCCCCGCCTTGACGGCTGGCAGGTGTGCAGAGAAATCAGAAAATTCTCCGATAACCCTATAATTATGCTCACTGCAAAGGGAGAGGTATTTGACAAGGTGCTCGGTCTTGAGCTCGGCGCAGACGATTATGTTGTAAAGCCCTTTGACACAAAAGAAATAATCGCAAGAATAAAAGCGGTTATGAGACGTGCGGCGAAGAATCCCGTTGACGAAGTGAAAGAGGTGCACTACGACAAGCTTTCAATCAATCTGACAAATTATGAACTCAGGGTCAACGGAAAGCAGATAGACACTCCTCCGAAAGAAATGGAGCTCATATTCCACCTTGCAAAGAACCCGAACAGAGTCTTCACAAGAGACCAGCTTCTTGACGAGGTATGGGGCTTTGATTATTACGGAGATTCGAGAACGGTTGACGTTCACGTCAAGAGACTTCGTGAAAAGCTTGAGGGCGTTTCGGATAAATGGGAGCTCAGAACAGTCTGGGGCGTAGGCTACAAGTTTGAAACAAAAGATTATTAATACCGATAACGGCAGAAGGTATCCTCGTGATATTTTCTGCCGTGTTTAAAGAGGCAGACAGTATGCAGACGAAGAAAAAGAAAAAGAAAAAAAGCAAAAGAAGCTTTATAAAGCGTTATTATCTGTTTACCGCACTGATAGTATCGGTGTCATTTGTATTCTTCAGTGTTCTTATCCTCATTCTTGTCACAAATCACTGGTGGAATGAAAAAATGGCGATGCTCGGCGAAAACAGCAGTACCATAGCGCAGAGCTACATTGACGCCGTAACGTCAGACGATGAAAACAGCCGCTTCAACACTCTCATTCTCGGAAACAACATCAGCACCATTTCCTCAGCTACGGAATCGGAATACCTCGTATGCGACCGTAACGGTAAAATAATTCTCTGCCCCGAATTTCTTTCAAACGGCGGCAAGGTATGCGAAAAGCATTCGGCGATTGAAATTGACCCGTCGCTGACGGCACGTGCAAAGGGCGGAAAATTTACAAGCTTCACGTCTATTTCCCCCGGCTTCGGAAACAGCTTCATCGTCGGAATGCCGATTGAATACAACAATCTTATCATAGGCGAAGTGTTCGCCGTTGAGGATGCAGTCAAGGGGCTCGTGCCATACGTTGCCTCCATATTCAAGATAACTATTATCGCAATGTTTGCGGCAATACTTCTCTCATTCGCCGCAATATATATCAACACAAGGCGCACGACAAAGCCCATATCCGAAATGATAGAAGCTATGGGAAGATACGCAAAGGGTGATTTTTCACAGCACGTCAACATAGACAGTTCAACAAGCGATATGGAAGAAATGGGCTTTGCGCTGAACAAGATGGTTGACGAGCTTGCGGTCGATAACGAAGCGAAAAAGAGCTTTGTAGCAAATGTTTCTCACGAGCTGAAAACGCCGATGACCACAATAAGCGGCTTTGTTGACGGAATACTCGACGGCACTATCCCGCCGGAAAAGGAAAAGGAATATCTTTCCACCGTTTCCTCCGAGGTCAAGAGGCTCTCCCGTCTTGTCGTCTCAATGCTCAATCTTTCAAAAATCGAATCGGGCGAAGTGAAAATCCAACCCGTGAAATATAATCTGTCGTCACAGATTCTCGAAATACTTATTGCTATGGAACAGCGCATTTCGGAAAAGAACATTTCGATAGAGGGACTTGACGAAATCGCCGATGTCAAGGTTTTCGCCGACAGAGATTTGCTTCATCAGGCTGTCTATAATCTTCTCGACAACGCCGTAAAGTTCACCGACGAAAACGGAACAATAAGCGTGTTCGCAAGTAAAAGCGACGCATACGTAACGGTAACAATGAGAAACACGGGTGCGGGACTTTCAAAGGAGGATATTTCACGAATATTTGAAAGATTCTATAAGGTCGATAAATCCAGAAGCTTTGACGTAAAGGGCGTAGGTCTCGGTCTCTACATTGTCAAAACAATTATAAATATGCACGGCGGTATGATATACGCCGACAGCAAAGAGGGCGAATATACGGAATTTACGTTCACTGTACCCGGCGAATGATTTTTCTAAGGTACGCTTAAGGAATTTGTTATATACTGCATTTATGTAAAATAAAGAAAGGAGCTTTTATCATGGACGAATTTAACGACGAATTATTTGAAAATGATAACAGTGCGATTCCCCTTGAAAAAAACGGAGAACCGGAAAAAAGCACAGACATTTATTCTTCACAGGAGACTGCCGACGAACAGCCGGAAGCTGAAAAACCGTCGGAGGTATTTCAGTTTGAGGAAAACGGCGAATATCATTTCACCTCTGCGCCGTCTGACACAGAGATAAAGGAAGAGCCGGCGCATACCGAAAATAACAGCTATCCTCGCCAGAATCCCTACCGTTCCGCTTATCAGCAGAACTCAGGTGCGTCAAATCCCTACTCTTCGGGTGCTTCCTACACAAATCAGAGCTATTCACAGCGCAGTGACTACGGTTATCAGAGCCCCGAAACGCCGTCAAAGGGAAGCGGAAAGGGCAAAAAAATAGTCGCCGCAATTATTATGGTCATACTCATTCTCGGCTCTGTGGGAATAGGCATTTCAATCGGGAAATCAAAGAACACCTCAAAGCCCTCCGTCACAGACGCCGTGCGCACAACCGGTGACAGCGCAACTCTCGAAACAGAGGCACCGTCAAATCAGTCCGTGACAAGCGACAGCTCTGCTTCACCCGGAATTGCGGTCGCAAAGAAGGCAAGAGGAAGCGTCGTCGGCGTTTCGGTTTATGACGTGAACGGAACACTTTACGGCGAAGGCTCCGGCGTTGTTATGGGACTCAGCGACTCGAAAAACACCACTTATATTATCACCTGTGCCCACGTTATTTCGGACAAAAACATAAAGTCCTGCGGCATTCTTCTGCGTGACGGAACAATCTGTCAGGCAAAAATTGTCGGCTTTGACGAAAGAACCGATATCGGCGTGCTCAGCATCTCACAGACAAATCTTGAGGCGGCTACATTCGGCGACAGCACGGCTTTGCAGGTCGGCGAAGCTGTTTATGCCATCGGTAACCCCGGCGGAAGCGAATATTACGGCTCCATGACGAGCGGCATTGTCTCGGCTCTTGACCGTTCAATATCTTCAACCTACAATATGACCGTCATTCAGCACAATGCGGCTATCTCCCCCGGCAACTCCGGCGGTGCGCTCGTCAACTCCTCCGGTCAGGTTATCGGCATTAACTCGTCAAAAATTTCGGCAACGGATTACGAGGGTATAGGCTTCGCCGTGCCAATTTCGGTTGCAAGACCGGTCGTTGAAGACCTTATAAAATACGGTTATGTGCCGAATCGCCCGAAGCTCGGAATCTCGTATGCTCCCGTTTCAAACTACTGGCGTTACAGCGCAATAGTTCAGAGCAAGGGTCTACCGACGGGCTCGGTTATCATAGCGGCTATTTCAGACGACAGCTCGTTCAAGGGAACTGAGGTCACTGTGGGTGATATGATAACCTCAGTCAACGGCAAAAAGCTCGACAAGTCAGATATTCTTCTTGACGTAATCGACAAATCCGGCGTCGGCGACAGCATTGAACTCGGAATCTGCCGTATTGAAAGAAGCAGCGGAGTAGGCGGAAGCTACAAGGTCAAGCAGTTTGACGTGACGGTCAAGCTTGTTGAGGACAAGGGCTCCTCTTCCACCGACACTCAGGAAGAGACTACAACCCAAAGCTTCTATGAATACTATTACGGCGACGGAAACGGTAATGAAAATTACAGAGATTTTGAAGATTTCTTCAGTAATTTCAACGATTTTTTCGGTAACGGAAATTAAAATTAAACGCACAAAAAAAGTCTCGGGGAAAAGCTCTCCGAGACTTTTTATATATAGCTAATACTTATTCCGACTCTTTTATGAGCCTCTTAATATCCTCCGGTGAGAAAATGTACTTTTTATCGCAGAAGTGACAGCAGACCTCTGTTTTCTCATCCTGAGCCATCTCCTCAAGACTCTCTCTACCCGTTGAAATCAGTGCATTTTCGACCCTTTTGCGTGAGCAGGTACAGCGGTATTCCGGTGAAGAGCCGTCAAGCCTTTCAAGCCCGAATTTCGGCAATACGTGGCGGCACAGCTCTTCTGTATTCATTTTCTGAAGAAGCGTTGTCACCGGCTCAATATCCTTAATACAGTCTTCAACGAGGTCGATTGTGTCGTCGTATGCGGTCGGCAGAAGCTGAACAATAAAGCCGCCCGCTTTTTTTATCGTGTAATCTCTGTCAACAAGAACGCCGAGAGCGCACACCGTCGGTGTCTGCTCGCTGGTGAAATAATAATAGGTTATATCCTCGGCTATTTCTCCCGAAACTATCGGCACCTGACCGACGTAGGGCTCCTTGAGCCCGAGGTCTTTTATAACTGTCAGGTCGCCGTTTTTGCCGACAGCACCCGAAACGTCAATCTTTCCCTTTTTATTGAGCGGAAGCTCAACAATGTTATTCTGAACATAGCCTCTGACGTTTCCGAGACTGTCCGATACGGCAATGACCGAGCCTATAGGTCCGTCACCTTTCAGCCTGAGCGTAACGGAATCATCTTTCCCTTTCAGCACAGCACCCATGAGAGAGGCGGCGGAAAGAAGCCTGCCCAGAGCCGCACTGACCACCGGTGTTGTTTTGTGTATTCTGACCGCTTCATTGACTATATCGGTCGAATCTATTGCCATGACGGTCAGAGTGCCGTCAGAAGAAATGCATCTGACTAAATCGCCCATAAAATTACCTTCTTTTGTCTTATATGATACTTTATTCTTTGAATACAGAGTTTGTCTCCGTGATTTTTTCACAGACATAAACCGCTCTTTGCGTGTCGCTTTCTACTTTTTGACGTGTAAGGTCTGCATAGATATTTTTAACCGAAAAGCCCGCCCTTGAAAGTGCTTCTTTCAGAAATTCATCTGAATATATGACTTCACAGAAGTCCTCCGAATATCTCTCGTATAAGCCGTCATCACCGGGCGAAAAAAGGTCGAGCCAGATGTGCACCGCCTGAGTTTTTCCGTCATACTCGTTTTGCCACACGCAGAAAACATCGTCGGTGTCGAAAACAAAGGCATTGTCACCGAGAATCTCTTTGTGCTTATATGGAGTGTTCACGTCGAAAATAAATATACCGCCCTTTTCCATGAAAAGTCCTATGCGGCAAAATGCCTTTTTCAGCTTTTCGGGGTCGGTGATATGATTTATGCTGTCAAGCGTGCATACGGCGCAGTTAATTGTTCCGTAAAGGTCAAGCTCGGATATATCCTGACAGAGATAAAGCGAATTGCTGCCCGTCAGAGCTTTTCTTTCCGTTGCCACAGAGAGCATATCCTCCGAAATGTCAACACCGATAACGTCAAAGCCGTGATTTTCGAGCTTCTGTGAAAGTCTGCCCGTTCCGCAGGCGGCGTCGAGAAGAATACCGCCGGTGACGGAGTTTTCGGCGAAAAGAGAAGCTATGTATTCACTTCTTTCGTCATAGTCGCTTTCATCGGTAAGCTTATCATAAAAATATGCAAAATCAGAATATGCGGACATATTATCACTCACTTGTTTTTCATTCTTTCAAAAACCGTCTGATAACCGTTTTCACCGTATTGCAGAGAACGGTTGACACGGCTGATTGTCGCCGTTGAAGCTCCGGTTATATCAACTATTTCCTGATAGTTTCTGTTTTCGTTGAGCATTTTCGCCACTACCGCTCTCTGAGAAATGGATTTAAGCTCGGGAATGGTGCACAAATCGTAAAAGAATGCGTGACACTCCTCCCTCGTTTTCAGCTCGAGAACCATATCATAGAGAAAGTCAAGATTTTCACCGTTGAGTTTATTTGTTTCCATAATAATATCCTCCGTTCATTAAATCCTGTATAACACTTTTATATTTTACCACGATAAAGCGGAAAAGTAAAGACTATCGAGCTTTTATTTTTCAATAAATTCCTGCTCCGTAAGCACTGCTGTTGATTTTTATTTTTCTATGCTATATAATACTAACCGTAAAACATATTTTACGGAGGAATTTATATGCTGTTTAAAATTATCGTTGCAATCATTATTGTCCTTTTTGTGCTGTGGCTTGCACTCGGTGTTGCCTTTTTCTTCATCGCGCTCGGTCAGAAACGCCGTGAAGACCCGACAGTACCGGCAAAGAACTCTCTTTTTGAAAGAAACGCCGACAATAAAAATCTTATCGCCGGCTATAAATGGTTTGACAACACTCCCCACACCGAGCTTCTCATTGACTCTTTTGAAAGCGGGAAAAAGCTTCACGGTCAGTATTTTGAAAACAAAGACAGCTCCCTCTGGGCGATAACAATTCACGGCTGGACAAATATTAACCGTGAAATGTCAAGCTACGCAATGGAGTACTATAATCGTGGCTTCAATGTCATAATCCCCGACCTGAGAGGTCACGGGAACAGTGAGACAAATTATGTTTCTATGGGCTGGCTTGACAGGCTTGAAATTGTCCGGTGGATAGAATACATAGTCGCCGAAAATCCCGACGCCCAGATTATTCTTCACGGTGTTTCAATGGGTGCGGCGACAACAATGATGACCACCGGTGAAAGCCTCCCCTCAAATGTCGTATGCGCTGTCGAGGACTGCGGCTTTTCAGGAGTTTATGACATATTTGAAGACCAGTGCATAAGAAAATATCATCTTCCGCCGAAAATCGTTATGCCGTCGGCAGGAATTGCAAATATGTTCTTTAACCGCTTCAGCTTCAAAAAGGCCTCGGCAGTTGAACAGCTTAAAAAATCAAAAACACCCACTCTGTTCATTCACGGTGACAAGGACGATTTTGTTCTGTTTGAAAACCTTGACAAGGTATATAACGCCTGCGCCGCCGAAAAGGAAAAATATGTTATTCACGGTGCAGAACACGCTGTCTCCTCTCACTGGTTCCACGAGGAATACTGGGAGGCAGTGGAGAAGTTCATCAATAAATATGTTATGACAAAAACGCTGAACTGAAATCAAAACACGGTAATCGGGGCTGTCTCAGTTAACTGAGACAGCCCCGTGTTGTTTTATTATAGTTTATTCTTCGCTTTCTGCATTGTCCGCAGAAAGTCTGTTTTTGAAATGCTTAACCGTCATAATGAACGGGATAGCGGAAAGCGCAACTATTATTGAGCCGACAAAGAATATATTGCCGTTGGGTATGTACTCCATCTGACCGCTCTCAAGATTTTTGAACACCTCACCGCTTGTCTTGACCACCGCTTCACCGAGAACAGAGCCGCCGACCATCGGTATAAGCACGAAGAAGAGTATCCATATACCCTCAAACTGTCCCTTGCTGTCACTGGGATAAAGCTGTTTTGTCCAGACCTTTGTCGTCTGAAGAATTGCAACATATCCGACACCGACAAGGAAAATGCCGAGCCAGACCTGCGGATTGAATATTTTTGTGTTATCCACCGATTCTGCCTTAATCGGTCCGACGACCAAAAGACCGGCAATATTTATGACAATCGCCGCAAAGGTGACGAAAATGTGCTTGTTCTTATTGATAAGAATTGAAATGGGAATGGCGGTGAGCATTGCAAGCACAAGCGGAACAGCCTCGATAATGCCCATCATATCCGCCGAATAGCCGAGATAATAGATAAGATAGTTGCCTATGTACGCAAAGTAGACGTTGAAGCCAATGAAGAATACGGCAACGCCGACATTCACCCAGACCAGCTCTTTGAGAGAAAAGAATTTTTTGAAGTTGAAAACACTGAAAAACTGACTTGCGAAAGAGCCTCTGACCGACGGCTCAACGTCGTCTGCTTCGTTCATTGAGAAGAAAGTGATAATACCGAAAGCGATAACGAAGATACCCATTACGAGGAAAAGCCTCATATAATTATCATTTTCGCCGACGAGAAGCCCGCCGACAACAGTGCCGAGAATTGTTCCGAGAACGGGCTGCGTGGCAAGAGCCGCACCTATCTGTCCCTTGTTCCTGTCGGTCATAATATCGTTTGTCCACGTGTTGAAGCCGGCATCGTTACCCATTGAGCCGAAGAAGCTCATGACGGTATCGGCGACAACGACCATAACACCGGCAAGAACATATAAATCCCTGCTGATAAACTCGGTCAGACCGAAAGCGATTGTGAAAACGCCCCAGAGAATATAACCGATAGAAATAAAGCGGCGTCTTTTTCCCGTTCTGTCAGCCCACGTGCCGAAGAAAAAGGTTGCAAAGGTAGTTGCCGCCGCACTGAAAATAAGCATACCTGTTATTATCGACGGGTTTTTGCCTATTTTCGCATAGACGAATGTGTTGAACCACTGATTTTCCATATTCCAGCATATCTGACCGGCGAGACCGAGCCCCCAGACAAGAAGCCACATACGGAAGCCTGAAATTTTCTGTTTAGTTTTGCTCATAATATTTCCTCCGTTCAAGAATGAATTTATTTTAACACATATTTACATATTTTTCAATCGTATGCGCCGCAAATCTTGCGTATATGCCGCAAATATGATATTATTGTATGCGTTAGGAAGTGAATTTCAGATGAGAATGAGACACAAAAAGAATTTGTGGGACAGACTTTCAAAATGCGACGGTCTGTATTTTGACATACGATGTGAGGACAGAAACTTTGTCACGAGCCTTGAAAAAAAAGAATACCTTGACTATGAAAAAATATTCGGCAACAAAAATCCCGTACAGCTTGAAATCGGTTGCGGCAAGGGGCAGTTCATAACCGAGCTTGCTTCTGAAAATCCCGATATCAATTTTATTGCCGTTGAAAAGACGCCCGACGTTATTGTGCTTGCGTGTGAAAAAGTCAGGGAAGCAGGGCTGAAAAATGTTTTCTTTATAAAAGGCAGTGCCGAATATCTGCCGAAATATATCCCTAATGGGACAATAGACAGGATATATCTCAACTTTTCCTGCCCGTTTCCGAAGAAAAGATATGCAAAGCACCGTCTGACGCACGAGAATTTTCTCAGAATATACAAGGAGCTTTTATCGGACAAAGCCGAGATACATCAGAAAACGGACAATATGCAGTTATTCGAGTTTTCGATAGAAGAATTTTCAAAATGCGGCTTTGCGCTGAAAAATGTATCCCTTGACCTGCATAACAGCGGCTTTGAGGGAAACATCGTCACCGAATATGAAATGCGGTTTTTAAAGCTCGGTCAGCCGATATACAGACTTGAAGCATACCTGAAATAAACTCATAATACAGTAGCGCACCGCTTCATCAGAGAGGCGGTGCGGTTTTATTTTTTCTTTCCCCTGCCGAAAACTCCGTCAAAAAGAGGGAGCCTTGAGATTTTCATCACTCTGCTGCTTACCTCGCCCGTTTTCACGGGCGCAAGCTTATTTCCGTCAAACATCAGCCTTGCGTCAATGCCATAAACCATAAGTTCTTTTTTCAGCGAAATGCCGTGAACGATTTTTCTCGCCATAGATTCGCATGAGGAGGCGACAATATCCGGTGTAATTCCCGCTTTGCCCGCCTGCTCGCCCTGATTTGACAATATGTCGGTTTTTGTAAATCCCGGGCATACAAGACCTATATAGCACTCGTCACGGTATTCCTCCCTCGCCGACTCAGTCAGCCCCTTGAGTGCGGCTTTGCTCGCCGTATAGACAGACGTGCCTGCAAGCGAACAAAGTGCCGCCGAGCTCGCCACATTTATCACTGCCGCTTTTTCGCTTTCAAGTATAAGCGGCATGATATAGTGCATTGAATAAACGGCGGCGTAAAAGTTTAAGTCCATTGTAAAACGGATGTAATCAAGCGAATAATTCCCGAATTTATCAAATTTCGGCAGAATGCCCGCATTGTTTATCAGAACGTCGGGGTTTATTCTGTTTTCTTTGAGATATGAATAAAACTCTTTCCAGTTTTCCTCCTTTGAAACGTCAAAGAGCAGATAGGAAAAATTTGCTTTTCTTTCACCGAGAGCTTCATACACTTTTTTCATCTTCTCTTCGTTTCTTGCAATACCGATTACCTTGCAGTTGTATTTTTCTATCAGACGAACGGCTGTTTCCTTTCCGATTCCGCCCGATGCGCCCGTGATTATTACTGTTGTCCCTTTAAGCCAGTTCAAAATTGACAGTCCCCCAATAAATGATAGCTGAATTTTTGTGCTGTCATAACAGTATTATTACACAGATGAGGGGAATATATTTTCAGTTGTTTTTTCAAAATTTACGTATTTATTTTGCCTCAAAATATATTTCAAAATTTTCCGCTTGATTTATGCATTTTTTCAGAATTTTGCAAAAAAGTGTTGACAAAACTCTTAATGTATAATATAATACTCAAGCACTCAGAGAGTGTAAACACATGGCGGCATAGCTCAGCTGGCTAGAGTACTCGGTTCATACCCGATTGGTCGTGGGTTCAAATCCAACTGCCGCTACCAAAAGTAACGGCTATTGCCGTTACGTATGGCCCGGTGGTCAAGCGGTTAAGACACCGCCCTTTCACGGCGGTAACACGAGTTCGATTCTCGTCCGGGTCACCAAATATGCGGATGTAGCTCATCTGGTAGAGCGCCACCTTGCCAAGGTGGAGGTAGCGAGTTCGAGCCTCGTCATCCGCTCCAAAACAAAAGGACACCATACGGTGTCCT
>JAZUDT010000040.1:0-10900 GCA_045639785.1 Acutalibacteraceae bacterium | reverse complement strand
AAGGACTAATACTAATAAAAAGTAATATTCCATAGCATCACCCCCTTGCATTTCAAGAGGGCAAATGCCCTCCATGATGTGAGGGCTAACCGCCTACCGTATATAGTTGCCTTTCGGGAAGATGTTATCATATTTGACGGTAATTGTCAATCCGGCATTGCTTTTTACGGTCAGCTTTTTTGGCTTTTTTCCTTTACAAATCCTGCCTTTTGATATATCATATCCTTATAACTGTGAAAGGAAAAGTTAAAATGAAAATAGGTCTTATTGTTGCAATCGAAACCGATTCGATTTTTGCCCACTACAAAAAAACTCAGATGCTCCCCTGCCCCAAGGGATTTGAGCTTTTTCGCACGGAAAGCGGAAAAAATGAAATTTACATTCTTCATACGGGCATGGGCGAAATCGCCTCAGCCTCCGGCACACAGTATCTCATCACCGCCTGCAACGTGGAAATTATTGTCAATTTCGGTGTCGTCGGCGGTCTGACGGGCGACATGAAAAAGCACAAGGTATGCGTTATCGACCGTGTCGTTCATTACAGATATGACTGCTCCGAGTTTCTGCCGCTCAAAATCGGTCAGGTTGACGGGCACGACTCCCTGTTTCTTCCGACGGACAGCGTTCTCGTTGAAAAGGCACTCGCTCTCAATCCCGATTTAAAGAAATCGACCTGCTGTTCGGGCGACAGATTTGTCGGCCGTGAAGAGGACAAAAAACAGCTTCACACCGATTTCGACGCAGACGTATGCGATATGGAGAGTGCCGGAATTGTTCTCACATGCGAAGCAAACGGCATACCCTGCCTTATGTTAAAGGCTGTTTCGGATGGGCTTGCCGGCGGCGCAAAGGAGTTCTTTGAAGAGCTCAAGGATGCAAGTCTGCTTTGTCTGCGTGCGGCAGACGACGTAATATCGTCACTTTAAACATCATGGAAAAATTAACAATAAGAAAGTCGGTTTTTGACGACCTTGAAAGACTGACGGATATATATAATCAGGCAATAAGAAGTGGTCACTGCACCTGCGACACACGTGAGCTCACCGCAGAGGAGCGCAGAGAATGGTTTTTTTCTCACGAAAACGACCGCTTTCCGCTTTACACCTGTCTTTTCGGCGGTGAAATCATCGGCTATGTAAGCCTTTCGCCGTATAAACAGCGTGAAGCCCTGAAAGATGTTGCCGAGGTGACGTATTATCTCGACTTTTCATACAGAGGTCGCACCTTCGGCAGTCAGCTTCTTGATTTTATTATGAAAGAAGCGGAAAAGCTCGGTTTTGCCGCCGTCATCGGCGTAATAATCGGCTGTAACACCGAAAGTGCCGCCCTGCTCAAAAAATTCGGCTTCGAGGAATGGGGCAGAATGCCGAAGATTGCATCTTTCGGTGAAAGACACGAAGACCATGTATATTTCGGAAAGCACATATAATGACCGGAGGTACTTATGAAAAAAATCATTTCATTATTAATTACAGCGGCAGTTATTCTCTCCTCTCTGTGTGTTTGCCCGCTCTGCTCAGCAGAAAGTGACGGCAGAGTGGATTTTGCCGTTGCATCAGACCTGCACATTGAGCTTTACAGTGACTCACTGCCCGTAAATTACCCCGAAAACGAACTGTATTTTCACGCCGACGGCTCCGGCAATCTCTATGCCGAATCGGTGGGGATAACAAATTCGTTTCTCAACTCAGCGCAGGAAAACAAGGTCGATTTTATTCTCATACCCGGTGACATGACACGGGGCGGAAAAAAGTCCGAGCACGAATTTGTCGCAGACCTTTTCACCGCATACACCGAAAAAACCGGAATAAAAATTTACACAATCCCCGGCAATCACGACTATCACAATGACTGCACACCGGAGGAATTTAAAGAGTATTACAGGAATGTCTGCTACTGCGACGCTCTTGAAACTGACACTCTGACAGCGTCCTACACGGCTGATTTGCCAGAAAATTTCAGGCTTATCGCCGTTGACTCAAATAACCCCGGTGAGGACGGCGACGGAATGGATGAACGCCTTTTCACGTGGATTGACGAGCAGGTCGAAAAAGCACACGGAGATAAAAAAGAAATAATCTTCATGATGCACCACACCGTTCTTGAGCATCTTTATCTCGGGCAGTATCTCATGAGCGACTTCATTGTCAGAAACCACAAAGACGTCGCTGAAAAATTCTGCGAATGGAACATTCAGTATGTTTTCACCGGTCACGAACACGGTAACGATATAGCCCGCTTCGAGGGGAAAAACGGCAATGTTCTCTATGATGTTCTCACCACCTCGCTGACGTCATATCCCCTTGAATACCGTCTCATTTCATACGGAAAAAGCGGTGTTGATATTAAAATGAAGAGCATTGAAAGCTGTGATTTTTCTTCTCTGCCCGGCGGATATACCGAAAAACAGCTTGCTCTCATGAAAAGCGATTACAGCTCTTACGCCTACGGCTATTTCAAATATTCAATAGAAAAGAAAATTCTCAAATATACCTCACCCGATTTTATTAAGAGTAAGCTTAAGGTCGAAAGCGGTGCCCTCGCTGATGCCGCCGACAGCCTCATGTCACCGGTCAATGACGCTCTGTGTATGCCTCTGTACGGCGACGGCGACAGCATTGAAGCTCTCGCCCGAAAGAACGGCGTTTCACTCCCCGATAGCGGATACAAATCTCTTCTTGACCTTGCGACGACTCTTGTTGCAATGCACTATTACGGCGATGAAAATGTCACAAGCAGTGAAAGCCTTGAATGTGAAATACTTGTTAAGGGGCTTAACACAGCACTTGAATACATACTCTGTCAAACGGAGTCTCAGTCGGCGAAAATGCTCATTCGTCTTTCGCTGGGCTATTTTGTGCCGGACGGGAACGCCATTGAAAAGTGGCTCTCTTCTCTCGAAAGCGGCAGTGACGACGCATATAAAATCGCTTCGGATATACTCTGTCCGTTTCTCGACAAATACACTCTCGACTCTCCCCCGTCAGACAGAGATGTCAGTCTTCCCGCATTCGGCGAAAAGACTGACATAACAGAGAGAATTTTCAATTTCCTTGAAACAATAATACGCTTCATTGAATACGTGCTCAGCACCGTATTCGCATTTGCGGGAAAATAAAGTTCAATAAAGTATAGTAAAAATCTGTATCTTCCGATACAGATTTTTTATTATTTAATATGTATATCCTTGCTTTCTATCTTCCTGCTCCACTTCAATATCTCCTGCTTATCGAAATGCTCCGGCGGCTTTTTATAGAGTGATGAAGCTCCTCCGCCTTTTATCAGCCCGTTGATTATCGCAAAGAAATATCCCGGGCTTTTCATTCCTCTGACAAATTTGCCGAGGAGTGCTTTGATGTTTGTATTCTTACCCGCTCCGGCAAGGTCAGATGATTGGATTACCTCATTTTCAAAAAGGAAATCGACCCCCTCGCCCGGTAAAGAGAGAAGTGCATTTTTAAGCCCCTCGTTTTTGGCTGTGTCTGCGCCGTAAAGAATATGGAAATTTCTGTTGTATTCCCAGAGCGTTTCCCTTGCATATTTGCCGCTCTTGTCCGAGAGCAGTGTTTCGGCAAGAAGAAGCCCCGCCTCTATCGAAAGGTCGATTCCCATTCCGTTCATCGGCGTTGTCATAAATGCGCTGTCACCCACACACGCATACCTGTCGGCAACCATGAGCGTCAACGGTCTTCTGACGGGGATAACACCATACTGACCGCCGCAGATGATTTCGTCGCCAATCCAGGGGTGGTCTTTTTTGAAAATTCCGAGCTGCTCGCTGACCTTTTCACCGTCAACTCTGTATATCCTGCCTATGAGAATATCAACGCTGTCATCGTTCGTACAGCACCACGAAAGCCCCTGCTCGCCCTCGTGATAAAGATAAACCTCAAACGGCACATCGGGCACAGGATATTCAATTCGGCGGCTGAAATACGCACGGTATGCATAGAATAAATCCCCGTATCTCGGCTCTTTTTCAATCCCGAAGCTCTCCGGAAGCTGCGTTCTCAGCGGAGAAAACACGCCCGCCGCATCAATAACGCAGTCGCACTCTTCTTCACCGTCTTCGGTTTTCACTCCGACAACCTCGCTTCCCCGAATTATCGGAGCAACTACTTCACAGCCGAAGCGAAATTCAACACCCGTCTCTTTTGCGTGGGAGACAAGCATTTCGATAAGCGGCTTTCTCTTCATTATTCTCTGACGGTTTTCATCGTTATAGCGAATAATGACCTTTTTTCTTTTTGCCGGTGAAACAAAGGCGCAGTCGCCTCTGTATCGCCATATATTACGGTCAAGCCCGCTCTCAGGCACACCTATTGCTTTTTCAAGAAGAGAAAATGTAAATCTGTCCTCCCAGTCGTGACCGAGCTCTCTTTCCTGATTTTTCTCGATAACGACTACCTCGTGCCCTTTTTCGGCAAGCTTCGATGCACAGACAAGTCCTCCGTGACCTGCACCGGCTATAATAAATCTGCTCATTGATTATTCCTCTTTTCTGCTGAAAAATTCAAGTATTCTGTCTAAAAAATCCGGGGCTTCATCATAGACGGCGTGAGCAAATCGCTCATAAACATAAAGGTCACAGCCGAGCTTTTTTGCCATATCTTCACTGCAGGCTGTTGAGAATATTTTATCTTCGGCAGAGCAGACGACAAACACGGGGCATTTTATTTTTTCAAGCTCATCATAAGATGAATAATCCAGGCAAGCAGTGCACTGCACCGCAAAATCGTCGCACTCGCTCTCTGCGCCCACGCTTTCGGCAAAATAAAGTCCGTCCTTATATTTTTCGATAAACTCCGGCGAATAAATACTCATAAAGCAGTCATGATTTAAAGCTTTAACATCATGCGTTCGGGCAATCGAAATCCACCTTTTCAGTACAGTTTTGTCCTTTTCCTCAAGCCTTGACGCTGACGAAGCGACAACCCCTTTTTTGATAAGCTCGGGATAATTAATCATAAGAAGCTGGAGAATCATTCCGCCCTGCGAAACACCGAGTGCGTATGCGTCCTTTATGCCGAGACTGAGCATTGCCGCCGCAGTATCCTCCGCCATGTCATTAACGGAGTAGCCCTCTTTCATATCCTCTTTTCTGTCGAACACCCAGACGGTATAATCCTCCCACGCTTTTTTATACTGATAGGTGATTGCTTCGGCTGACTCCGACACGGGTCTGAGACTTACGCCGGGCAGAATAAGCATATTCTTTTTTCCGTTTCCGAAACGGGTGACTTTAATTCTCACCCCGTTGTTGACGGTTTCAATTATCCGGTATTTTTTCACTGAATTCACCCCTTTGCACTGATGATATATTAACATATAGCGGCGTGGTTTTCAATAATAAAATGTGAGGAAGTATTGAAAGAACAAAATACAACACGGACTTCATAAACAGGACAGTCCGTGTTGTTCAGTACAAAATATTATGTTATCCACTATATTCTGACCGCTTTTTCAATCTCCTTTATTTTCTCATATAAACCAATATATACAGTTGACTGACATGACAAATCATGACCCGGATTTTCGTTCGCCTCGATAACAGCGGCACCGTCCGGGAGAATTGCAATATCCCACCCGAGATAACCCATTTCCGGAATAATGCTTGCCGCTTTACTTACAACTTTTTTAACATCTTCCCAATGAGGTATTTCAAATCCTATAAGCCTTTCACCGGTTGAGGGGTGATAACAGTATTGATTTAATTCAATATCAAAAAACCTTGAATCCGTTATTCCGCAGTCGATGTTGACATTTCCGTAAAGTCCTTTAGATGACATATTATCTACAACAGAATTTTCGCCACCGACTTTCAGCACACAGGAAATAATATTGCCTTTAAAAGTCATAACCCGCAATGTATTTCACTGATGAAGGATTAAGCTTCTCTAATTCTGAGTGTTGATTTATGAATTCCTCAACTACATATCCTTTGGGAATTTTAGCACTTGATATATCATTTTTGTCAAATATAAAAATGCCCTTACCGCAACTGCCGTTTTTAGGCTTCATGATAGTCTTTTCATGCTTTTCGACGAACGACATAATTGCTTCATCATCAGAACAATCAGTATCCATCCACTCTCTGCAAATGTAATCCTTAAAAAACTGATTACTTCTTGCTTTATCATTCAAAGTTTTAATTTTGTCGAAATCAGAAAAATTATATTTTTTTATCAGCTTTTTGCTTTTGCCGTAAGTAATAAATTTATTTCTTTCTCTCCATGATTTTTTATAAAATTCATATCTGAAATAATCTTCAAAGCTTGAACCGAAAAGTACAAAGCTGCATAATACATCAAGCCATATAAAAAAGTATCTTTTACCTATAAATTTATTGAATTGAGCATCAAATAACACTTTTCTTTTCTTTATTAACTTGAAAGATAATTTAACAAAGTAATTTTTCATTTTCGCCATCTCTTTTTATAAACATTTTGCAATTCAAAAGTCCCTGAACTGAACCCAATCCATTATTTGACATTTACTGAATGTCAAATATTAACGATTATAGCATATAATCAAGTTAGTGACAAGTACTAAATGTCAAATTTTCTTTTGAGGTTTAAAAAATGTTTATCAATAAAACATCAGACGGCAGAAACAACGTCTGCGGAATAAATATTTCAAAACGAAGAAAAGAAATGAAAATATCACAGCGTGAGCTTGCTGACCGATTACAGCTTATCGGTCTTGATGTTGATAAAAATGCCATTCAACGCATTGAATCGGGGCAAAGATTTATCACCGATATTGAAATAGAATACTTCTGTAAAGTTCTTGGGCTTACATTAAATGAAATCTTTGATATTACAAAACAATCATAGCCGCCCCCACAAGGAGGCGGCTATTCCGTACATATTAACAGTATTAAAGCACTATGCTCTCGCCCGTCATTTCTTTCGGCTGTTCAATGCCCATGATTTTCAGCATTGTCGGAGCTATGTCACAAAGCTTTCCGCCCTCACGCAGAGCGCAGTCGTAATTGACAACTATGAACGGAACGGGATTTGTCGTGTGTGCCGTGAACGGAGTGCCGTCGGTGTCGAGCATTCTGTCGGCGTTGCCGTGATCGGCGGTAATGAGCATCACTCCGCCCATATCCTTAACGGCGTTGCACACTCTTCCGACACAGGTATCGACAGCCTCAACCGCCGCCTTTGCCGCATCGAATATGCCCGTGTGACCAACCATGTCGCAGTTTGCGAAATTGAGAATAACCACATCATACTTTCCGCTTTCGACCGCTTCGACAACCTTATCCGTTACCTCGTACGCGCTCATCTCGGGCTGTAAGTCATAAGTCGCAACCTTGGGTGAAGCAACAAGTATTCTGTCCTCACCCTCATACTGCTTTTCCACACCGCCGTTGAAGAAGAATGTTACATGAGCATATTTCTCCGTTTCGGCTATTCTGAGCTGTGTCTTTCCCAGCTTTGAAAGATATTCGCCCATTGTGTTTTCAAGCGTCTGCGGCTTGAATGCAATGTGAACATTCGGCATTGTTGCATCATACTGCGTCATGCAGACGTAATAAAGCGGGAAGAAGCCGTTTCTTCTCTCAAAGCCGCTGAACGCCTCATCAACAAAGGTTCTCGTAATTTCTCTTGCCCTGTCGGGGCGGAAATTGTAGAAAATAACACTGTCATTTGCCTTGACCGTTGCATTTTCGGCGCATACCGTAGGAATAACAAATTCATCGGTAATGTTCTTGCCCTCTTCATCAACAGTCTCATAAGACTTTCTGACCGCCGCCACCGGGTCGGGATTTTTTATGCCCTCGCCGTAAACCAGAGCCGCATACGCCTTTGAAACACGCTCCCAGCGGTTGTCTCTGTCCATAGCGTAATATCTGCCCATGACGGTTGCGATTTTGCCCACGCCGATTTCTTCGAGCTTTTCCTGCGCCTCTTTGACATAATCCGCACCGGATGCAGGAGGAACGTCACGCCCGTCAAGGAAGCAGTGGAGATAAACCTCTTTGACTCCCTTTCTCTTCGCAAGCTCGACTATCGAATACATGTGGGTATTGTGAGAGTGAACGCCGCCGTCGGAAAGAAGTCCCATGAGATGAAGAGCCGAGTTGTTCTTAAGGCAGTTTTCCATTGCGCCGTTTAACGCCTCATTCTCGAAGAAATCACCGTCTTTTATCGACTTTGTGATTCGTGTCAGCTCCTGATAAACAACTCTGCCTGCGCCGATATTTGTGTGACCGACCTCACTGTTACCCATCTGACCGTCGGGCAGTCCGACGTCCATGCCGGAAGCACCGATAAACGTAAAGGGATTTTCGCTCATTATTCTGTCAAGATTCGGCGTATTTGCCGCCTTGATAGCGTTGCCCTTTGTCTCCTCGTTCTTTCCGAAGCCATCCATTATGCAGAGTAAAACAGGTTTTTTCATAATTATTCCCTCTTATATCAAATTTTCGGGCGGATATAAAATCCGCCCTTTTGACTTTGTTTTTATAAACTCAGCCCTCGCTTGCCGCCTTGACTATCACGGAGAAATCCTGCGCCTTGAGAGATGCGCCGCCGATAAGTCCGCCGTCAACATTGACCTTTGACACAAGCTCAGCGGCATTTTTAGCGTTCATTGAGCCGCCGTACTGAACGGTGACCTTTTCTGCCGCTTCCTTGCCGTATGCCTCTGCGATAGCGGCACGGACAAAGCCGTTGCCCTCGTCAGCCTGGTCAGCAGTAGCGGTAACACCCGTACCGATAGCCCATACCGGCTCATAGGCGATAATTACGTTTTCGAGCTGTTCTTCGGTGACGTTTGTCAGAGCCATTTTGGTCTGATACTTGAGAAGCGTCTCGGTGTAGCCGAGCTCTCTCTGCTCAAGAGTTTCGCCAACGCAGATAATAGCCTTAAGACCTGCGCCGAGAGCGGCAAGAGAACGAAGATTAACCGTCTGGTCGGTCTCGCCGAAGTAAGTTCTTCTTTCGCTGTGACCGATAACAACGTACTCAACGCCCGCTTCCTTGAGCATATCGGCGGAAACCTCGCCCGTGTATGCGCCGGAGGCCTTGAAATGGACATTTTCTGCGCCAATCTTTATATTTGAGCCTTTCGCCGCTTCAACTGCGGCGGGAATGTCGATAAACGGAACGCAGAGGACAACGTCACAGTCTGCACCCGCAACAAGGGGCTTCATTTCGTTGATGAGAGCTGTTGTCTCTGACGGCGTTTTATTCATTTTCCAGTTACCTGCGATAACTGCTTTACGAGTTGATTTATTCATAACAATACTTCCTTTTGTACATTTTGTTTTGCTTAATTATTTATCGTTGAGTGCCGCAACACCCGGAAGCTCCTTGCCCTCAAGGAATTCAAGCGATGCGCCGCCGCCGGTTGAAATATGGCTCATCTTATCGGCAAAGCCGAGCTTTTCGATAGCCGCCGCCGAGTCGCCGCCGCCGATAATCGAAATTGCATCGCTCTCAGCAATAGCCTTTGCAACACCGATTGTTCCGTTTGCAAAATTCTCCCACTCGGAAACACCCATAGGACCGTTCCAGATAACCGTGCCTGCGCCCTTTATCGACTTTGCGAAAAGCTCAGTGGTAACGGGGCCGATGGCAAGTCCCATCCAGCCGTCGGGAATTGAGTCGGAGTATATTCTCATATTGACTGCGTCGGCTGCGTATGCGGTAGCGATGATGTTATCAACGGGAAGAAGGAAGTCAACGCCCTTTTCTTTCGCTGTCTCTATCATTCTCTTAGCATCCTCAACGTGCTCTTCGTCGAGTATTGAAGTGCCGACCTCGTGACCGGTAGCCTTAAAGAATGTGTAAGCCATACCGCCGCCGATGATGATTTTGTCGCACTTGTCAAGAAGATTGGTAATAACGCCGATTTTATCCGAAACCTTTGCACCGCCGAGAATAGCAACAAGCGGTCTCTTCGGCTCTTCGAGTGCGCCGCCGATATACTGAAGTTCTTTCTGAATAAGGTAACCGCATACTGCCGGAAGATAATCGGCAACACCGGTTGTTGACGAATGAGCTCTGTGAGCTGAGCCGAAAGCGTCATTGACATAGATTTCGGCAAGAGCAGCAAGCTTCTTTGAAAACTCGGGGTCGTTCTTTGTTTCTTCTGCGTGGAAGCGGACGTTTTCGATAAGCATTACTTCGCCGTCCTTGAGTGAAGACGCAAGCGACTGTGCGCTTTCGCCGACAACGTCCTCAGCCATTTTAACCTCCATGCCAAGGTACTGACCGAGACGCTCGGCAACGGGCTTCAGCGAAAATTCGGGCTTGAATTCGCCCTTGGGTCTGCCGAGATGCGAGCAGAGGATAACTCTTGCATTCTGCGAAAGAAGATATTTTATTGTCGGAAGTGAAGCAACGATTCTCTTATCGTTTGTGATAACTCCGTTTTCCATCTTAACATTGAAGTCACAGCGGACAAGCACTCTCTTGCCTCTGACGTCAATGTCTTCAACCGTCTTTTTGTTTAAAACATTCATAATAAAAATCCTTTCTGAATTTTATTGTTAAAATTTACCGTGAAATATTATATACAAATTGCGACGTGATTTCAATATATGAAAATATATAAAGTGACAAAAAATATGATATTTTTTTGTCAAAGTTGACTAATACCCGCTTTGCCTTTCCCTCAGTTAATATTGACGGCTGTTATTTTTAATATGCAGATACGAAAAAATCAGCCGTCGTGGCTGATTTTTCTGTTACCGAGCTGTATTAATCAGCCCTTTGTCTCTGTTTCAAAAATATCTGTGTGACAGTATTTCTTTCTCAGAACGGGCTTTTCGATTTTGCCGGTGGGATTTCTCGGCACCTTGTCGAAAATGATTTTTCTCGGTCGTTTATAGCGTGGCATATCCTTGCAGAAGATTTCTATCTCCTCCTGAGAGCATTCCTCG
>JAZUDT010000039.1:0-65899 GCA_045639785.1 Acutalibacteraceae bacterium | reverse complement strand
CCAAAGTATCAGGAGCTGTACAAACAGCGAAAAGAGACAATAGAACGGGTTTTTGCGGATGCGAAAGAAAAACACGCAATGCGGTATACGCCGTACCGAGGCATCGCTCAGGTTGAAAACTGGGTGAAGCTTAAATTTGCTGCCATGAACTTGAAAAAATATGCAATACATATGTGGAAAACTTCACATTCTCCGTTGAATAGCCCATTTTTTCAAGACTTTTTCCGGAAAAACATTCTGAATATTTTAAAAGCCTGAACTTCCAGCGAGGTTCAGGCTTTTTCGACAGACTGTAATCCCGCCGGCTGAGCCGGCGGGATTTAAAGTTATATATCTCTTTATGCCTCTTCGTTTGTTTTACGTCTGTCGATGAGAGCGTCAAGCATTTCCTTGTGATTTGAGTTTGTCAGCTCATATTTCAGCGTGGGAATAGCTGAAAGGAGAAGACCTATCATCGGGGGTATTGAAACAAGGAAGAACATTGCAAATGCAAACTTTTCATAGTCAACCGCAAATGTTGCTGTGCCCTGAGCAAGGGCATCGTTTGCCGCCTTGATAATGTCGTCGCTCCAGTGGACTGCACTGAAAACGGCACCCTGAATGATCGTGGCAATACCTGCCGAAAGCTTTGTAATGAAGCTCTGACCGGAGAAGAACACGCCGTCGGGACGAACGCCGTGATGATACTCTTCATAGTCAACGCAGTCGGCTATCATAACTGACTGAAGAACATTGAGTCCGCCCATTGCCCACGAAGCGGCAAAGAACACAACGCCCATGAAAATCGAAGCCGCCATTGACTCAATGAGCTTCTCTTTGAATACTGCATATAATGCAAGAACAAGGCCGAACGGAACTGCGCCGACGATGGAATAAATGTTATAAAGCGTTTTCTTTTCCATCTTGCTTGTCAGAGCGGGTGTTACGGCTGAGGATACAAGCATACCGCCGAAGATGCCCACGCCGACTATCGCAACCTTTGCGATAAGGCTGAAGTTTATACCGTTTTCACCGGCGAGTGCTCTGCCGGGGTCGTTGTTGAAATAGTAATAGATAACAAGGGTAAGAGCCGAGGTGCTGAGAAGCTGAATGGGGCTTCTGAGAATACCGGAGATGAGAATCTGACGGAAAGGCTTGCAGTTCCACATCGTGGCAAAATTCTCTTTCATCGTGTAGGTCTTTTCTGTCTGCTGTTTGACCTTTTCCTTGACGGAAAGTCCGGCAAACTGGAAGAGCACCGAAGCTATGACGGTGAGCACGATAGCGAGAACAATGAACGAATACTGAAGCTGTGTAGCGTCGTCTTCAATGTTGAACGCACTGCCGATAGCACCCTTGAGTGACGGTGCGATAAACTGCACAAGCATACCGATTACGCCGACGCAGGCAACAATTCTTGCAAGAGCGAGAACCTTTGAACGGTCCTTTTCGTCCTCAGTCATAAGTGACGTCACGCCCCAAAGAGGAATATCGCCCGCCGTGTATGACATACCCCAGAGTATGTATGAGAAGCCTGCCCAGCCGACAATAACAATCTTTTTCCACATCGGAGCACCCGTGTCATACTGAACATTGAGGAACGGGAGAATTGTCGTGACAAGAACAACGGCGGGGACAAAAAGAAGATAAGGCTTGCACTTGCCCCATTTTGTGTGCGTCTTATCGACAATATTGCCCATCATCGGGTCGTTAATTGCGTCCCACACTCTTGCAACAGCTACGATTGTGCTGTATGCCATTGCGGGGAGAAAGATGACGCTCTGGAAGTAGAACATCAGAGCTGCACTCGTTATATTGTAGATGATATTCTGTCCTGCAAGACCTACAAGATAACCGATGAGCTCTTTTCTTGAATAAGTTTTGGTCATTTAGTTTCCTCCTTAAAGATAATAAAATCATTATATCACACTTTGTCGTTTAATTGTATAGTTTTAATGAATTTATAAAAAAAATATCGTTTTATTTGTTGCAGTTTACCGCCCGTCTTGACAAAAATACATTTTGAACGTATTATTAGACTACAATAAACAGAGGGAGAGATTATTATGCCTGCACCGGGTACACATTATATTTTTGCAAAGAGCGTTGAAGACAGGGTGAAAGAAGCCGACAAAAGCTTTTCTTTTTCAAAAGCCGCCTTTTATTACGGCACACAGGGCCCCGACTTTCTCTTTTCGCACAAGGCGTGGCGCATGGCGTGGAACGGCAAAAACCTCATTGAGCTCGGCTCTGAGCTTCACCACGTATGCCCGTCGAAAATGTTTGCGCTGATGAAAGAATATCTTGAAAATGAGCCGTGCGACCGTGACCTTATCAAGTCTTATATCTATGGCTTTCTTGCTCATTATGCGCTTGACAGAAACGCCCACCCTTTGGTTTATGCCGTTCAGAATGAACTGACAAAGGCGCATTCGCTTGAAAAATACAGGTCGATAGTCGTGCACAATCAGATTGAAATGAACATCGACTCAATACTTATCAGAAGCGAGCTCGGATTTAAGAGGGGGATAGACCTGCGCCTTTATGACACGCTCGACAGCAACCCCTATCTCATTGACGAAATGTCAAGACTTATGGAATACGTTGTGCCTCAGCTTGTGTTCTGCGACGCCTCAAAGGAGGATTTCGCCGACGCTTACAGATGTATGCGGTTGGGACAGATTGCACTCAATGATTTTACGGGTATGCGCAGAAAGGCGATAAAGCTTATTGAAAAGCCCATAGAAAAAGCACTTGGCGGTCCGCTTCTTTCAAGTCTCATGCGCCAGCCTTACAGCGACAACAAGTGGGACTATATGAACATAACCCACAAGGAATGGGCTATGCCGTTTGACAGCCGTGTTAAATCGACAAAATCGTTTCCGGATTTGTTCGCCGATGCACAGGAGGACCTGTTCGGGCTTATCACTGCATTCAATGAAGAAGATGCAGAAAATGCAATCAGAGACTATTCTGGCGACATATCATTTGATACCGGCGTGAGATACGACATCACGGAGCCGCTCGCCTGAGACGAATATAATAGTATATATAAACAGAGCAACGCACCCTCGGCAATTTTGCCGAGGGTGCGTTGCTTTTGTCGAGAAAAAGCACACATAGCAAAAAAATATAAAAAAACATAGAAAAATATAAGAAAACAGTTGATTTTTGCAGAAAAACGAGTATAATTTACTATGGTGATTAGTATGAGCAGAAATGTGCCCCGTGAAGAGGGGAGAAAAGAAAAAGACAGGTTGACCGAATATGAGGCAGTCTATGAAAAAGAGCTTGCGGCTTATTCGTGCATCGAAAAAGGCGACTGTGAGCTTGTCAGAGAAGCGTTTGAAGAGCTGATAAAAGAAAAAACGTCGCTTGGCGGTCTCAACACAAAAAGCATTGACGAAGCAAAATACCGGTCGGCGGAAATTATCAATATCGCCGCAAGATATGCGGCAAGAAGAATCTCACGGGAGGACAGGTGTCTTGCCCTTGCGGACAGATGTGTCTGTGAAATCGACAAAGCGACCGACAGAGATGAAATCTATCGTTTGCTCATTGAAAGGGCGGCACAGCTTGCACTGCTTGTTCACAGCGAGGGCGAAAGCGGCGATTATCCTTATGTGATAAGAAAAGCGATAAGGTACATAAATTCAAGCCTTGAGCAGAATATCGGCGTTTGCGACGTTGCGAGAGAGTGCAATATCTCACCCGATTATCTTTCGTTCTGCTTCAAAAAGGCGACCGGCGTAAGAATGACAGCATATATCCGGCGCAGAAAGCTTCTTCTTGCAAAGGATATCCTCGGTCAGCATATAAGGTGCAACGACGCCGCAAAACGGCTCTCTTTCTGTTCGGAAAGCTATTTTGTGAAGTGTTTTAAAGATGAATTCGGCGTGACTCCGAAAAAGTGGCAGAACACCTGCTGACGGCAAAAATCGGCTTATTTTTCTAAATCGTAAAAATAAAGCACAATTTTGCAATAATTCACAAAAAATTTACAATTAAAATATTTCTCAAAAAGAAAATATCGGCATGATTTTGTGCAACATTTTTGTTCATAGATTTTTGCAAAACAGAATTAAAATTTTGAAAATTTCAGACTGATTTTTTTAATTCCGAGATAAAAATCACAATATTTAGTTTTATCAAATTATCAAAACACAATATATATTATTAGTGAAATTTCACAAAAATATGACGATATTTTGTCTGTTTTGTCATAAGCTCCGGCACGGCTCAGAGCTATATGCAATATGTAGAAAATACCCGTTAAACTTGAAAAAATAAGGCTGAAATGATAAAATTGATACGGTTATAAGTGTCACTATCTCTGATGATGTTCGCATTTTCGAGGGCATACCGCTTATCACCGCAAAGCAGAAAAATACGGCATCCATATAGGTAATCCTATTTGACTGTATATACATTTTCATTCCTAAGGAGGACAACACTATGAAAATCGGAAAGAAGATACTGAGTACGATTCTGGCTATCACCATGATAGTTTCATGTGTATCGGTGTGCTTCAGCACTCTTGCGGCATACTCGATAGACCAGCTCGTAAACATTATCAACCAGGACATTGACGGTCTGTTGGACACCATTGACAACGGCAAGGTGAAAACCGACACGTCCGGCGGTGCGGGCACTCTGAGGGTGTCGAAAGATACCTACATGAGCAGCTGGTACAACCTGACACAGGCTTATTGGAGCTATGTCGAAGGTCAGGGAAAATATAAGACGGGAGGTTATACGCCTGCGACGGTGGCGGCAGATGTTCTTGCTTCTGTCGAGAGCCACAGCTTTGCCATAGCTGCTTTCAAGCAGTCCGGCAACGGGGCGTATAAAGAGATTATCGACCAGTTTTCATTCCCGTCGGGCGGAACCGATTTCAAGGTGAATATTGCCGACGGCTACGATATTCTTGCGTGGGATAACATAGCCGAGCTCTCTGCCGACACCGACAGGGAGTACTATACCTATTCGGCAACCATCACGTTTGACGCAAACGGCTTTAAGTCCTTTGAAGGAGGCGGCTCAAAGTTGACGCACAAGGCGTCTCTTGATGCTGTTGCGGCTGTTTTGAACGACCTTATAGGTGATAAGGCTTTCTTCAAAGCATCGAATCCCGCATTCTCCGGTGGCGGTCTTGCAAACGCATATAGCCACTTCGGCGCATTTATGACCATCAGTGGCCTTGACGCAGATTGCACGGTTGCGGACGTATGGGAGCACTACTTTGTCAAGGCTAACCCCGGCGATTCTTCACTGGGCGGCTGGCTTGGCTATGAGGCGGCATACGACCACTGGCTGAAAAAGCTCGTTAACGACCCCGCTCTGCTTGCCGAAAAAGATCAGTGGTACACTGACCTTTTAGCACTGGCAACGGCATCTGTCGCCGGTCTGCCCGCTCTTCTTAAGGATGGCTCTGTGGGCACGGGCGCAAGCGGCAGTAAGACGGCCCGCTGGGTGTACCAGCAGTTTGTCAATAAATACATCGAGTTCACGGATAACGCTAACTATGCGACCTTCTATGCCCTTTTGATGGACGAAAAGGCATCCGGAAAGAGCATAAGCAAGTGGGATGAAATAGTTGAAGCGGCTTCTGCGCTTGAAAGGAATCTTTCTCTTGCGTATGCGTCGTACTATGCCGACCTTCTTGTTGATATGATTAACTACAAGGATAAGACCGACGCAAACGGCAAGCCCCTTGTTCCGACTTATAACAGAGAAGACGCAGATGACGTTGCGGCTTGGGTTGACAAGGGCGACGGAAGATATGACAAGGCGCAGAAATACTATGAAGACGGAAATCAGCTCATCTCCGACATAAATGAATATGTATATGATATAAACGAGAACTACCTTTTCTATCATCTCAGATATGATGACGAGGACTATGACACAACTGTTCAGAGCTATCCGGGCACGGGCTGGGTTCACTATCCCTCAACGCCGGTTGGCTGTAGCGGCACAACGCATACAAAAGCTGACGGAACGGCGGTCGCCTCGGGTATAACTGTTCGTGCTGCGAATATAGATACCCTGCAAAAAATACTTGACACGGTCAATCAGGACCTTCAGTCGGGTGTCATATTCGACCTCAAGGCAAAGCTTAACAGCGAGATGGATGCCTTCTACAAGGCATATACATTTGCAAAGCTTCAGACATATTTCAAAGAGTTCAGAGAGACTTATGAGCAGTTAAAATCGGCATCAAGAACCGATAAAGTTGCTTTTGAGCTTGCTTTCGGCTCAGAAAAGGTTTTGGACGAGGACGGCAATGAGACCAGTGAATACCGGGGTCTTGCCGAATATAAGGCACAGCTTTTCAACATAACCGAGTGGGCGGCTCAGAAATACTATAACCAGCTCAATAACATCAAGAAATATTACTATCACGGCACATACGCGTATGAGGGTAATTATCCGACATATAACCCGGCAGAAAACAGAATAACATTCTATAACTATGAGGCTATTATTTCGGCGTTTGACTTTGCTACCGACAAAGCGAGCAAAACAAGCATCGGCACTACCGCATGGCTTAAGTCCGGAACGGTTAAGGCTTATTTCAGCCCCTCAAAGGAAGAACTCAAATTAGATGAGCTTGACACTCTCTTCACAGAGGTTAATGACTACTACTCCAAAGCAGTTACTTACAGAGACGGTGTCAAGATTCTTCGTGAGGACAGCAAAGGAAGCAAAAGAGCTGACCAGAACATACTTGATCACCTCTTTGATAACACGGCGGCACATGTTGAAGGCAACCCGAACGATTACATGTGGCAGTCGGCTATCCAAGACCTTGACTGGTCAATAGTCAAGAATTTTGTCAACAACAATGTCGAGATTGTTGACGGCAGCGACAACAAAAAAACATTAAGTGACAGCGAGCTTGAAACCCTCCTCGGCACTGCGGTTGATAAGCTTGACGCTCTCATCACTTCAGACGACCTTGGTATTGTTCTCGACTCACTTATGGGTGAAGACGCCGAGGGCGGCATGGGTGAGTGGACCTTCCCGTATTCCTACGTCAACGCTCAGGGCGAAACGATTACCTGTAATGAGGGCGATCCGATTGGCAACATCACGGAGTTTCTTATTTACACCATTTATAAGCTTCTTTACGGCGGAACGCTTCAGAATCTGCTCTTCAGCTTATACGGCACACTTTGCGGTCTTAAAGATACAATTGCCGACCTTATAAGTAGTATTGACAAGCTTGAGGGCAACAGAGCGGGCGAACTTATTTTTAACGCCATCAACGGCACAATTCCGACAATGCCTCACATGTTTGTTGAGACAAAGGGCAATAATGAATACTATTCGGCACGTTGGGCAAACTTCTTCAACGGAGTCTGGACGACAGATAACCTGACTCAGAGTAACATTATTGCCAAGGGTAAGCCTGCAACTACCGGCACGCAGGATGCAAAGTTCAGTTACCCGAAAATCTGGGACTATATGAGAAATAAGTACAAGGCTCCTAACGGTAGTGCTGCGGGCACTCTCGGCACGACGTCGGCAGGTCTTAAATATACACTCTGGATTATTCCCCTTAACTTTTTGAATACCTTTAATCCCTATATTTCCGAGTGGGGCGATTTCAACCAGAGTAACTGGATTGACGAAGAATACTGGGGACATATCACAAATCACTATCAGCTCTATAAGTCTCTGACTGCTGCAGGCTGCGGCCTGGGCTATGCTCTTTATGCTCTTCTTTCCGGTGAAACAGCCGAAATTCCGGGGGCACTCGGTGTTTTGAATGCAAGAATTAATCTGTTCACCGGTGCGGCGGGTTATGCATCATTCTATGACACGCTCTTTATTCCTCTGTTCATTGCTCTCGGTATTACGGATTATACGCCCTATTCAACACTGGTGAGCAAGGCGAGTAAGCTGAAAAACCTTACTGCATCTAAAAACGAGGGAAATAATGCATCCAATGTAAAAGCAGAGGTTACCGCTTCATACTTCATCTGGGAAGGTATGCTTGAGCCGCTTCTCAACTTCATTGACACAAAGGTTGCGACAAATCCGGTTTCGACAATTCTCGAAATACTCCCGAACCTTCTCATGATGCTTGAGTATAACCAGATAGTACCCAAGGTGAATCAAGTCGGTCTTTCGGTTGACATTTTGAGTATCGGTTTGTCTGATGAAGGTATTGAAATCAACAAGAACCTTATAAACGGTCCGTTACTTAAGGACGACAAAGGCAACGGACTTCTCGACCTTAAGGATATGCTCGGTATTGACATTAACGCTTTCACAAGTCTGAGCGGGGCAATCAACGCGCTTCTGGGACTGACGAGAACCACAACTGCGCCCACTGCAAACCCGGACCAAAAGAAGGCGGCTAATTATATTGACAAATACCTTGTGCGAAAATGGAAGGACGCAGACGGCAAGGAACAGCCACAGAAAGAAAGTATAACCGTCTCGCAAGCGGTTTATTATAACGGATATTATTACAAGACGTGTCTGCTGTCGCAGACGATTTACGGCTTGTTAGGTGTGCCGTACATTGATTTCTTCACATATAACGGCAGTGGTGTCGGCACGTTCAACCTGACTCTGCCCGCAAACCGTGTTATCGCTCAGGCGTCGAAACATACAGATTCATATATAGGCGGCACGAACGATTACGGTCTGATGAAATACAAGTTCGCCGGCAGAAACGGACAGGTTGAGGGCTACCATATCATCCCCGATAAGGGCGCACTGCTTCTGACGCTTCTGCGGTGGATTATGGATGACGGTCTTCTCAATCAGCTTATGCCAATCATTGCGCCGCTTCTCGGCACAAAGATTGAAACGAGGAATAAAAGCACAGGCGAGGTTACAACTCTCTATCAGAACGCTTACAAGCCCGATAAAGCCGAGCCCGGTGTGATGGATTATCACTATTTCGATCCGCTCAAGGGCACGGTGTATAAAGTCACCGGCCCGGATGAAGTCACAAATTCGAGCGGTGCAAAGGTGATGTATTATAAAGTTGAAGCGATATCCGACCCCGAAAACGGCACAAAGCTGCCCGAGGGCACTCTCGACACAATCGGCGGTGCAATTAACGGCCTGGGCGACTACACGGGCGGTATTCTCATTGCACTTCTCAATAACTATCTTGTCAATTACAACCTCTTCACCGACACCATTGTCCCCTGTTACGGCAACGGCAAGGCGAACGACGGTACTGCGGACAACAACAGCTCAAAATTAAGCTACAAGATAGCCGATGCGTTCAAAACCAAGCTTACGATAGACGGCAAAGAATATCCGAAGTCCGATTTCAAGGTCAACGATTATCTGAGCGAATATCTCGTTCTCTCCGATGAGATTGCAAAACAGCTCGGTTACACCGCAAGCACTATCGATCAGTTTTATCAGATTGACCCGAAAGATTCGACTAAATACGATGAAACAAAGCTCAGTGCCCGTGACCTCGAAAACTGGAAGACGATGTACGGGTATGCGAAAAAATATAAAGACGCCGGCTATAGCTGGGCGGACGCATACGATATAGCACAGGCAGACCTCGCCGTTTCAAACATCGGTAAGGTCCTGGACGGTGTTGCCCCCGTGCTTGTTGAGCTTCTCGGTCCCACACTCGACGGGCTTATTCCCGGTCTCACTGACGGCGTAAAAGATGTCAAGAGCATACCCGACCTTATCAATAAGCTCCTGCTTAAACCGGCACTCTTCGATTATCTTATAAAGATGCTCTTCGGCACTGAGGATAAATACTCGCTTTCCGAAGACGCTACGGCAGAGGAAAAGGCTGAAGCAAACGGATTGCTCGGTGACCTTCTCGGCGGTCTCGGCGCAATGCTCGATAAGATTTTCGTCATGGCGAAAAAGCTCAATATCGACATTACTCCCGCCGGCTTCTACAGTGCACTCTTCGGCTACGAGACAACTGTCGGCGATTACTCCTCAATCGATTTCAGCACAGGCTTCTATGCCTATAACGAATATCTTGCCGGCTGGCTCGAATATTGCGCCAGAGCGTATGCTGCGGCAAAGAATATAACTGCACCTGCTCTGGTCGCTAATCCGACCAAAAAGGCTCAGTGGGTCAACTATTGCGAAGTTCTTTCACAGATGAGCCTTGCTGACCTCTTCGCTCCCAAGACGGGCGACAGCGGCTTCAAGGGCTGGTTCAACAGCGGCGCAAAAGCAACGGTGGATATTACCGGTGACGGAAAAGTGGACGAAAATGACCACGCAAAGCTGGTCTTCCGGTCAGTCATGTCGTTTATTGAGTCACTTCTTGCACCCCTCAACGGTGTGTTTGCTGTTATTCTCTCCGGTCAGAACCTCACCATCGGCGGCTCTCTCACCATAAGAGGCGGCAAGGGCTATTCAAGAGGTCTTGTTCCTATTCTTGAGGCTTTCGGTCTGCCCACAATGACACAGACAGACTTCGATAACAAAGTTTTGGCTGTCAAGGGCGGCAGAAAACTGGAAGCTTACAACAACTACTTTGAGAAGTATAAGACAACCGTTAACGGAAGAGAAAAGGCGTATGAGCCTGACAATAGCGGTAACAATACTTCAACTATCTATAATGACGGCGTTCACAGAACGGCATGGTTCAAGGCTTCACCGCTTGAAGACTTTGTTGAACAGCTTTCAAACCTTCTCTTCGGCGGAAAGGATAAAGACGAAAACAAAATAGTAGGCTTGCTTGAGAATCCGCTTCAGGTTATTGCTGATGCTCTGCCCAATATCTGTTATTTCCTTTACTCATACGATGTTTATGAGACAGATAACGACGGCAAGATTAAGCTTAAAGACAACGGCAAGGCAAAAGAAAAGCTTGATGAGCTCGGCAATCAGGTGAAGACCTCCAACTTCGCCGTTGCGGCGAGAAACCTTATTGAGCCGGTGCTCAAGGTTCTCAGCATTGCGGACCCGATTCTCTCAAATCTTATCAATATTGATATTGAGGGAATGCTGAACAATCTCGATATACAGGCACTTCTCAATAATCTTATCAGCGGACTTCTTGCTCCCGACAGCGAAAAACCGCTCAACATTCTTGACTTTGAACAGTTTGCGGCATACGGCTCACTTTATGCAAAGACAGACGCCGTGTCAAGCAGACCGACATCAAGAACAAATTACAATGCTTCGACATTTACCAAGCTCGTCAGCAGCTCCGGTATGATGATTATTACCTTCTTCCGTGCGCTTCTCACCGAAGACGTGACGGGAGCACTCGGCACACTCATCTATAATGCACTCGGCAAGGTCGGCACTCTTGACGTTCTTCCGGAAGAGACTCTTGAAGTCTACAGGAACACAATCCAAGGCTATGTTGACAGAATAAACGAGGGCGGCGGAAAGGGAGGCACAGCTCAGAGAGTTGACCTTCTGACCTCTATTCTCATTGCTCTTCTCTCTGACTACAACGTCAAAGATCCCGAAGAGTACTTCAGCCGTTATGACGAAGCAAAAAAGACCGACGACTGGTATAAGAAATACGGTATTGAGCACAAGGGCTACGACTGGAAAAACCTTGTTCTGACGAATACCGATTATCAAACAGCTATACCCAATCCGACGACAGCCTCAGACGCAGAAAAAGCGGCGGCTTCACAGGCTTCGGTTGAAAAAGCTATCGGCAACTTTGACGAGGCTCTTTCAAGTGCGGTGTCCGATGTTATTCAGGCTCTCAGCGACAACAATATTATCGGCTCGGACAATTTCCTTGCAGGCATTGACTACACCAAGGTTAATTCGCTCTGGGAGTTCCTTGAGGCACTTCTCAATGACGTTGTGCTCACCGATGATATGCTCACGACAATTCAGAACACGATTCTGGGTCTTGTCGCCTCAACGGATATAATTGATATGATACTCGGTATCCTTGAGCAGACAGGTATGGACTATTCGCCCAAGGCGTTCACGTTCAATGAAGACGGCTCTAAAAAGCCCTTCTATAATTATGCGGCATACGGCTACAGCGCGCTTTCGATTGACGATAAAGGCGTTGTTACCGCAAAGATCGACGGCAAAGATGCTGATTTCACATGGGCTCAGATTGTCAAGAATCACACGGTCAGCAGAGCTTATGACGAAAACGGCGACATTGTCTATATCACAACAGGCAGTGAAGAAGAGGGCAACCTCAAGAAAACTCCCGTTTATGCAAAGAACGCAGACGGCGAGGAAATCGAAGATAAGAACGGCGGCAAGTATGCTCTGTACACGCTCACAAGCGGAGAAACAAGAACCGTATATTATAAGAACGGCGATAAATTCTATACGCTCAGCGGCAGCACGTTCACAGAAATCACTGACGAAGAACAGCTTGAAACTCTCGGAAAAGACGCAAAACCCGTCGGTGAAATCAAGACGGAAATGCTTCCCTCAGGCGCAAGCGTTCTCATGCCCGCTTATGCGAAATATACCGCCTACACCTACACTGACGGCGAAGAGACAAAGACAGTCTATTCCGCCGACGGTAAGACCTTCTATGCCGAAATGGACTACACGTCTGACCCTGTCACTCTCCCCGAGGGTGCAGAGGCAGAAAAAGGCGACATCGAATACGTAGTCGGCACACACGATGAATATGTGCTTGAGAGTGGCGCATACACACTCAAGACTGTCGTGAACGAAAGATATGTAGCCTATAAAGATCTTATCGACAAGTCCGGTGCGGTTAAAAAGGATATAGCCGAAGATTTAGAGGCTATCAAGACGAAATACTCAAAAGAATATTCTGTTCCCGAGACAGCACCCGAAGCGGAGTGGACATGGGGACTTGACACTTTGACCGCTTCCACGATTGACGGTCTGTTTGAGGAAAAGAAAGATAAGTTTGTCGAGCTCGTTTACTCATACGTTAAGCCGCTTGCACCGATTATCACCACACTTCTTGCGGGTAATTCACTTGTGCTCTTCGACGGTCTGACATTTGTCGGCGGCGAGGGTTACCGTGACGTTGTTATTCCTCTGCTTGACGCATTCGGACTGACAGAGCTTCTTGACTGGGTCAACTCCGACAAAGAGGCAAGGGTAAAAGTCGGTCTTACAGAAAACGGCAGTGACAAGCTCACGGTTCTTTCTCCGGACGAATACTCGAAGCTCGTTTATGATGAAACAAAGCTTGCAAAAGGTATAAAGGAGATTGACTACAGCGAGGGCGATAGCGGCTTTAAGGCATCAGTTGTAAAGATTATCGACAACATATTCCTTTACATTCAGATTCTTGCGGATTATCCCATTGCAACTCTCACCACAACACTTCCGACACTGGCGTATGCGATTTACGGCGGCGCACTTGCAACGGTCGCTGAAAACCTGCTCATATTCCTCACGTCATTGACGGACAGACTCGGTGAAGTTATTGATGTTCGTATCAATACTCTCGGCGCAGGTGTTCTGGACCTTCTTGCAACAGGCAGTTTTGAGGACTTTATTAATAAAGGCATAGGTGGGGAGCATCTGCTCGAGGCTCTTCAGGTTCACACAAAGAGAACCTATAACGGGGACGGCACTTACACAAGTGCACCTGAATATACCTTTAATGTTAACGCCGACGGTAATAAAGAAACCGGAGATAACGGAAAAGAAAAGACAGTAACCCTTACATGGGCGAACACAGCGTCGCTGACGGATTCAATCTTCATGCTTCTCGGCTCTCTTGAGCTGTTCAACCTTTCCGACCTCACAGGCAAAACTGAGGACGCCGGCAAGAAGATTGGTCTTGCCTCGTTCATGACCGGCGACTTCGGCGGATATGATGAAAACACCGAAAATAGCAAAGCTGCTGCCGCAACTGCAGGCATGGCTGATAACAATCCTCTTAAGCCAACTGCCGAAAAGACGGCAAGATACACCTATCGTGGCGAATGTATCAAAGAATTCTTCAGAACAATAGCCGCACTCGGTCAGTCCAACGAACAGTATAAGGCCGAACACAGCGATTATGTATATGATGAAGCCGGAAATGTCAATATTCCGGGTCGCGACGAAAAGGTCTCTAAAAAGAATATTGTCCGCCTTTCAAAAGAGGGACAGGTTTCGGTCAAGAAGTCCGAGGTCTTCATGTACCTCATCAAGTTTATCACGGCGAACACTACAATTAAAAATGTTCTCGGCTGCATTCTCGGTTACGATATAAGTAATAACACATTCGATGGCGACGGAACCGAAATGGGCAAGCTTCTTGACGAAGTTCTGACAATGGCTCTTGAGCATCCGGAAGACCTCGTTGATCTCATTGTTTCCCTTGTCACAGAGTACAATGTTAATACATTCTTTGACGTAACCTTCGGCGAAAAGCTCTATGACGAGGACGGCAACTTGGTTGACGAAATCCACTATCCGTTCGTCGATGATGCTGAAGATGAAGCTATTGACGAGGACGCATCTCAGATTTCCCGAGTTAAGACGGCTCTTTCAACCGATAACCTTTCCGTTGTCGTTGATAACGCTCTTAACATATTCAGAGATGTTCTTGTCGGCGAGGACGGCTTCCTGACAGCTATCAAGCTTGAAGATAACGAAAAGCTGACGGTCAGAAGCTTTATAGATATGCTTCTTATCAAGTATGTCTATGCTGACGACTCAATGAACCAGATTCTCTCAATGATAATGAACCTTCTCGGTTCGGCAGAGGAGGGTGAGTCAGACCTTATCGGCTTCATATTCGATGTTCTTGAGGACGCAGGTCTTGACCTTTCGCCGCAGACAATTAAAAAGGCGGCTCACGACCTCGCATACAAGAAAACGGATACAGATTATAGTGACAGCAACGTCATTGACGCAACATTCAAACCGGCGGCAATAGCCATTAAGAATGTTGTCGGCACTGCGACCAACTGGAGACAGGTTGTTCACAGCGCAGATAACCAGAAAGAATACTCACTCTACAAATATGTTGTTGCCCGTAATCCTCTTGTCGAGGATTCAAAGGACGAGACGAAGCTTGTGTGGGCAAGAAATGACCTTGTAAAAGCCGCTACCGGCTCAGAAATCATTGATGTATCTGCACTCACAGCGGAAGCTCTTGAAAAGATTGCCGGCAACAATCCGTTCTATTCAGATGCAACAGTCTATAAGACCGATAGAGACGGCAATGAAATCCTTGACCCCGACGGCAACAAGACAGTCAAGGAATATGCGGCAGGTGCTGCAAAGACTTCCGTTTCGGAGAAATACTACGATAAGAACAATGCCGATTACGTTGAGGCTTATGCACTTCAGCGTGTTACGCTCGAAGAAGCATATAAGAAGTTCACCGTCACCGGCACATGGGGCTATATGGCCGAAGACAGCGAGACTGTTAACGCTTCCGCTCATAACAGAGAAATTCTTGTTGACCTTATCTGGAGCTTCTTCTCAGGCGCATCAGATATTCTCAAGCTTCTCTTCACCGGCGGCAGTCTCAGAGTTTATGCTGATTCTACCGGCGATGGCGGCATAGGAATCAAGGGCCTTGAGGGCTACGGCGGATTACTTCTTCCGCTGATGAAAGCGTTTGGCTTCTCATCGTTCAAAACCGTTCTTTGCGCACCCAAGACCTCCGATTCGGCTGATAACCCATACTATTATAAAGACGGCATATACGACAGTACTGCATCGGGCTATGAAAGAAAGACAAAAGCGGAATTCGCAGGCGGCGAAATCCCCGCAAACTATGTTCCGACCACAAGCCAGAACTGCGGTGCACAAATCGACGAGGATGCAGGAGAATACTACTCCTACAAGGAAGTTGAAATGCTCAGAGCTGAGATGGCATCTTCCGGCAACGCAAAGCCGATAGTCGAAATGCTGGTCAACACCATTTTACAGATTTTCGACGCATTTGCAGATAATGCTATCGTCGCTCTTGAAACAATGCTGCCCGGTATTGCCTATCTCATTGAGACCGGCTCTATCACATATAAGAAGGTAGACAGAAACTATGGCAACGGACAATACAAGATCGGCGTTATCACCGAAGCTAACGGTATTGATGCAATTTTAGTCAATATCCTTCTTCCGTTCCAGACGTTACTTGACAAGTTAAAGGACATCTATGAGATAGATCTTCTCAGCGTTATCAAGACACTGCTGACAGACCTTATCTCCGACATCTCTCTCGACCTTGGTCAGACGACAGAGGGCGGCGAAGAGACACCGGCCAATAATGCTCCGGCTCAGGCGAATTCCCTTGAGCAGGGCGGCGAGTTCGCCGGCGGATTACTTGCCGCATACGCTCTGAACACTGTCAACATGGTTCAGAGTACTCTTGAGAATGAAAACGAAGAAGAGGGCAACATAAAGACAGACCTTCTTGACGTTACTCCTCTTGCAGATTCCGCACCGGCTCTCGGCGCAGAAGAACCTTCACTCGGCGCAGCGAATGAAGACGAGGAAGAAGAGGGAACGAATGACACCCTCGTCACCATTATCACGGCTCTCAAGTCCGGTCAGAATGATGCGACCTTTAAGGAAGTTATACTTGAAATACTCGAAAAGGTTAAGATTAACGGCATTTCGCTCACCTCAATTATAGGTGAAACAGCGTTCCGTGACCTTGCCTCCTGTGCGTGGTACGCAGGCTCCGCCGAGCAGTATGTCACCACAGTAAACAAGAGGTTCCACGAGTTATCAATCAATACCCGTCCGAATATCAGCAGTTACACACCCGATAAGGAAACAGTGCTTCTCAAGCTTCTTGAGTGGTTCCTGTTCACTCCGCAGGTTATGGACCTTCTCACCTCGCTTCTCGGCTTCACACCGACAGATGAAAAGGCGTTCTTCAAAGCAGACGGTTCACTCGACACGGATAACCTTCTCGGATATATAATCAATTATCTCTTCACATATCCCGACGGCATTGAAAATCTCTTCATTGAGCTTCTTTCGTGGTATGATCTTTCGTATGCGACCTCGAAGTTCGACCTCAGAGAGCTTGAGCTTAATAAGGAAATCGAAATCAAGGAAGAGGTCGGCGTAACAAGAAATGAGCTTGAACAGCTTGACACGAAGGTCAATGAGCTTATTTCCGGCGCACTGCCCGCAGTTGTCTCAATGCTCAGAGGTACTATTGAAGAGGCACTCGGAATTACTCTTTCCATTGACAGCACAACGAAGATAGACCAGATTATTGATCAGATTGTTGCCGGCGTTGTTTCCGACGACCTCCTCAACGGTCTGTTCGCCGACACTGTCATAGACCTGCTTGGCGGCGAAACGATTTCACCGATTCTCGGCTATGTCAAGAATGCCGGTATCGACGTCACGCCCACAGGCTTCCTGAACTTTGACAAAGACGGTAAACCGCAGTGTGAAGATTGTCTTAAGACCTTCTTCACAAAGGCTAACGGCGAATACTGCAAGACTTGGGAAGATGTTGCCATCAAGTACCTTGGCGAAGGTGCAAAGAAGGTCGATATTGACCTTGACGGCGATGTTACAACCGAGGCTGTCGAAAGCGAAGCCTATACCTTAGAGGTCGGTGACGGCAAAGATAAGGTTACCTATACACTCTATAAGGTGACCGACGGCGAAAATGTCACATACTACTACCTGCCCGAGGCATACTATGATATATACAGCGAGGACACAACCTCCGCTACACCTGTCGAGGGCGACAAAAAGGTTAATATCGACCACGACGGCAATCCGGATACAGACGAAATAGAATGCGCTGTCTATGAACTCAAGACAGGCGAGGGTGACGAAGAAAAGACAGTCACACTCTATAAATCGGGCGACACATTCTATGAAAAGATTGTTCCCGGTTATGAAGAATTTACGCTCGAAGATGGCGAAGAAGAGCTCCTCAAGGAGGTTGCACACTACGACGTTGATAACGTTTGGAACATTAACAGTGTTCAGGCGGCACTCAATGTTATCGCAGACATTCTCACTCCGCTCGTTTCGGTATTCGATATGATATTCTTCGAGAAAGACTTTGTCCTTCTCGGCGGTATCACACTCACTGCCGGCGACGGTTGGGACAGAGGTATGATTCCTCTCCTTGAAATGATGGGTATTCAGGGCGTGAGCACAAAGGCTGAGCTCCTTGAAGAATCGCCCAAGGAAAGAATACTCGAAATACTCAGCTTCTTCTGGGATACCAGAGATGAGTGGAACAATGACGGCATAACAGCGGGCAGCGACGGCGTACCCGACGGTATGCTCAATATGCTTCTTGCCGAGCCGATGACGTTCCTGCTTGAGGCTCTCCCGAGACTTGCATATTATCTCTACACCAACTCACTTCAGCAGGCTCTTGAGCAGTTCCTTGCTCCGCTGAGCACACTTCTTGACAACGTCAGGAAGGCTGTCGGCATTGACGTTGTTGTTGATATGCTTATTCCGTTTATCGACAAGTACCTCGGCAACGGCAACTACGCTATGGGCGTTCTTGAAAACGCTCTGGGCACGGTTGACGAGGAAACGGGTGAAATAATACCGTTCAAGCTCAGTCAGGCAAAGACGCTTGATGACCTCATTGAGGGCTTCGTCAGCGGAAACCAGCTCACAAAGCTTATCAATTACCTGCTCGCAAATATCACCCGTGCAGACGGAAGTGCATATTCAATCAAGGTTTCCGATGACTTATTCAAGTCGGTTATCGAAAACTGCGGCACGGTCAGAGACCAGATTACAGCAAGAGTCTACGGTGCACACTTTGAAGACGGCGCAGACAGCTATGAGAAATATTCAGAGGCTGTTGCAAGCTTCAATGAAGCGAGAAAAGATGTTTACACCGGTGCCGCTGAAGGTCAGGAAGAGGCCAAGCTTGCCGAATTTGAGGGCAAGTACAGTGTCTATGATGCGGCTTACCGTACCGACAGCAGTCTCGAGGACGGCGACGGTAACATCACAAAGACCTACATCTACTTCAATGATGAAGAAACCAGATACTTTAAGACGCTCAAGGTTGACATTCCGGCGACGATAGTCTATCTTCTCGGCGACCTTGTATTCGGTCAGAAAACTGACGCAGAAACACATGAGTTTATCAAGGGCTCATCGCTTCTTGAGCAGATACTCGGAATCTTTGATCTTTCCTCGGCACAGGCGATTATCGACCAGATAATCCCGAACGTCACGGGCAATAACAGGTATGCGCTCATTCAGATTCTCGTCCGCTTCTTCCTGTATTACGACTCATATACCGACACCGATATAATTGAATATCTGTCATTTGAGCCGACTGATTATGCATACAACGACTTTGCAGACGGACTCGGAATATTCTCAAAGAGAAAGATCAGAAAGTCACTCAATAAGCTCGACAAGGGCGTTCAGGAGCTTCTCCCGACGATTCTCGGACTTCTTGACACTGACAATATCGCAATTCTCAAAGACTTTGACGTCAATTCAAGCTCGTCAGTGAGCGACCTTGTTGACCACATTCTCGGTCAGTTTGTCACAGACGAAATGATGAATGACCTGCTCGGTCTGCTCATCGGTCTGCTTGCGGAGAATTCCGACACAGTTGCGTCACTCGTTGATATTATCGAAACGCTCACAGAGCTGAGCATCGCTCCCGAAAGCTTCTATGCGGCACTCGGTGATGAAGTAAGCTCACCCTTCGGAGTATTCCTTGCCGATGCTATCACTGCGGCAAAGACAAAGCTTCTTAATGCAGGCAAGCTCTTTGTTGAAGATGATAACGAAAAGAGCGGCTACAAGGCACTCACAGAGCTTCCGACCGATGACACAGAGCTCTTCACAATAAAAGTCACGGGCGAGGGCGAAGACGAAAAGGCAACTTATGTACGCTATACAGTATCATGGGCTGACGTAGGCGAAGCATACGGCGGCGGCTATGTTAACTATGAGACCTTCACCTATGAGGCCGACGAAACAGTGACGGTCACAAGAGGCGAAGAAACAAAAGAATATGTCGTTTACACCTACACGGATGCGGACGGCAAGGAAGTTAAGCTTTATAAGCTTGACGGTAAATACTATGCTTCTACAGCGGCAGAAGCCGAGCCGGTCAGCACCGAAGCTATAACCGGTCTTGAGAAATCAATACTCACAAAGACGGCTTATAAGTATAAGAAAGCCGGCGAGACAGAAGCTAAGTATTACGATGCATTAAGCAAGCCGATTGCCGGCGATGCACCGCAGGAGCTTGACGTGACAGGGCTTACCCTTAAAGCGGCAAACGAAACGGTGACGGCAGAGGATAGGCTTACTATCAAGATAGACGGCAAGGATACCGTTGTTATCAGATGCAGAAATACCGATACGACGGATACGACCGATTATTACTGGATCGACAGTGCCACAAGCTACATTGACAACAAGTACTATGACATTGACGGCAACGTAATATCCGGCACATCCGAGCTTGACATTGATGAAGTTGAATACACATACAATGTATATTCAAAGACAACCGGCGAGGGTGAAGAAGAAAAGACGGAGCACATTTATAACCGTCTTGACAGCAAGGGTGAAGAAACCGGAGCATTCTACACCTATGACGCCGAAACAGAGATTTACACTCTGACAGAAAATACCGAAGGCTTTGAAAAGATACTCTTCAAGGGCAAGAAGTTTGTTCTTGCGCTTGACAAAGAATGGGGCATTGACGACGAGTCCGATATGATGGACAAGGTCGATAAGTTCTTAGAGGTTCTCACAACGCTTGTCAAGCCTCTTGACGCAGTGTTCGGACTTCTTCTCAAGGGTGCCGACCTTAAGGTTATGCCCGATGAGACCACCGGCAAGGCTGTTATCAGCATTCTTGCAGGTAAGGATCAGGACGGCGATGTTTACGGCTCAGTTTATGAGACGGCTCTTCTTGAGCTCTTCGTCGGTCTCGGCTTTGACGCACTCGGCGTGAACATGATTTCGGCTGATGATTACGTCAATAAGCAGGAATACACCCTCAAGGGCATAGTCAGTCCTCTTGTTGACTTCGTCTACAAGCTTTGCGACAAGCCTGTTCAGACGGTTCTCACAGTTGTTCCCGCTCTTTGCTACTTCCTTTCAAACAACGGTCCTGAGGTTGTTATCAGAAACCTTCTTTCACCGGTATTCGCTCTCTATGAGGTTGCGAAGCCCGTTGTCGGACCCATACTCGACAGCCTTATCGAAAACACGGTGGCTCCGCTTCTCGGCTCATTCCTGCCCAAGGTTAAGGAAGCAAAGACCCTTGACGATATAATGGGTATGCTCGGCTCCGACGGCAGCGGCATAGTTCTCGGTATCAACAAGCTCATAAGCGGTCTTGTCGTCAAGACTGAGGATGGTCAGGAAGCTGAGGTTCTTCAGATTCTTCCCGAAAACTTCCTCACCGATTACGCAAGAGCGGCTATTGATATTGAGGGCAAGGACTCCGGCGCAAAGGTTTATTACACCGTCGAATATGTTGATGGCGGCGTGACAAAGACAAAGGTGGTCAGCTCACGTGATTACGCAATCACAGAGGGCGAAAAAATAATTGACCAGCGTTACATGGTCAACAACGAAAACGACGTTCGTGACACTAACTGGAATGTTGATGTCGTTGATTCCTACATCTATCTTCTCTCCTCGGTACTCAGCGACCAGGTGCTTGAGGTTATCTGCAATGCGGCAGGTATTGAGCTGGGCAATGAGGATGATGTGGTGGCAACGATTATCCAGTCAATCATTGACACAGAAGACCCGGCATTCATTCTTGCCGATATTCTTGCCACACTTCTCGGCTCCTACACCGTCAAGAGCGCAACACCTCTTGAGGGCAAGCCCATTGAGCTGAACAACGCAGAGTCAACACAGGGCGACAATATTCCCGTCGAGCTTGACAAGATTATTCTCGGCAAGCTTCAGGATATTCTCAAGCTCGTTGACGATAATGTTAAGCTCACCGGCGAGCTGGGTGATAGAATTCACGAATACGCAGTTCAGACAACACCGCTCACACTTGAAGGTGTTGTGAACGGACTTCTCAATGAGGTTGTTTATACAAACGATCTTGCCGGTTCACTAATGGGCACGCTTGTCCAGCTTCTCGGCAGCGGCGACCTTGCGGCAACACTCGGCACAATTATTCCGCTTGTCAAGAACCTTATCGGCATTGACCTTACACCGGCGGCATTCGCAAAGAATGAGGGCACGCTCAAGTCCCTTATTACAGGTGCACTCACCGGCAAGAAGGAGCTTGAAGACCTGACATGGAATGATGTCTACACCGCATACAAGGGCGAATGTGAGGTTACCTATAACGTCTGGACAGACGGCAAAGCCAAAGAGACGCTCTATTACGAGCTTGACGGCAAATACTATGCGGCGGCGGGCGATAAAACCGAAGCAGAGCTGCCCGAAGGTATGACGACCGACGACCTCAAGGTCAAGAAAGATGAAAAGGGTGTTCCTCTCACAAAGGCATACATGACGTTCGCCGATAAGTTTACATTTGTCGGCACGACGGACGGCAAGGGCGACTTCAAGAAGCTTCTTTCCGACGTTCTCACACCGCTTGACCCGCTTCTCGGCTTCCTCTTCAGAGGTGAACCGCTCCAGCTTGTCAAATTCAGCGATGAAGGCGGCTGGAAGAACGAAAGCTACATCAAGATTGAAGACGGCGAGACGGTTTACATCGTACATGAGGACGGCACAAAGGTACCGTGCTACGACGCAAACAACCTTTCACCCGATGACGAAGATGTCAACAAAGCTCTCATTGAGCTTCAGGGCGCAGAGCTTTATGACGACCTGCTTAAACCGTTCTTTGAGGTTCTCGGCATTGAGAAGACAATGACGACGACGAATGCCTCAACAATAGTTGACGGTCTCTTCGACATCATCTATGATCTTCTCGGAAAGATTGAGACACAGCCCATTGAAACGATACTCGGTATCATTCCCGGACTTCTCTACTTCATTTACAGCGATAACCTCGGTAAGGTGGTCGGCAATACAATCAGATTTATCGACCCGATTATCGAAATGTTAGAGCCTCTTGTCTCGGTCAAGGATATTCTCGGCGATATTCTCGTCAAGAACAACCTCATCACATTCGAGACAAAGGATAACGCACAGTCGCTTCTCGACCTCGTTGAAGACCTTATCTCCTGCGGCGGTCTTGAACAGCTCCTCAGCGGTCTTCTTGACAAGACTCTTGAGGGTATCGGCATAGGCGGAAAAGATGCTGACGGCAAATATATCAGCATATTCCCGGGTCTGTTTGAGAAACTGACAAAGCTTACGGCAGATAAAGCCACATCTGTTCTTGCAGAGGGCAAGGATGACGTTTACACGAAGGTCAACGGCACAGGCGACTCAATTCTCAGAGGCATTCTCAAGTTTGCACTTTCAGAGGAGATACTCGGCGGTCTTGTCGGCGGACTTAAGCTCAGCCTTGACAACATAAAGATTGACGGCATTGCGACAATAGATCTCAATGGAATCCTCGATTATGTTCTCGGCACCGACGAAACAGACGGTACTCTCCTTGACGGTGAAAACGCACCGACGGCAGTCATAGCCCTCCTTAACAAGCTTCTTGAAAGATACAAGGTCGGATATGATGTTCTTGAGGCAAGCGCACCCGAAAAGACGGCTATCGCCTACGGCACCGATCTTCAGTCAGAAAAGACAGATGTTGAGAATCTTATAGAAAGCCTCGACAAGATAATCAATAAGGTAGTGGGCAGCGGTGTTCTCGACAGCCTTACGGGCGTTGAGGCAACCTCGGTCAGCGACCTTCTCAACAAGCTTCTCTTCACAGACGAGCTTGCAAATACAATAGTACTTCTCATCGTCAAGCTCCTTGCTGGTATGGAAAAGACTTCATATTACAAGGATTCGGCAGATGTCAAGTATTATAAGGACGATACAACCGGAAAGTACTACTCGGACGAAGCACTCACGAAAGAGGCTCAGCCCGACGCAAGCGACCTTACGGCAGTATCGACAATGGATGATATTTCCGGCATTATCGACCTTGTTGCAGGTCTGACGAACCTCGACATCACTCTTGATGCGGCAGAGTGGGCAGGCACAGGCACATTCGGTCAGATAGTCGAAGGTGCAAAGGACGAAAACGGAAAGGTCACATGGACAGACGTTCTCAATGCGGCAGATGCCGTGACAAAGGATATTGACCTTGGCGGCGCAGAAGACGTGACGTGCGCAGAATACACACTCACTGTCAAGGGCGAAGACGACAAGGATAAGACAATAGTCCTTTATAAGACAGAAGCAGGCAAGTACTACACCGAAAACGAAAACGGTGAATTCGTTGAATACACCGAAAGCACCGAAAAGGCAGAGCCGTCGCTCAAATATACGCTCGGCGTAACAGACGGAGACTCTCTCGTTGATATTCTCTGCGAAATCATAGCCCCGCTTGAGAGCGTACTGAAAGTAATTCTCTTCGGCGGCAGAATAGAGGTTCTTCCCTCAGTTGACGAAGAAGGAAAAGAGCACGCGGTCGCAATCACCTTCGGCAGTATGTACAACTATGCGCTTCTTCCGCTCCTTGAAGCACTCGGCATTGAAGCTCCCGCAGCGGCAGGCGCAAGCCTTAAGACGGTTCTCAAGTCGGTTATAGCGTTTGTCAATAAGGTATGCGCTTCACCGGTTGAGACAGTTCTTGAGCTTCTCGGCGAGCTGTCATACATGATAAGCATTAACGGTCTCTCAACGATAATCGTCAATCTTATCAAGCCGGTCACTGAGCTCATATCAGTTCTTGAGAGCATAGTGCCTCTTGAAATAGACGTTTACCCGTCGAAGATTGACTTCCACGCTCTTCTCTCAGCTATTCCCGTCAATCCCGCCGAGATTAAATCCGACGCAGTTACGGTCGGCATCGGCGATGAGATGGTTATCAATGTTGACCTGAGCGAGACGACCGTACGCACAATTATCAAGAACCTGACAAATGAGCTTCTCGGCGCAGAGCTTGACATTGACTTCAGCGCAATAGTCAAGAAAGCAATGAAAAAGACTGAAGCTTCAAAGGTCAGCACGGCTGAAACGGCTTATGACTTCAGCGACGACACTAAGACATGGGCTCCCGTTATCAAGATGGACGGCGCAGACGCTCTCGTCGGTGCTCTGAGCGAAATCGCAAGCGATGCAAACGTCAAGGCACTTCTCGGCGCAGACCTTATCACAGACCTTCTTTCCGGTCTTGATCTCGGCGAATTCCAGCCGATAATTGACACTGTTCTTGATTATCTCAAGGATGAGGATGCACAGAATGCAGGCGGTATAGCCTACGGTCTTGTTGATATTCTCGTTACTCTCATAGCGGGACTTGACTCAGAAAGCGAAATCGTTGACCAGAAAGATTATTCCGGTGCCGAAACAACACCTATTCCTTACGGCACAGCGGGAGTATTCGAGTCAACAGAGGAAGAGGTTGAAGCACTCTTTGCAAAGCTTGATGAAATAATCGGCAATGTTCTCGAGAGCAGACTCGTCGGCGACTTCGTTGACCTTGACGCACTTGATGCGGACGATCTCAAGGGTATCGTTGACAATCTTCTCTACACAGCTAACGCTATGGGCGAGAACACTCCGGCACTTGCAGGTTCGCTTGCAGATACAATAGTCTATGCGCTCACAGGCGTATTTGCGGGGCTTGAGAAGCTTCCCGAAGATGCAAAGGCGGGCACAAAGACAACAATGGAAACTCTCAGTGAGGTATTCGATTACGTTGACAGCCTGACAAATCTCGGCAAGCTTTCACTTGAGCTTGGCACATGGGCAGGCGACGGTGCAATCGGCAGCTTAATAGCAAAGGTTGCGCTTGAAAAGAAGAAAGCGGCAATCAGCGGCAATGAGCTCTTCGTCAAGGACGGCGACGAATTTGTTGCGGCAGGCGAGAATGACACAGATAAACAGCTCTACACCAAGACGGCTGACGGCAAGTACAAAGAGTATGTTGTCGGCGACGCAACGTGGACAGATCTTAAGGCATATCTCGAAGATACAGTCGCATACGTCGAATACACTTACACAGTCGGCGAAGAGACCAGGACGGTCTATTCGGCAGACGGCGAAACATATTACAGCTCGACAGCTGATGATAAGGTCGAGGTTAATGTGGGCGATGCAGAGCTCACTCCGGTTGACACGGTCAACGTCGGTCTTGCCGTATTCGGCGACGAAAAAGACCCGACAAAGATTACCGGCACATCGTATGACTTCGGCATTAACGACACTGACGCTCTCACGGCGTTCATCAAAGAGCTTGTTGCTCCGTTCAACAGCGTTGTCGGCGTTCTCATGGGCGGCATACCGCTCAAGGTATGCGCTGATGCAGATGACGTGACAACAGACAGATTTGAGGGACTTCAGGTCAAGCTCGTTGCCCTTTACAACTACGTTCTTGTTCCTCTCTTTGAGGCACTCGGAATTACGGTTAAGTCGGCTTCCGAAATTGAAGACAAAGACGGCGAATACAAGGGCGACTACATCGGAGCGGTTGTTGACGCAATAGTCAGCTTTGCTCAGAACGAGCTTATCGAGGCTCCTGTCGAGACACTCGTCAATATGCTCGGCAACCTTGTCAACTTCATAGCCAGCGAGGGACTTTCGGTTCTCTTATCGAACATCATCGCTCCCATAAATGAAATTCTCAAGCTTGTTGACGGAATTATACCGATAAGCATTACGGTTGACCTTTCAGAGCTCGACATCGGCTCACTTATTAACGAACAGCCCGGCGACAAAGAAGACGGACAGAAAGAACCGATTTATAAGATAGAAAAGGACGAGGATAAGGGCACTGTTACTCTCAACCTCCTTAACGGCACTGCGCTCGTCACTCTCTGTGACAGCGACGCTGTGGCAGGCATCACGTTCAGCGCAACCTCAGACGACCTTGAAAAGCTTATAAAGGGACTTCTCAATTCACTTCTTGACGGCTTTGAGCTTGATATTGATTTCGACGCTATCGCCTCGTATGCGATAACCGGTGCGGCACATCAGGCTTCGGCGGTCGAAAAGGGCAGTGCGACACCGCACAACTCACCTGACGCAACAGAGTCGCTCGGCATTTACACCGTGAAGAAGGCTAACTTCTTAATCGGACTTCTCAGAAGCATAGTCACACCTGAGCTTCTTGAGTTTGTACTCGAAAAACTCGGTCCCACTGTTGCGGCTATTGAAGACGATACACTCTACGGTATTATCACCAATGTAACAGGTTATGTTGCAGGACTTGATACGGACGAAAAGACAGCGACGATTGTCTACGGTCTCATTGACCTTCTCGTCAAGGGCAACTTCGGCTTCAGGAACAAGTATGTTGACCAGAGTCTTGAGCCTTACACAGACGACATCAAGACCCATTACGGTATTGACTCGAATGACGCAGACATTAACGAAATGCTTGAAAAGCTTTCCGCTATTGTTCCGCAGGTGCTTGACCTTCTCGGTTTTGACCTCAATTCACTTGTCAGTGACCTGCTCTACACCGACGATATGGCGAACACAATAGTCGGAGCCATCACGGGACTTCTTGCAAGTCTTGAAAAGGTCGGTTATGACGAGGTATGGACATACGTTGACTCCGCTTCACAGACAAAGACGGTTTATATCAAGGACGGCGTTATCTACGTTGATTCGGACTGCGACGAAAATCACAAGGCGGAGGCAGACTTCGTTCTTCCCGCTGATGCGAAGAAGCAGAATATCACGACAACAATAGATACAGTCTCGGATATTCTCGGCTATGTCAACAAGGCTCTCGGTACAAATCTCAGCCTTAAGCCAGAAGCATGGGCAGGCGAGGGTGTATTCGGAAGCATAGTATCGGGTGTTGTCACCGAAAAGAAGAAAGCGGCTATCGGCGCAAATGAGCTTTATGTCAAGGGCGACGGCGACGTCTTCACTGCGGCAGAAGCCGAAGACGCAGATAAACAGCTTTACACCAAGACAACCGCCGGCGAATACGAAGAGTATAACGTCAGCGTATCATGGACGGATATTACTTCGGCGATGATAAATGTCACCCTCACCGATGACAAGGGCACCGAAGAAGCGTCCGATGATATAATCTACACACTCTACACCGTCAGCACAAAGATTGACGGCAAGGATACAACCGTCACGCTCTACAACTATGGCGACAAGTTCTATGAGCTTAACAAGGACGGCGAATATGTTGAAACTGAGCTTGATACCGCTGAGGCAGAGGTTGTTAAGACCTTCGGTATCAAGGATAAGATTGAGGACAAGGACGACTTCATCGCTCTTGTCGGCGAAATCGCATTACCGCTCAAGGATATTCTCGGTATTCTCCTCGGCGGTGAGGGCATTGACGCATTCGGCATCAAGATAAGCCTTGGCAACGCATACAACGACGTTGTAATCCCGCTTTATGAAGCACTCGGAATTTCTAAGGAGCAAATAGCTCCCGTTGAAGACGGCGACTATGTCACGGCACTTCTTAAGACAGTGCTCGGCTATGTTGACACCGTTCTCGGCGGCGACCTTATCACAGGTGCTCTCAACCTTATCGGCAACCTCATTGACTTCATCGCAAATAACGGACTTGACGTATTTGTCAAGAACCTTATTGCTCCGATTAATGAGCTGCTTATAAGAATCAACAAGATAATCCCGATAGCGGCAAAGGTCGATATTACAAAGCTCGATATAGCGGCTATCACAAGCGGCAACTTCTCCGCAATAACATTCTCGAACCAGACGAGAGTGCTCAACGTTCTCGGTGACCTCGTAACTGTCTATATCGGAAAGACGAATCTGACAGAGGACGATGAGAAGCCCGCCCCGGGCATTACGCTCGACCTCGGCGCAACGGCTCTTATTACAACAGTGAAGACGCTTGTCTCCTCACTTCTCGGAGAAACGCTTGACCTCAGCCTTGATGACCTGAGCTTTGAAGAACTGGCAAAGGCATTTATCACCGGTGCAACCTATAACGGCTCGGCAATGGATATTACAGACCACACTGCGGTCAATCTCACCACAGGCGAAACGGTCGGTACCTATTCAGGTAACGTCGCAAGACTTCTCGTTGAAGTTCTTGACGAAGTCATCACCGGCGATAACCTCAGAGCAATACTCGATATGATTGACATTTCGTCACTTCTTGACGGTATTGAAGATGAGACAATCAGAGAGCCGCTCAAGTCACTTGTCAATGATATTATCGTATATCTCACAGGCGACGTGAGACTCGGCGCAGGTCTCGTCGATATAATTGCCGTACTCTTCAGCGATTATGATGTTGACGTTGAATTTATTGACCAGGTTGTTACAGCTCACAGCTCAATCAATTACGGTCAGGAAGACAATTCAAACGGTCTCATCTCGACAAACGAAGAGGTCAACAACCTCATCAGCCAGCTTGACACAGTTATTGTTCCCGCACTTCATGCATTCGGTCTTCTCGGCGAAGATGAAACACTTGCTGACCTTGTCGGCGGACTTATCTACACCGACGACATAGCCGATATGCTTCTCGGTCTCCTCGTCAATGCCTTTGCAGGTCTTGAGGATACCGCAGAAGAAAAGCTCGTTGCTTCAACCGATGAAGACGGCAAGGCTGTCAAGATTACACAGCTTGAGAATATCAACAAGCTTCTTGAGACGGTCGGCTCAATTATCGGATTGGATATTTCACTTGATGCAGACAACTGGTCAGGCAGCGGCTTATTCGGAAGCTTCGTGGCAGACGTTGCCGCAGAAAAGAAGCTTGCGGCAATCAGCGAAAATGAGCTTTATGTCAAGGACGGAGACGATTTCGTTGAGGCAGAAGCCACAGACGCAGACAAACAGCTTTATATCAAGGTGTCCGATGACGAATACGAAGAGTATAACGTCAGTGCAACGTGGACGGATATTGCTTCGGCAATGCCGGTTGTCACATTCACCGACGACAAGGGCACCGCAAATACAGAAGATGATGTAACCTATGAGCTTTACACGGTCAAGGTGACCGTTGAGGGCAAGGAAACAGAAGTCACTCTCTACAAGAACGGTGAAGACTTCTTTGAGAAGAATGAGGACGGAAGCTTTGCCGCCGCAACCGTTGAAACAGAAGAGGCGACTGCTGTCAAGACATTTGCTCTCGGCATTGACAGCAAGGAAGAATTTATCGACCTTGTTGACGAGCTGATAAAGCCGCTTGAACAGGTAATCAACATTCTTCTTGCCGACGCAGGAAAGATTGGTGCGTTCCCCGATAGTGACGGTAACGGAGTTATCAATCTCAAGATGGGTTCGGCTTACAGATACGTTCTCGTACCGCTCTTCAAGGCACTCGGTGTTACAAATGTAACAATGCCGAAGCTTGACTCAGAAGATGAAAGCGAAAATATCAGCGTGGTCAGAGCACTTCTCACAACGCTTCTCGACTATGTTGATACAGTTCTTGCAAATCCCGTCACGGGCGTTATGAACCTGCTTGGCAACCTTGTGAACTTCATTGCAAATGACGGTCTCACGGTATTCGTTGCTAACCTCATAGCTCCCATTAACAAGCTTTTAGGTATGCTTGCAAAGGTTCTGCCGCTTTCGGTTCAGTCCGACCTCGGCGCACTTGACCTTGAAAGCCTGCTTGGCGGCGACAGCGCAAACAGTGCTCCTCTTCTCGGTTATGAGGACAACGCACTCACGGTTCTCGGCGGTGTAATCAAGGTATTCGCCGGCAGAAACGTGACAGCCGACATGAAGCTCGGCATTAATCTCGACCTGAGCGCAGGTGCTCTTGAGAGCGTGATAGATAAGCTTATTGAGGCTCTTCCGACTCTTATCGACCTGCTTGCAGGAGTAGATATTTCGCTCGACCTCGACTTCGCAGAGCTTGCGGCAGAGGCACTCGACGGTGCAACGCCTCACCCAGTGCAGTATGACGCAGAAAGCCCCGCAAAACCGCATACCAACAAGGGCAATGCGGAAGAAGGCATTGAGGCAGCAGACAAGTCGTTTGACGTATATGACGTAAACGGTGCAAACCTGATAGTTTCACTTCTCAAGGCTGTACTTACAAATGATAATATCAAGGCTATCCTTGGTATGGACGCCATCACAAATCTCCTTGACCCGATTATCGGCAAGGGCGACCTTATCGGAAATATCGTGGGAGACGTTGTTGATTATCTGAAGAAGAACGGCGGCGAATCACTCGTTTACGGTCTCGTTGACCTTCTCGTTGAGCTTATAAGCGACCACTATGTTGAATTCTTCGTCACAAGCAACACGGCGGTTACACCTGAGGGCTACGATTGGCCAGACAGAGGTGTTTCACACAACGAAACAGCTCAGGCTCTTGAAAAACTCGGTGTCATTATCAAGAATGCGCTTCCCGCACTCGGTCTTGACCTCAAGGCTCTTGTCAATGACAACCTTTACACAGCGGATATGCTCGACACGGTAGTCGGACTTATCGCAAATCTCTTTGCCGGCTTCGACGAGGAAACGCTCAAGACGGTCACTGACGTTCTTAAGATAGTTAAGGATATTACCGGACTTGACATTTCACTTTCACCGTCAGCATGGGCGGGCGAAGGCGTACTCGGAAGCTTCATTGCGGACGATATTACCGAAATGAAGAAAGCGGCAATAGCTGACGAAGACAGCGAGCTCTATGTCGCAAGCGGAGACAGCTTTGTCCCTGCGACAGAAGACGACGCAGACAAACAGCTTTACACCAAGGTTTCAGATGACGAATACGCAGAGTATGAAGTCAGCGTAACATGGGCTGATATTCTCGCTGCGGCACCGCAAAAGACAGTCACTGACGACAAGAAGACAGAAGACGCTTCGGACGACGTAATTTATAAGGTATTCACCTACACTTACAAGGTCGGCGAAGAGGATAAGTCAGTCACTCTCTATGAGAACGGCGGCAAGTATTATGAAGCCGGTGAAAACGGATACACCGAATACAGCGGTACCGTTGAAAATGCCGGACTTTCAGAGGTCAAGACCTTTGCCGGATACTTCGGTGAGGTTGACAAGAACGTATTTATTGACGTTATCTCTGAGTTACTTCTCCCGTTTGACTCTGTTCTTGCGCTTCTGCTTGACGGCGGTGAAATCAACGGCGAGGGCTACGGCAACCCGCTCAGCGCATTTGAAGCTGTTAAGATTTACTTCGGCTCGGGCTACAACTACGCAATAGTACCTCTTCTTGAGGCACTCGGCGTAACCGGACTCAAGACACAGTCCGAGTACAGAGAATACAGCGAAGCAAACGGTCACATTAAATACATTCTCAAGGCATTGCTTGACTATGTTGACACTGTTCTTGACGGTGACCTTATTGCGGCGGTATTCAATATCCTTATCAACCTTTCATATCTCATTGCAAATGACGGACTTGCGGATATTATCCTCAACCTCATTGCGCCGATTAACGAGCTTCTCAAGTCGGTTGACGGAATCATTCCTCTTGCGGCCTACATTGATATAACAGGTCTCGAATTTACGAATACGAAGACGGTTACATCGGGCGAAGGCGACGACGCTGTAATCTACACCGAATACAGCTACAAGACGAAGGGTGCAGACGACAAGGAAACAACAGTTACGGTCTATAAGTATAACGATGAGTGGTATGCGTATGACGCAGACGCCAAGGTTTACAGCAAGACCGAGCTTCCCGATGGCACAGAGCCTGAGGCAGTGAGCGCATTCGGCGTCAAGTTTGATAAGCTTCTCGACAACCTTTACATTGCAAAGACGCACGAGGGCATTGACCCGGGTCTTTCACTCAATCTCAGCCAGAAAGCAATACAGACAGTCGTTGACGGACTTCTTTCAGCTCTCGGTCTCGGACTTAACATTGACCTTGACTTTGCTAAGCTTGCTTCGGCTTCGGCGGTCGATGAAGACGAAAACGGTGAGATTGACGTAACCGAATCTTCAGTCAGAACGAACTGGGATATCGCAGTCGAAAGCGGCGAGACACCTCTCGGCGTTATGAAGGTTGACACAGCAAACGCTCTCATGGCACTTCTCTCAATGGTGCTCACGGGCGAAAATGTTGAAGCAATACTCGATATGGTCAATGTTGACCTTGGCGCACTCATAGACGGTATTGCAGGTCTTGACGATGAAGTTAAGAATGTTCTCAAGGACGCTATTGACAACGCAGTTTCCAATCCTATGGGTCTGATAGATGTTGTTGTCAAGCTTCTCAACGGTTCATATAACTTCAACGCAGACGAATTTGTACTCCACTACATCGGCGACGCCGAAGGTTACACGGGCGAATTCACCGATGAAGAGATAACAAGTGTCGATGGACTTATTCTCAAGGTTCTTCCGACAGTATTCGGACTTCTTGTACCCGACGGAACATCACGTTACAATACGGTTGTTGTCAAAGAGGGCGGCAAGGATGTCACCTACACCGAATACACGGCAAAGGTCGGCGAAGAGGAAAAGAAAGTCTATTCGGCAGACGGCACAGTCTTCTATGACGGTACCGGCGAAACAAAACAGACGGTCGAAATCACCGGCACAGCAGAGCCTGTCGAGAATCTTCTCGTGATTCTCAAGGAACAGGTTGACAAGACGGCAGGCGACAATGATATTAAGGCAATCGTTGACTACTTCATTGACGAATTACTTAACGGCTCACTTGTCGATACGGTGGTTGACCTCATAATCCCGCTTCTTGCTTCACTTGAGAGCGGAGAGACAGATATTCTCGGCATCATCAGAGATGCGGCGGATATTGACCTTGACGCTTCTGTCTGGGCAGCTCAGACAGGCAAGTTTGCCGAATTTATCAATGCGGCAATAAGCGAAGAGGAAGATGCAGAGGAAACAGAAGAAGTTAAGCTGAGCTGGACTCTTGTGCGTGACTTCTACTATGAAGAATCGGCAGATGAGGAAGGTGCTTACGTACGCAAGGAAGACGCAACATTCGACTGGGGCGTTGCAGGCATCGACAGTCTTGTTGACATCTTCGTTGAAATTCTCACTCCTCTCAATAATGTTCTTGACTTTGTACTTCTCGACAATTCACTTTCAGTCTTCAGCGATAAGCTTGAGGGTGTAAATCAGAAGAACGGACTTGTTATTCCGGGACTCGGGCTCTACACCAATGTACTTTCACTTCTTGTGAAAGCACTCGGACTTGAAATGAGCGACACCTCAACAAGCACGGCGATAATCGAATCGCTTGTTGATGCACTTCTCGGCTTTGTTGACAGCGTATGCGCTTCACCGATTAATGCAATTCTTACGCTTGTCGGTTCACTCGCATTCTTCATCGCAAACGACGGACTGAGCGCACTTGTTGACAACCTTCTCAACATTGTTGAGACGCTTCTCGGACTTGTTGATACAATCGTTCCCGAAGCGGACGTCAATAAGATTCTCAAGGCTCTTACGACAGGCTTTGTCTCCAGCAGCGATATGATTAAGAACATCATCGGTGCAGATTACATTGACCTTGACGTTGTCAGAAGCCTTATCGGAAAAGACAGCGGAGCTTCGCTCATAAGAATAGCAAATGCTGTTCTGGGCGGCATAGAGCTGGGCGAGGGCGACGATAAGAAGCCTCTCGGACTCACTCTTCCCGAAACGCTCTTCCTCGATGTCGCAAAGGCATGCGTGACAGAGCTTGACGGCGACGGCAATGCAGTCAGCGACAAGACAGATTACATCGCATACCCGGCAGAGAATGCAACGGTTGTCACGAATTACGAAATCTCAGCAACACAGGTACTCTACTCAGTACTCAAGGCAGTCCTTACAGAAGACATACTCGGTGCTATCGGTAACGCTATCGGTGCCGAGGGTATGGTGAAGGATATTCTTGACGGAATAGCATTAAGCGAAGACCCGTCGGCAGGTCTGCTGAATGTTCTTCTCATGCTTCTCAAGGCTTACCTTGTTAAATACAATATCATTCCCGCTGCGGCGACAGAGAAAATCGACGTTCTGTATGACGCCTTCGGAATCACGCCTCTTGACGGCGACGACGACGGCACGGCAACAGAAAAAGAAGCAACTCAGAGCGCAATAGAAAAGCTTGACGCTCTCGTCGGTAAGATATTTGAAACAGGCTTACTGTCAAGTCTTATCGGTGAAGCTTCCTCACTCAGAGAGCTTGTTGCAGGTCTTCTCTACACCGACGACCTTGCCGATACGCTCGTTGAGCTTCTTGTACCGCTTCTTGCAGGACTTGAAAAGCCCGGCGAAGACGGCAAGAGCGTAATGCAGACAATTCAGGGAATACTCGATATTGTCAACGACCCGAGCCTTCTCACATTCAACGGTGAGTCACTCGGAGTAGACCTCAGCCCCGAAGCCTGGGCAGGCGAAGGCGCATTCGGCACATTCATTGCTTCTGCCGTTACCGCCGCCGTAAAACAGGCAATCAGCGACAATGAACTTTACGTCTTCGACGAAGGAGTTTATGAAGAAGCTACAGAGGCTGATGCAGACAAACAGCTTTATACCAAGGTCTCTGATGACGAATACGCAGAGTATGACGTCACCGTGACATGGACAGATGTTCTTAACGCACACTTTGATATTGATAAGCCCGTAACCGTCTCGGTCGGCGAGGGCGAAGATGCTGTGACCTACACCGAATACACCTACAAGGTCGGTGAAGATGAAAAGAAAGCCTACTCGGCTGACGGCGCAGTCTTCTATGACGGCACCGGCGACGACAAGCAGGTTGTTTCACCCGACGGAGCGGTTGTTTCGACCAAGTCGGTCCTCAAGGAATCCGATAAGGTCTTCGGTATCGACAGCAAGGAAACATTCTCCGCATTCATCGGCGAAATTCTCAAGCCTCTTGACATAGTCTTCGAGCTTCTTCTCGACGGCGGCGTAATCGCTTATAAGGACGACGACGCAACAGTGAAGGGCGAAAGAATAGCTGATGCATTCGGCAAGTCACTTTCGATAGGCGACACAGTTTCGATTTACTTCGGTTCAGGTTATAACTATGCGATTATCCCGCTTCTCGAAGGTCTCGGCGACACTGAGGTTCTTTCACAGAAAGAATTTAACGAAAATGCAGAGACTGAGGGCTACGGCAAGACGCTCATTGATGAGCTTCTCGGATATGTTGACACAATTCTTGATAAGCCTGTTCAGTCAGTGCTCAACCTTGTGGCAAATATCGCCGACCTCATAGCGGCGGACGGTATCACAACGATAATCGACAACCTTATCGCTCCCGTCAATGCAATAATTGCGGCGGTTGACAATGTTCTTCCGGTAGCGATTTACATTGACATATCAAAGATTGGCGCAACAAGCGGAGAGCTTCTTAACCTCTTCATCGGCAAGAAGCACGAGGGTCTTAAACCGGGTCTCACGGTTGACCTGAGCGCAGATGCTCTCAACAGTCTTGTCTCTTCACTTCTCGGCTCGACTGAGCTTTCAATCGACCTTGACTTCAACAGAATCGCCGCACAGTCCAAGACGGACGAAACGATTGATTCTTCCGTCAACGTCAACTTCGATGACTGTCTCAATGCCGACAAGACAGAGCGTCCGGTAATCAAGGGCGACTCGGCAGATACATTTATCGCACTGCTCAGCGCAATTCTCACGAAAGAGAATGTTGCCGCAGTTCTCGATATGCTGAATGTTGACCTTGCAGAGCTCATCGGCGGAATAGCCGGTCTCGACGAAGAGACAAAGAGCGTGCTTATTGACACAGTCAACAATGCACTTGACAAGCCGCAGTACCTCATCGGTATCATAATCAACATTCTCAACGGCAACTATGATGTCAACGGCGTACCGTTCCTGTCATACTTCCTCGGCGAGGCTGCCTATGATTACTCAGGCAAGTTCACCGACGACTGGGACAGCAAGATTAACGGTACCATAAAGAAGCTTGACGCAATTATCGTCAACCTCGTGCCGTCACTTCTCCCGATGTTTGCAAATGCCGAAAAGCCGGCTGATGATATTATGAACATCATTGCAAGCAGCGGCGCAACAGACATTAAGGGCGTTGTTGAGGCAGTTCTCAATAATCTCGTGCTCAAGAACAGCATGCTCGACACCATCTTCACCGCACTTGTTCCGGTGCTTGCAGGTCTCGACGCAAGTCTGCTTGACCTCATCAAGACAATAGCAGGCATTGACCTTGCACCTCAGACGTTTGCGGCTAAGGAAGGCGGCGCACTTGCCGGCTACATCGGCGAAGCTGAGACATGGGCTGAAGTTCTTGAGGCTCATACCACCTCAGAGACAAAGGGTGAGGGCGAAGACGCAGAGACCACTTATACGGCAATACCGTATGCGTGGGGCGTAACAGATGTTGATTCGTTCCTTGCGATATTTGAAGAATTGCTCGACCCGCTTGAAACGGTGCTTGCATTCATTCTCAAGGGCGGCAAGCTCACAGTTCTCGACAGCGTTTCGCTCAAGGGCATAGACGGTTACAATTACCTGCTCAAACCCATAGCGAAGGCAGTCGGCGGAGATATTGATGCGGCGGAAGATGCAAATTGCTCGGTTATCATCACAACGACAATCAAGCAGTTGATTGACTACATTTACAGTGACGTATGCACTGCTCCGCTTCAGACAGTGTTCACAATTCTCGGCAACCTTGTATTCTTCATTGCAAATAACGGACTCAATACCGTAATTGACAACGTGCTTGCAATAGTCGAGGGACTTCTCGGCGTAATCGAGGGCATAATAAGCACCGAGGATATCAACACGGTTCTCAGTGCTCTGACAAAGGGCAACAAGACAATCACCGACATATTCGGTGCAGACGGAATTACACTTGATTCCATAAGGAACATAGCCGGTAACAGAGGCGACGGTCTCATCAAGGTTCTCAATCAGCTTCTCGGCGGCATCACAATCAAGCCTGCCGATGAAGAAGCGGGAACAGAGGCAATCAACCTCACGGTTGCACTTAAGGATACCTTCTTCCTTGACTATGCACAGACAGTTGTCAAGGTCACAAAGGGTCACGAGGGCGATACGGTCATCACCGACACCGCAGATATGCACAGCGTTCTTGACGTAGCGACAGAGCTTGCGACAGTTGCTGACGAATGGCATATCGACGCGGCGGCATCACTGCTCTTCATTCTCAAGAATGTTCTCACAGCGGATATTATTGAAATGGTGGCAGGACTTCTCGGTGATAAGCCGACAGGAGAAGAGTCAATAGATGAGCTCATCGGTAATATCTTCGACAATCTCGAAAATGCCGATAACACTCAGGATCTTCTTGCCGACTTCATCGTTGAGCTCTTCGAGGGCTACACTATCAGCTATGTCACAATAGCGGGCAAGAACATTAAGGTTGCGGATCACTTCGTTTCGCATGAAGCGTGCGAGGTTGACGAGGACGACCTCAATGAGGTTGCAAGAAAGCTTGACTCCATGATTGGCAAGGCTCTTCCCAAGGTGTTTAAGATTCTTAAGGACCAGGGTATCATTGACAAGATGGAAGACGGCGACATCAAGACGCTTCTTCAGAATATTGTTGAAGATGAAACTCTTGACAACATTCCCGCAATAATCGGTTACCTTCTCGACAATTTCGTATATACAGATTCCATTGCAGAGTTAATCTTCAATGCTCTTGTTCCGGTTCTTGCAGGTCTCGACGCAAGTCTGCTTGACCTTATCAAGACGGTAGCAGGCATTGACCTCAACCCGCAGGCATTCACAAAGGTTGATAGTGCTCTCAAGGCATACATCGGTCAGTCGAAGACATGGGCAGAGGTTCGTGACGCTCACTTCACCGCTACAACAACGGGCGAGGGCGAAGACGCAAAGACAACCTATACGGCACTGGATTATGAATGGGGTATCTCCGGTGAATCGGCATTCAAGGCTCTCATCACCGCCATTATCACTCCGCTCAATCCGCTCATTGAGTTCCTGTTCTTAGGTAAGGACTTAAGAGTTGTCGCATACGATGTTGACCTCAACTCAGACGGAAAGATTGACGGCGAAGAAGCCGCAGCAGTCAAGGGAAGCGCACTCACGCTCACCGGCGTTGACGGCTATGACCAGGTTCTTCTTCCGCTCTTCGACGCACTCGGACTTTATGACGCAACCGACAATGCACTCGGCATTAAGTCGGATTACGAAATGAGAGATTACACAGGCGCACAGTTTATCAATTATGTAATTGATGTTCTCCTTGCGTTTGTTGACCAGCTCGGAGCATCTCCGATAACAACACTTCTGAGCAAGCTCGCCGGTCTTCTCTACTTCGTCATAAGCGATGGCGTATATGACATCGCCTGCAACCTTGTCTCGTTCGTTGACGGAATACTTGCCATGACGGATAAGATAGTCGGCGAAGGCAATGCAATCAGAATTTCAACAATCCTCGAAATGCTAAATCTCGGCTTCAGCCTTGAGTCACTCACATTTGAGGGAATCCTCGACCTCGTTGATTCGCTCACCGAGAAGAAGGACAACGAAGGCAAGGCAATAGCGGGTACTGGAATACTCACCGCAAACGGCATTACGGCGGATATGATTGAAGAACTCGTCGGTTCATGCGGCAGTTATGCAATAGTACCGTCGCTCAGGTCAAACGCAACGAATGTAATGTTCAGCGCAGACAAGGCGAAGTACGACTTCATCTACAAAGAGGATAAGCAGAACGGCGTTATCAAGACAATTCAGGGTTCACCGGCAAAGACGCTCATGGGCATACTTGACTTCGTATGCAACGGTAAGGACGCAGACGGTAACGGAATTGTTGACGAGGGCACGCTTGCAATGCTCAAGAACCTCATTGCGGCAGAGGATACCGACCCGGCATCAATAGTCAATGCGCTTCTGATGAACCTTTCAAAGGATAACGCAAGCGACTACATTGCCGAAGTAATACTGATGCTGTTCTCGAAGTACCTTGTAACCTACAAGCTCGTCGGAGCAACAGCGGCAATCGGCAAATCAGAGCCTCACTACACCGAATCCTCGTCGAAGGAGAAGGCACAGGCTCTCGTGGATACAATAGACTCGGCAATCGGCGGTGCGGACGTTGACCTTATGGGAATTCTCATGGGCTTCCTGGGCGGCACGCTTAACGGACTTCCGAATATGCTTCTTGAGCTTCTTGTTCCTCTTCTTGCCGAGAACGAAAGCTTACTGACAACAATCGGCGGATATGTAACAGAATTCTCCAACCTTTCACTTGACCTCACAGTGACCAACTTCAAGGCTCTTGCAGTGAAGTATGCGGGCGAGGGTAAGACCAGCGCATTCGCAGACTTCATCGGCGACAGCACAACATGGGCTGAGCTTCTTGCAAACAGATTTGAAAAGGTTACAACAACTGACGAGGCGACCGGTGAAGCGAAAGAAAGCTACAAGTCCACCTACACATGGACGATTGAAAAACTTGAAGACCTCACGGATATAGTGATTGATATGCTCAGACCTCTTGATGACGTTCTTAAGCTTCTGCTTATGGGCGGTACAGAGAGAGACCCGTTCTACGCCACCGGCGAGCACAACGGAAAGAACATCAAGGTTCTTGACGAAATGGCTATCATGGGCGGCGACGGTTACAACTACTCAATACTTCCGCTTCTTGAAGCTCTCAGTGTTGACGTTATAACCGACGAGGCAATTCTCACTCAGGCTGAGTATGAGAAATTCTCAAAGGACAACGGCTCATCACTTAAGTACATTATTGATGAGATACTTGCTCTTCTCAACGGAGTGCTTTCATCAGACACACTCATATCCGACCTTCTCGGAATAATCGCCAACCTTTCATACTTCGTAGCAAATGACGGTCTTGACATTGTCATAGCGAACCTTATCCAGCCGCTTAACGACCTCATCGTGGCAGTGGCGAAGATTCTCCCGATTTCGATAGCTATTGACCTTACTCAGATAGGTGTCGAGGGCGGAGAAATAGCAAAGATTCAGCTCGGCAGTGTTGAAGAGGGCAGTGAGCTTGGCGTGAGAGTCAATCTCTCGGCGAACACTCTTGAAACCCTTATCAACAACCTTGCGGCAAGTGCGGGCATCACAGTCAGCTTTGAAAAGATAGCCTGCAGCACCGTAAAGGTCGGCGATGACGGCAAGATTATCTATAACGAACACTCGTCACTGAGTCTCATCTATGATGAGTACGAGACAGGAGTTCAGTACAGAAGAATTTACGGCGATGCGGCAGATACATTACAGTATGTATTTGACCTTCTCGATGAAGCGGGCATTGACCTTGGCAACATCGACATAGGCGCAATCGTTGACGCTGTCATAAGCCTTCTCACAAATGCTCACGAATACGAGCCTGTACAGAACCGCAAGCTTAACCCGAACGGTGAAACAATCGGCACTAAGTACAGCGCATACATTTCAGAGACGAATGCGAACATCATCGTTGACAGCCTTGATTCACTCGTGTTCAAGATTCTCGACCTTGTCGGCGTCGGCAGTGACCTTGGCAAGCTCGTGGGCGACCTCGTTGCTACAAATGCAAACATCAACACGATACTCAATCTTATAGTCGGACTTCTTTCAGGTCCCGACGTCGCCTCAATACTCGAACAGATACCGTCATATATTGATATGGCAAAGGGTATTGTCGGCGAAGACGCAATAAGCGATGACCTGCTCGATGCAATTACGTTCCTGTCACTCAAGACAGACAACGGTGACGGCTTCTATGACATAGTCAAGAAGGTTGCCACAGCAGAGGGCAACGCAACCGCAGTCAGCGGCGGCGTGACAATGGCGAATGCACTCAAGATACTCGGTAAGGCGAACACATGGGCAGACCTTAATGACCACTCGTTCGACAACTGTAACTGGGGCTTCAAGGATGGCGATTTACACGGCTTCCTGACAGCGTTGATTGAGGTATTCACACCGCTTAACGGCATACTCAAGCTCTTCCTTCTCGGCGATCCCGACAAGGTGCTTGTCGATGCATTCGGTATTCTCACAATAAGCGGCGGCAAGGGCTACGACTTCGCAGTTATCCCGCTTCTTGAGGCATTCGGCATCGACGATATACCGACTCAGGCTCAGTATGAAGAGATGATTAATGCCGGCGCAGGCACAAAGAAGATTAACGGTATCACTTATAAGACGGGCGAGATGGCAGTTCTCGGAACGCTCATCACGGCACTTGAACAGGGTCTCATCAATAAGCTCATCGCAGCTCCGACAGACACTCTCTTCAAGCTTCTTCCGAACCTCACATACTTCCTGTCGAATGACGGACTCACGCTTGTCTATAAGAACCTTATCTCACCGCTTTACGGAGCTCTTTGCGCAGTCGTTTCACTGCTTGATATCGGAATCCCGACAGAGCTTGACGTGGCACAGATGGTTCACGAAATCGACCTTGGCACTTACGCTCTCTGGTCATGGCTTGACCTCAGAATTCCCGTTATCGATTGGCTCCAGCTCGCAAGAGAGGGCGCATCGAGCGTGATTGAGAAGCCGACCGCAAGAAGCGAAAAGGCTTGGGCATACAGCGCACCGACTATGCCGATAGCAGAAACGGGCAAAGACCATATCACCCAGTATGTCGGCGGCAGATACGTTGATAACGGAACGAACGGCGGCAAGGTTAAGTCAACTCAGACTTATATCGTTGCCGATAAGGCAGACGTTCTTGTGAGCCTGCTTCGTTGGGTGCTCAACGTCTTCAGCGATGACCACAACAAGGTGGCATTGACCAACTGGATTGCCGGTCTCTTCGACCTCGACGCAACCGGTAAGGAAATCGTCGGCTACGGCATTGACAGACTTATTGAAGTGGCAAATAAGCTTCAGACTCACGATATAATCATAGGCGGCTTGTTCAGCGCACTTGTTACATTCGTCGGTGTTCTTGACGAAGTTGAAGGTCAGTATGACTACGTTCATAAGATACTCAACGACATCTTCACCGAGCTCTCAGAGTGCGACAAGGATTGCTGGTACTGCAACTTTGCAGACGCAATGCAGTCAATTACAGGTTGCTGGAAGCAGACAATCGGTGATGAAGAAGATTACCACGAGACTGAGGAAGAGATTATTGAAAATCTCAGCCTGTGGGATAGAATCATTAAGTGGTTCAGAGACTTCTTCAATAAGATTAAAAAGCTCTTCGGTGGCTGATAAAGCGGCTGAAAAACAACAAAAAAGAGGGCGGATTTCCGCACTCTGAAAAGAGAAAACAAAATGGCGCACCAAGGGATAAATCGTCTGAAAACGCATCTTTCAGCGAATAACTGCGCCAAAAGCCGTCAACATACGACAGTATGCTGACCGCTTTTTCCTTGTTCTTCATCTTAAATATGCTGTGTTTTCAGATGCTTTGCAGTTTTGAATGAGACAGAACTTCTCAGACGCCGCTGACAAAGGGGCAGAAATACTGACGTATTTCAAGGTTTTTCGGCAAGTGTGAGGCGATTATAGCCATTCAAAACCGTTTTCTCCCTTTGTGAAGCCGACCTTGCATTTCCCCGGGGTGCGCCGTTACTTTTGAGTTATTTCAGGCAAAAAAAAAGAAACCATCGAAAAGATGATTTCTTCATATCTGATAATCTTAATTATATCTGTAGTACTTCTCGCCTTCTGTGTATCCTGTTTCTTCAATAAGAATGAAAACGATAAGGTTCCAGATTGCCTTGAAAACTTCATAAAAATCGCCGACCTTCATTACGATTTGCCTCCCTTCACAAAAGATAAAACAACTGTTTAATTAGAATTCAATTTCTGTGTCCTTAAACTTCTCAAAAAGTACCTTGAAAAGCTTGTAGATAATCTCGAAAACGTAACCGAAAATCATGTTGTCGTCCATTTCGCTAACTCCTTTCCAAAATTATTAGGGACACACTCCCTCTTGTAGGAGTATAATAACATACAATTCATTGCCTGTCAACTATTTATTAAAACAAATTTAACTATTTGTGTATTTTTTTCGTCATTTTCAAATATATGGCGAATATTTATATTGTGCTCAGATTCCGAATCCGCCGTCAACGGAAATAACCTGACCGGTAATGAACGAAGCGTCGTCACCGGCAAGGAAAAACGCAAGAGAAGCCACGTCCTCAGGCTTTCCGATACGCATGAGCGGCGTTTCATTTTTCAGCGACTCCAATGTTTCCTTGCTGTGCACGCTGTTCATATCGGTATCAATAACTCCCGGAGCAATGCAGTTGACTGTTATTCTGCTCGGACCGAGTTCCTTTGCAAGAGACTTCGTCAGCCCGATAAGAGCCGCTTTTGAGGCGGAATAGTGCGCCTCCATGCTTGCTCCGCATACGCCCCAGACGGAGGAAATATTGATAATTCTCCCGCTGTGCTCGTGAAGCATTGATTTCACCGCATATTTTGAAGCGCAGTATGCGCCTTTCACGTTCACGTCAAATGTGCGTTCCCACTGAGCCTCATCGAGCTCGTCAAAAAATGAATAAGACGAAATGCCGGCGTTATTAATCAGCACGTCGATTTTTCCGTATTCGGAAACGGCACGCTCAATGGCTTCTTTTGTCTTTTTGCAGTCTGAAACGTCGAATTTGAAAAGCCCGCATTTTCCGCCGAGAGCTTCGACCTCTGCCTTGAGGCTCTCTGCCATAGCGTCGTTTGAAAGATAGTTTGCAAGCACCGTGTAGCCGCCCTCTGCAAATTTCAGCGCACAGGCTCTGCCTATTCCACGTGATGCGCCCGTGATAAATACGGTTTTCATCATACCTTACTGCCCTTTGCGCCCTTTGCACCGCCTCTGCCGAGCTTCACGCCCTCAAGCACGTTTGAATCAAAGGTGTAGGTCAGTGCATTTTCCTGACGGTCACGCTTGAGAGCAAGAGAAATCATTTTGTCAAGAAGCTTCGGATAGGGCAGTCCCGTCGGCTCCCAGAGATAGAATGAGAGCGAGCCGGGTATCGTGTTTATTTCATTGAGCCATATTTCGCCCGTCTCCTTGTTCATCATAAAGTCTATTCTTGATACGCCGTTACAGCCTATGCACCTGAACGCTTTGACCGCAAGCTCACGTATATACTCACGCTGTTCATCTGTTATTTCTGCGGGGATTTTACGCTTGAGAGTAGCCATTCCCTGACTGCCCTTTGTGCCGCCCTTAACACCGCCCTTGACGCCGCCTTTTGTACCCTTTGCGCCCTTTGCCGAGCCGTCGCCGATATACTTGTCGGTAAAGGAGAGGATATCGTCTCCGCTGACCGGCTCTTCGCATTCCGACGCCTCAGCCTCTTCATAGTCGCCGAGAACGGAGCAGTTTATCTCCTTAAGGTTCTGAACTGCCGGCTCAACAAGGAGCTTGTTTGCAAACTGAAAAGCATTTTCAAGAGAGGAATAAAGAGCGTCTCTGTCCTTTGCCTTTGAAATTCCTATTGACGAGCCAAGGTCAATCGGCTTCACGATAACGGGATAGCTAAACGCATTTTCGACTTCTTCAACGATTTTTTCCGGAGCCTCGTCATACATCTTTGACGTAAAGGTGCGACAGTCGAGCACGGGGATACCGTTGTCCTTGAGGACGGTTTTCATCACATATTTATCCATGCCGACAGCGGAGGAGAGCACGTCACAGCCGACGTAGGGCACGCCGAGCATTTTGAGGTAGCCCTGAAGAGTGCCGTCCTCTGTGTTCGTGCCGTGAACGATGGGGAAGAAGACATCTACCGTGCCCATTTCGCCCTTTGAGAAGAGACCGGAGGGGTAACGGAGCATCTTGACCTTTTCGCCGTCACGCACGAAAATAACACGCTTACTGCGCCTGAGAAGCCCTTTAAGGTCGGTATAGCTTTCTATCATGCCGACAAATTCGCCCGTGTACATTTCGTTGTTTTTTGTGATATAAACGGGGATTACGTCGTATTTTTCTTCGTCAAGGTAGCCTATAGCCTGAATTGCGGAGATAATTGAAATTTCATGCTCGGTGCTCTTACCGCCGAACAGAACGGCAACTCTTACTCTCATGTTAAATCATTTCCTTCCGTTAATTTATCAGTAATTGTCGGGCAGGTCATTTTCAAGGAGAATGACTTTTTTTCTGCCCTTTGAATTTATTGCGTATGCGTGTGTAATCGCTTCATTTATTGAGGAGGCGACAAAGATTTTTCTTTCGTCGTATCCGCTTTCGAGAAGTCCATCTTTCATCGGCACAGCCTGTTTTCTGCCCACGAGAATCACGTAGTCGCAGACAGAAGACATCTGTTTGCCGAATTCTTTATTGAGCTCAAACTGCTTTTCGCCGAGCTCCACCATACCGGGAGTGACGGCAATTTTAAACTCTTCAAACAGCGAGAGAACATCGAGAGCCGCTTTTGAGCCGGAGGGATTTGAGTTGTATGCGTCGTCAATGACTATCGCCGCACCGTTGTCGTTAAGGGCAAGGCGGTGGGGCACACCCTCAAGCTTTCTCACCTGTCCCTTGAGACCTTTGAGAGGAATTCCGAAAGAATTTGCAACGGCTATTGCGCCGACGATATTTATTACGTTATGTCTGCCGAGAAGCTTTGTGGTATAGGTCTCACTCTCACCGTTCTTCTTTGTGACGGTGAATGTTGTGCCCTTTGAAGAGACGGAAATATCGCTTGCGTTATAATCGCCGTCGCCGTCTATCGTGTAGGAAATGTATGCACGCTGACAGCCGTAAGCCTTTATGTTTTCATCGTCGCCGTTGAGGAACAGAAGCCCCGACGAAGGCAGAGAATCGGCAAGCTCAAATTTTGTCTTTTTTATATTGTCGAGAGAGCCGAAGGATTCAAGGTGCTGAGGACCTATTGAGGTGATAATGCCGTGCTGAGGATTAACAATATCGCACAGCTCCTTGATATCGCCGGTCCACTTTGCGCCCATTTCGCAGATAAAAATTTCATGCGTGGGCTTCAGAGAGCCTCTTATCGTCTTGACAACGCCCATCGGTGTATTATAGCTTTCGGGCGTCATGAGAACATTGTATTTCGCCTGAAGAAGAGAGTTGAGATAAAACTTTACGCTTGTTTTGCCGTAACTGCCCGTCACGCCTATTATTTTAAGGTCGGGACAGCTTTTAAGAATTTTCTTTGCGTCTCTTATATACGAACTGTTTATCGCATTTTCGACGGGCTTGTTGATAAAATCGGCAACAAGCATCATCACCGGCGAAAGTGCAATAAAGGCACAGAGCACCGCCGTCATAACAACAGCGTTATTTACGAAGATATGCACCGGAATAATTACGGCGAGAGTTACAAGCGTCACCGTCAGAAGCATACGCTTTACCCTGTTTGTATATACGAGAGGCTTCTTGCCGCGAGCCGGTATTTTGACAACAGCCATAAAAGCGAAAACGCATACCGTCGCCATCTGGTGCCAGAACTCCGCCTTAATCAGATAGAGCGCAAAAGCGACAACGGCAAAAAAGAGGGGAGAAAAAAGCTTTCTCTTATTTTCCCCGAGCCATTTTCTGTGAGTGTCGTGGCGATAGGAGTTGAGCTGGAAAAAATGAACAGAGTCAATCAGCACAAACGCATACGCAAGGAAAAAAGTTAAATAAGCGCAAAAGTAATAGATAATGTTGTTGTCTGTCATCAGCTCACCTCATAAATTCATAAACGATGTCATTACACGGTTGAACATTGCCTGACCCTCAAGAAACGAATAGTGACCGCAGCCCGGTATCACAACAAGTCCGGCGTCTTTCATCTTGCTCTCCATAAGGCGGGCGTCGGAAAGAGGGGTTGCGGTGTCGGCTTCGCCCCAGATAAGAAGAGCGGGAACGGTGACAAGCTCAAATAAATCCGTCAAATCCTCATTGACGACCTTGACAAGAATCTGACGCATCACGGGCGATGCCGCAAGATAGTCGGCTGAGCCGTTCATATTTCTCAAATCGTCCATAAGATTCGGAAAAGCCTTTGTCACTGCGCCCGAGGTAAGGATTTTTTTGGTTTTTCTGAAAACGCCCTGTTTTATTTTCTGCGAGGTGCTGACCTTAGGTCTTACGCCTGCCGAATCGACAAGAATTAGTTTTTCTATTTCAAACGGGAGATTTTCTCTTGCGTTCATCTTGAAAATCACTCTTCCGCCGAATGAGTGACCTAAAAATGTAACCTTTCCGTCGGAAAAGTCCTTCACGAAGTCAATGACAAAATCGGTGTAGTTGTCAACGTCCCACACGTCCTGAGGCTCATCACTCTGACCGAAGCCCGGCATATCCATTGCGAGCACTCTGTATTTTGAACTGAGAAGGTGAATGAGATTGTCGAAAAGAGATATATTCGAGCCCCAGCCGTGAAGAAGCACGACAAGGTCGCCCTCACCCTCCAGAATATAGTTTATTTCAAGACCGTTTACGGTTTTAAACATAGTAACCCTCCATTAAGTCCGCACTAAGCCAGTTTATCATACTTATTAAAAGTATATCACAAGTTTTCACTTAATACCACAGTTTTTAAGAAAAAAACGGCATTATTTTCTGTCGAAAATGAAAAATAAAGCGGAGAATATCGCAACTTCTCCGCTTTCGTTTAATTATTGACCGGCGTTATTCGCATTCTATGAAATGCCTCATTATCGACGGTCCGTTTTCAATGAAAATTCCCGTTTCCTTTGCCGTTTCCTCGTTTATCGTACTGACGCCTTTTTTCTCGTTTTTCCTGTGATATATCATGAACGGAACGGGGTCGCTTGCGTGCGTCATTGTGACTATGGGCGTGGGGTGGTCGGGCAGAATCATGACCTTGTAATCGTCATATTTTTCAAGCCCTGCAAGCACCGTCGGCAGAACACGTGAGTCTATCATTTCTATTGCTTTGACCTTGTTTTCCGGCTCGTTTCTGTGACCGCATTCATCGGGGGCTTCAAAGTGGATATACACAAGGTCGCAGCCGTTATCAAGCTCTTCGACGGCTTTTTTTGCCTTACCCTCAAAGTTTGTGTCAATGTAGCCCGTTGCGCCCTCAACGTCGGGCACGCTCATCTTTGCCGAAAGACCGATTCCCTTGAGCAGGTCAACGGCTGAAATTATGCTTCCCCTGAGCCCGTATTCCTTTTCAAAGGCTTCAAGGCGGGGTTTTCTGCCCTCCCCCCAGAGCCAGATTGAATTTGCGGGGCGTTTGCCCTCTGCAATTCTTTTGAGGTTGATGGGGTGATTTTTGAGAACGTCATAGCTTTTCTTCATCATTTCAATAAGCTCTGCGGCGTTATCGCTTTCCGACAGGTATGCGCCGACCTTTTTTCCGCTTATATCGTGCGGGGGCGTCATATTGCCGAGCTCTGTTGTGCCCTTGTGCCACACAAGGCAGTGGCGGTAGCTTACACCGCTGTAGAAACGGAATTTTTCGTTGCCGAAGGTCTCTTCGACCGTCTTGATAATTTCCGCCGCCTCCTCTGACGAAATATCGCCGGCGGAATAATCGACCATAGTTTTGTCCTCATAGTTTTCCTCGTCCGAGAGGGTGACGATGTTACAGCGCAGTGTAATATCGTCGTCGGCAAGGTCAACGCCGATGCTGACCGCTTCGAGGGGAGACCTGCCCGTGTAGCAGTTTTTCGGGTCATAGCCGAGCACGCTGAGATTTGCCACATCACTGCCGGGCTTGAGCCCCGGTGCAACCGTGCGGACAAGTCCGACCTCGCCCTTTGAGGCAAGACGGTCAAAATTCGGCTTCTTTGCCGTCATCATCGGCGTTTTTCCGCCGAGGGCCGGCACGGGGTAGTCAGCCATTCCGTCATATAAAACAACAACATATTTCATAATAATCACTCCTGAGCACAACGAAAATAATAACAGAGAACAGTTTAATATATTAAAACGCTTTTGTCAATGTAAAAGATGTTGATAATTGCCATGCTTAGTGATATAATACCCATTAATATAAAGACAGGCGGGCGATATTATGAGTAATAAGCTTTCTTCGAGAAATCTGACAATGCTTGTGGACTTTTATGAGTACACAATGGCGAACGGGTATTTCGCAAGCGGAAAAAGGGATACAGTCGCTTATTTCGATATGTTTTTCCGAAAGGTTCCCGACGGTGGCGGCTTTGCGATAATGGCGGGGCTTGAGCAGGTAATCGAATATCTTGAGAATCTCAGCTTCACTCAGGAGGATATAGATTTTTTCAGAAGAAGAGGCTTCCGTGAGGACTTTATTGATTATCTGAAAAACTTTAAATTCGAGTGCGACCTGTGGGCAATACCCGAGGGAACTCCGATTTTTCCGGGCGAGCCGATAGTCAAGGTGAGAGGCCCCGTAATTCAGGCGCAGATAATCGAGACAATGGTTCTTCTTGCAATAAATCATCAGTCGCTCATAGCAACAAAGGCTAACCGTATTGTCAGAGCGGCGCAGGGCAGACCGATTATGGAATTCGGCTCTCGCAGAGCGCAGGGCTTCGACGGTGCGATATACGGCGCAAGGGCGGCATACATCGCAGGCTGTGCGGGCACGGCGTGCGTGATTGATGACCGTGATTTCGGTATTCCCGCACTGGGCACTATGGCGCATAGCTGGGTTCAGCTTTTCGACGATGAATACGAAGCTTTCTGTGCCTATGCAAACGAGTATCCGCAGGACTGCACACTTCTCATTGACACATATAATGTTCTCAAGTCGGGCTTGCCCAATGCAATAAGAGCGTTTAACGACGTTGTGGTGAAAAAGGGCTTCAGACCCAAGGGGGTAAGAATAGACAGCGGCGATATTACCTATCTTTCAAAGAAATGCCGAAAAATTCTTGACGAGGCGGGCTTCCCCGACTGCAAGATTGTCGCTTCAAATTCGCTCGACGAATATATCATAAGGGATATGCTTCTTCAGGGGGCGCAGATTGACTCTTTCGGTGTGGGCGAAAGGCTGATAACCGCTTCCTCAGCACCCGTTTTCGGCGGAGTGTATAAGCTTGTTGCGATTGAAGAAGACGGAAAAATCATACCGAAAATCAAGGTCAGCGAAAACGTGGCGAAGATTACCACTCCGGGGGCAAAACAGCTATGGCGGCTCTATGACAATGTTTCGGGCAAGGCTATTGCCGACGTGATAACGGCGCATGACGAAATAATAGATGACAGCCGTGACTATGAGATTTTCGACCCGGATTATTCATGGAAGAGAAAGACGGTTACGAATTTCACCGCAAAGCCTCTGCTTGAGCCGGTTTTTGAGCACGGAAAAAGGGTTTATCCGCATTACAACATAGATACGGTTAAGGAATATTGCCGCTCACAGGTTGACCGTCTGTGGGACGAAGTGAAGAGATTTGAAAATCCGCACAATTACTATGTTGACCTTTCGGAAAGAGTGTGGACACAGAAGAGAGAGCTTCTCTCGTCGCTCAACGTGAAATGAGAACGATAGAATTCACGGTCACGCCGGAGTATGACGGAAAAACGGTATATACGTATCTCAAGGGCAAGGCGAAAATATCACTTGCGCTTCTGCGCTCGCTCAAGAGAGTTGAAAACGGAATTCTTCTCGCAGGTGAGCACACCCGCACGGTAGATACGGTGCATACGGGCGACATAATAACGCTCAACATTCCCGGCGATGAGGTATGCGCAGACAAGGTCGCCGTGACTCGGACGGATATAGACGTGGTGTATGAGGACGAGGATATACTTGTCGTGAACAAGCCCGCATTTCTGCCGATACACGAGTCCCATAATCATCAGGGCGACACCTTGCAGAACGTAGTGGGCGCATACCTTAAAAGCAGAGGAAAAGCTGCCTCGTTCAGAGCTGTGGGCAGACTTGACAAGGGAACGTCGGGGCTTGTCGTCTGTGCGCTTAACCGATACTGCGCCGCAAGGCTTTCCGGCAATATCGAAAAGGAATATCTTGCCATAGCCTGCGGAGAATACCGTGAGAGCGGAACGGTCGATGTGCCGATATACCGCCCCGACCCGATGAAAACATACCGCACCGCCGATGTGAGGGGAGACAGAGCCGTGACGCACTATTCTCCGGTTAAGACGGGAAACGGCATGACCTTATTGAGAATAAAGCTCGAAACGGGCAGAACGCATCAGATAAGGGTGCATTTTGCTCATCTGGGCACACCGCTCGTCGGCGACACAATGTACGGTACGGCGGACGAAAGAACGGGCAGGCAGTGTCTTCACTGTGCAAAGGTTTCGTTTGTGCACCCGCTGACGGGCGAAAAAATTGTGTGCGAGGCACCTCTTCCCGAGGATATGGCAAAAATCACCGGGGCAATACACGGCTGAGCATACGGCGTATGCGTGAATTTTGTTTTCGGCAGACAAACAGCAAATACGGCAAAAAATGCACGTATCCGAAAGAGTTTTTCAAAAACACTTGAAATCTTTTGTGATATGGTATAAAATATCTGAGTAAAACTTTTATTTTCGGAGGATAATATCTATGATTAGTGCAGGCGATTTCAGAAACGGCGTAACATTTGAAGAGGACGGCAACGTCCTTCAGGTTGTTGAGTTCCAGCACGTTAAGCCCGGAAAAGGTGCGGCTTTTGTCAGAACAAAGACAAAGAATGTTATCACGGGTGCGGTTGTTGAAAAGAGCTACAACCCCACAGCCAAATTCCCGACGGCATTTATCGAGAGAAAAGATATGGAATATTCATACAGTGACGGCGACCTCTATTACTTTATGGATGTCGAAACTTATGATATGACACCTATAAACGCTTCTGACCTTCCCGACAGCTTCAAGTTTGTCAAGGAGAATATGATTTGCAAGATACTCTCCTACAAGGGCAATGTGTTCGGTCTTGAGGCACCCAACTTTGTTGAGCTTGCAGTCACAAAGACGGACCCGGGCTTTGCCGGCAACACCGCTACAAACACCACGAAGCCCGCTACGCTTGAGACAGGCGCAGAGGTCAAGGTTCCGCTTTTCATCAATGAGGGCGAGATGATTCAGATTGACACGAGAACAGGCGAATACCTCGGCAGAGCGTAAAATTAGATTTAATTTCTGAAAGGGGATAATTACAATGACAGTATCAGAAAGAGTTGCATTTTTAAAGGGACTTATCGAAGGACTTGAGCTTGACGAAAACGACAAGACGGTTAAGGTCATCAACGCAGTTGTTGACACGCTTGACGAAATTGCGGGTGAGCTTCAGGACGTCAATGATTTTGCTGACGATATTGAAGATTACATTGAAGAGGTTGACGAGGCTCTCGGTGACCTTGAAGAGTATGTTTACGACGATTGTGATTGCGACTGCGACTGCTGTGACTGCGACGATGATGACTGTGTAGAGGTCACCTGTCCGGCTTGCGGCGAAGACGTATGTATTGACATGGACGCTATCGACGATAACGGTCAGGTCGAGTGCCCCGCCTGCGGCGAGCTTCTCGAGTTTGAAATTGACGAGTGCGATTGTGACTGCGACTGCGATTGCGAAGACTGAGAAAATAAAATTTAACCGGCGGATTGTCATCGGACAGTCCGCCTGATTTTTTATATAAAAAGGCTGTATTTCCCGTGCGAAACGGAAAGTACAGCCTTTTTTGCCGCTTAGTAACCCTCACGCTCGAAAATATAGTCGAGCGACACTTTGTAGTAATCCGCAAGAGCAACAAGGTGTTCAAGCGGAATGTTCTGATAGCCTCTTTCGTATCTCGAATAAACGGTCTGCTGAATTTTCAGCATTTCGGCTACATCGGTCTGTGACAAATCGTGGTCTTCTCTGAGGTCACGCAGGCGTTTAAGGTACATAACAATTCCTCCGTTAAGAACTTATTTGTACTATTGACAATATCACAAGGACGTGATAATATTTTGTCGTTAGTACTAATCGGTACTAAAACAAAAACCGGAGGAGACTGTTATGGAACGCAAAACTATTAAGATAAAGTATTTAGATTTTTGGGAAGAATTTGACCCCGAAGAATTTATGATGACGAAAATTCTGAAAAAACATTTTAACGTCGAAATATGTGATGATGCAGACTTTGTTATCTGCTCCTGTATTAGAGATTTTTACTGCTATTTGGAGTATCCGCAGGTGAGAATTATGTATATCGGTGAAAACTATATTCCCGATTTGAATATGATTGACTATGCAATTACACCATATCCGATAGAATTAAAGGACAGGTGTTTTCATCTTCCGCAAGGTTTAAAGTCTCCGGAAAAGAACAAATATTGCGTTGAGAAGAGCAGGGGTAAAACAGTTTTTGACAGAGAGTTTTTAAAAACAAAAACAGCATTTGCCAATTTCTGTGCAAGCCATGAGTCCGAGCACAACATAAGGGGAGATTTCTTTAAAAAGTTGTGCGAATATAAAAAGGTTGATTCCATAGGTACGTATCTTAACAATACGGGGGCTCGGGTAAAAATAAGCGACGGCTCAAAAAACGAATATCAGAGGAAGTGCAAGTTTACGCTTTGCTTTGAGTCAACCTCACACGTCGGATTTAATACGGAAAAGATTTTAGACGCATTTTATTCGGACACAGTTCCGATATACTACGGTGACCCGTATATCGGCGATATATTTAACAAAAAAGCATTTATCGACGTATCGGATTACGATTCCTTTGACGATGCGATAAAGGCGATAGAGGAAATAGATAATAACGATGAGCTTTATCTGAAAATGCTCAATGAGCCTGTGTTTACCGACCCGGATTATCCCGAAAGGCTTATGAAAGAGTACGAAGAATTTTTGGTACATATTTTTGAACAGGAGCCGGAAAAGGCATATCGCCGGTGCAGAATATACTATCCGCATTATCACGAGTCCTTTGTCAGAAACTGTCGCAGATTATATAAGAATAAAATTGTTCAGTTGCTGGTAAGGCTGAAAAAGCTGATTAAATAGATTTTTGTTAAAAAGGGAAATAGAGCTGATTCGGGCTTTTCCGAAGAGAGGATAAAAATATGTTTCTGTCAATGATTATTCCCGTATATAACACGGGAAAATATCTGAAAGAGTGTCTTGATTCCTGTGTCAAACAGGATGTTTCTTCTGATGAATATGAGATTATTTGTGTTAATGACGGCTCAACGGATAACTCGCTTCAAATCATAGAAGATTATGCGAGCCGTTTTTCAAATATCAAGCTTATCAATCAGAAAAACGGCGGAGTGTCAAGAGCGAGAAACACAGCTATTGACTGCGCCGAGGGCGATTATGTCTGGTTTATTGATTCCGACGATATTATCAAAGAAAACTGTCTGAAAAAGTTAAAACATTCTGTTGAAACCGATTCCTGTGATATGCTGATATTCAGACTTGTTCCCGTTACAGAACAGTTTTCAGAAAAGGAGAAAACTGATTTTAATTCCGGAATTATGAAATCACAAAATCCGGGTTCTTGTATTGGGTGTCAATTGTGCAAAGTTCAAATATTACGAAAATACGGTTTAAGATACGCCGAAGGTGTTGCTTATGCAGAAGATGCTTTGTTTGTATCGCAGTTTAAGAACCTTGTTGAAGAAGACAGAGTACGAAATATTGATGATGCTTTATATGCTTACAGAGCAAACGAAAATTCTGCTACACACAGAAAAGGCAACGATGAAAAGAAGATGACAAGTCGTGCCCGTGTGGTGATCGAACTCAAAAAAATCTATGACAGCCAACGTATAAAGAAAACCGCAACCGCAAATGATATTATGTTTTTGCTTCGGCTAATCCTTATCGAAGCGGCGAGAATGAATAATGATAAATCGGCTGAGGCAATAAAATATCTGAAAGATAACAATATGTTCCCGATGAAAAAGCTGAAAGAATCAACGCTGAAGAAGTCATACGCCGTTGTTGCTGACGATTTGATTCACAGAATAATAGATTTTATCTTTTGCCATTCAAACACAAGAATCGGATTTGCACTGACAAAACTGTTTTACAAAATCAGAGGATAATCAGTTTATATTTTCCCCCCGAATATTACTCAGAGGTCAACGGGCTAACCCCTTGACCTCTTCATATTTATCTGCTAAAATCTTACCGTAGTTTTCAAAAAGGAGTGGCGATAATGGCAAAAATAAAAATGACAGTGCCCATTGTTGAAATGGACGGCGACGAGATGACGAGAATTATCTGGAAGCAGATAAAAGATGAGCTGATAGAGCCGTTTGTTGACCTTAAAACCGAGTATTACGACCTTGGTCTCCGGCACAGGGACGAAACAAACGACAAGGTTACGGTTGATGCAGGCGAAGCGATTAAAAAGTACCACGTCGGAGTTAAGTGCGCAACAATTACACCGAACGCTCAGAGAGTTGAAGAATATAACCTCAGGGAAATGTGGAAAAGTCCCAACGGCACAATAAGAGCAATCCTTGACGGCACTGTTTTCCGTGCCCCCGTTCTCGTCAGCGGAGTAAAGCCCCTTGTCAGAAACTGGGAAAAGCCGATAACAATAGCCCGTCACGCATACGGCGATGTGTATAAGGCGAGCGAAATGAGAGTGCCCGAGGGAAAGGCAGAGCTTGTGTTCACCGACAAAAACGGAAACGAAACAAGGCAGACCGTCTATGACTTTGAGTGCGGCGGTGTTCTCCAGGGGCAGTATAATAAGGACAGCTCAATAATCAGCTTTGCCCACGCCTGCTTTAAGTATGCGCTTTCGGTCAGGCAGGATTTATGGTTCTCCACAAAGGATACAATTTCAAAGAAATATGACCAGACGTTTAAGCTTATTTTCGCCGACATATTTGAAAAGGAATACAAGGAAAAATTCAGAGAAGCGGGAATAGAGTATTTCTATACGCTTATCGACGACGCAGTGGCGAGAGTTATCCGTTCAAAGGGCGGATATATATGGGCGTGCAAGAACTATGACGGTGACGTTATGAGCGATATGGTGTCAACGGCATTCGGCTCTCTTGCGATGATGACGAGCGTGCTCGTTTCGCCCGACGGAAACTATGAATATGAAGCGGCGCACGGTACGGTGACACGTCATTATTACCGTTATCTTGAGGGCGAAAAAACCTCAACAAACCCGATTGCGACAATTTTCGCATGGAGCGGTGCGCTGAGAAAAAGAGGCGAGCTTGACTCAAATGAAGAGCTAATAAAATTTGCAGATAAGCTTGAAAAAGCATCGCTTGACACCATCGAAAGCGGCACAATGACAAAGGACCTTGCCGTCCTGTGGCAGGGGGAAACGCCGAAAGCCGTCACGACGGACGAATTTATCGGTGCAATAGCCGAAAGATTGCACAAAGAATATAACGGATAAGAATAAAGCCGCCCCGGCTGAAAGCACACAGGGGCGGCTTCAATAACGGAGAAATCGATTTTCAGACGTCTTATCCTTTAGTGATGCCGCACTTGGGCGGAAGCTGAGAATTAAAAAAGCCCCTTGAGGAATTAATCTTCAAAGGGCTTTTTGCTGTCAGTTTTCTTTTTCGGTGTCACCGTTTTCCGAATGGGGCGGCGTGTTTTCATCTGATTGCTTTTGAGCTGCTGCGGCTTCTTTCACAACGGGACTTTTCCAGAGCCGGAGAATACCCTCGTCGTTTAAAAGCTTGAGCATTATAATCAGAATAGGCATTATGAGCATTCCGATAAAGCCGAAAATTTTGAGGCCGAGGAACATTCCTATTATCGTGATAAACGGCGGAAGTCCGAGCTGACCGGCGACGAGCTTTGGCTCAATAACCTGTCTGAGTATAGAGATGACTGCATATATTACAACAAGACCTATCGCAAGACCGTAATTTCCGACGATGAGCGAATACACCGCCCAGGGGAAAATAACCGTACCCGTGCCGAGCACCGGCAGAATATCGACTACGGCGGTGACGGCGGCAATGATGACAATGTAGCTTGACTTATATACGCCGATAAGCTTGAGCACGGTCAGACCGACAAGCATTTCACAGAACGTGATGAGAATGATAATCGAATAAGCTCTGAGAATTTTAACAAACGAGGTCTTGAGAAGAAATTTTGCCCGTTCAAAATTCTTTCTGTTCTTTTCCGAAAGCTGAGCGTAAAGGAAAGAAGTGAAAAAGTCAAAATCTGCGGTGAGAAAACAGCACATAATAATCGTTATCAGCGTGTTGAGAAGCATTGTGGGAATCTGCATTGCGGTTGAAACAACACTCGTCAGAGGCGTCGAAAGCCATGAGGTTATGGCTGAAAGGTTGAGGCCGGAAGTGCCGGACTGTACCGTTTCTGCGGCGGCAGAGGCAGACTGACTGCCCTCGGGGGAGGACGTGAGCTTTGCAAAAATATCGGTGATGCCCGAGGTGAGAAGCTTTGAAATTGAGGCGGGGAATTTTTCCGCCGTTGTCAAAGCCCATACCCTTATGTTTTCGATAAGCTGTTCGGTGTCGGAGAAAAAGCCTCTGATGTATTCGGCAAAGCTTTTAAGATAACTGACTAAGCTTGCACCTATGAGTGCGATTATTCCGCCGAATACGACGATGAGAACAATTACGCATACCACTGAGGCGACACCCTTTTTGACGGGAGTTTTTCTGACTATTGCATTGACCGGCTTTTGCAGAATAAGTGCGACGAAGAGCGCAAGGAATATCGGCAGAAGCAAACTGAACGCATACTTGATAACAAGATAGAAAATGCCTATCAGCAGTGCATAGTATATGATGTTTATTATTGTTTTTCTTTTGTTTTCCGTGTTCATATTATCCCTCCTGTTTACTACATTTTAACTCAATATCTTTGTTTGTGCAACAAATAGCGGAAATATTTTTCATTCCGCTCTTTTATTTTTGGCAGTAATGTGTTATCATATTAAAAATATTCCCGGGAGGAGATGTTTAAAATGAAGGTTGCCGTTATGGGCTACGGCACTGTCGGAAGCGGCGTTGTTAAGGTGCTGAAAGAAAACAGTGACGAAATCGAAAAAAAGAGCATTAACGGAAAAATTGATGTTAAATACATTCTTGATATAAAAGACGTATGCGATGAAAATGCCGCACTTTGGACGAAGAATTTTGACGATATTATCACTGACGAAGAGGTTAAAGTCGTTATCGAGACAATGGGTGGTCTTCACCCCGCCTTTGAATTTGTTTCTAAATGCCTTGCCGCAGGTAAGAACGTTGTCACGTCAAATAAGGAGCTTGTTGCGGAAAAGGGGCTTGAGCTTCTGAAGCTTGCCGCCGAAAACAAAGCCGTGTTCGAGTTTGAAGCGTCGGTCGGCGGAGGTATCCCCGTGATAAGAGCAATAACCGATTCGATGAATTCAAATAAAATAACCGATATAGCCGGTATAGTCAACGGAACGACTAATTTTATCCTGACAAAAATGTTCAGCGAGGGTGCAGATTACGGCGAAACGCTCGCTCTTGCCCAGGAGCTAGGCTATGCAGAAAAAGACCCGACGGCTGACGTGGAGGGGCTTGACGCAGGGAGAAAGATATGTATTCTTTCCGCTCTTGCATACGGAAAGCACATATACCCCTCACAGGTTCACACAGAGGGTATTTCTTCAATAAAATCCGAAGACGTTACCTTTGCCGGCAAGCTCGGCTGTGTTATTAAGCTTATCGCAAGGGCGAAAAAAGAAGAAAACGGAATATCCGTTGCGGTTTCGCCCGCCCTCATTTCGGATAAAAGTCCGCTCGCCTTTGTCAGCGGCGTGAATAACGCCGTGCTCATAAGGGGAAATGCAGTCGGCGAAGTGATGCTTTACGGACCCGGTGCGGGAATGCTTCCGACAGCCTCCGCCGTTGTCAGTGATGTGATAGACTGCTGTAACAAGCTCGGCAGGGCAAGAAGCATTGACAGATTCTGGAGCGAAGAAGCCGGTGACGGATATGTTGCGGATTATCTCACGGTAAAGACGAGACTTTTCGTCAGAGGCAATTTCACAAAGCAGGAGGTTTCGGGAATATTCGGCGAGACCGATGTTGTCACCGACGGAAACGAGACGGCTTTTATCACACCGGAAAAATCCGAAAAAGAGCTTTGTGACTGTGTCGCACAGCTTCACGGCGTCAAATCGGTTATAAGAAAGCTTGATTACTGATATGAGCAAACTTAAACAGACACTGATAATTATTCTCTGTCTTGCCGTCATAGCGGCGGGAATATATACTCTTGCAAATCCCGATATTTTCATACGGTACAGGGAAGATATTGATTTCACCTACACCGAAGAGGACGGCTCCCTCATTTTGACAAAGTATAACGGAAACGCAGAAAACCTCATTATTCCGTCCGAGATTGATGAAAAGCCGGTCAGAGCGGTGAGGGGTGCGTTCTGCAATAATCTCACGCTTGAAAATGTAATAGTGAGCGAGGGTATTGAAGAAATCGACTATATGGCTTTTTACGGCTGTGCATCGCTTGTCAAAATAAAACTGCCCGATTCGGTGAAAACAATAGGTCATGCGGCTTTTCTGGGCTGTATGGCACTTGAAAGGGTTGAGACGGGCTCTTCGCTCACCGAGATAATGCCGTTTGCATTTTCCGACTGCATTTTTCTCAAAAGGATAGCCTTGCCCGACGGTCTTCTTTTCATCGGCGAGAGTGCGTTTTCACGCTGTAAGAGGCTCGAAAAGCTGACAATACCCGAATCGGTTGAGGTCATAGGCGGAGTGACGGAGAAAAAAGGCAAAAATGTCTCAGACCAGAGGGGAGAGCTTCTGCACACGGTGTTTGACGGCTGTGACTCCCTTGAGATTAAAATAGCCGATAATAATCCTTGGTATAAAATCGAAAACGGAGCAATAGCTTCAAAGGGGAATTGATATGAAAGAAAAATACACTGTTGACTATTCGGTGACGGCATTCGGTGCGGTCACTGCGCTGATAGGTCTCGGGCTCATGGTCGCACAGTTTGTGACAAGGCTCAATATTCTCTCGGTTATCTGCGTGGGCTATATGTGCATTATGTCTGCGCTTATACTCATCGGGCTTATCGCAAAGAAAAAAGTCTGGTCGCTCATGGTCGCAGGCTATGCGTTTGCGGCATTCGGAGTGTTCCTTTTCCACGTCATTTACGGTGCAGACGCAGGCTTCGGCGCATTCACGACGGGACTTGCCGGCTGGTCGTCGGCTGAGCACCCGCTCTTCACGGGTGAGGGTAATTTCTTCACACGGCTTCTCGGCAATTTCATCATCACACTTCCGGTGTTCCTTTCGCTTTTCGGGCTTTTCAAAATCTGCAAAAAGCCGTTCAAAAGCATAAAAGCCAAAGGTGTGCTGTCATTTCTTCTCAGTATTCTTCTCGTCGGCACGAGCGTCATATATGTTCTGACAATGAACATGAGAACGAAGCCCCTTGCCGAAAGAATGTGGGACGGGCAGGACGAATATCTCAAGGGTGTTGACAAAAAGAGCACGAAAGGACCGAATGTTATCGTCATTCTCACCGATGACCTCGGCTGGGGCGACGTGTCGCTCAACGGTGCGATTTATGACACGCCGAATATTGATTCAATCGGCGAAAACGGCTTGAATTTCGACAATTTCTATTCGAGCTATTCCGTATGCTCTCCGGCGAGATTTGCCCTCATGACCGGCAGATACCCCTACAGAAGCTATGCCGATAACGTCATTTATCCCACCGTACAGTGCTTTGCGCCGTTTGCTCAGACAAGAATATTCGACTCCGTTGAGCTCAGCGGCAATGTTGACGGTATGCTCGGTGACGAGATAACAACGGCTGAGGTCTTCAAGGCGGCGGGCTACAACACCGGCATTTTCGGAAAATGGCACCTCGGCGATTACGGCGAATACCTGCCGACAAATCAAGGCTTCGATTATTTCTACGGCAGTCACTATGTCAACGATATGAAGCCGTTTTATCACGTCAGAGAGGAAAACGGCGCATACGAGATAGTGCACGGCACAGACGAGCTCAAGGACCAGTCAAAGGCAACCGAATACATCACCGGCGAAATAGTTTCATGGATTGAAAATCAGGTTAAAAACAGTGATGAACCGTTCATCGCATACTATACAACACCCTGGCCGCATGCCCCCGTATTTGTCGGCAACGCATACGACGGAGCAACCGGTATGGGTACATACGTTGACTGCGTGACGGAGCTTGACGCTTCTCTTGGCACAATATTTGATAAGCTCAAAGAGCTCGGTGTTATGGACGACACAATAATCGTCTTCACCTCGGACAACGGCCCCGCACTTCAGGGCTCAACAGGTGAGCTCAGAGGCGGAAAATACCTCACCTATGACGGCGGTCAGAAAGTACCGTTCATGATAAGATGGGACAACAACGGCGGACTTTTTGAAAAGGGCGAAAAGAGAAGTCAGACGGGCACTCTTGTTGACCTGTTCCCGACCTTGATTGACCTTTGCGGCATCACGGGTAACGGAGGAAAGAGCGCATATCTTCCGTCCGACAGAGAAATAGACGGTGTTTCGCTTCTGCCCGTTATTGAGAACGACAGTGTTATACACACCGCCGAGCACCCGATTCTTCACATGAAGAGAGAGGACATAAAGGCGATTCAATACACCGTTTCGACCGAGAGCATAAAGCAGAGAAGCGAATATTCGTCTTATGACTACCCCGTGCTCAATGAAAACAATTACATCACATTCAAGTATTTTGACCGTGTTCAGAATGATAACTCCGCATTCTTTGACAAATACAGAAAGAACTGGCTGCATATTCTCACCGATGACATCGGCGAAAATTATAACCGCACAACGGTTTATCCGACAATAGCCGATGAAATGCACAGCCGTCTCGATGAAATTCAGAGCAATTTCGGTCACAACAGAAGAGGCATCATAAAATAAATAAGTGGTCCGTGCGCCAAATGTCGCACGGACCGCTTTTTTGAATTAACAATTAATAATGAATAATTGATAATTGCAGGTGGGCTCTGCCCACACCCGATTGTATGACTTTTTCATTTTGTCAACCGCTTTTGATTGACAACGCTTTTCGGATATGATAATATCTCACCGGAAAGGTGACTATATACACGGTGGACGGTTACACTCTTTGCCCTCGCAAGGGGGGTGGTTGTATGGACTATCTTGTAATAATGGCAATTATTTTGCTTTTTGCAACGGGTTACATATACACAATAAAAAAGAAATAACCGCCCTGTCGTCCAAAACAAGCGGTTAATTTCTTATTCCGTTTTTTGAGGGCGTAACCGTCTATCGGTCGCCTTTCTGTTTTCATTATAGCACGGATTTTCATTTTGTCAACCGCTTTTTGTAGGGTGCGGCGTATGGACGCACCATTAAAAATAAAAATCACAGCGGTTAAGATGGCGGAAAGGTGAGCGGTATCCCTCCACCGGCATAGTTAAGATGGCGGAAAGGTGAGCGGTATCCCTCCACCGGCTTCGCCGGTCCCCCTCCCTTTGGCAAGGGAGGCAGTAAAAAGCTCCCCTTGATAAAGGCGAGGGGATTATTCTGCTGATTGTCGCTTCAGAGAAGAAAACTGCCCTTTTCTCACATCAATTCGGCGCATTTTTGCGCCCCACAATTATTAATTATTAGTTATCAATTATTAATTGTCAATTGTATCAGCTCAGTATGCCTTTTCCATTTCTCTTTTTATCTTCGCAATAATCTTTTTCTCAAGCCGTGAAATATAGCTCTGCGAAATTCCGAGAATATCGGCGACCTGCTTCTGAGTGTATTCCCTTGTGCCGCCGAGACCGAAGCGCATAGTCATAATCGTTCGTTCTCTGGGGCTGAGGGAGGAAACAATGCCCAGAAGAATATCCTTTTCGTCCTGGAGCTCCATGTCACGGTTAATTTCATCGCCGTCACTGCCGAGAATATCAGAGAGAAGAAGCTCGTTGCCGTCCCAGTCCACGTTCAGCGGCTCGTCGATAGAAATTTCGGTTTTCTGCTGACCGTTTTTTCTCAGATACATCAGTATCTCATTTTCGATGCATCTTGATGCGTAGGTGGCGAGCTTTATATTTTTTGAGGGGCAAAAGGTGTTGACCGCCTTAATAAGCCCTATTGTGCCGATTGATATGAGGTCTTCGATTCCGACACCGGTGTTTTCAAACTTTTTCGATATATAGACCACAAGGCGGAGGTTATGTATTATCAGAGTGTCGGCGGCTGTTTTGTCGCCCGAGCCCATTCTGGCGAAAATGCTGTCCTCCTCCTGCTTTGTCAGCGGAGGCGGCAAGCCCTCGGCGGAGTTGACATAAAAGACATCGGAGCCGTGAAGACGGGACAAGAGCCGCCTTATCATAATTTTCAGTTTGTTAAACATTTACAATCTCCTCTTTAATCAATGAATACGGTATTACAGCTTTGAATTCACCGTTTTTCAGCTCGGTGTTGCTGATTCCGATGTATGCATCGGCATTGCTGATTTCGCACCCGACGCCCTTGATATGTATGCGTTGCGGCTTGAATATTTTAATCAGTGCTTCGCCGCCCGCCGTCTGAGCCGGAATAAATCTTGTTTTCGCTTCACGGCTCATTTCTTCTTCGGGTATGCACTCAATGAGGCAGGGGCTTATGAGAATGACGGGCTTTGAAGAGTACCAGTCGGTTAAAGAACTGCCCGTGTCACAAAGTGCGTCACAGTCAATAACCCTGTCGCCGACGGAAAACGTCAGTGTGAATATGCTTCCGTGAGGTGTGCGTCGGCGGGCAAACAGAAGAATAAGGCGCACCAGCGCATACGAAGCGGCAGTGAAAACAAGAAGCGTCAGAGGGCTGAAATGAAAATAAACGGTGCCGTTGTTGAATATCATTCCCTCGGGTGCGGCGAAAAGCCACAGCGCAAGCATAAGTCCGGCAAAAATGAAGCTGACACCGAAAAAAACCGCAAAAAGTCGAAGAAAATCCCTCAGCCCGGTTTTTCCGAACGCAATTAAAAGCATGACACAGCTCACGGCGATTTTTGACAGAAAAAGAATTAAACTGTTCGCTTCGTCACAGAGTATGACAAGAGAATATATCCCTGCGCACAGAGCGGCGAAAAAAATGCGCAGCCGCCCCGCTTTTTTGCGGTTTATCAGCATTGTCAGCCTTAAGAGAGCAAAGTTTACATAGGTATTCAGTATTATCAGCACATCGGCATAAACAGTCTGCATTTTCTCACCGCCCTCTGATATTATATGACGGCAGCGAAACGATAATTGTCGTAATTAAGGACGTGAAAATGAATAAAGCTTATATTTTTTATCCGTGAAACTGACGCTTTGCAACAATTTGTACATTTGTTGACAAAATATTTAACAAACACTTGACATTTGTCGGAAGCAAGTGTAACATATGGAATGAAATCTAGTAATTTGAAGGAACAACAAATGCAACATTTCTTCTTGACGGAGTAGAAGTCAACAGCTTTAATAATGAGGGCACAGGCACTGTTGTTAAAGGCGGAACAGTAGCTTCAGTAAGTCTTAAAGGCACAGTGACTATTGACGGTTTAACGGCAACTTCGGTGTTTGTTGATTCCACTTGTACTTCTGCCGAAATAGTATCTGCTACTGTCGGATCGTTTATGAGCTCGGGAGTTGTAACCGTTAAGGGCGGTTTCTACGATACGGTTGTATTTATGGGCACCACTACCGTCACCGGCGGTAAATTCAAATCAGATGTATCTTCTTATGTTCCCGTAACTCATCAGTGCACCGCATTAGACCCCGCCGAGACAATCGGTACTGTTACATATAACTATGTTGTTGAGCCTCTCTGCGACCACGCAAGCAAGACTCACTACACACAGACAGCTACCTGTAAAGATGCAGGCTGCCTTGATTACTACAAGTGCAACAACGCTTCCTGCGGTGCTCTCTTCACCTCAACAGACGGCGTGAACTTCACACCGGTTGAGGAAGCTGACGTTCTTAATAAGACAGTTGACCACGTTTACAGCACAGACGTTCCCGCAGTATGAAGAAGAGAAAGATATTCCGTTCTACGGTGTCATTCTCAGCATTGTTCACTTCTTCGTGCACCTTGCATACACTATTAACTGGATTGGCTGATAATTATTTTACAGGAGGATAAAGTGATGAAAGAAGCTCTCGATATGGTAAAGGCACTCTTAGACGATCTCGTTTATTATTATCATGAGATTTATACAAGAATCCTTGAGTTCGTTGACCTTTTTAAAAAGTAATTCTTAATCACCGGCAGGGGCTTTAAAGCCCCTGCTTTTTCTTTTTGTTTTTAAAATTTCTGTGCGTGTGTG
>JAZUDT010000038.1:0-29657 GCA_045639785.1 Acutalibacteraceae bacterium | reverse complement strand
CTCTGTTCAATGGGGTCGGCGTCGTCGAGGGGCTTGTCAATAGCGTGGGAAAAGTCAACGCAGTCTTCTATTCCCACTCCCGATTCCTTATCAATGAAAATTCTCAGGAACCAGTCAGCACCCTCTTTGACAAAACGGATGTCCCAGACGGAAAGACCAAGCTCATCTGCATACGGCGTAATAAGCTGTCTGACCGTTTCGACGGTGTTCATTTTTGCCATAGAAATTCCCTTTCTTTCAACAATGAGACGGGAGCGGGCTGAATGCCCACTCCCGACTTTGATTCTTACATTACGGATTATAGCACGCTTTTTCCGAAATTACAATAGTTTTTACTAAATTTGTGTAAAACGGAAAAAAGAACGGTGTTTTGTATCGTTTATTTATCGAATATCATTATTAAGCTCATGCTTTTCAAGATATTCGTCGTAGGTTTCCGCACGGTTATAACATTCGCCGGGAAGAAGCTCGATAATTCTCGTCGCCACCGTCTGTACAAACTGATGGTCGTGAGACGTGAAGAAAATCGAGCCCGGGAATTTTATCAGAGCGTTATTCAGAGAGGTTATCGACTCAAGGTCAAGATGATTCGTCGGCTCGTCGAAAATAAGCACGTTTGCCCCCGAAAGCATCATTTTGATAAGCATACATCTGACTTTTTCGCCGCCGGAAAGCACCTTTGCCTTTTTCGTTGCCTCCTCACCCGAAAACATCAGTCTGCCAAGCCACCCTCTCACGTCCGTCTCAAACTGAAGATGAGAATAATTCCTCACCCAGTCTATCAGCGAATCCTCACAGCCGTCAAAAAAGCGAGAGTTATCACCGGGGAAATATGCCTGTGATGTTGTGACTCCCCATTTAAAAGTGCCCTCATCGGGTTCTTCCTCTCCCATGAGAATTTTGAAAAGCGTTGTTTTGGCAACGGCGTCCGTTCCGACAAAGGCGACCTTTTCGCCCGGTCTCACGGTGAAGCTTACGTTATCAAGCACCTTTCTTTCGCCCACAGTTTTTGAAATTCCCGTCACGGTGAGAAGGTCGTTTCCTATCTCACGGTCGGGCTTGAATTCTATGAAAGGAAATCTTCTCGATGAAACGGGCATATCCTCTATAACAATGCTGTCAAGCAGCTTTTTTCTGCTTGTCGCCTGCTTTGACTTTGAAGCATTGGCGGAAAATCTTGCAATAAACTCCTGCAATTCCTTGACCTTTGCCTCTTTCTTTTTGTTTTGCTCTCTGAGCTGTCTCTGCGCCATCTGAGTATACTCATACCAGAAATCATAGTTGCCGACATACATCGTTATCTTTCCGAAATCGACGTCGGCTATATGTGTGCAGACACGGTTGAGAAAATGACGGTCGTGGCTGACGACAATAACGGTGTTTTCAAAGCCGAGCAGGAAATTTTCAAGCCAGTCTATCGCTTTCACGTCAAGGTGGTTTGTCGGCTCGTCAAGAAGAAGTATATCGGGATTGCCGAAAAGTGCCTGAGCAAGAAGCACCTTGACCTTCATATCGCCCGAAAGCTCTTTCATGAGCATTGTGTGAAATTCATCTGTCACGCCCAGAGCGTTTAGAAGTATCTCGGCGTCGCTCTCTGCGCTCCAGCCGTCCATATCGGCAAACTCCTCAGAAAGCTCGCTGACACGTATGCCGTCCTCCTCGCTCATATCGGGCGAAGAGTATATTCTGTCCATTTCGTCTTTTATTTCTACGAGACGGCTGTTGCCCATGAGAACGGTGCGTACAACGTCATATTCGTCATATTCGTAATGATTCTGTTTAAGAACGGAAATTCTTTCGCCCGGGGTGATATTGACATAGCCCTTGTTCGGCTCAATTTCTCCCGACAGAATTTTCAGAAATGTGGACTTGCCTGCGCCGTTTGCGCCGATAAGCCCGTAACAGTTGCCGTGATTGAAATTTATCGTAACATTTTTAAAAAGCTCTCTTCCGCCGTATTGAAGAGTAACATTGGTTGTGCTTATCATTTTTTCTCTCCTCAGTAAATTATTTCACGTTTCAGACTGCCGTCGGACAAAACAAGGTATTTGACCTTTGTCTTTTTAAGTGCGTGGGAATATACGGTGATAATCAGTGCACTGTCCCAATACTTGTGGACAAGCTTTGCCCTGCTTTTCATTGCCCTGCCCTTATGCTCGGGAAACGCAATTTTTTCATGCTTCACACCGTTTTTTATGATAACTGACGGGTGACCTTTGATAAAAGTATAGGAAAAGCCCTCGCCGCTGACGGTGCAGTTTTCGTCACTGCCCTCGATTTTTATGGTTTCCGTTTTTACCGTCTCCTTATATGTAAGTATCAACGCAGATTATCAATCCGTGACTGTTTTTCAAGCCGGAAAAGTATAACACATACCGCCGGAAAAGTAAAGCCCGATAAAGTGCGGGGACAGAAAAGACGGGCGGAAAATCCGCCCGCTCGTCATTCGAGTATATATATTTCGACATTTCGTCTGCCGAACTGCCAGCAGGTATCTTCAGACCACATAAAGAGGTCGGCAACTATTCCGCTTCCGTTTCGTGCAAAGCCGCCGGTATCAGCCGCAATGGCGTAACCGTAATTCCACTTTCCGTCGGCGGAAACGATATACATTTTTGTTCCGTAAGGTATCTGCTTCGGGTTGACCGCAATATATCCGGGCTTTACGTGCACGCCCGTTGCGCAGGTTGTTCCGCAGTAGTATGCGGTCGCCTTGCCCGTGATAAGCTTTTTGTATTTTGTCGGTCTTCCGTTTTTATCAAGCTTTAAGCTTGACGGCGGTTTAAGCTCTGAAATTGTCTTTCTTCCGTTGACGCTGATAACGGGTCTTGACTTGGTACCGGTGAGGACCACCTTATCTTTAGCCTTTTCTTTAACCTTTTCCTTAACGGCTGTCGATTTGACAAGCTTTCCGTCAACATACCTGTCCTTGTATGTCACGACCTTTTTGCCGTTTTCACCGTTTTTCAGTACCTTTGTACTGCCCTTATACATAGAACTGTCTTTCTTCGTGACAGTCTTGTAGTTAAGAACCTCTGTCTCCTTATGAGTGCCGTAGGTCACACGGTGAACAACAATTTTGTCACCCTTTGTCACCTTATCGGAAAGCTCCCTGTTGACGGTATCGTCCTTACCGAGCTCAATGCCCTCTCTCTCAAGAAGCTGTGAGACAGTGGTACCCTTCGTTGCCTTGCATTTACGGGTTTTTGAATCTGCCGTAACCTTGACGATGAAGCCCCGTTTCACTTCGATTTTCATCGAATCGAAAACATAGAGGTTCTCGTCATAGCTGAGCTCGTCACCCTCGTCAAGAATAACTCCGGCTTTTTTAACCGCCTCGCCGACCGTACCCGCCATAAAGACCGAATACTCTTTTTTTCCGTCAGTCACAGTCACGTTTCCGGCACGATAAACATATATCACGCCGTCGCCCTCCTCTGTGCCGTAGCTCGTCAGGTCAACAATATCACTGTCACTGAGGCTGATATTAGCCTTGTTGAGAATATCATCAACGTCGGAGGAGAAAGAGACTACCTTGATTAATTCTTCGTCGCAATAGATATACGAGACATTAATGCTGTTGGCAGCCGCAACCGTTGTTGCCGTGCAGACAATAACAATGAGAACAATAACCGCTATTCTCACGATATTGTAATACATTTTTTCGCCTGCACCTTTTATCTGTGCTATCATCGAATTGCTCCTTTTGAAACCGGTTGTCCGGGCACCGCTTTTTACGTATGCCCTCAAATTTTTGTACTCATACAATGAACAGCCGATTGAAATTTTGCAGCGACTTTCGGCATTATAGTATTTTTCGCCCAAGTTGTCAAATATTTTTCGGGGTGTATTTTGTGCAATATGACGAAACGATATTTTCTCTTTTAACAAACATCACCATTTTTTGCGGTATTTTGACTTGCCGTGCTAAATCGCTGAAGTGAAATTTTCGCTTTTTTTGTGAAAATGTTAAAAAATTTGCTTTTTTAAAAATGCGGCGATTTTAAACAACATTTCATTAAATTTGTCCTTTATTTTTGCGCTTTTGACATGTTTTCCCTATAAATTATTGACCGTAATCATACATATTATATATACATAAAAATACGTCAGGCAAAAAAACAGCCGCCGCAAAAAATACTGCGGCAGACTATACAATACATATTATAATTTAAAATTTTCTTATCACCACAGCGAAGCTTCCCCGAGTATCTCCGAAATCATATTCATAAGAATTTCGCTGAGACATTCCTCCTGAGCCTCGTTCATCTCACGGTAGCTTTCATAGGCGGCGTCCTCTGCGTCATCGCTTATTTTACGGATGCTCAGAAACGGCACCGAACACTTATCGCATACAGCGGCAATAGCTCCCGTTTCCATGTCAAAGGCGTTGAGCGAAAAGGTCTCTTTAAAGCGGTTTTTCTTATCCCTGTCCGTCAGAAAAATATCGCCTGAGCCGAAATTTCCCGCAGAAACGGCACCGCAGTTCTTCGCAAGCCTTATCAGCGTTTCGTCGCCGCTGTAGATATACCTCTGACCGTCGGGCTTTTGAGCCGGTTTGTAGCCGATTGAGGTCAGGTCAAAATCGCACTCGACGTACCTTTCGCCCGCCATAAAATCACCTCGCCGGCAATTTGAAATTGCTCCCGAGAGTCCCGCATTGAGGACAAAATCCACCTTGTCGCACGCTATGAGAAGAGCCGTTGCCATAGCTACATTTGTTTTTCCGACGCCCGCCTTGACAGCGATTACCTCAGCTTCTCTTTCGCCGTTTTTCACCGTAAACGAAAAGCTCTCGTTTGAATATCTCTCTTCATATTTCACGTCGTTACCGGCGGCAAATTTCTCAAAAGGCGAGTATTCCATCGGGTCGGCAAAAACAATTCCGATTTTCTTTTTCACAGTAAAATTCCCTCTTTTCTCCGTCAGACAGGGGCGTTATGAATTTTGCCCTTGTATCGGCTTCTTTTACATTATACAGTCAGATATTGTCATCTGTCAAGCGAGCGTTATCGGGCATAATATATCAAAGACGGATATATTCCGTTTAAGACGCTTGAGTGAAAATCGTGACGGGTGGCACTTCAGCCTGCAAAAGAGCCCGCCTGTATGCGTAAAAACATATACGGCTACTGCGGTATGCGTTTTGTATATGTGCGCATACCGTTTTCACCGTGCCGCCGTCCAAAAGGGCGGCGGTGATTATTTGTTTGCGGCAAAAATAACGGCTTTGCAGTCGCCTCAGACGCCCTGAAAAGCCGTTTTTTCTGTAATATAAATAGTAATCAATCGGAGAATTTATCCTTCATTCTGTCGAAAAAGCTTTTTTTATCCTCTGACGCAGTGCCGTCGTCGATATTATTTTTCGGCTTATTTGGAAGGCTGTCGTTGAATTTTCTCAGTTCCTCTTTCTGCTGAGCAGTGAGGTTTTTGGGCACGTCAACAACTATCGTGACGTACATATCGCCCTTTGCTCTCTGATTGACCTTCTGAATGCCCCTTGAGCGAAGTCTGAACACCTCGCCGGGCTGAGTGCCTGCCGGAAGTTCAAACTTAACCTTTCCGTCAAGGGTGGGTATATAGAGTGTATCGCCCAGTGCCGCCTGTGCAAAGGTGACCGTTTCATCGAGCATAACGTCGTAGCCTCTGCGTGTGAAGAACGGGTGCGGACGCACGTCAACCGTAATGAGCAGGTCGCCGCTCGGTCCGCCGTTTGCGCCCTTGTTGCCCAGACCGCCTATTCTCATCGTCTGACCGTCGTCAATACCGGCGACAATCTCCACCGTTTCGGTTGCCTTTTTCGTCGTAAAGCCCGTACCGTGACACTTCGGGCAGGGATTCGGTATAGTCTTGCCCTTTCCGCCGCAGGCAGAACAGGTTTTCGATGTGCTTATAACGCCGAACGGTGTTCTCTGCTGAACATTGACCTGACCGCTTCCGCCGCAGGTCTTGCACGTTTCGGCATGAGTGCCCTTTGCCGCACCGGTGCCGCTGCACTCCGTGCATACCTCAATGCGGTTGAAAGTGACCTGTTTTTTGACGCCCTTTGCCGCTTCCTCAAACGAAATGACGGCTCTGAGCTTTATGTCACTGCCTCTTCTCGGCGCATTGGGGTTAGCCCTTCTCTGCGACGAGCCGCCGAAGCCGCCGAACATACTGCCGAGAATATCGCCCAAATCGAATTCCATTCCGCCGCCGAAATCGCCGAAGCCTCCAAAGCCGCCGAAGCCGCCTGCTCCGCCCGCACCGTAATTCGGGTCAACGCCCGCATGACCGAAACGGTCATATCTGCTCTTTTTGTCGGGGTCGGAGAGCACCTCGTACGCCTCGTTTGCCTCCTTGAACTTTTCTTCGGCATTTTTATCACCGGGATTCAGGTCGGGGTGATACTGTTTAGCCATCTTGCGGTATGCTTTTTTTATCTCATCGTCTGAGGCACCCTTTGAAACGCCGAGCACCTCATAGTAATCTCTTTTTTCAGCCATATAAGTATCCTTTCCCGACGAAAAACAATTCGCCGGTTAATCACAAATGAGAGCGAGAATTTATATTCTCGCTCCTTGCTTTAAGCTTTTATCAGACATCTGTGAAGTTCGCATCTGTGTAGCCGTCCTGCGAAGCCGCATTCGGGTCAAAGCCGGCATCACCCATATTGTTCGGGTCAAAGCCTGCGCCGCCCTGTGCACCCGTCTGTGCCTGCTGTGCGTTATAGAGCTTCTGGCTTATCTCGTAGAATTTTGTCTGGAGAGCCTCCTGCTCGTTCTTGATGAGATTTATATCCTCGCCCTTGAGAGCGTTTTTAAGTGACTCTGTCTTTGCTTCAAGGTCAGCCTTGTCTGCCGCATCGAACTTGTCGCCCTCTTCGGAAAGAATCTTCTCGCACTGATAAACCATCTGGTCGGCATTGTTTCTTGTGTCGATTTCTTCACGACGCTGTTTGTCCTCCTCGGCATACATCTCAGCGTCTTTGACAGCCTTGTCAATATCTTCCTTGCTCATGTTGCTCGAAGCGGTGATTGATATTGCCTGCTCCTTGCCTGTGCCGAGGTCCTTTGCCGAAACGTGAACAATGCCGTTTGCGTCAATATCAAAGGTGACCTCAATCTGCGGCACGCCTCTTCTTGCCGGAAGAATGCCGTCAAGGTGGAACATACCGATTGACTTGTTATCCTTTGCAAACTGTCTCTCACCCTGAAGAACATTGATTTCAACCGACGTCTGATTATCTGCGGCGGTCGAGAAAATCTGGCTCTTCTTTGTGGGGATTGTGGTATTTCTTTCGATTATTCTCGTGCAGACATTGCCGAGAGTTTCAATACCGAGTGAAAGCGGAGTAACGTCGAGGAGAAGAAGTCCCTTGACCTCGCCTCCGAGAACGCCGCCCTGAAGTGACGCGCCTATCGCAACGCACTCGTCGGGGTTAATGCCCTTGAACGGCTCTTTGCCGATGAAATTCTTAACTGCATCGCTGACAGCGGGTATTCTTGAGGAGCCGCCGACCATGAGAACCTTATCTATCTCGGAGGTCTTGAGACCGGAGTCACTCATAGCCTGACGCACGGGACCCATAGTCGCTTCGACAAGGTCAGCCGTGAGCTCGTTGAATTTTGCTCTTGTGAGAGTCATTTCAAGATGCTTGGGACCTGTTGCGTCAGCGGTAATGAACGGAAGTGAAATCTGTGAGGTAGTCATACCCGAAAGCTCAATCTTTGCTTTTTCGGCGGCTTCCTTAATTCTCTGCATAGCCATTTTGTCGCCCTTGAGGTCAACGCCCTGCTCAGCCTTGAAGCCCGAAACTATCCAGTCCATAACTCTCTGGTCGAAATCATCGCCGCCGAGACGGTTATTACCGGCTGTAGCAAGAACCTCCTGAACACCGTCGCCCATTTCTATAATGGAAACATCGAATGTGCCGCCGCCGAGGTCATAAACCATAACCTTCTGGTCTGTTTCTTTGTCTATTCCGTATGCAAGAGCCGCCGCTGTGGGCTCGTTGATAATTCTCTTGACATCAAGACCGGCAATTTTTCCGGCGTCCTTTGTCGCCTGACGCTGTGCGTCGGTGAAATATGCGGGAACGGTGATAACCGCTTCGGTGACCTTTTCGCCGAGGTATGCTTCTGCGTCGCCCTTGAGCTTTTGAAGAATCATAGCGGAAATTTCCTGCGGTGTATATGCCTTTCCGTCAATCGTAACCTTATAGTTCGTGCCCATCTGTCTCTTGATTGAGGCGATTGTTCTGTCGGGGTTGGTGATAGCCTGTCTCTTTGCTACCTGACCGACCATTCTTTCGCCCGTCTTTGAGAAAGCCACGACTGAGGGAGTAGTTCTTGCGCCCTCTGCATTTGCGATAACAACGGGCTCACCGCCCTCGATAACCGCAACGCATGAATTTGTTGTACCTAAATCAATTCCTATTGTCTTTGCCATAATATTTTTCCTCCTGAGAAGTATTTTTTATTTATGTTCAGTTTGCAACCTTGACCATAGCCGGTCTTAAAACTCTGTCGCCTAATTTGTAGCCCTTTGAAAAAACATCGGTTATCACGTTTTCGTCAAGGCTTTCGTCCTCGCAGTGCATGACCGCATTATGAAAATTCGGGTCAAACTGCTCGCCCTTTTCGCCAAACGGCTCAACACCGAGCTTTTTCATTGTGTCGAGAAAACCGGAGAACATCATTTCAACGCCCTTTTTATATCCGTCGAAATCAGCGTCGCCGTTCTTTGCCGCCCTGTCGAAATTATCTATGACGGGGAGAAGCTCGGTGAAAATCGCCGCCTTGCTCTCGGAATAAATAGCCTCTTTCTCTTTCTGTGTTCTCTTTCTGAAATTATCATATTCGGCAAGAGTTCTTATGTGAGCCTCTTTAGCCGCATCGAGCTCCTTTTTCATATCGTCGAGGCTTTTCTGAAGTTCTTTTTCCTTTTCGGATTCGGCTTCATTTTCCTTAGTGACTTCTTCCTCCGGCGTTTTTTCTTCTGCCGCTTCTTCCTCAGTCTCGGTGAACACCTTATCTTTCTTTTCTTTTTTTGCCATTACTTCATCTCCTTTATTCTTCACTTTCAAGGGTATCCGTCAGCAAGTCGCCGACGAGCTTTGAAATGTATTTAAGGCGCGGAATAAGTCTTTTATAATCTATTCTTGTCGGCCCTATGATACCTATTGAACCGCCGCTGTGCCCCTGAACGGAATATTTTGAAATTATTATTGACGAATTTTCAAGCTGACGAAACATATTCTCTCTGCCGATTACCACCCGAAGATTCTCGTCACCTGAGGACACAACACGCCCGAGCTTATCGTCGTCGGCGAGAAAGTCAAGCATTTCGTATGCGCCGGTGCTGAATTCACGGTGATTGAGAAGATTCTGCCTGCCCTCAAGCCTTATTTCCGCCTGTGCCGCCTGAGAAGCAAGGTCGGAAAACGCAACGAACAGCGGACTCATTGCAAGAGCCATATCGCCCAGTGACGCAACAAGCGTCTGAATCATCGCCATACCTATATCTGCGACGGGCTGACCGATAAACTCATTTTCGACCGTTCTGTTGAAAATATCAATCATCTTTTCCGTGATGGGGACATCGGTCTTGCACACCGTATTTTTGATAATTCCCGTCGTGGTCATCAGCACTATCATTGCTATTCTGCTTCCGACAGGCACGAGTTCAACTCTTTTGACGGCGGCAAATGAATCAGTGGGGGTTGTGGCGACGGTGGCGCAGTTTGTCAGCGACGCAAGCATTTCTCCCGCCCTTTCGAGAAGCTCCTCCGGGTCGCCGATATTCGAGCCGATGCCCATTCTTATCTGCCGCTTCTCGTCCTCGTCGGGCTCATTCTCGTCCATGAGGTTGTCGATGTAAAATCTGTAACCCTCCTGTGTGGGGACTCTGCCGGCGGAGGTGTGAGGCTGAGTGAGATAACCCATTGTGGTCAGATCACTCATCTCGTTACGGATAGTTGCCGATGAAACGGAAAACGGAAGCATCTCCATAATGAGCTTTGACCCGACGGGCTCGCCCGTTTTAACATATTGCTCTATGACGGCTGAAAGAATTTCTTTCTTTCTCTGGCTCATTTCCATTTCATTGCACCTCCCGTTCGTTTTAGCAGTCTTGGCGTTTGAGTGCTAAGCTATGGTGATAATATACTACCGTTGCTAAGGTTTGTCAATAGATATTCACAAAAAAAGTGATATTTTTCCTCGAAATATGATTATCACATTTTTCTGCGGTTATTCGCCTTTAATGCGCATAAAAAACGGCATATCCGAAGATATGCCCGCAGCTTTAGGTCATAAACTATTAATACTGTATATTCACCTTTTCGTCCCTCTTTGCCGAGGTGTAAACAGCGACGAATTCTCTGACGGATTTTTCTGCCTCTGAAAAGTCAACCGGAAATTTTCTGCCCGTTTTTACCGAGTCATAAAAATCCGCTATGAGTGACTCGTGACCGTTACCCCAGTATTTTCTGCCCGAAAAAGCCGTGCTTCCGTCAAGATACAGTCTTTGAATGTCGCCGTCTTTAATACGGTAGGCATTGTTCCCCTCAATGCGGAGCACCGCATTTTCGCATACAATATCAATCATAACGGGGTGGTCGCACCCGGCGGCAACCGTTGCGCTGAGAAGTGCCGTTATGCCGCTCTGAGTTTCAAAGCGTGCGCTGACGGTATCCTCCACCTCAATAAGTCCGCCGAATTTTTCATTGAAAATGTGCCCCGAAACACTTTTCATATCCTCGCCGAGTATGTATCTCATAAGGTCAAGGGTATGCACAGCCTGATTAATAAGAACTCCGCCGCCCTCTTTATCCTTTTTACCGTGCCAGTCGTCACAGTAGTATTCCTTTTCTCTCTTCCAGTGAACCAGTGCTCTTACGCATACTATATTACCGTATTCACGCTTTTCCATGATTTTTTTCGCCGTCAGAACCGACTCGTTATATCTGTTCTGAAAGCACACGCCGTACTGTGCGCCGCTTTCTGCAAGTGCCGCCTTTATTTTTTCAAGCCCGTCAAGGCTTATCGCACACGGCTTCTCGCTGAGCACGTTTATACCACGCCTGAGTGCCTGCGCCGCCATCTCGTCGTGAAGATAATGCGGTGTGCATATATGAACGCAGTCGGGCTTTTCTTCGTCAAGCATTTTTATATAGTCGGTGTATGCCTTACAGCCGTATTTTTCCGCTGCATTTTCGGCTCTCTCCTTTTTTATGTCGGCAACCGCCGAAAGAACTGCGCCGTCAATTTTTTCAATAGCTTTAAAGTGACACCCCGAAATATTCCCGCAGCCGATAACTGCCGTTTTCATTATTATTCCACCTTGATTTCTTCGCAGATTTTTTGCATTGCGTCGCTCGCCGCCTTGAACGAAGCACTGTGCGACGGATACACTCCGTCGGGCAGGGCGGTTTTTCCGCTTTCAAGCTTTGAAAAGCCGTCAAACACCTGAAGATGCGGCTCAAGCGTGAGCACAATATCTCTTTTCTGCCTGTTCATTCTTCTGATTATCTCTTTGACGTTTCCGTCGCCCTCACCGGCGGGCACAACGCTCGAATCGGCATAAAGAGCGTCTTTGATATGCAGATATTCTATGTACGGCTCAAGCATTTCAAATGCCTTGAGTGTATCAACGCCGCACTGAACAAAATTCGACGGGTCAAAAACGGCTCTCAGTCTGCCGCCGAAAGCTTCCATAAGGTCGAGCATTCTCTCCGCCGTGTCGCCGTAAATCTTCTTTTCGTTCTCATGACAGCAGATAATTTCGTTTGCGGCGGCGTAATCGTTCATTTTTCCGACACGCCTAATAACCTCGTCACGGTAATCTTCATAGCTGTCGCCCTCGTCAAAATAGAAGCTGAATATTCTTATGTATTTCGCGCAGAGAATCTTTGCGACCTCAACGGTATTTTTAAAGGCCTCAAAATGCGGCTCGAAGTCATCTTTTATATTGATTTTTCCGTATGCCGAGCCGATTGAAGAGACAGACATTTTTTCTCTGTCTATCGCTTTTTTCATCTCTTTTGCTTCTTCGACAGTGAGATTATTGATAGTTTTTTCTCCGCCGAAAGAACGAAGCTCCATGTGCGTAATATGATTTTCACGGCAGGCTTTCATCTGCCCCTCAATCGTGTTTTCTCCCGATTCATCACAGAATGCAGAATAAATAAAATTTGCCATAATATACCCCTTAATATGTTGAACTCATATCCTCCTGAAACTGCTCTTTGACAACCTTAACAAATTTTGAATCCTTTATTTTCTTTTGAAGAAGCTCGAAATACAGGTTTTCGTCGAACGGAATTTCAACCGTTTTGTCAAGCCACGAGGAAAGAAAAGCCGCATTTGAAATTTTCAGAGCGTTGATGCCCTCTGCGCCCTCTGCGACAAGAGGCTCACCCCTCAGTATATGAGCAGCAAAGGCATTCATAACGCCGGAGTGCTGTTCGTTCATTCCGTCGGTTTCGACTTCCTTCCATTCTCCGGCTATTCTTCCGAAGCCCTCATCGGAAGCTTTGATATACTGCGAAATGCTCTCCTCAAGCTCAAAAAGCTTTATTACAAATCTGTTCTCAAGCTGGTCGTTTTCACAGATAAGCTTCGCTTTGTCAAGCGTGATTTCAAGTCTGTTTGTGCCCGGAAAATCGCCCGTCGTCGTGATAAAGGTTCCCGTTGCGCCATTTAGATATTCGGCATAAATTGTCACGTCGTCCTCGACCTCAATATCGTGCCATTTTCCCTCATGGCAGAACGCTCTGACCTTTGACGGCATACCGCATATCCACTGCCACAGGTCAAGCTGATGCGGGCACTGATTGAGCATCACTCCGCCGCCCTCGCCCGACCATGTCGCACGCCAGCCGCCGGAATTATAATACTGCTGTGTTCTGAACCAGTCGGTTATTATCCAGTTGACTCTCTTTATTTCTCCGTATTTTCCGCTGTCAACAAGCTCCTTGACCTTGCGGTAAACGCAGTTTGTGCGCTGATTGAACATTATCGCATAGGTCTTGTCCGAATGTGAAGCGACCTCGATAAGCTCTCTGACCTGCTTTGTGTAAACACCTGCCGGCTTTTCGCTCATCACGTGAAGCCCCGCTTTGAGTGCGGCAATGGCTATCGGCGGGTGAAAATAGTGAGGGGCAGCTATGAGCACGGCCTCGCAAAGCCCCGACTCAATAAGCTCGTCAGCTGTATCAAAACAGACAATTTCGGGTATTTTTGCCCTTGCATTTTCAAATCTTCTTTCATCAATATCCGCAACGCAGGTTATTTCAATTTCGGGCATCTGCCCCGAAACATAGTTGCTGATATGCCCTGAGCCCATATTGCCTATGCCGATAATGCCGAGCTTCAGTTTTCTTTCCATATACGTCCTTCCCTTCATCAGAGCTTTGAATACACTTTTTTGAATTTTTCTATTGCTTTTTCGTCATATTTCTCCGGCATCAGCTTTTTTGCTTTCTTTGCCGCATTCAGTCTTTTCAGCAAGCCGAAAAGCGAAAGAAGAAGCTTTGGTCTTGTGATAACCGCCGCTTTTTGAGCTATTTCGGCCGGTGAGTACGAGACACGTGCTCCGCCGGTTATTTCCTTTTCGGTCATGAGCTTCTTTTCAAACAAAAAGTCAACGTCCTCTGCCGAAACGCCTGAGAGAAAGTTTTTCACCGCTGTATCGGAATAATGCTTTTCTGTATGCTCACGGAAGAAACGGAGGTTGTATTTCCACAGCGTTTCTTTTTTCATGTCGTCACATTCGGTGACTGTTTCGGCAAGCATTCTGCCCGCAATTATGCTCATATCAAGTCCCGAGCCGCTGAGCGGCTCAGTCATGGAGGCACTGTCACCCACAAGCGCACAGCCGTCGCAGACAAAGAGCGGAAGCGTCTTTCCGAGAGGAATTTTCTCAAACGAGCCTCCCCTTATAAGCTTATCGCTCATTTCCGGATATATGGCATAAAAATCATCGAGGGCAGTTTTCACGTCATTTTCGCAAAGTGCTCCGAATGCACCGACAAGAACGTCACAATATCCGTCATTTTTAATCACCCAGTCCATTCCCGGTCTGTTCATGTGATAGAAGTAAATATCATATTCACCCTCTGAAAGCTTTTCACGGCTTTCAAAATATCCCCGCCACACACCAAACGTGTTTTCGCTTTTTATTTCACTCTCAATTCCGAATGAGGGCGGAAGACTTTTTCTCACGGGTGAATTTATCCCTGCCGCATCAACAACGAGCTGTGCCTCATATTCGGTCTCGACGCCGTTCTTCACCGCAACTACTCCGCATACCCCGTCTTCGGTGCAGAGAGCGGATAAAACCTCACAGTCAAAAATGAATTTAACCGAGCATTTGACGGCATAATCAATCAGATAACCGATAAGAAATTTTCTGTCAACAAAGACTATGTTCCCGCTGTTCGATTTCGGAATTTCAAGCCTCACGGACCTTTTCGGATTGGAATAAGTTTTTCTTTGAGTCGGAGAAAACACCGACAAATCAGGAAGAGGTATATCCGCTTTTTCAAAGGTGCTCTTTCTCATACTGTCGCACCAGTCGTAGCCGAGCTCTTCCCTTTTTTTCTTTTCAATGACAGTCACGTCAAATCCGTTTTTTGCGAGATTTGCCGCCGCCGAAAGTCCACCGTGACCGCAACCGGCAACGATTATTTTTTTCATAGACACCTCCGGCAAAAATTTGCACAAAATCTTGATTTTATTATAGCGGAAGATGTATAATCCATATAGCATAATTCTGTTAATTAGCTGGATTTTTATGTAAAGGTTATGATAAAATGTCCGAATTAAAAATATACGCTTCAAGGTCTGAGTTACCCGACGAAGCGGAGACTTTATGCCACAGCGGAAACGGCAATTTTCAAAGACGTAGCCCCGACTGTCTTGAAATAATATACATTTCTCACGGCTCGTTTTCAGTAAAATCCTCCGTCGGCAATTTCAGCCTTTCTGCTGGGGATATTGCCGTATTTAACCCGTTTGAAAATTATGAAGGTGTCTGCTCCGACAAAAAAAGTGAATTTTATATTTTCACCGTCCCCTCCGGTATTATCCGCAGAGCATACCCGAGCGACTTTTCGTTTTTAAACATAATAAGAAACAGCAGAGAATGTAAAACTGCCGTAAAAAAAGCGGCGGAATACTCCGCCTCAGGCTCGCCCGAAAGCTATTTTCTTATGCTCAGCGAAATTTTCCGCTTTCTCTCCGCTTCTGCAAGAGATTTTTCCGTCACGCAGACAGCCCGGGCGGAATACGCCGAAAAGAAAAAGCGCATGGTCGGGGATATAATCGAAAAAATATCACTCGGATATTCCGAGAATATAAATATCAGCTCTCTTGCCTCCGCTTTTTTTGTCAGCGTCTCACACTTACAGCATACATTTAAGGAATACACGGGGCTGAGCATTGTTGACTACATAAACAAGACGAGAATAGACAATTCAAAACGGCTTCTGCGTGAAACCGACCTTCATGTTTCGGTGATAGCTGAAATGGTGGGCATTGCCGACTACAACTATTTTTCCCGTGTTTTTAAGAAATACGAGGGCATAAGTCCGTCGGACTACCGAAAGTCCCGCCCCGTTATTCAAAGGGATTGATATACTTTCTGTTTCTGAACGTGTATTCCATTCCGCTGTAAAGCGTCAGTGCCGCCGTTATCCACATAAGAATACCGCTTATTTTCTCGACGGGAACAGAAATGCCGAGCAGTGACCTCACCGTGCAAAGCCCGAGCACAACGATAATTGACATCATCTGAAATGCCGTTTTAATCTTGCCGGACCTTTCAGCGGCAAGCACAACAGAATTTGTTGCCGCTAAAATTCTCAGAGAACTGACAATAAACTCACGAAAGACGACAATAACCACCACAACGGGACTGCAAAGCCCTTTTGTTATCATACAGACGAGAATGCTCAGTACTATTATTTTATCGGCTATGGGGTCGAGAAATTTTCCGAAATCGGTCACAAGATTTTTACTTCTCGCCATTTTTCCGTCAATAAAATCGGTCATTGAAGCAGTGGCAAAAATAACCAATGAAAAAAGCGGAGCAAATCTGTTTTCGCTGAGCATTGATAAGACGAGGAAAGGCGTGAGTGCAATTCTCATAATTGTCAGCTTATTGGGCAGATTGATTTTTCGTTTTTGTTTCATCGTATCCCTCCGTTCGTTTCAACAATAATATACCGTTATTGTGTCGGAGGTGTTCTGCAATTATTAATAATTATCACAAAAGCAGAGCCGCAGGACTGACCCCGGCTCTGCCTTTTTTGTGTTATTAATAGTCGTAGCCTGCCTTTATTGCACCGAGATTAACCTGGAGCATATCAGCGTGTTTTGCCGAAACGACCTTTTTGAGAGCATCCTCCATTCCCTCGAAAACAACGCAGTCACTCTCTTTGACGAACTTGCCCGTGATAATCATATTCGCAAGCGTGGGGACGTTCATATTCTTCGCCATCTGCGTAGCCGGAATGTAATAAACATCAACATCGGCTCTTTTGACCTTTCTCTCAATGAGAGTGCTGTCAACAAAGATTTTTCCGCCGGGTACAACTGCATCTTCGTATTTGTCAAGCGACGGAAGATTCATAACGATAAGAACATCGGGCTTTGAAACTATGGGAGAGCCTATCGGTTCATCGCTGATTATGACACTGCAGTTTGCCGTGCCGCCTCTCATTTCGGGGCCGTATGACGGGAGCCAGCTTATCTGCTTATTTTCAAGCAGTCCTTTGTATGCGATAAATTTTCCGGCGAAGAGTATGCCCTGTCCGCCGAAGCCTGCAAGCAGTATATTTGTCGTCATATTACTCTGCCTCCTTTGCGCTTCTGTCCTTATATATTCCGAGAGGATAATAGGGTATCATCTTATCCTCAACCCACTGAAGAGCCTTGTCGGGCGTCATGCCCCAGTTTGTCGGGCAGGAGGAAACGACCTCAACAAGCGAAAAGCCCTTGCCGTTAATCTGATTTTCAAAGGCTTTCTGAATAACCTTTTTGGCATTTCTGACATTTTTCACATTGTTGACGGCAACACGTGCTATGAACTCAGGTCCGTCAAGCGTGGAGAGCATCTCGCATACCTTAATGGGGTAACCTGCGGTCGTCACGTCTCTGCCGTAGGGCGAGGTCTGAGTGACCTGACCGGGCAGAGAGGTCGGAGCCATCTGACCGCCCGTCATGCCGTATATTGCATTGTTGACAAAAATAACCGTGATGTTTTCGTTTCTCGTGGCGGCGTGCACCGTCTCAGCCATACCGATTGAGGCAAGGTCGCCGTCGCCCTGATAAGTGAAGATTACGTTTTCGGGCATTGAGCGTTTAAGTCCCGTTGCCACTGCCGGTGCTCTGCCGTGTGCGGCTTCAACCATGTCGCAGGTGAAGTAGTTGTATGCGAGAACGGCACAGCCGACCGGCGCAACGCCTATCGTTTTGCCCTCAATGCCGAGTGTGTCAATCGCTTCGGCAACAAGGCGGTGAATTATTCCGTGAGTACAGCCCGGGCAATAATGAAGCTCGGCGTCGGTAAGACTTTTCGGTTTCTGAAATACGATAGCCATTATTCATTACCTCCCATTGCATTTTTTACTGTTTCGATTATCTGCTCCGGCGTGGGAATCATTCCGCCGGCTCTGTTGCAGAGGATAACGGGCTTTTTGCATTCTTCTGCAAGCTTTATATCCTCAATCATCTGTCCCATTGAAAGCTCAACACTGACAAAGGCCTTCACCTTGTCTGCGGCTTCTTTTATCGGCTTTGTCGGGAACGGCCACACCGTAATCGGTCTTATAAGTCCCGCCTTTATGCCCTGCTTGCGAAGCTCGTTGACGGCATTTTTTGAAACTCTCGCCGCAATGCCGAACGCCACGAGACAGTACTCGGCATCGTCCATCATATAGCTTTCGTATCTGACCTCGTTCTCTTCGATATATTTATACTTTTCGTATCTTTCAAAGTTTGTTTTTTCAAGCTCTTCGGGGACAAGATAGAGCGAATTTATGATATTGTGCTCTCTCTTCATGCCCGTACCCGTAACAGCCCAGGGCTTTTCAACCGTAACCGTTTTTTCCTCGGGAAGCTCAACGGGCTCCATCATCTGTCCCATTGTTCCGTCGGCAAGAAGCATTGCGGGCATACGGTATTTGTCGGCTAAATCAAACGCAAGAGCAGTCAGTGCCGCCATTTCCTGAACAGAAGCCGGAGTGAGGACTATAAGGTGATAGTCGCCGTGTCCGCCGCCCTTTGTCGCCTGGAAATAATCCGACTGAGAGGGCTGAATTCCGCCGAGACCGGGGCCGCCCCTCTGCACATTGACAATGAGTGCGGGAAGGTCCGCACCGGCAATGTAGGAAATACCCTCCTGCTTAAGGGAAACTCCGGGGCTTGAAGAAGAGGTCATAACTCTTTTGCCTGAGCCGGCAACGCCATAGACCATATTGATAGCGGAAACCTCGCTTTCAGCCTGCAAAAACGTACCACCGATTTTCGGCATTCTCTTTGCCATGTATGCGGCAACCTCTGTCTGCGGTGTTATGGGATAGCCGAAGTAATGGCGACAGCCCGCTCTTATAGCGGCTTCCGCAATAGCCTCGTTACCCTTCATTAATACTTTTTCACCCATAATCATACCTCACTTTTCAACCGTAATAACGCAATCGGGGCACATTGTCGCACAGAAAGCGCAGGCGATACATTTTTCCTGCTCAGTTATCTGCGCCGGAGAATGTCCCTTTTTGTTTATCTTGTCCGTTGCAATTTTTATGATACCCTTGGGGCAGGCAGTCACGCACAGACCGCAGCCCTTGCAGATATCGGTGTCAAAGGTAACCTTTGCCATAATATCACACTCCTAAAAAAATTTTTTCTGTAATTTCATTTTGAACGTGCCGTCAATATCAAGCCTTTCGTCGCTTGCGGTGAATGCAAGCGGAAGTGATGAAAGAGAGCACAGCTCCTTTGCCTTATCAAGAGTATCTGAAACATCATTTTTTGTTGTTTCACCGCCGAGATTTGAGTTGTTGATTATGGCGGTGAATTTTATCTTGCAGGCGTTTTCGATTTCCGTGAGAACAGCGTATGCCTCCTGTGCGGTTGTTGTCAGCGGACGGTAGAAGTTCACGACGAAAAACATATCGTAATTGTTTTCCTCGGCAATGTACGGAGCGTATCTGCCCAGTGCATACGCACCTCTGTCATCGCCGCCGACATCGAACACGGCATATTTTGATTTGTTCTGCACAAGCGAATAAACCTCTGCGGGCAAGGCGGGCAGGTCAACATTTGTGTTGGCAAACGGAAGCGAAATAACGTCAATACCCTTTGACAGCAGTTCCTCCTCGCTGTCCTTTGTTCTGAAATACGGGTTAACAATATCAATATCCGCTATTGAAACGTCTCTCCCCGTGCTTTTCAGATAAAGAGCATAATTGACGGCTAAATTTGTTTTTCCGCTGCCGTAATGACCGCAGAAAATATTAACACGTTTAGAATTTTCTATAATGCTCCCCCCCTCACAGCTTATTGCGCTGTATCTTACCGCTGACCGTCTTGGGAAGCTCATCTCTGAACACGACAAGTCTCGGATATTTATACGGTGCCGTATGCTTCTTAACGTAATTCTGTATATCCTTTTTAAGCTCCTCGCTCGGCTCTGTGCCCTTTGTCAGCACGATACTCGCTTTGACTATCTGTCCTCTTATTTCATCGGGTGCGGCTGAGACACCGCATTCGAGAACATAAGGAAGCTCCATGATAACGCTCTCTATTTCAAACGGCCCTATGCGGTAGCCGGAGGACTTGATAACATCATCGACTCTGCCGACATACCAGTAGTAACCGTCCTCATCGCACCAGGCGGCGTCGCCCGTGTGATAATATCCGTCGTGCCAGACCTCTTTTGTTTTCTCCTCATCGCCGTAATATCCCGTGAACAGACCGCAAGGTGCGCCGTTTTTCACGTTCACAACGATTTCTCCCGTCTCACCGACAGGCACAGCGTTTCCGTCACTGTCCATGAGTGAAACATCATATATGGGAGCGGGCTTGCCCATTGAGCCGATTTTGTGCTTTGTGCCGACAAGGTTACCGATTATCATTGTGCTCTCGGACTGACCGAAGCCCTCTATTATCTGTAAGCCCGTCAGTTTCTCAAAACGACGGTAAACCTCAGGATTGAGTGCCTCGCCCGCAGTCGTCATGTGCTTGACGGAGGAGAAGTCATATTTTGAAATATCCTCTTTTATCATCATTCTGAGCATCGTCGGCGGAGCGCAGAAGGTCGTTATCTGATATTTTGCGAACATCGGCATAATATCGGAAGCGTCAAAGCGGTCAAAGTCATAGACGAAAATTGCAGACTCGCAAAGCCACTGACCGTAAAGCTTGCCCCACATTGCCTTTGCCCAGCCGGTGTCGGATATTGTGAAGTGCAGTCCGTCCGGGTCGGCGGTGTGCCAGTATTTCGCAGTGTGAAAATGACCGAGCGCATACTTGTAGTTATGGGCGGCAAGCTTCGGATAGCCCGAGGTGCCGGAGGTGAAGAACATGAGCATTAAGTCGTCGCCGCAGGGTGCGTCGGGCTTTCTCTCATAATGTGAGCTGAAAAGCGTGTATTCGTCGTCAAAGCTTCTCCAGCCGTCTCTCTTTGCGCCGACAATGAGCTTGTTTTCAAGGCACGGACAGCTTTCGGCGGCTATTTCGACCTGCCTTGCCGTGTCACCGTCACAGGTGCATATTACCGTACTTACCTTTGCGGCATTGAAGCGGTATTCAAAGTCGTGCGCCTGAAGCTGACACGTTGCGGGAATCGCTATCGCACCGAGCTTGTTGAGACCGAGCATTGCAAACCAGAACTGATAATGCCTTTTAAGCACAAGCATTACCTTGTCGCCTTTTTTGATTCCGAGCGACTTGAAATAGTTGGCGCACTGACTTGACGCCTTTTTCATATCCTTAAAAGTAAATCTCTTTTCGGTTTTGTCACGCCCGACATAGAGCATTGCGAGCTTCTCCGGCTCTTTATCGGCAAGTGCGTCAACAAGGTCAAAGGCAAAGTTGAATTTTTCGCTGTTCTTGAATTTTATCGAAACCGGAGTGCCCTTGCTGTTCTCTTCAACATCAATGAATTTACGGTATATTCTGTCCTTGTCGTCTTTCCTTGCTATGCCCTTTATATCCTTTGAGACAAAGCTTGAAGAAAACTCGGGTATCGGCTCGCCGGACGGGTTGAGTACTATTGCATAAAAACTGCAGTCCTCGCCGCCGACAGCTATCATTCCGTGAGGGGTCGAGCTGTCAAAATAGATGCTGTCGCCCGGGTTAAGCGTTGTGCGGTGCTCGCCGACCTGAACGAGAAGCTGTCCCGAAACAACGAGGTCAAGCTCCTGCCCGTCATGTGTGGTCAGCTCAACATCTTTCTTCTGCGCCTCTTCGTCATAAACACAGTTGACGAAAAGAGGCTCGGCAATTCTGTTCTGAAACGCATACGCAAGATTGTAATAGGTCATTCCGTGTGCGTTGGCTATCTCCTGTCCCTGACCGGCTCTCGTCACGGTGAACGATTTGAGCGTCGGGCTGTGTCCCTCGATAATATCGGTCGCATCAACGCCGAGCGCAAGCGCACAGCGATATATAAAAGCAAAGTTTAAGTCGTGTGTGCCCGATTCGCACAGCACGTATTCCTCATTGCTGACGTCGGTTTTTGCCGCCATTTCATAGGTCGTGAAGCCTTCGATTTCACGAAGCTCCTTTATTCTCGACGCCATTTCTTTTATTTTGTAATCAAGTCCTGTTATCTGCCCCATAATGCACCTCCTGCCGGGTTTTATCAGAGCTTACTTCTCTGTATCTTTCCGTTGACCGTCTTGGGAAGCTCGTCCCTGAACACAACAAGCCTCGGATATTTATACGGTGCGGTATGCTGCTTGACATAATTCTGAATTTCTTTCTTAAGCTCCTCCGTCGGCTCCGTGCCCTTGGTCAGCACAATGCTCGCCTTAACTATCTGACCTCTGACCTCGTCGGGCGCGGCGGAAACACCGCATTCAAGAACATAGGGAAGCTCCATAATAACGCTCTCAATCTCAAACGGCCCTATGCGGTAGCCCGACGACTTGATAAGGTCGTCAACTCTGCCGACATACCAGTAATAGCCGTCCTCGTCGCGCCATGCGGTGTCGCCCGTGTGATAGAAACCGTCGTGGCGCACCTCGTTTGTTCTCTCTTCGTCCTTGTAATATTCCTTGAAAAGTCCGACGGGATAACCGTTCTTTATGTTGATGACTATTTCGCCCGTCTCGCCGTTTGCAACTCTGTTGCCGTCACGGTCGATAATGTCAATATCATACTGCGGTGAAGCCTTGCCCATTGAACCGACCTTGATTTTTGTGCCGCAGAGATTTGCGATGGTGAGCGTTGTTTCGGTCTGACCGAAGCCCTCGGCTACATCGAGCCCCGTCGCTTTCTTGAACTGCTTTGCAACCTCGGGATTGAGTGCCTCGCCCGCCGTTGTCATGTGATGAAGCGACGAAAAATCGTATTTTGAAAGGTCATCTTTTATCATCATTCTGAGCATTGTCGGGGGTGCACAGAAGGTTGTGATATTGTACTTTTTAAACATCGGCAGAATATCAGCCGCATTGAAGCGGTCGAAATCATAAACGAATACAGCACCCTCGCAGAGCCACTGACCGTAAAGCTTGCCCCAGAGGGATTTGCCCCAGCCCGTGTCCGAAATGGTGAAATGAAGTCCGTCACGCTCGCAACGGTGCCAGTATTTCGCCGTGATAAAATGCCCCAGTGCGTAGGTGTGCTTGTGCTCGACCATTTTCGGCTCACCCGTTGTGCCCGATGAGAAGAACATAAGGGCGGTGTCGTTGCCGCACGAGGTCTCGGCGTTTCTTCTGAAACTGCTTGAAAACATGTGGTATTCGCTGTCAAAGTCGTGCCAGCCCTCACGGCTTCCTCCGACGAGAATCTTCGTGGTGAGGAAATCGCAGTCAGCCGCCGCTCTGTCGGCAATTTCGGCTATGTCGCCGTCAGCGGAGCAGACGATGGCGGTTATGTGAGCCGCATTGAAACGGTAAGAATAATCATGCTCCTTGAGCAGGAATGTCGCCGGAACAGCCACAGCCCCGAGCTTGTGAAGAGCTATCATTGCAAACCAGAACTGATAATGCCTCTTTAAAACAAGCAAGACCCTGTCGCCCTTTTTGATGCCGAGCGACTTAAAATAGTTTGCCGTTCTCGCCGATTCACGCTTTATATCACGGTATGTAAATCTTCTTTCGGTCTTGTTGATGTCAAGATGAAGCATTGCAAGCTTTTCGGGGTATTTCTCCGCTATTGCATCAACAACGTCATAACCGAAATTGAATTTATCCTCATTTTCAAATCTGATGCTTTCAAGTGAACCGTTTTCGTCCTCCTGCGTCTTAATGAATTTTTCGCAGATAAGCTTTGTTGACGGACGTGCGGCGGCCACGCTTTCTCTCACCTCATCGACAGCCGCCTCTTCACCGGGCAGAACGACCGCACAGAAAACGCAGTCCTCGCCGTCAACGGCAATCATTCCGTGAGGTGTCGAGCTGTTGTAATAAATACTGTCGCCGGCGTGAAGCACCTCTTTGTTCGTGCCGACCTGAACCATGAGAGAGCCGGAAATGACAAGGTCGAATTCCTGACCGGAGTGACGTGTCAGGTGAATGGGAGAATCCTGAAGCTCTTTCGAGTATTCATACTTAACCCAGTAAGGCTCGGCTATCTTGCTCTTGAACTTCGGCGCAAGGTCCTGAATGGTGATTCCCTCTTCCTTTGCCGTCTGAAGTCCCTTGCCTCTTCTCGTCACCGTATAGCTCGAAAGACGTGCCGACCTGCCCTCTAAAAGCTCTGTCAGCTCAATGCCGAAGGTGAGAGCGCATTTATGGATAAATGTGAACGGAAGGTCTGCTTCTCCGCTTTCAAATCTGACGTACTCGTCTGCGCTGACCTCAGTCGCCGCCGCCATTTCTGTCACGGAATAGCCGAGAATTTCCCGCATATCCTTTATACGTTCTGCGATTTCAAGAAGCTCCGTGTTTGACTTTGTACTCATTTCTTTACCCCCATTTGAGTATAAACATTCATGAAAAAGACCCGTCCCAAGAATAATCTTGAGACGAGCCGAATAAAATCGTTATCCGATACTCGCGGTACCACTCAAATTGCGCAAATTGCGCCCCTCAGGCTCTGATAAGCCGTATGCATTAACGCAGCATTCACGGAAGATACTACTTATCGGAAACGATGTTCATTCTTCAGCTCGGAAGCGATGGGAATTTAAAGTCTTTCATTATCGGGCTTTCACCTTGCACCGACTCTCTGTGAATTACTCAGCTTTATCCGTCTTCGTCACAGCTTTTAAACTAATTTAAGGGGATTATATCACCGAAGCCGTTGTGTGTCAAGGGATTTTCCCTATTTTTTCACTCAATACCGAATATTTTTTCGCTTTCCTCTTTCATTTTGTATTTAAGAATTTTTCCCGCCGCATTCATCGGAAATTCTTTAACAAAACGGAAGTATCTGGGTACCTTGTGCCTTGCCATGAGTGAGAGTCCGTAGCTTCGCATATATTCCTCGTCTGCGCTCTCGTTATCCTTTAGAATTATCCATGCGCATACCTCTTCGCCCATTGCCTTATCCTTTACTCCGATAACCTGAACGTCTCTGACCTTGTCGCAGGTGAGATAAAATTCCTCTATCTCACGGGGATATATGTTCTCACCTCCCCGGATTATCATATCCTTGAGTCTGCCCGTGACCTTATAGTAGCCGTCCTCGGTGCGACAGCATATATCTCCCGAATGAAGCCAGCCGTCACTGTCTATTGCCTTTACCGTTTCATCGGGCATTTTGTAATAACCCTTCATGACGTTGTAGCCTCTGACCACAAATTCGCCGTTTTCGCCGTCGGGCAAATCCTCGCCCGTCTCTGGGTCGATAATTTTACATTCAATACCGGGAAAAGAGCTTCCGACGGTTTCGACACGCTTGTCAAGGCTCTCGTTGACCTCGCCCATTGTACAGCCGGGTGAAGCCTCTGTCTGACCGTAGACGCTGAGAATTTCTTTCATATTCATCTCGGCGGCGGCTCTTCTCATAAGCTCGGGCGGGCAGTTTGCCCCCGCCATGATGCCCGTGCGGATATATGAAAAATCAGTCTTTTCAAAGTCCGGATGATTGAACATTGCTATAAACATTGTCGGAACGCCGTTAAAGCAGGTGATTTTTTCATCGTTTATGCAGGCAAGGGAGGATTTCGGAGAAAAATACGGAAGAGGTGAAAGAGTGCCGGCGTGCGTCATCATTGAGGTCATGGAGAGCACCATGCCGAAGCAGTGGAACATCGGCACCTGAATCATCATTCTGTCGGCGGTGGACATATCCATTCTGTCGCCGATTATCTTGCCGTTATTGAGAATATTGCTGTGAGTGAGCATAACGCCCTTGGGAAAGCCCGTCGTGCCGGAGGTGTATTGCATATTTGCAACGTCGGAGGGCTTCACGAGAGAAGCTCTGCGCCTGACCTCTTCACGGGGTATGCTCTCGCCTTTTTCGAGCATTTCGTCCCATGTGATACAGCCTTTCGCCGAAAATCCGACTGTGACAATATTCCTCAGGAACGGAAGATTCTCTGAATAAAGTGCACAGCCGCTCTCAAGCGTTTCAAGCTCGGGGCAAAGCTCCTGCACTATTTTTTTATAGTTAATATCCTTGTAATGGTCAATCATCACGAGGGTATGGGTATCGGACTGTCTGAGAAGATACTCAAGCTCATGCTTTTTATATGCGGTATTGACCGTAACGAGCACCGCACCTATTTTAACGGTAGCCCAGAACGTAATAAACCACTGGGGAATATTCGTCGCCCACACCGCAACATGATGTCCCTGCTTTACGCCGAGTGCAATAAGTGCCGCCGCCGCTTCATCAACATCTTTTCTGAACTGAGCATAAGTTCTCGTGTAATCAAGCGTGGTATATCTGAACGCATACTGGTCGGGGTAACGCTCGGTTATCTTGTCGAGAATCTCGGAAAAGGTACAGTCGATAACGTCATATTTTTTCCAAAGGAAAGAGCCGGTGTGACTGCGGTTGAAGTAAAGCTGTGCGCCCTTGCTCTTTGTTTTATCCGTTCTTGAAACAAAATTGACAAAATGGGTGAGAACAATATCCGGGTCGTCTATTTCGTCATTTTTGTCCACAGTGATAAAGCCGTCATAATTGAGCGAATCAAGGGCACGGATAAAGCTTTCATAAGGCAGGTCGCCCTCGCCGATGAGCACGTTTTTTCCGTCTTTTCTGTCGCCGAGACGAACATATCTTATGTATGCGCCGAGCTGTTTTATTGTATTTTCCGCTGTTTCTCCGGCGGTGAAATAGGTTTCTCTGATATTCCATGAAACACCGATTGCCGCAGAAGCAAAGCGTTTGATAATTTCCGTTATCTTTGACGTGTCGCAGAGTGCTCCCGAGGTTTCGAGAAGAAGCTCGGTGTCGGTTCTTTCGGCAAGTCTGACAGCCGGAAGAAGAAGAGAATATATCTTATCCGTGTCGCACTCATTGACTTTGAAAATGACCTTATCAATTCCGGCATTGCGGGCAAGGTCGATATATTTTCTCAGCTCCTCTGCATTTACAATCGCAGAGTCAATCGCTTCGGGGTAGCACGCCGCCGCTATGCTGAGATTTCTGTTGTTGAGTTTTCGTTTTGCATCGCTCGTTTTTCCGCTTCTGAAAATGCTGTCCGGGTGATGCTTTCTTTCGCTGTAAATATCGTAAATTTCAAAGCCCGAATATCCGTAGTCGTAAGCAAAGCGGCATACTTCGAGAAAAGAGGGGCGTTTTACGTTTTCAGTGGAAAAAGCAAGTTTCATTTTCAGTTCTCCTCATATACGATTTTGTTGAGCGCATTGATATATGCCCTGATACTTGCTCCGACAATATCCGTTGAAAGACCGGTGCCGGAATAAAGCTTTCCTCTGTTTCTGAGCCGAACAAGCGTTGAGCCGAGAGCCTCTTTGCCCTCAGTGACAGCCTGAATCTGAAAATTATCAAGCTCATAATGATAACCGATGCTCTGTTCAATCGCTCTGAATGCCGAGTCGATAGGTCCGTCACCGATAGCCACGCCGCTTATTGTCTCGCCCTCGTTTTCAAGCGTAACCTGTGCCATTGACGAGCCGAGATTTGAACAGCTTGCGTTGTATGAGACAAGATGATATGCCGCCGGAGCCTGCATTGCGTAAGAAGCGATAAGTGCTTCAAGCTCTCTTGCACCGACCGAGCTTTTCCTCTCGCAGACCTGCATAAGAGCCTTATGCACCTTGCCGTTATCCTCATCGGAGAGGTCATAGCCGAGAAGCTTTATTGCTTCGCACACATCTGAAAGAGTGCTGTTTGAATCAAGAAAAACGTCGTCCGATGCCAAAGCTTCGGAGTTTTCGCTCTTTTGCGGAGCTTTATTGATATTCTTCATAAGAGACTTTATATCGCTGTGAAGCTCTGTCAGCTTCAGTGAGGTTTCAATGCCGAGCTGACTGCCCTTTGCGCTGACCGCAGAGGCAAACTTCTCGGTGAGAAGAACACCGCCGCCGGTCATTGACGTTTTAACTCCGTCTGCGCCTGCGCCGATTGCGGATATTGCACCGGCAACCGCCATATTGATATTATCCGAAAGTGAGACAAACAGCGGTACTTTTACTTTCTCTCTGATTTTCGCCGTCAGCTCTGCTATTTCCCCCGGCAGGCATACCCCGGCATCGTCACACAGCGTAACGCATACCGCACCGCATTCAACACCGGCAAGACACGCCTTCACGAGAAACGAGATATCTGACCTTGTGGCATCAAGGGCGACAAGCTCAACATTATCGCATTTTTCCTTTGAAAGTGAAACGAGCTCTTTTATCTTTTCGAGCATGGCGGCTTCTTTCATTCTGAAGCTGTATTCCATCTGAGCAGTCGAAACGGGAAGCACAACCTGAAGACACGGCTTTTGAGCGTTTTTGATGCACTCCCACGCAGTGTTCACGCTTTTTTCATCGTAACCGACCGGCACGGCAAGAGTGCTGTTTTTGACAACGGAGGAAATCGTTTTATATATGATTGCGTCCTCTTTTTCCCTTGCCACCGGCGGAAGCTCAATGCTGTCAACGCCGATTGCGTCAATGCAAGCGGCAATAGCTGTCTTTTCTCTGAAAAGAAGCCCCTCTCTGCCCGACTGTGCAAGCTTTTTCAACGTAAAATCGGAAACAAGAATTTTTCTCACAGGTTATCCCTCTTTCTCAATGATGTAAAAAAATCCCACAGAGAATTATCTCTGCGGGATGATCAATTTTATGACCACGTTACCACCCGTATTGCCGTATAAACGACCTCTCGGCAAGGCTCTGTCAAGCCCCCGGACTTTAACGGTTCCGACCGTGATTTCCTATTTCCGTACGGTTTCTCAGAAATCCTGCTCAGATACGAGACTGCCCGGGATTCTCTGCCGTCTTGCACCTGCCGCCGGCTCTCTGAAAGGGAATTTCGCCCCGAAGCATAATATCGTCAATGCATTTATCGTATGCGGAAATTATATAATACGGGAAATTTGTTGTCAAGGGTTTTTGAAAAAATATTAAACATCTTTAGTTGATTCCTATCACCATACTATGCAATATAGTGGTCATGCAAAAGACATATAAAAACATAACGAACAGATTCTTATGTTCATTTCTTGTTACTACATAAACAAATATTATTGATACAATAATATATAAAATCCATAATTTTTTTATATTACTGAGTATGTTTACTCCTGATGCATAACCCACACTTGTACAAATAAACGACCACATATATCTGAAAAAAGATATTGCTTGTTTCTTTATTTTTTTACAATAAATGCGATACAGGTAATCAAAAAAAGTACAATAGATATTAAGATGAGTTTTTTTCACAAAAAAGGCATAGCAAACATATAACACAATTCAATAAATTGAGTATATCTTCTATTTTAAATTATGTATGATATTATTCACATGCGTATCTTTTCATTGTACGGATTTACCGATTTCTGTGTTAGTCCCTGAAACAGACAGTACCTTACCCCATGTATCATAGGTGTAGCTTGCAATGAGATTACCGGAAATATCAACAATGCCGACAATGTCGCTCATTGCGTTCTTCACACTTGTTTTTTCCAATATAGCATATCAACAAATAAAAGTCAACATTTGAAAAACCGTCCAATATATACAGAAATTTGTTGATTAAAGTGATATTTTCATAAAACTGACACCTTTCACAATTTCGTTATAGCAATAAAAGTTAAACTTTACAACATACCTCATCACTCTTCACTCATACTTCTTACTTGAAATTCCGTTCACGAAGTTTTTAGTGAAGAGTGAAAAGTGAAAAGTGAAGAAGTAAAAAAATCCGTCCACATTCGTGAACGGAATTTTTTGGCGCCCCAGATAGGACTTGAACCTATGACCCCCTGATTAACAGTCAGATGCTCTAACCAACTGAGCTACTGAGGCATTCTGAAAAGAAAACCGCTTCGATTTCTCAAAGCGGTCAGTGTCGGCATCGACCTATCTTCCC
>JAZUDT010000037.1:0-53687 GCA_045639785.1 Acutalibacteraceae bacterium | reverse complement strand
ATACAACAAATGGTCAAACACTATTCCAAAAATCTGTTTAGATTTTAAGAGTCCAAATGAGGTATGGAAAGAGTATCAGGATGGCTTAGCCGCCGGCGAGATTTAGGGCATAAACTCGTCGCCTACGGCTCCTCCTTTATGTCCTTAATCTCATTTCCTATCCAACATCATATTTTTTTGAGATAAAGTGTCACCCATCATTGACGATTCAACAGGAATATTTCTGCTTATTTTTGAAAAAACTATTGACAAGCAAGATAAAATCATATATTATGTTTAAGCTGTCTTGAACAGTATATGATTCATTAGCTCAGGCGGTAGAGCACTTGACTTTTAATCAAGGTGTCCGGGGTTCGAATCCCCGATGGATCACCAAGAAAAACCACTTGCTTGCAAGTGGTTTTTTCAATAATATCCGTTCCTTGAGAAACGGATATTATTATGAGCAAAGCGAGGTATATCATATCGCATAGCGATATATCATTTGACACCGGCTATATTCTTCGCTATAATGAAATTCAAGATGATAATTACAACGAACAATAAGCTTGCTTCATGCTCAACAGCTAAAAACAATTTGATAAGCAAATAATGCAGACAGATTAGTTTTATGCCATACTAACAAACAATAATACTACGGAAAGACTTTTCATCGGATTTTAAGGAAGGAAGTATTTATGTCGGTAGATATTAAAGAATGGGGCACGTTCAAGGATAGCCTTAGGGCTCCTGTATTTAATTGGTTTACGTATCCGGCCGGCTTTTCATATAAGGCTGTAAGATACAGTATATCAGAAGAAAATTTGGAACCCGGTAGCATAATATACGATCCTTTTATGGGAAGCGGGACAACAAACCTCGCAGCAAAAACTATGGGCTTTAATTCTGTGGGAGTTGAAGCACATCCCTTTGTTTATCCTATTGCAAAAAGCTATTACTCCCTGATGAATATGGAAACCAATACAATATGGACGGATTGGTCATTGATGAGTGTGGAAATCCGCTCATGTTGATTGAGAGCAAATATATCAGATATAAAAAGCATAACAGGGATAAAGCAAGCTGGATTTGCAATGCCCATTCTGCGGTGAGAAGATATTTCCCCAGTATCAGATCTTCTGTTGCTGTCTTAGGCGGAAATTGGAGCAGTTGCTCGTTAGCGATGCTTGCAAGCTATAATGTTGCATATTTTATGGTGCCATTCAATTCCATAAGTGAAATATTAAAAGATTATAATGTGGATTTTGAATGGGAAGAAAATGATTACGATAAGGCACTACAAGCGTGGGAAGTGTTTTCTTCTTTGACAGAAAACGAAAAACGATCAATCGGAGAAAGAATGATCAGTATAGTTAAGGATGAGTTAGTTGACTATGTTAAACGAATCCTTGACGACACTGTCAAAAGAGAGCTTGAAAAAATAGTAATCGAAATGCATACAAATAAGAATGAAGTGTTCAGGTATGTTTTTGAAAGACAAGAAGAAGCAATAGAATTTCTTGCAGGCTTTGACGGCGATTTTGATTTGAGCCAGTTCAAATCCATATTTCAATATCATGCATAACAGCAAGCACCTGAGTTCAGTTTTGTTTAGGGACATTGTTTTAAAGCCGAAAAGAATATAAACGTCTTTTGCCTGCCTGGACAAGAGACGTTTTTCTTTTTTATACCGGTAACATCTCCTCTTCCCCTCACTGTAGATTTATTCATAATTTCCCGCTAAAATATATGATACAGAACTTAAACTGACGGCAACAAGAATAAAATCTGTCAATTTCAGCGAGGTACGAAATGAAAAAGAAAAAAAGAGAATTAATCAAAACGATTGTCATTATTGTTCTTTCGGTTGCTCTTGTGGGTGAAACGGTGGGGCTCATTGTCTCAAAGCTCACGCAGGCTCCCGAGAATGAAACGCAGACAGTCCTGAATGTTGATGCAACCGGTGTTGTGAAAACCCTACAGCCGCAGGTGAGAGAAATTGTTGACAACTTCACCTCAAGCCTTTCAGGTGACGCTCTTGATGTTTCAGATATTAAGGGCAGTTTGAGAAAAATCATATACTCCGATACCGTTGTCAGTGCGGTTATGAGTATCGCATACCCGCTGGTCTATGACACTCTTGATAATCTCGGGCTTATGGAATTTGCCGAAAATGTTTCACTTTATCCGACCGGTCCTCAGGCAGCTCCGCTTCTCAAAGGCAAGGGCTACACCGCTTGCAGTAAAACGGGCGAAAGAAAAGACCTTGACCTCGTTCTCGAAGAAGCCGGCTCGGACTGGAGTTATATGAACAGTAAGGTTAAGCTTGACGCCGCCGATTCCGACGAAGAAGCCGTTTCTTTGTGGCAGACTATCGACTGGGGCGTCAGCGATAAGGACACGTTCTATAAGGCGATGAACGATATGGGAGAAATTCTCAGAGGTGCCCTTGAGGTCGGCTTGCAGGGCAGGGAAATCACCGTAAATATCAATGTTGTCGATTATCTTCTCAGTGTCGATGCCGTTAACGTAAACCTCGATGCGGCAAATATATATAACGCAGATGATAAAGCAGGGTATGCAAACGGCATTGTTTATCTGCTCAATATGCTCGGACTTGATGAGGGTGAATATCCGGCGGCTGAGGAATATAACGCATACACAAATATCGGTGATATGTGGAAAGGCATATTTGAGCCTGTTCTTCTTGCTGTCGAAAAGGCAATAGACGACCCGCTCAACGCCTTGCCGGATATGCTTGTGAATTTTGCCGCCGCAACAGAGAAAGGCGAGCTTATGAAGGCTCTGAGCTCGATAAGAATGGACGCAACTTATAATAAGCTTGCTTCATCTGTTATGGGCTTTGAAGACGGCGAGCTTGTCAATATCGGCAACAAGATTGTCGAAATAATCGAGGCGGCGGGCATCAGACTTTCGGGCAACTTCAATGACGTGCTCGACAGTATCATTCAGCTTTTTGATAAAAGCGCAAACCTGCCCGATATGAGCGTCAGCTCCCTGACGGGCTGTGCCTCTGAAATTACCCTCAGAAGCGGTAACAGACACTATAAGGCTGACTCGCAGAAAACGCTCGACTATCTTGTCACCTATGCAGTAGATGAAAAAATTGTTGAGGCTGTTCTCGAAATCACTCCGCTCAAGGGAACAAATGAAGAAAAAGAAATCATCAACGCTTTCGGCAGAAGTAAAGAGGGAATTGCCGATATAGCTAAGATTATTTTCTCAATAATAGCGAAAAAACTCGGATAACGGGAGAATTTATCGGACTGTAATATATTCAAAATTCACGTAATATAAATTTGTCAGCGACTGTTTGCTGTCACAAAATTGCGAAAAATGCATTGCAATTTCAATTTTTTTCAATTTTTACCAATAAAAACCACCGTAACTATTGAAAAAAATTCAAACTTATATTATTATATAAAAAATATTACCTTAGGAGGGTATTAACATGAAAAAGTTTTTAGCAGTTCTCATGGCGGCAGCACTTATTTTATGCTGCTTCGCAGCTTGCGGCGGAACAAATGACCCCACCGAAGCTAACACAAACGCAGGTGAGGCACAGACCGACAAAGTTATCCGTATAGGTGTCTTTGAGCCGGCATCAGGCGACTCAGGCGCAGGCGGAAAGAAAGAAGCACTCGGTATGCAGTACGCTAACGCTCAGACTCCGACAGTCGAAATCGGCGGCGAAACCTATAAGGTTGAGCTTGTTTATGCCGATAACGGCTCCGACCAGTCAAAGGCTCCCGCCGCTGCTTCAGAGCTTGTCGGCAAGGACGTTGCCATTGTTCTCGGCTCATACGGCTCGGGCGTTTCAATCGCCGCTTCAGAGACATTCAAGAATGCAGGTCTTGCGGCTCTCGGTGTTACATGCACCAACCCCAATGTTACAGCCGGTAACGACCACTACTTCCGTATTTGCTTCCTTGACCCGTTCCAGGGCACGGTTCTTGCAAACTTTGCGACAAGCAAATTTGCGGCTAAGAAGGCATACTGCCTCGGTGAGCTCGGCAACGAATATGACCAGGGTCTCATCAAGTTCTTCTCAGACGCTTTCAAGGCGGCAGGCGGCGAAGTGATTGCCGACTCGTTCCCGACCAACAACTCCGACTTCAGCTCCTACATCAACAAGGCAAAGAGCGAAGGCTGTGACGTTATGTTCTGCCCCGTTTCAATCGCATACGCAACACAGATAGTTGCTCAGGCGGCAAAGCTTAAGGCTGAGCTTCCGATTCTCGGCTCCGACACTCTTGACGACAACATGGTTCTTGAGGCGGCTAAGGGCACAGATACAAAACTTTATGTTTCGACCTTCTACGCTGAGGGCGGTAACAAGGACTTTGACGCAGGTATCAAGGAATATATCAATACAAACGCAGACGCAAAAACAGCTAACGGCGGCAACGACACCATCTCTGCTGTAACGGCAATGGGCTATGACGCATACTATGTTGCTCTCGAAGCAATGAAGGCGGCAGGCTCGGCTGATGCCGCAGCTATCAAGGCGGCTCTTCCGAATGTTAAATATACGGGCGTTTCGGGCGACATCGCATTTGACACAGTCGGCGATGCAATCCGTGACACAGCTTATATCAAGGCTGCTGATACAGCAAATGCTGCATGGATTTTCGAGACACAGCAGACAGTTGCTGAATAAAAAAACAGCTTAATCCGTTAAAGGGAAGTCTTGCGGGGCTTCCCTTTGAAGTTATTATGTAGATGTATTGTGATTTGGTTTTCGCATACAGCATACTAATTTCTAAGTGCTTATGTGCAAAATAAAAGGGTTCGGATAATTTGCGTCACCCTAACGTGTATTTGCACTTTCAAAGAGGTAGGTAAAATTATGGAATTTATAATTTCACAGGTGTTGTCCGGCATTTCACTGGGCGGTCAGTATGCACTTATCGCCATTGGCTATACAATGGTTTACGGTATTCTGCGACTGATAAACTTCGCTCACGGTGACGTGTTTATGGTTGCCGGACTGTTTATGATTTATCTTTCGGCTTCTCTGCCGATTTACGTCAGCATACCGCTTATGGTCGTGATGACGGTTGCTCTCGGCTTTATTATCGAAAGGGCGGCGTATAAGCCGCTTCGCACTGCGCCGAGAATGTCGGTTATGATTTCGGCTATCGGCGTGAGCTATCTTTTGCAGAATCTTGCGCTTTATGCAACAGGCGGTCAGCCGAAGACGTTTACATCAATACCGTATATTTCAAACACAATTTCGGTTTTCGGCGCAACAACAAGCGTTGTGACGGTGATAACACCGGTACTTGTTATTATTCTTGTTGTTCTGCTCACTCTTCTTATCAATCACACAAAAATCGGTATCGCAATGAGAGCCGTTGCCAAGGATTTTGAAACAAGCCGTCTCATGGGCGTTAAAATCAACTCGGTTATTTCAATTACGTTCATTATCGGCTCGTTCCTTGCGGCGATAGGCAGTCTGCTTTATTTCACGAACTATCCCACAGTTGTTCCGCTCTCAGGCGCAATGCCCGGATTAAAGGCATTCGTTGCGGCTGTTTTCGGCGGAATAGGCTCAGTGCCGGGTGCTGTTATCGGTGCGTTCATCATAGGAATATGCGAGACGCTTATCAAGGGCACGTCCTACGCTGTCTTTTCCGATGCGTTCACATTTGCGCTTCTTATAGTTATCCTTGTTGCTAAGCCGACGGGCATCTTCGGCGAAAAAGCAACGGATAAGGTTTGACGGGAGGGATTGCTATGCCAAAGACAAAAAAGAAAATTGACAAGGGTACCCTCATAACATTTTTCGTGGTTGCGGCAGTGCTTGCGCTGACCGTTGTGCTCGAAAATACCGTCAATGCAAATTCGCTTCTGTTCACGGTTATCCGAAAGGGTGCGGTTTATTCGCTCGTTGCCGTTTCGATGAACCTGCTCAACGGCTTCACCGGGCTTTTCTCGCTCGGTCAGGCGGGCTTTATGCTTTTAGGTGCTTACACCTATGCAATTCTCACAATGCCCGGCAGTGTGAGAGAGTCTGTCTATTATCTTTTTCAGGGCTCATCGTTCAATTTCAGCTTTGTTGATTTGTTCGCCTCGGCGTTCGGCACAGAGGGAGCGGGGAAAATGGCAGGGCTTGTACTCAGCGTTATTCTCGCTGTTGTATGCGCCGGTATAGTGGCGGCTTTCCTTGCTTATCTTATCGGACTGCCCGTCCTCCGGCTCAAGAGCGATTATCTTGCAATAGCCACTCTCGGATTTGCCGAAATTCTGCGTGCGATTTTCCAGTGGGACAAGCTCGGCAAAATAACAAACGGCGCAAATGCGCTGAGAGGTTATCCGACGTTTGCCGATTTCAACATAACCGACGCAAGCGGAAAAATCGTACTGCGTCTTTCGTCATTCGTTCCGCTTCTTATTTCGGGAGTATGTATTTTCATTATAGTCCTTCTCATTAATTCGTCTTACGGCAGAGCTTTTAAAGCGATACGTGACGACGAGATAGCGGCAGAGGCGATGGGAATAAATCTTGCAAAGCACAAGAGCCTTTCATTCTGCATAAGCTCATTTTTTGCCGGAGTAGGCGGTGCACTGTTTGCAATGTTTGCTTCGACCGTTCAGGCAAAAACATTTACATCGGCGATGACTTATGAGATTCTTCTCATCGTTGTTATCGGCGGAATAGGCTCGGTTTCGGGTAGCTGTATAGCTTCATTCCTCTACATAGCCTGTTCAGAATGGTGGCTCAGATTTCTTGACAATACGCAGTTTATCAACGGAAAACAGGTTCCGCTTCTCAGAAACGGATTCAGAATGGTTGTTTTCTCGGTGATTATCATGATAGTTGTTCTTTTCTTCAGACGTGGTATCATGGGCGACAGAGAGCTACCGGATATATTTAACGGAAAGAACAGAGCAAAGAAAAAATCAAAGGAGGTCAAGGCGAAATGAGCAATAATGTCCTCCATGTTGAAAATATTACAATGCAGTTCGGCGGCGTTGTTGCCGTGAACAATCTTTCACTCGATATTCCCGAGGGAAAAATAGTTGCGCTCATCGGTCCCAACGGAGCCGGAAAGACAACGGCTTTCAACTGCATTACGGGCGTCTATGAACCGACAAACGGACTTGTTGAATTCATGGGCAAGCCCCTTGTCCGCAATCACCCCAAGGGCAAAATGAAGAAAAACTATAAGGGTGAAAACGCAAACAGCTATCCCGGAAGAGTTTATGCCCCCACACCGGACAGAATAACTCAGAAGGGTATATCGAGAACATTCCAGAACATACGTCTCTGGAAGAGCATGACAGTCTTTGAAAACGTCCTCACCGCAAAGCACATGCACGCAAAGCAGAATTTCCTTTCCGCCACATTCAGAGGCAATGCAAAGGAAGAGAAGCGTATGCGTGAGGAGACAATGGCACTCCTCGTTGAGCAGGGGCTTGACAAATATAAGGACGAAATAGCCACAAGTCTGCCCTACGGACTTCAGCGTCGCCTTGAAATAGCGAGAGCACTTGCCTCAGAGCCGAAGCTCCTCCTTTTAGATGAGCCCGCCGCAGGTATGAATCCGCAGGAGACAAACGAGCTTGCACAGTTCATCAGAGAAATAAGAGAAAAATATAATCTGACGGTCTTTCTTATTGAGCACCACATGGACCTCGTTATGCAGATTTCGGATTATATCTACGTTATCGACTTCGGCAGTGAAATAGCTCAGGGCAAGCCCGAAGAAATACAGACAAATCAGCGTGTTATCGACGCATATCTGGGGGTTGTTGAAGATGAGTGATACAATACTGAAAATCAATGATCTCAGAGTTAATTACGGCGGCATTGAAGCCGTTAAGGGAATAAGCTTTGAGGTGGCTGCAGGCGAAATAGTTACGCTTATCGGCGCAAACGGTGCAGGCAAAAGCTCCACACTGCGTTCAATAGTCGGTCTTGTGAAGCCGACCTCCGGCAGTATCGAGCTTTTCGGCGAAAACATCGCCGGCATGGATACCTCGGCAATCGTGACAAAGGGAATTACGCTTGTGCCCGAGGGCAGAAGAATTTTCCCCGACCTCACAGTTGAAGAGAACCTCAAAATCGGCGCATACCTGAGAAAAGACAGCTATGCCGAAGATATGGAGTGGGTTTATACACTCTTCCCCCGTCTGAGAGAAAGACACTGGCAGGCGGGCGGCACGCTTTCGGGCGGTGAACAGCAAATGCTCGCCGTCGGCAGAGCCTTGATGAGCAAGCCGAGAATTATCATGATGGACGAGCCGTCGCTCGGACTTGCGCCTCTTGTTGTCAGAGATATTTTTGAAATTATCAAGACGGTCAACAGTCAGGGTATTACCGTTCTTCTCAATGAGCAGAACGCAAACATGGCTCTTAAAGCCGCCCACAGAGGCTACGTCCTGGAGACGGGAAATATCACCATGACGGGCACGGGCGCAGAGCTTCTTGAAAACGAAGAAATCAAAGCGGCATATCTCGGAAAAAAGAAAAACTGAAAGCCGCAGTCAAAAATATTTGACAAATTCCCGTTTTCGGACTATAATATAATTGGTTGTTGATTCAACCGGAAAATATCCTCCCTCAGCAGGTCTGAGGGGGGATTAAATTTTTGTTTCGTATGCGTTAAAGTGCGGCGACTGCATACGAAAGAAGAGAGAAGTGTTAATATGAAATTAGCAAGAACAGAAAAAATTTTTGATTCTGAAACGGGTGCAAAAACACTTATTTTGGGCTGCGAATGTGCGTATTCAAGCGAAGCAATAGCGGTGTCCGTTGATGACGGCAAGCTTACCGCTACGGGCAAGCTCGACAAGGACAGTGCTTCATTCAGTATCGGCTTTATGAATCTTCAGAGCGGTGAGATATGCAGTGAAGCGGAAGACGGTATTTTTTCCGTAATCGGCAGTGAAACGCTTTATTCCATTACGTTTTCAGCCGAAAGCAAAGCAACCGCAACTGTTAAAATCTTATGCTGATAAGGGGTGAAGCTCATGGCACTCGATATTAAATCATTCGTAATGGGGAAATATACAAACAGCGGCGTTCCCGTCTATTTCGGTGTAACGGAAACAGCGGCAGGTACATCTCCCAAGGTCGTCACAACGACAAAGGGCAACTTTAAACCGACGGTCGGCGCAAGAATAGGTGTACTGTTCAAAAAGGGGAACACATCTTCAACGAGTATCACTGTTGACGGCGGCGACCAGATAAGAATGGTCGGGGCGCATAAATCCGACGGAAGCATAAATTCCGACGTGCCGGTAACATATAAGCCTAACGGTCAGGTTATCTGGATGACCTACGACGGCGAATACTTCATTGTTGACAGTACACAGAGAGCAACAAGTGACACGGTCGGACTTGTGACTATTTCCGACAGTGTGACGAGCACCGGCACGCAGACTGCGGCTTCGTCGAAAGCGGTTAAGACTGTCAACGACAAGATAGCAAGTCTTACAGATGAAATCAGCCGCATAAGTGCCTCACTCGAGGCTCTTCAGGGCGATGCGTAAGCTCTGACTGAAATTCTGAGAATAATTTGAATCCGAAAATATCCCGCAAGTTGTCAAAAACCTGCGGGGTATTTTTTGCTCAAAAATTTTCAACATTTTTCACCACAAAATACAAATTCATCATAATCCGCCTTTCACTTTTACAAAGAAAAATAATTTATTGACAAATTTCACATACACCATACAGCCTTATATTTCGGAAAAAATAACAATATATTGTGCTCAAGCTTCGCTGATATCCACTATATAACCATGTGCTGAAAAACGAGGACGAAAATCGAACAAATGAATTGTATAAACTTACGAAATTTCTGTTTTCACCTTAAAAATAAAGAAAGTTATTGACTATGGGAGCGAAATGTCGTACAATGTTGATACAAAACTTGAAAATGTCGGAACGTATCCGAAATTTACGGAAAGGGGCTGAGGCTTGTGTTTTTACTCGGTGAATTTCAAAACAGAATAGACCCGCGCGGACGAGCCTTCGTGCCCGTAAAATTCCGTGAACAGATGGGCTCTCCCGTCTATATGATTCTCGATGATGACGAAAAATGTATCGAGTGCTATAACGAAGAAGGCATGAAAGCGAGATATGAAAGTGCCTTGTCCGACACCGACCCGATTATCGGAGTGAGGACGGTTAAAAGAGGTCTTTTTTCAAGCGGTGACACTCAGCCCATTGACAATCAGGGCAGAATTATTCTCAAGAGCGATTATATCGAAAAAATCGGTGCACAGAAAGATGTGGTTTTCCTCGGCGCATACGACCACTTTGAAATCTGGTCAAAGGACGGCTACGAGCGTATGAAGAGTGATGTCAGCCGCATTAAGAACGAGGCGGGCGACATAAGAGAGCTTGAGATTGAGCTGAGTATTCTCGAAAAGAAGACTGAGCTTGAAAAGCGCAAAAAAGCACTTATGGCTGAAATGGGTGAATGATATGAAATTCATTCATTACAGTGTGCTTCTGAATGAGACAATAGATTCTCTTAATATTAAGCCCGACGGCATCTATGTTGACTGCACTGCCGGCGGAGGCGGTCATTCGGGGGCAATACTCGAAAGGCTCGGCGAAAACGGAAGACTTATTGCGATTGACCAGGACCCGGACGCTATTGAAGTGCTCAGTGAAAGAATCGGAAAAGACAGGCGCGTGACGCTGATTAAGGATAATTTTTCAAATCTTGCCGATATACTTGACAGTCTCGGTATTACTGAGGTTGACGGAATAACAGCCGACCTCGGGGTTTCCTCTTTTCAGCTTGATACGGCTCAGCGTGGGTTTTCTCTTCACAATGACGCACCGCTCGATATGAGAATGAGCCGTGAGGGTCTTTCGGCTTATGATGTGGTCAATACCTACGGCGAAAAAGAGCTTGAAAAAATACTGCGAAGCTACGGCGAAGAAAAATTTGCCCATTCGATAGCTAAAAATATTGTTGTCGAACGGGGGAAAGAGCCGATTGAAAATACGCTCCGTCTTGCCGAAATCGTCAGATATTCAATTCCGGCTTCTGCAAGAAGAACGGGTGGTCATCCGGCAAGAAAGACGTTTCAGGCAATACGCATTGAAGTTAACAAAGAGCTTGAAAGGCTTGAAAATACGATAGATACAATGTTCGGTTTTCTCAAAACGGGAGGACGGCTTTCAATTATCACCTTCCACTCGCTTGAGGACAGAATAGTTAAAAAGCATTTTGCTTCTTACTGCGAGGGCTGTACCTGCCCGAAGGAGTTTCCTGTTTGCGTATGCGGCAAAACTCCGAGAGGAAGGCTTCCGTTCAAATTCATCACTGCGTGTGAAAACGAGCTTTCCGAGAATAACCGTTCACGAAGCGCAACGCTCAGAGCGGTGGAAAAATTACATAATTGAACGATAGGGATAATACAATATAGGAGGATACAAAATGGCGGCGTACGAATATGATTTTTCGGCTTTTGAATCGTCGGCTGCGAGAAAGCTCAAAAGAGCAGATGAAAAAAGAGAATATCGCCCGAAGCTTGTCAAAATCGAAGCCGAAGCCGCGCATGAGTATAAAACACCTCAGCAGGTTCGCTCCGAGAGCAGAACAGCGAGAATAAGATATCTGAGAGTCACTGCGGCAATGGCGGTCGGTGTTATGCTTTTTATGACCTATCTTTTCGCTCTTTATAAGTGTGACAGCATAGACAGACAGATTGCCTCCCTTACGACGGATTACAATATGGTATGCGGTGAGAACACCGAGCTTTCAATGAAGCTCAACAATATGGTTTCTCTTGAACAGATTGAAAAGGTTGCCGTTGAAGAGCTCGGTCTTGTCAAGGCAAACTCGGCGGATATTGAATTTGTCCGCCTTGAGGGTGAAAATAAAGTTATTGTCACTCACGGAAAAGCAGTCGATTGATTTAAAATACTGATGTTTATGAAAGGCGAAAAAGCTGCGGGTTGCGCTGTGGCTTGTTCGCCTCATAGTGATATTTAGGGCGTAATAATTTATTGCGCAGACGGGAGAAAAACGAAAGGCGGAGCGGATATGATTATCAGAAGACCGGATAAAAAGCTCAAGGTTAATTCAAGGCTTATGCTTATAATTCTTGCGGCGGTTGTTCTCGTTGCGGATTTCGGCGGAATAATAAGAGTTGCGTGTGTGCACGGAAGCGAATACAGAGAGCAGGCGGAAAGTCAGCAGATGAGCGATACCGTTGTAGAAGCTCCGAGAGGCACTGTCTATGACAGAAATATGAATGTGCTTGCACAGAGTGCGTCGGCGTGGGTGCTCTGCGCAACACCGAAAAACATAAAAAAAACAGAGACGGCTCAAGCGATAGCCCGTTATCTCAGCGAGTTTTTCTCAATCGCCTATGACTCTCTTTACACTAAGCTTTCAAACACCGAAAGCAAGTATGCCATTATCAGAAAACAGGTGACGGCTACTCAGAAAAGCGATATTGACGCCTATATCTCGGAGAATAAATACGGCGGTATTCTCTACTTCACTCCGAGCTCAATGAGATACTACCCCAAAAACAACTTTGCTTCGACCGTTCTCGGCTTCACAAATCAGGACGGAGAGGGAAAAGCGGGCATTGAGCTGACTTATGACGAGAAGCTGACGGGAACGCCGGGCAGAATAATCACCGCACAGGACGCAAACAGCAACAACATGGGCTCCGATTACGAGAGCATGGTTGATGCAAAAGAGGGCGAGGGACTTGTGCTGACAATCGACTCAAATATTCAGCACTACCTTGAAAAGGCTCTGAGCGAGGGTATGGTGGATTATGAAACAAAAGGTGCATACGGTATTGTAATGGACGTGAAGACGGCAGCAATACTTGCAATGTCAAGCAAGCCCGATTACGACTCAAACAGTGCCTACACCGTCTTTGACGAAGAGACAAAGGCTGAGCTTGAAAAGCTCAAGGGCACAGAGGACTACCTCGAAAGCTACAACAACGCTCTTTTCTCACAGTGGAACAATAAAACGGTTTCTTTCGTTTATGAGCCCGGCTCGGTTTTCAAGATATTTACTCTTGCGGCTGGACTTGAGGAGGGTGTGGTCAATGAACAGACCTCATACTGCTGTACGGGCGTTTACAATATCGGCGGCTGGGCTATTCACTGCGCTCACAGAGAGGGACACGGCACTCAGTCTCTGCGTCAGGGACTTATGAACTCCTGCAACCCGTTCTTCATTTATGTCGGTCAGAAGCTCGGCACAGAAAGATATTTCAAATATTTTGAAGCGTTCGGCTTCACCGAAAAAACGGGCATTGACCTTCCCGGTGAGGCTGTCCCCGTAGCGGGCGCAACCTATCACGCAAAGGAAACATTCACAAACGTAAATCTTGCAAGTACCTCGTTCGGTCAGACAATAAAGGTTTCACCGATACAGATAATCACGGCGGCGTGCTCAATAGCAAACGGCGGAAAGCTTATGAAGCCGTATATTATTGCCGGCACGGTTGACGGCGACGGAAATGTTATCTCGACCACTCAGCCGACTGTCAGGCGTCAGGTTATCTCAGAGTCAACGGCAAAAACCGTGTGCAGTATGATGGAGAGCGTTATCGAGGGCGGTACGGGTAAAAACGCATACATAGCGGGCTTCCGTATGGCGGGAAAAACAGCTACATCACAGAAGATACAGGAAAGTAATCAGGAAAACAAGAAAATCTGGTCGGGCTCTTTCGTGTGCTTTGCACCCGCAGACGACCCGGAAATAGCCTGTCTTATCGTCATGGACGAACCGCAGGGCGTATATTACGGCGGCAGTGTGATAGCCGCTCCCGTCGCAAAGCAGGTTATGGAGGAAACACTGGTTTACCTTAACGTAAAGCCGGAATATAACGACGATGAGCTTGCGAGCGTCACATCGGTTGCCCCCAAGCTTGTCGGCAGTAAAGTCGCCTCAGCAAAGCAGACGGCGGCAAATCAGGGCTATTCGACGAGGGTTGTCGGTGACGGCGAAAATGTTGTGTCGCAGACTCCGGCGGCGAAGCAGACGCTTCCCAAGGGCGGCGTAATAATCCTTTACACCGATTCAAATTCGACATCGTCAAGGGTGACGGTGCCCGATTTCTCAAATATGAGCATCTCAAATGTAAATCAGCTTGCCGTTTCAAAGGGTATCAATATAATTTTCTCCGGACCGTCCAAAAAAACAGGAAGTATGCGCTCATATAAGCAGAGCGTGGGCGAGGGAGAAGAAATTGAAGCGGGTTCGACAGTCACTGTTTACTTCAAAGAGGTCAGCGGTGTTGAGGACGAAGCGGATTAACTTTCGGGAGGTCTTTAAATGAAATTATCTCAAATGCTGAAAAATGCGGACGTGAAAAGCGGTTATTCAGACGTTGAAATTTCATTTGTCACCGACAGACCGGAAAAATGCGTAAAAAACAGTGCGTTTGTCTGTATTGAGGGATTTTCTTTCGACGGGCACGGCTCAATAGATGAGGCTGAAAAAAACGGCGCGGTTGTTTTCATTACGCAGAAAGACACAGGAAGAAAGAATCAAATTATCGTTGAAAACACAAGAAAAACCTATGCGCTAATGTGCTCACGATTTTTCTCAGAGCCGTCAAAAAGCATGAAGCTTATCGGAATAACCGGCACAAACGGAAAAACCACAACAGCGCATACAATATACGGACTTTTAACTCTTTCGGGCAGAAAAGCCGGACTTATCGGCACTGCCGAAAATATTATTGACGGAAATAGAGAAGAGAGCGATTTCACCACTCCGGGGGCGTTTGAGTTTAATCGTGCGCTGAGGAAAATGGCAGACTGCGGCACAGAGTACTGCGTCTGTGAGGTGTCGTCGCAGGCTCTTGACCAGTACAGAACATACCCCTGCGAATTTGAAGTGGGTGTGTTCACAAACATTTCAAACGAGCACCTTGATTATCATCACACCTTTGAAAATTATCTTTCGGCAAAGAAAAAGCTGTTTTCACAGTGTAAAAGTGCGGTAATCAATCTTGACGATTCTGCGGCTGAGGAGATAATCTCCTCGTGCGGCTGTGAAATAATGACGTTTTCCACACGTGACGACCGCTCCGATATTACGGCAAAGGATATAAGGTATTACGACGGATACACAGAGTATGCGGCGGTTATGTTTTCCGAAATATGCAGGGTTAAGGTCAGAGGAATAGGTGAATATTCGGTCAGAAATTCGCTTGCCGCCATTGCCGTTATGCTGAAGCTTGGCTTTAAGCTCAGCGAAGCGGCGGAGAAAGCGGCTCTCATAAGCCCCGTAGCGGGCAGAGGCGAAAAGCTGAAAACGAATACGGATTACAGTGTAATAGTAGACTATGCGCATAATCCCGACGCACTCTATAACATTCTTTCTGCTCTGAGCAATCTGAAAAAAGGGAAGATAATAACTCTTTTCGGCTGCGGAGGGGAAAGAGACAGGGAAAAACGTGCCGATATGGGCAATATAGCCGGCGCATTTTCGGATATTGCGGTTATTACCAACGACAACCCGAGAAACGAAAACGAAGATGAAATAATAAACGATATTCTGTCGGGTATGAAAGAATCTAAATGCAGAATATACGTTGAAAAAGACAGAGCGCAGGCAATACGACTCGCCCTCATGAATGCGGAAAAGAACGATATTGTTCTTCTTGCCGGCAAGGGGAGCGAGGCATACCAGACAGTAAAAAATGAGAAAATTCCTTTCAGCGACAGAGAAAAGGCAGAGGAAATTCTTTCCTGAAAGCGAAAGGGCATAATTCAAGAGAGGACATGATAAAATGAACAGTATTACAGCAATTATTCTGACGGTGTTTATTTCGTTTGCAATTACGGCTTTGCTCGGATTTGTGATGATACCGCTTCTCAGAAAGCTCGGCTTCACTCAGTACATTCTCACTGATATAGGCCCTGCATGGCACGCAAAAAAGCAGGGCACGCCGACATCGGGCGGAGTTATGTTCATCATAGGTACTGTTATATCCGTCGTGATAACGGCTCTGATATGCCGCCTGACGGGTACATCAATATTTTCTTCTCTTGACGCACTCAAAAACAAGGAATTTATGAAAATTGCCGGCGGAATCATTCTTGCGCTGACCTTTGCGGCAGTGGGCTTTGCCGATGACTATACAAAGGTCGTGAAAAAGCGCAATCTCGGTCTGACCGAAATACAGAAGACGATACCCCAGCTTGTAATGGCTGTCGTTTATCTTTTCTGCAACTATAAGGTCAGCGGTAGCGAAATGTATGTTCCCTTTGCCGGATATGTTGACCTCAGGTTTTTCTACTGGATTTTCGGCGTATGCGTGATATACGGCACGGTCAATGCCGTCAATTTCACCGATGGAGTTGACGGACTTTGCGGCTCTGTCACACTCACGGCGGCTCTCGGCTTCACCGTAGCGGCAGTGCTCTACAAAACAACGTCGGTCGGTGTTTTAGGAGCGGCACTTTTAGGCTCGTGCGCAGGCTATCTTATATGGAACCGCCACCCGGCAAAGGTTATGATGGGTGACACAGGCTCAATGTTTCTGGGAGGAATAGCGGTTGCACTTGCTTATGCGATAGATATGCCGATAATTCTCATATTCTTCGGCTTCATATACGTTATAGAAGCACTCAGCGATATTATTCAGATATTGAGTGTCAAGCTCAGACATGAAAAGGTTTTTCTTATGGCACCGATACATCATCACTGCGAACAGCTCGGCTGGAGCGAGAACAAAATAGTGACGGTGTTTTCACTTTTGAATTTCATTGTCAGCGCATTCGGAGCGGTGATAATTTACTTCGGAGATAACAGAGTTCTGTAATCTATACAGAATATTACGGGGGAGGGGAATGAAAATGGAAAACGGCAGAAGAGAAAACGGGGCAGATTATCGCAGATACAGCTCTGCCTCAAATACTGCGGGCTATGTCAGAGCCGGAGGCTCGGCACAGCATAGCATTCAGAGAAAGCCCGCAGGTCCCGTGAATGCAAGAAAAAGACCGCTTGGCGGGTGGCTTAATCCGGGCACTCCCGACGTTACGTTCATTTTCATTGTTCTCGGACTGCTTGCAATCGGGCTTGTGATGATGTTCTCCGCAAGCTATACCTATGCATATTACGATGCAAAAACGGGGCACGACGCACTCTATTACATTAAAAGACAGGGCTTGTTTGCCGCTGTCGGAGTGGTTGCCATGTTCTTCATAAGCTGTATAAATTACAGAAAGCTTGACGGAAAACTCGCCGTAATAGCTTATGCAGGCTCCGCCTTTCTGCTTTTTGTGACGCTCGTTGTCAACATAAGAAAGGACAGCGACTTTAAAAGATGGCTGTCAATAGGCCCCATAAGATTTCAGCCCTCGGAGATAGCAAAATTCGCCCTTATTCTGATGATAGCTTATGTGACCGCAAGGCAATACGGAGTTATCAATTCGAGAGGGCGTATGCACGAGGGAAAGCTCAGCCGTTTTGATGATACGTTCATGTCGGCAGTAAGAGCGACCGCATACAAAAACGCAAGCACAAAGTCACTGATGCTGACGGTTGTGTATGCGGCACTGATAGCTTTTATGTGTGCGCTGATAATTGCGGAAAATCATCTTTCCTGCACAATACTTGTCTTTCTCATAGGCGTTTGCATGATGTGGCTCGGCGGAGTCAAAAAAGGATATTTTGTCGCTCTGCTTATAGTTGTGGCAGTGGCGGTGGCGGTTGTTATTTCCCATCCCGATATACTTCCCGGCTATGCGGGCGAAAGAATAATCGCATGGAAGGATAAAGCTTATGAGCCTCTCGGAGCGAGATGGCAGACAAATCAGTCGCTTCGTGCGATAGCCTCAGGCGGTCCCTTCGGTCTCGGTCTCGGAAATTCGAGACAGAAGCACATGTACGTTTCCGAGCCTCAGAACGACTTTATCTTCGCCATTGTGTGTGAAGAACTCGGTTTCGTCGGTGCGGGTGCAATTATCTGTCTTTTCGGCGCACTTGTCTGGCGTGCATTCAGAATAGCCGAAAAATGCAGAAATGTTTTCGGCTCAATGCTTGCTATGGGTATTGCCCTCCAGGTCGGACTTCAGGTCTTTCTCAATATCGCCGTTGTGACCGACACATTCCCGAACACGGGCATTTCACTGCCGTTTTTCTCCTACGGAGGAACATCGCTTCTTATGCTGATGTGCGAAATGGGCGTAATACTTTCAATATCAAAACACAATTCACTTGAAAAAAATAAAGATGAAATAAAGAGGAAAGAATAATATGAAATATCTTTTTGCGGCAGGAGGAACAGGCGGTCACATAAACCCCGCTCTTGCGGTTGCCGGCGAGATAAGGGAGAAATACCCCGACAGCGAAATACTTTTTATCGGCACAAAGGATAAAATGGAAGCTGTGCTTGTGCCGAAAGCGGGCTTTGACTTTGAAACAATAACAATTTCCGGTTTTCAGAGAAAAATCTCACTTGAAAACATTTTCAAAAATATAAAAACGCTGTTCAATATTATTCTCTCGTCATTTCAGACAAAGAGAATAATAAAGCGGTTTAATCCCGATGTTGTCATCGGTTTCGGCGGCTACGTCAGCGGTCCCGTGCTCAGAACGGCATACAAGCTCGGTTATCCGACGGCTATACATGAGCAGAACGCATACCCGGGAGTGACGAACAAGGCACTTGCAAAGCACGTTGACTGTGTTATGATAACGGTTGAAAGCGTGAGAAACCGTTTTGAGAGCAAAAACGAGTGCATTTTTACAGGTCTGCCGGTCAGGGGCGAAATGCTCAAGGCGGACAGAGATTTTGCAAGAGCCGAAATGGGAATAAAGGACAGTGAAAAGCTTGTGCTGTCAATGGGCGGCTCTCTCGGCGCAGAGGCTGTGAATAAAGCTATGGTCGAGGTTATTGCGAAAAAAGCCGACGAAAAGGACGTGCGCTTTCTTCATTCAATGGGCAAATACGGACTGTGGGTGCCCGAAGAAATCGAAAAGAGGGGAGTCTCCCTTTCCGAGCATAAAAACATTGAAATACGTGAATACATAAGCGATATGGACAGATGTATGGCGGCGGCGGACGTGATAGTGTGCCGTGCCGGAGCCTCCACTCTCAGCGAGATTGAGGCACTGAAAAAGGCTTCCGTCCTCATTCCGTCACCCAATGTCGCCGAAAATCATCAGTACCATAATGCTATGGCACTTGTCAATAATTCTGCGGCGATGATAATCGAAGAAAAGGAGCTTTCGGGCGACAGACTTGCTCTGGCTGTTGACTCTCTGCTCAAGGACGACGAAAAGCGCAGGCAAATCGGCGAAAATGCAGGTAAGATGGCTGTCACCGATTCAAAGGAAAGAATAGCTCAGATAGTAGTTTCTCTTGCCGAAAAAAAGGCATAATTCACTAAAAAGAGGCTTGATACATAGAATACATCGAATGATTTTTGCACTTGAAGGGTGTGTTCCATGTGGAAGGTCTTATCATAAACGGTTCAAAAAGGCTTGAGGGAAAATTAAAGGTGCACGGCTCAAAAAACAGCTCTTTGCCGATTCTTGCCGCCTCGCTTATGGTTGACGGTGAATGTGTTATACATAACTGCCCGAGACTCAGCGATGTTAATGCGGCGACGGATATTCTGCGCTATCTCGGCTCATCCGTCAGACGTGAAAACGATACGCTGATTATTAATTCATCGTCGGCGAAGAGATGGGATATTCCGGAAGAGCTTATGCGGGAAATGCGCTCGTCAATAGTTTTTCTCGGCTCAATGCTTTCACGTATGCGTCGGGCTGAGCTTTACACTCCCGGCGGCTGTGAAATAGGGCTGAGACCGATTGACCTTCATCTGTCGTCTCTCAGAGCACTCGGAGCCGAAATCTGCGAAAAAAGCGGAAAACTGAGTTGCTGTGCCGAAAACGGTTTCAAGGGCTGTAATATAACTCTTGCGTTTCCGAGTGTGGGCGCAACCGAAAACATAGTTATTGCGGCGGCGGTTTCAGAGGGCGTGACAAACATCTTTAATCCTGCCCGTGAGCCGGAAATAACCGACACCGTCAATTTTCTCAATGCGTGCGGCGCAAAAATAAAGATAAACTCCGACTGGTCAATCACGGTCTGCGGAGTGAAAAAGCTTCACGGGTGCGAATACACGGTGATTCCCGACAGAATAACCGCCTCGACCTATCTCAGTGCAGTTGCGGCGACGGGCGGCGACGTTCTCGTGGAAAACGTAGTGACAAATCACATGAAATCGGTGCTTTCCGTTTTTGAACAGATGGGCTGTGAAATTCACACAGAAGAAAACAGCGTGAGAATCAGGAGAAACGAAAGGCTGAGAAGCATAAAAACAATACGCACTATGCCGTATCCGGGTTTTCCGACGGACGCACAGGCACCCGTTATGGTTGCACTGTGTCTTGCACAGGGTACGAGCGTCATGGTGGAAAACATCTTTGAAAGCCGTTTCAAGCACGTTCCGTGCCTTGTGAGAATGGGCGCAGATATAAAGACAGAGGGCAGAGCCGCTGTCGTGACGGGCGTCGAAAGGCTTTACGGCGCAAGGGTGAGCGCAACCGACCTGAGAGGAGGCGGCGCACTTGTTGCGGCGGCACTGGCGGCGAGCGGCGAGAGCATAGTGACGGGACTTCATCATATCGACAGAGGTTATGAGAATATAGCTGAGAATCTTAAAACGGTCGGCGCAGACATCAGGAGAGGAAGCTTCAATGAAAAATAACGGGAATAATAAATCGAGCACAAATACCGACTGGTCGAGTGCGAGCAGTTGGTTCAGCGAAAAACAAAACGGAAGAATAAACACGTCTGCCGGAAGATATGACACGGGAAGCAGAGCACCGAAAAACGAAAGAAGCGAATCTGTTTATCCCGAAAGGCACCGTGAAACGACCGCAAAAACGGGCTCAAATACCAAAGGCGCAGGTAAGGCAACTCAAAAGAAGAAAAAAGCAGTGGAAATAAGACCGCTTCCGTCTTTTCAGAAAAAGCAGAGCGTTTCAAAGAGTAAAGACGAACTCAGACTTGAACACGCCGAAAAGACGAGAAAACGCAGAAAGCGCAGAATAATAGAGTGGTTTATTTTTACTGCACTGATATTTGCGGTTATCTTTGTTGTTGCCTCGCTGACCGTGCTTTTCCACATAGAAGAAATCGGCGTTGAGGGCGAAAGCCGCTATTCGCAGGAGCAGATAATCGAAGCGTCGGGAGTGAAAAACGGCGACAATCTCTGGCGCACAATGACCGGCGACGTCTCGGAAAATGTTTCGACGGCACTTCCCTACATCGGCAGGGTGAAGCTTTCGAGAAAAATTCCGTCGAGGCTGATACTTGTTGTCGAAGAGACCGCACCTGAGTATGCGCTGAGAAGCGGTAAAGCCTACACTCTCGTTGACGCATACGGCAAGGTGCTTGAACTCGGTGTGAAGAAATCGGGCGGCTGTATAATAGTTGACAATCTGCCACTTTCAGAGGCACAGCCGGGTAAAAGGCTCGTGGCGGAGAATCCGGAGAGCTATGACATAATTAAAGATATTGTTGAATGTGCGGACAAAAACGGAATAAAAATAACCGAAATCAACACGGGAGACACGAATAATATCTGTGCCCTATGCAGTGAGAAGCTGAGGCTTGACTTCGGTTCGGCGACACAGCTCAGCGAAAAAATGAAAATGGCAAACGAGGTTATATCCAAGCTCAGGGAAGAGGATTCTCTGAACGAGGGTACGATTAATCTGAAAAGCACGACTAAGGCTTTTTATAAAGAGGGAAGCGCATCTCTGACCGGACCGGTGAAGAGTGAAAAGAAAAAATCCGGAAAGAATAAAAGTAAAAATGCCGAAGAGGTCACGGACAAAGCAAAAGAAGCCGAAACGCAGGCTCCCGCAAGCGGGAAAACCGTGAGCGGTGAGAATATTCCCGAGCCTCCGTCAGAGAGACCTCAATGATTTTTGAATAAAGAAAAAAACGCCGGAATGAGCTTTCGGCGTTTTCGACATTTTTACACTGAAAAAATAGTGAACTTTATTTTTTAAAATTTCTTGAAATTTTTGAAACGGTGTGATATACTCTTTGAGTATAATATGACTAACTGTCTGAAAAAACAATTCTTGTAATAACTGTACAGGGGGAAGTCCAATGAGTTTTGCTATTGATAATGAGTATGTGGCGTATAATCAGATAAAGGTAATCGGTGTCGGAGGCGGCGGCGGAAACGCTGTCAACGGAATGGTTGACGCCGGTATTATCGGTGTTGAATTTATTTCGATTAACACCGACAGACAGATTCTTGAAAATTCAAAGGCCACGCATAAAATTCAGATAGGTGAAAAGGCAACGGGCGGAATGGGCGCAGGCGGCGACGCAAGCGTAGGTCGCAAGGCGGCAGAGGAAAGCCGTGAAGCCATCACCGAGATACTTAAAAATACCGATATGGTATTCATCACCGCCGGTATGGGCGGCGGTACGGGCACAGGTGCGGCTCCCATCGTTGCGGAAATCGCAAAGGAAATGGGAATACTCACTGTCGGTATCGTCACAAAGCCTTTCAGATTTGAAGGCAGAAAACGTATGATTCAGGCTGAAGAGGGTATTGCCGAGCTTGAAAAGAACGTTGACAGCCTTATTGTTATTCCGAATGACCGTCTCCGTCTTCTCGGCGACAAGTCTCTCGGCGTGCGTGATGCTTTCACAAAGGCAAACGAAGTCCTCTGGCAGGGTGTCAAGAGCATTTCCGACACTATCAAGGTTCCCGGTTATATCAACCTTGACTTTGCCGATATTAAGAGCGTTATGAAAGATGCCGGCCGTGCTCACATGGGTATCGGTCAGGGCAAGGGTCCCGACTGTGCCGCAACCGCAACGGAAATGGCAATTACCTCTCCGCTTCTTGAGACCTCAATCGAGGGTGCAAGCGGTGTCATTATCAACGTCACCTGCTCAAGCGATATGTCGCTTGATATGATTGAGCAGGCGGGCGACCTCATTGCACAGTACACTCACCCCGACGCAAACATCATCTTCGGTTCTGTATTTGATGAGAGCATGGGCGACGAAATGATTATCACTGTTATCGCTACGGGCTTCAACAGAATTGACGAAGCGGGCGCACATACAGTTATGCACACCGCTGAGCAGAACTTTGTTTCAAGCTCGGGCAAGTCGGTTTTCACTCCGACGACAACCTCTGTCCCGAACGGCGGCGACTTCATCAAGGCGTTCAATGAGGCGTATAAGAATCAGCAGGCTCAGACCTCGCAGAGTGCTCCGGCGGCACCTGCAACCCCCGTTTCCGAGACGGTGCACACACCCGAAAAGAACTCCGCTTCAATATTTGACGATGATGACGATGACGGAGATGTTCTCCCCACATTCAAGGGCAGAGAAAACATTTTCGGCAAATAATCAACCAAGAATACATACATCAGACCGGCAGAAAGATGCCGGTTTGATTTTTGCCACGCATTTTTTTAAGTAAATTATTTAATTATCTTGACAAATTTGACAGATTAGGTTATACTTGTTCATACCGCTTGCTATGGGCGGCGTTTTGCGCCGGAAAGATTTTACATCTGCCTGAAAGCAGCGAGTCCATAATAAAGGAAGGAAAGCCAAATGTACGCAATTATCGAAACAGGCGGAAAGCAGTATAAGGTTGAAGCCGGACAGGAAATCTTCATCGAAAAGCTTGACGCCGAAGCAGACACCGACTATACCTTTGACAAAGTTGTAGCTATCGGAGCTGACGACGGAATAAAGGTCGGCACACCTTATGTTGAGGGTGCAACAGTTTCCGCCAAGGTTATCAAGAACGGCAAGGCTAAGAAAGTCGTCGTCTTCACCTACAAGTCAAAGAAGAACGAGAAGCGCAAGATGGGTCACAGACAGCCCTACACAAAGGTTGCTATCAGTGCTATCAATGCATGATAACGGTCAGCTTTTTTGAGGATAACAAGGGTGTTCGCATCAGCGGGCACAGCGGTTACTCCGAAGAGGGGAGCGATATAATCTGCGCCAGCGTGTCCTCTGCCGCATACCTGACGGCGAATACGCTCACAGAGATTGTCGGAGCAGATGCCGATATTGACATAAGCGACGGCTTTATGGAGCTTGTTCTCACGGAGACAACTAAAGAAACAGATATTCTTATGAACGGCTTGCGCCTTCATATCAATCAGCTTTCTCAGCAGTATCCTCACCACGTTATCGTAAAAGAGTGAAAACAAAGTTTTATACGGAGGTGTAACAAAATGCTTAAGATAAACATTCAATTATTTGCTCATAAAAAAGGTATGGGTTCAACCCGTAACGGGCGTGACTCAGAGTCAAAGAGACTCGGCGTCAAGCGTGCTGACGGTCAGTTTGTTCTTGCAGGAAATATTCTTGTGAAACAGCGTGGCACCCACATTCATCCGGGCAACAATGTCGGCAAAGGCTCAGACGATACCCTCTTCGCCCTCATCGACGGCAAGGTTAAGTTTGAAAGAGTCGGCAAGGACCGCAAGAAAGTAGGCGTTTACGCAGTTGAGCAGTAAAAGGTTTATACAGATAATTTTGTACCCCGTGCCTTTCGGCACGGGGCTTTCTCGTTTTGTTTAAAGTAAAAAGGGGCTATGAATAAAAAATAAGCACCGCAACGAAAAACGAATGCGGTGAAATTTATCACTGAAGATATTTGCGACGGGGTGCTTTATTACTGTCTGCCTGAAAGAACGGAATAATCAAATTAATCATCATCTTGAAATACGACAGAATTTCAAAGAAAATATCAATTTCAAACATATAAACTACCCCCAAGCACATAAGTCACGGTATTATTTTACAATAGTTATCAAATTAAGTCAAGAAAAAACAATAAACTTTAATTAAAACCGTAATTTGATGTAACAAAAACACAATATTGTTGTTTTGAAAAGAACAAACCGCCGGCTCAGCCGGCGGTTTTCACGTCTTTTACTCAGGCTTAACATCCTTGAGGAACGGGCACCATTCATAAGCAAATGCCCAAAGCTTCTTCCAAAGAATTTCAAAAGCTGCAAAGAACTTCTCCATGTTATTCACCTCGTTTTATATTTTTTATTTTAAAATAAATTTAAAATACCAACTTAAATTATGTAGTGGGAACTCTGTCCTTGCCGAGGATTACGTCGATACGCAGGAACTCAAAGAGCTTGTTGAAAAGGTCATACATAATCTCTCTTAAAGCGGAGAGAGCCGACTGAATACCGTTCGTGTAGCCCTCACGTCCTTTTTCGAGACCGTCTTTAATCTGCTCGTCGGTGTGGTCGGGAGTGTAAGCGCAGTAGACACAGCCGCAGGCTTCCTTGTTGTCGGTGTTGTTGCACTGACAGCCCTTGAGACCTGTGCAGTCCTCACAGCAGAGAGCTTTCCAGTAATAATGAATTGTGTCGTCGCCGTCGTGAATGAGCTTATCTGTCACTCCGTCAGCTTCCTTGACGATTTTGCCGTCTGCGCCGATTTCATAAACATCGACGTCGAGGTAGTAACCGAAGCGGCAACCGGTGAAACGGTTAGTGTTTGTAGGAACGCCGTCATCGCCCATATAGCCCGGGCAGTCGGCACAGCAGTTACAGCCGAACTTGCCGGTGCAGGCTTCGCATTTGTCGCACCTGACAAAAACAGCCGCATTTGCATTTTCCTCCTGATATGTACCCTGAGCGGCGAATACCGTCGTCAAAGTTGAGAATACAATTAAGACAGCTATTAAAACCGATAAAATCTTCTTCATTTCAGAAACCTCCTATCATATTTTCACTTACATTATAATTGCACAGGCAGGGATTGTCAATAACCGTCACACTTTATTTAAAAAAATGTGCCAACTTTCCAACAAAATTTCAGTTAAAAGCAATTATTCGAGAACAGAGGCGTCAATATCTACCGAAAACTCATTGTTTGAATATCCGAAGCCGACAATAGTGCCCTTTGTGAATTCAACTGTATAGGTGCAATTTTCCATATCCATAACAAAATCGTCCGGCAGGTATATATCACAGACAAGTCCGGAGTAATTCTTTTCATCTTCATAGTTCAGAGATACCTCGGCGTTGCAGGTGTTTAAAAGACTGCCCGAATTGTACTCAAAAATCGTGACAGAAGCCTCCGGAATAAGAATTTTATTGAAGCTTGTGCCCAGAGCTATAACTATTTCCTCCGGCTTTGTTTCCTCGTCGTTAAAGAAAACGGTAATATCTGCGCTTTCTGCGTCAACGTCAATATATTCCGTTTTCGGCAGTGTCAGAGAGGGCTTTGTTGTCGTGACGGTGAAGCCCTCGGGCAGAGTGAACTCGGTTGTCTGCATTGTGAACTCGGTTGTCTGAACGGCTGAGGTTGACGGCTGTGTATAGGTTGTGTAAATCGAAGATGTCTCTGTTGTCGGCTCTGTGACGGGGAGGGTAGTGGCAGGAGCGGTTGTGGTTGATTCAGTGACGTCGGGCACTGACGGCTCCTCCGATTTCTTCTTGTCCGCCACAATGAAAGCGATGAGAACGGCGGCGATAACGGCTATTACCGATATTGAAATAATCAGAGCCTTAATCAGCCTGCCCGATTCGCCGAGTGTCTTTTTTTCAAGGCTCATCATATTGACAAGCTCGCTTTCATCGACTTCTTCATATTTGTCCGAAGAAGCGGGCTGAACCTCGATTATTTTTGACACGGGGTCACCACTGTCGTTTTCGCCGTGCGTTTCGTCGGGCGAAAGAAGATTAATGAGCGAGTCAATATCACCCTTCATGGTCGATAGATTTCTGTATCTGCCCGCTATCTCAAAAGCGCACGCCTTGCGGATAATTTTTTCTTCGTAGGGTAGTGCACCGTCGTATGTTGTGACAGTTTCACCGCTCATGCGGCGCATAAAGGCATTCTTGCGGTTTTCGTCTGTTATTTCGATGGGGTATGCGGGAAGAAACGGAGCTCTGTTTTTGTTCAGAAGCTTATAGAAAAGCATACCCGTCTGGTATTCGTCAACGGTGGAAATGTCGGGCGAGACCCGGTATTCCTCGGGTGTCATATAGTCCTCGTCGGGTATGTAGGTTGAACCTATGCCGAAGTCGCCGAGCAGATAACTGCCGGTGTCGTCAACATAAATGTTTTCGGGGCAGATTTTTTTATGTGTCACCCCGAGTGAGCGGAAAAACGGGACCGCTTCGCATACCGCAGAGGCTATTTTGTATGCGTCGATTTTTGATACTGCCGAAAAATCGGTTATGTGCGAAAGCGGCAGGGCGTCCTGAATGAGGAGAAAAAAATCGTAGCCGTCATCTGTGGGCACAACGGATTTTGCATAAAACTTCAGAACGGACGGGCAGTTGTTGAGCCTGAGCATAATATCCGCGTCGTTTATGAGCCTGCGAAGCTTTGACGGATATGCCGGAATTCCCGTATTAGTTGCGGCGCATACAAAGGAGTAGCATCTGAGAATTGCATACTGAACTCTGCCGTCGGGAAAATCCTTTCTCACACGGTATGCCGTAAATTCATCATTTTTGTCTGTCTGATTGTAAACAAAGTATCCTCCGAAAAAGGGTTCATACTGCTTTAGCTGTTCTTCATTCATTCGGATAACCTCACTGTCTGATAATAATTTCACAGTCCGGCGCATTTTTGCCTATGCTTTTGATTCCTTTGATGCATGCGCCCTTTGTCGTGTAGCTTCCGCTTGTGGCGATTATCTCACCGTTTGCGCTTTTGAGTCGGAAGAAAAATTCACCTGAAACATTCCTGTATATCTCAAATTTAGGGTAGGGAACGGCTTTCTGCTTGGGCGAGGTTCTGTCCTCAATGCCGGCGTTTGCGTTGCGGCGTATGCTGTCGATTATGTTTTCACAGCTTTCCCTCGTCGGAAATGTCTGCTCTATTTCTGCAATGGGCTCACCGTTGCCTGCACGAAGCTCAAAAGAATAGTCGCCGGAGGAAAGCTTTGTAATAATAAATCTGCCAATCATTTTGTCACTTCCTCAGCCTTTATCTGCCCCGAAGAAGTCGAGCAGTGCCGGATTAATAACTTCATCTGTCTGCTTGAAGCATGTGCTGTGACCGCCGCCGATTATCATAAGCTCTTCGCAATTCGGAATTGCTTTTGTTATGAGCTTTGAATGAGCCCTCATTATCATATCGTGTTCGCCGTAGATGTTGAGAACGGGAATTTTTATTTTTGAAATGTCATAAAATGTGAGTCTCGGCTGACCGACCATCATTCCCTCAATATCTCTTTCGAGGGCGATTTGACTGTCGTGTGTGAAAAATGCCTTGAAGCAAAGAACAAGATAATTGAAAATTATCTCAATTTCGTCCCAGGGATTTGTGCCGAACATATTTATATTGGCGCCCATAATCGCAAGCTTTTCAACATACTGCGGATAGATGTGGGTGAACACAAGACCGAGATTTCCACCGTCGCTGAAACCGAAAATGTATGTTTTTTCAATTTTGAGAGCGTCAAGCACAGCCTTTAAGTCGTCAGCCATGACCTCAAACGTGAGCCTGCCGCTTCCTCTGTCTGATTTTCCCGTGCCTCGGGGCGAAATGCAGATAACCTTATAATGCTTTTGAAGCTCGGGCAGAACATTGCCGTCAAAGCCGTGCATATCGGCACCGTTGCAGGGCAGAAGCACAAGCGGCTGAGCGTTTTCACTGCCATAGATTCCGTATTCGATTTTAACGCCGTCCGTTGTTTCGATAAAGCCGTATGCGTCGGTTTCAATCGCAGAGGCGGCGATGGCGCATACCCCGAAAAGCATACACAGGCACAAAACAAATGAAGTGATTTTCTTAAACATATTTTTTGTCCCCTTTATTAGAAATATTTGTTTGCAAAGTTATAAAATGCCTTTGCCCGTTCCGCTTCGCCGGAAAACCGACTGCCGAGGAAATGCCCTGCACCCTTGTAGACAATGTGAACGCAGTCAACACCGGCATTTTTCAGCCTCTTGTAAAGCTCCTCCGAGTTTTGAGGCGGAACAACGTCATCGTCGTCGCCGTTGACGATAATTGTCGGCGGCACACCTTTTTTGACCATGTATATAGGCGAAATTGATTTAATTGCGTTCATGTGGGAGTTTTCCGTCCCGGGCAGTATCACCTCGCCGGAAAGGCTTGTCATAAGTGAAAACGCCATTTCTCCCATGAGTGTTTTTGAAAGGTGAGCGTCATAGAGGAAGTCGGTCGGAGGGGCGCATACGCATATAAAGGCTATGGGAATCGGGCTGTTTTTGAAGTAGTATTCGTAGGAATAAAGCAGGGTGAGATGTGCCCCTGATGACCAGCCCGCCATTGCCATTTTTCCGTATTTTATTTTTTTGGAATCGAGCTGTTTTTTAAGCGAGGAGACAGCCGACTGAACGTCATTGACCATATCGTATGCGTTTGCACCGTTCTGAATTTTTCGGTAATCCATCGTGGCGGCAATGAAGCCGCTTTTCGCCGCCGCAACGGCATTTGAAGTGAACTGCTTTTCGGTGCCCGTTGACCATGAGCCGCCGTGAACCATAAACACAATATTTTTCACACCCGAAAGATTTTCGGGCAGATAATAGTCATAGCACTGGCAGGAAAGAGTGCCGAACTGAACATGAAATGCCTCTTCCGGATTTCCGGCGGGTATCTCCGGCGTGGCGTTTATATATCCGGCAATGGTGGCGCAGAATGCAAGAAATATCGAAAGTACTTTTTTAAGAAACAGAGCCAAGACACTTCACCCCTTAATGCTGAGATTTGACTTAATTATATACTCACAGTGCGAAAAAATCAAGAATTTGACAAAGATGATTTGTAATTATATAATATGAAAAAACTGACTTAACGGGGGAAAAGCAATGCCGCCTCTTTCAATAATGATAAAACCGGCTTCGAGCCTTTGCAATATGAGATGCCGATATTGTTTTTATAACGACGTGGCAAGCTCACGTGAGGATTATTCATTCGGCGTGATGAAAACGGAAACGGCGGCACTTCTCATTGAAAAAGCCCTGCGCTTTGCCGACGGTGAAAGCATATATTTTGCTTTTCAGGGCGGCGAGCCGCTTATAGCGGGGCTTGATTATTTCAGATTTTTTGTCAAAAAGGTTCATCAGCTGAATAAAAAAAACAGCCGGATATTCTACTCCGTTCAGACGAACGGCACGTTGATAGATGACGATTTCTGCAAGTTTTTCCGTGAAAACAGATTTCTTGTCGGTCTGAGCCTTGACGGTGATTATAAAAACAATGCTTTCCGTGTCGATGAAAAAAGGATAAACGCTCACAGAAAGATAGTCCTTGCCGCCGGAAAGCTCAAAAAATTCAAGGTCGATTTCAATATTCTCACCGTTCTCACGGGCTCGTGCGCCGACAATATCGAAGAAATATACTCATATTTCAAAAAAGAGGGATTGAGGTATCTTCAGTTTATTCCCTGTCTTCGTCCGTTCGGTGATAAAACCGAAAGCGAGCTGTATATGACACCGAAGCAGTATGAAAACTACCTCATAAAGCTTTTCAGACTGTATGTACGTGACTATATGAGAAACGAGTATGTCAGCGTGAGATATTTCGATAATCTTATGAGGCTTTATCTCGGTCAGAAGCCCGAGCAGTGCGGTATCATGGGGCACTGCTCACATCAGTTTGTTATCGAGGGTAACGGGAATGTTTATCCGTGCGATTTCTACTGCACCGACAAATGGCTTCTCGGCAACATCAATGACAGTGAGCTTTCATTTCTTGCAAAAACCGAAAGGGCGGAGGAGTTTATCCGTGAGAGCCTTGCCGTGCCCGAAAAATGCAAAAAGTGCGACATATACGGTCTGTGCAGAGCCGGCGGCTGTAAAAGAAGCCGTGAGGACCGTGACTACTGCGAGGCGTTCAGGGCTTTCTACAGAGAGTGCAGTCCGCTTTTCTCCGTTTTCAGAAATGAGGCTTGACCTTATCGCCGAAATATAGTATTATATTTAAAACATCAATGCTTTTAAGCTTAACCTGTATATAGAGAATGAAACGGCGTTTGCCGTCTGAGGAATAGATTATGAAATATGAAGTAAAAGAGATATTTAAGGGCGAAATAATAAATATTACAAGCTTTGACAGGGGATTTGTTTTCGCCGTGAAGAAAGAGAGTTCCGACGGACTTCACAAGGTCAAATTTTACGGTTACGATGCTGTGAACGATAAGTTTTCGTCGGTGAAAAAGGTTGTATATCTTAAAATCAAATTCGGTTTTGAATATGAAGAAATCGTTGAAAAGCTGGGCGATTACGTTTCGTGCGATTCAGCAATTTTCAGCGACGGCAGAGTTATGACGATTTATCCGGGCGGTGAGTATTCTCTATTTAACCCCGACGGCACGGTTTCGGTCTCGTCACTTCTTACATACAGAGGCTCCGGCGCATACGACCTGTCACCCGATGGCGACTTCGTGTGGTGCGTTATACCCGACGAAAACGCAATAATAAAATACAGCCCCTCCGACGGACGTATTCCCATGAGAATAGGCGGCGGCAATTCCACCACGTTTGACCGCCCGTGCTCCGTTACTGTCAGCGGCGAGACGCTTTATGTGTGCAGCTCCGGCACAAGAGCAATACGTGAATACAACACGAAAACCAATAAAATCAGAGATTTTATGACGTTTGACGAAAAGGTATATAAATTCGTCATCAGCGGAAAAAGAAAGTTCGTCTGGCTTAAAAGCGGACTTTATGAGCTGGTGTGAGAGGTGCTTCTATGAGAGAATTATTAAAGCTTGACGTCGCCGCAAGGAAGTTTTCAAAGCTTCTCAAAAAAGGGCAGAAAGCCGCCGATATTATTAAAATCATCGGCTATGCATGGACTGTATTCAACATAATCGCAGTTATCTGGTCGCTTATACCGAAGACCGATTCAATTAACGAGGTTGACGGCGACGAGCTTATCGAAGCGGTGAACGACTCTCTGAAAGAACAGCCGGCGGCAGAGTAAATAGCTATAACACAAATAAGTACTGTCAAATTCAGATGCAGAAAGCGTTTTTTCCACGACGGCGTATGCTGATACTCCGAGCGGGCAAAAAACGCTTAGAAAAAACAATATATCTACATTTAGACAAAAATAAGGGATTTTAAAGTTATCGCTTTCTCGGATACACTTTAAAATCCCATTTTTATTTGCTGTTTTTAAATCAGACAGTCCGTTTTATCAACTTATATTCTTGCTACGCCGCTCTTTCTTGCCGCTTCTGCAACAGCCTTTGCAACCGTATCCTTAACTCTCGGGTCAAATGCCGCAGGAAGAATATAGTCTGCGTTGAGCTCATCGTCGGAAACGAGTGAAGCAAGTGCATACGCCGCCGCAACCTTCATTTCGTCATTTATGTCGCTTGCACGAACATCAAGCGCACCTCTGAAAATGCCGGGGAACGCAAGAACGTTGTTGACCTGATTGGGGAAGTCGCTTCTGCCCGTTGAAACAACAGCCGCACCTGCCGCCTTTGCTTCGTCGGGGAATATTTCGGGTGTCGGGTTTGCACAGGCAAAGATAATCGGGTCTTTAGCCATTGTCCTGACCATATCCTGAGTGAGAGTACCGGGTGCGGAAACACCGATAAACACATCTGCGCCCTTGATAACCTCAGCGAGCTTGCCTTTTTCCATTGCCTGATTTGTGATTTCAGCCATTTCCGCCTTAATCGGGTTGAGACCCTCTCTGCCCTTATAGATAGCACCTGTGCGGTCGGTCATAATGACGTTTTTAAGTCCCATAGCCATAAGAAGCTTGATGATGGCAATACCTGCCGCACCTGCGCCGCTTGTGACAATCTTTACGTCTTCGATTTTCTTGCCGACAATCTTAAGAGCGTTGATAAGACCTGCAAGGGTGATAACGGCTGTGCCGTGCTGGTCGTCGTGGAAAATGGGAATATCACAGCATTCCTTGAGCTTCTTTTCGATTTCAAAGCATCTGGGAGCGGAAATATCCTCAAGGTTGACACCGCCGAATGAGCCGGCAAGAAGAGCAACCGTCTTAACAATATCGTCAACCTCTTTTGAGCGCACGCAGAGGGGAATGGCGTCAACACCGCCGAATTCCTTGAAGAGCACGCATTTGCCTTCCATAACGGGCATACCTGCTTCGGGGCCTATATCACCCAGACCGAGAACTGCTGTACCGTCGGTGACAACGGCAACGGTGTTCCAGCGGCGGGTGAGCTCGTAGGACTTGTTGACATCTTTCTGTATTTCAAGACAGGGCTGAGCAACGCCGGGTGTATAAGCAAGAGAGAGAGCCTCTTTGCTGTCAACGGCGGCTCTTGAGGTGACCTCAAGCTTGCCTTTCCACTCATAGTGAAGTCTGAGGGATTCTTTTGCGTAATCCATTTTTATACCTCCGATAATACCGGGGCATCAGCCCCGGCGAATGATTAAGTTATATATGCGTTAAAATATCAGTCCCAGGGGAACTTGTAGTTAAGTCCGAGGTCGTCACGAACCTTGCTCATTTCAGCCTGAACGGACTCGTTAATGGGTACACCGGTATCCTTTCTCTTGAGCCAGACTTCCCATTCCTTTTCGCCCGCCGAGAAGATTCTCTCTGCGCCGGGAGCCTTTTTGGAATTGCGGACCGTGCGGATAATTTCGCCGGCTTTCTTTCTGCAAAGGTCTTCACCGAGGAAGTGATTTGTGTCGATAGCTATGAAGAAGTGACCGAGATGATAGGGGATTTTGTTGCCGTTTTCATCTTTGCCGTCGAGAGCCTTGCCGTAGTTACCGTCCTGGAGAACGGAGGAGAGAAGCTCAACAACCATAGCGTAGCCATAGCCCTTGTATCCGCCGAGAGCCTCGCCGATACCGCCGAGAGTGGTGAGAGCGGCTGTGCCGTTTCTTATCTTGCTGAGTGCAACACCTGCGTCGCCCTCAACGGGGTTGCCGTCGATGTCGATAACCGTGCCGGGGTGAACGTCCTCATCAATTCTTGCATAATATTCGATTTTGCCGTTCTGTGTAATAGATGTGGCACAGTCGATAACAAAGTCGAAGTCCTCATCGGTGGGAATGCCGATTGTAAGCGGGTTTGTTCCGAACATACCCTCAACACCGAATGTCGGGGCAACGGACGGACGTGCATTTGTGCCGGTGATGCCGATACAGCCCTGCTTAGCCGCCTGAGTGGCGTAGTAGCCGGCAATACCGTAGTGGCAGGAGTTGCGTACAACGACCATGCCCATACCGTATTTCTTAGCCTTGTCAATAGCCATCTGCATTGACTTGTAGCCGATAACCTGTCCCATACCGTCGTGACCGTCAACAACAGCGGTGCACTCGGTTTCTTTGACTATTTCATAGTTTGTAACGGGGTTCTGAATACCGTCGTTGATTCTGTCGATATAGATGGGCTTGAAACGGTTACAGCCGTGAGATTCAATACCTCTCTTATCCGATTCGAGAAGAACGTCAACAACGATTTTTGCGTCGTCTGCGGGAACGCCGACACCCTTGAAAGCATCTTCCATAAAGCTTCTGGCGGTGTTCCAGTCAAGATTCATTTTAGGCATAACAATTACTCCTTTATGTAGTTATAATAGTGTTTTGTTAATCGGTTGCCCAGTTTTTGGCTCTCTCAACAGCCTTGAGCCAGCCCTTGTAAAGCTCGTCTCTTCTTTCCTGGGGCATTTCGGGCTCGAAAACTTTGTCAACCTGACGGTTCTTTTCAATATCCTCAAGACCGTCCCATACTCCCACTGCAAGTCCTGCAAGGTATGCCGCACCGAGAGCGGTTGTCTCTACGATTTTCGGGCGGTTGACCTGTGCTCTTATCATATCAGCCTGAATCTGGAGCATGATGTTTGAAACAGATGCGCCGCCGTCAACACGGAGGTCTTTGATATCAATGCCGGAGTCCTTTCTCATTGCTTCGAGCAGGTCGGTCATCTGATAGGTGATAGATTCGAGAACAGCTCTTGCAATATGAGCACGGTTTACGCCTCTTGTCAGACCTACCATACAGCCACGTGCATACATATCCCAGTAGGGCGCGCCGAGACCCGTGAATGCGGGAACGAGATAACAGCCGTTTGAATCCTCAACGCTTTCGGCGAGCTCGTCACAACGCTTGGGCGAGTCAATGAGCTTGACCTCGTCACGCAGCCACTTGATAACCGAGCCTGCATTGAAAGCGGAGCCTTCTATAGAATAGGTTGTCTTTCCGCCGAGAGACCAGGCAACGCCGGTGAGAAGCTTGCACTTTGATTTAACTCTCTCTTCGCCCGTGTTCATGAGCAGGAAACAGCCCGTGCCGTATGTATTCTTAGCCATACCGGGAGCAAAGCAAGCCTGACCGAAAAGTGCTGAGGGCTGGTCGCCGATTGCACCGCATACGGGTACGCCTTCAAGGTCTTCAATGCCCGTTATGCCGCCTGCAACCCAGCCGTAAACCTGACTTGAGGGAACGGGGGTGGGGAGTATGCTCATCGGAATATCGAATTTCTTGCAGAGAAATTCGTCCCAGCAGAGCTTGTCAACGTCAAAGAGCATTGTTCTTGATGCATTTGAGTAGTCCGTGACATGGCATCTTCCGCCCGTGAGATTCCATATAAGCCATGTTTCAACCGTTCCGAAAAGAAGCTGACCTGCGGCGGCAAGCTCCTTTGCGCCGGGAACATTGTCGAGAATCCAGCGGATTTTTGTTGCCGAGAAGTATGCGTCAACGAGAAGTCCGGTGTGCTCCTGAATATAGTCAACCAGAGCGGTGTCCTTCTTGAGCTCTTCACAGTAGTCCGCAGTTCTTCTGCACTGCCAGACTATGGCGTTGTGAATGGGCTTTCCCGTTGCTCTGTCCCAGAGAATTGTCGTCTCTCTCTGATTGGTGATACCGATACCGGCTATATCCTTAGCCGAGACCTCGCCGCTGCTGAAAATCTGAGTGACGGACGAAAGCTGACTGTAAAGGATTTTCATCGGGTCATGCTCAACCCAGCCCGCCTGAGGATAAATCTGGTCAAATTCCTCCTGCGCCTTAGCGATGATGTTGCCCGCCTTGTCGAAAACGATAGCTCTTGAGCTTGTCGTTCCCTGGTCGAGTGCCAATACGTATTTTTTTGCCACAATAATTTCCTCCTTCCTACAAGAGTCAAAATAAGAACGCTGTACAGTCCGTTCGGGAGTGCATCTATCGTTCTCAAATCTTCTCCGTAGAATTACTCTCTTTCGTGGTCGGTTTTGCCCGACCGTTCATATTTTTGCTATTTTATTCTATCCCAAAAATTATCATTTGTCAACGGTTTAAAGCGTCATATCTTTCAATAAAACAGCATTATTATTACTATACACGCAAAAAGGGGGATATTATGGTTATTCACATTGTTAAAGAGGGCGAAACGCTGTTTTCGATAGCCGGATATTACGGTGTTTCCGTTTCGAGAATAAGAAGCGACAACGGCTTGAAAGAGGGTGAAAGGCTTGTTGTCGGTCAGGCTCTTCTGATAACGCTTGCAAGTGAAAAATACACTGTTAAAGAAAATGATACTCTTTCGGGTATAGCTTCTGAATTTTCAGTCAGTGAAAACACTCTTCTTCAGAATAATCCGTTCATAATCACGGGAGGGATATATCCGGGGCTTGAGATAACTGTATCATTCAGAAGCGAAAAACGCCGCTCTATTGAGACAAACGGCTATGCCTACCCTCATATTGACCGCTTCGTGCTTGAAAAAAGTCTGCCTTATCTGACATATCTTTCGGTGTTTTCTTACGGCTTTCGTGAGAGCGGAGAGCTGATTGTGCCGGACGACTCGCTCATGCTTTCCCTTGCGGAAAAATACAGAGCCGTGCCTGTCATGGTGCTGACAACGGTGAATGAAAACGGCGTGTTTTCCACCGAAAAGGCTTCGGCTCTGTTCTTTGACAAGGATTATCAGAGGCTTGTTGTCGATAATATAATTTCCGCTATGCTGAATAAGGGCTACCGTGTGCTTGATGTTGATTTTGAATACGTTGCCTCCGAAGAAAAAGAAGCATATATCGAATTTTTGTCCTACGTTGCAGAGCGTCTTCATCTCAACAACCTTTATCTTTTCGTTGCCCTTGCGCCGAAAACATACGCCGACCAGCCCGGTCTTCTCTATGAAGCCCATGACTATTCCCGAATCGGTGAAATAGCGGACAATGTTCTTCTCATGACCTATGAATGGGGTTACACCTACGGTCCGCCGATGGCAGTTGCACCGATAAATCAGGTCAGACGTGTTGTCGCATACGGCGTGAGTGAAATTGAAGCGGATAAAATTCACATGGGTATTCCGAATTATGCCTATGACTGGACTCTGCCTTATGAAAAGGGAGTGTCAAAGGCGCAGAGCATCGGGAATGAGAGGGCTATCACTATTGCATCGGAATACGGCTCACCAATTCTTTATGATGAGGCGGCGCAAACTCCGTATTTTGAATACAGACGTGACGGCAGAGAACACGTTGTCTGGTTTGAAGACGTGAGAAGCATAAATCAGAAGCTTCTGCTCTGCGACGAGTTTTCGCTCTCGGGTGTCGGATACTGGAACATTATGCGCCCGTTTGCGCAAAACTATATGCTCCTCGCCGTCAACTACGATATAAAAAAGCTGTAATTTACACAATGCCGTATGCCGTCATTGCGTCGGCAACCTTTTCAAAGCCGGCAATATTTGCCCCTGAAACAAGGTCATAGCCGAGATTGTATTCATCGGCGGCTCTCACACAGTCCGCATAAATATTATCCATTATCTGTCTGAGCTTTCTGTCAACCTTTTCGGCTGTCCAGTTATAGCGGATGGAATCCTGCGTCATCTCAAGGGCGGAAACTGCCACTCCGCCCGCATTGACCGCCTTTGACGGGCATACGGCTCTGCAGTTATCCGTAAGGTATTCAAGGGCTTCATTTGAGGTTGACATATTAGAGACCTCGGCATAGTACTCAGTTCCCGCTTCGACAATGCGCTTTGCATCGGTGAGATTGACTTCGTTCTGCGTTGCACACGGCATTGCAATATCGGCTTTTATTCCCCAGGGCTTTTTGCCCTCAAAGAACTGGACATTGAATTTTTCGGCATAATCTTTTATGGTGCCGTTTGTGTCGCTTCTCATTTCGAGCATATAGTCGATTTTTTCTTTTGTTATAACACCGTCTTCATCATAAATATACCCAGTCGGGTCGGAGAGGGTGATAACCTTTCCGCCAAGCTGAGAAACCTTGAGGCACACACCCCATGCGACATTGCCGAAGCCGGAGACGGCAACGGTTTTGCCGCTGATTTTTTCTCCGAAATGCCCGAGCACGTTTTCAACGAAATATACCGCACCGTAGCCCGTTGCCTCGGGTCGTACAAGAGAGCCGCCGTAGCTCATTCCCTTGCCGGTTATGACGCCGCTTTTATACCGTCCGGTTATTCGCTTATACTGACCGTAGAGAAAGCCTATTTCTCTTGCTCCGACGCCTATGTCTCCCGCCGGAACATCGGTGTCTGCGCCGATATAACGATAAAGCTCAGTCATAAAGCTTTGACAAAATCGCATTATTTCAAGGTCGCTTTTACCTCTCGGGTCAAAGTCGGAACCACCCTTTGCACCGCCTATCGGCAGTCCCGTGAGACTGTTTTTAAAGGTCTGCTCAAAGGCGAGAAACTTCATTATTCCGAGATAAACACCTTTTTCAAAACGAAGTCCGCCCTTATAGGGACCTATGGAATTATTGAACTGAACACGAAAACCCCTGTTCACCTTGACTTCACCCTTGTCACTGACCCAGGGGACACGAAAATGAATCACTCTTTCCGGTTCTGTCAGTCTTTCAAGAAGAGCCGCTTTTTCATATTCTGGGTGAGCTTCGATAACAACCTCAAGCGACTTGAATACCTCTTCCACAGACTGTATAAATTCATCTTCACCTCTGTTGCGCTTTTTTACATCGCTGAGCACTCTTTCCATATATTCGTTCATTAAAACACCTCTCACAGCCAAGCAATTTTTGTTATTATTGATAACAAATGCAAAAAATATGTTGACACAGAATAAAACGGCGCAGGTAAAAACTGTAAACTGCCGTTCAAAGCATTTTATGAGGTAAAAATATTTTTGTGAAAGAATGCAAAAAGAGGGGCTACCCGAAGACAGCCCCATGTGTAATTCAGTTTTTGAGAGGAATCGAAAGGCTTTCAAGCTTTTCTATTATGCCGTCGGTGACAATTTTCACTTCTTCTCCCGTTAAAGTTCTTTCCGGGTGGGAGAATATCAGCCTGACGGTGATAGATTTTATGCCTTCGCTCTCAAACGTGTCAATTACGCTGACCTTGCGTATAAGGCGGCATTTTGCATCGTCAATAGCTTCCTTTATCGGCGCAAACTTATCCGAAATAAACGAAAGGTCAATCGTCATTTCGGGGAAGCGGCTCGCCTCACGGTATGAAATGCTGTTGTTTTCAAGCTGTGAGAAAAGGCTCATATCTATCTCGGCATAAACCAGAGCGGCTTTTTTGTCGATTTTCGCCGAAACTATCGGGTGAACAATGCCGATTTCACCGATTTCTTTTCCGCCGCACAATACGGTGTTGAGATTTTTCGGGTGCTGATAGCTGTGCACCGCCTTTTTCGGCGAGAAGCTCAGCTCCGAATGCTTAATATCGTCGGCACAGACGGCAAGCATATCCCTGAGTTTGAAATAGAGCTCTTTGACGGTTTTTGTCTTTGAAAGCAGTGTTATGCAGAGCATTTTCTTTTCGTTGCAGTCGCCGTTTTCTTTCTGACCGTCAATCACTCTGCCTATTTCAAAGAGACCGAACTCGGGCGCATAAGCGGTGTTGACGTTCACCTGACAAAGCTGTGTGGGAACAATGGAGCGTCTGAGCGTTTCGATATTCGGGTTTGTTGCGTTGACAAGTCTGACGTTATCTTCGATTTCGAGTGAAAGAGCTTTGTATTCGTCATGATAAGCCCATATATAGGAGTGAACCTCATGAAGCGAAAAACGCTTGACAAGAATATCCTTGACCTTTTCCTCCGTCGTTTTCTCGGTGAAGGCTCTTATCGGATAAAGGGGAGTGGAAGCGGTGTGAATATCGAAATTGTCATAGCCGTATATTCTTGTAATCTCTTCGATAATATCCGCTTTCATCGTGACGTCCTTTGTTATTCTCCACGACGGCACCTTGACGTCGAAACTGTCGTTTTCGACCTTTGCGTCAAAGCCGAGGGAAGTGAGGGTGTTGATGACGGTATCGTTTGAAATTTCGATTCCGGTGTATTTGTCAATGAATGACTTATCAAACTTAAGCTCAACCGGCTCATAGTGATAGGGGTATGCGTCGGTCAGACGTGAGACGACCTTAACGCCGTTGTCGATTTCCCTTAGCAGGAATAAAAATCTGCCGATAGCGGGTACGGTCATTTCGGGGTCAAGGCATTTTTCATATCTCATTGAGGCGTCTGTTCTGTGCGAAAGGCGAACTGTTGTTTTTCTCACCGACACAGCGTCAAATGTAGCCGATTCGAGTGTAAGAGTGGTAGTGTCGTCAACGATTTCGCTGTCATAGCCGCCCATAATACCCGCTATTGCGACGGGTGTTTCGCCGTTGCAAATCATGAGAGTATTTTCGTCGCAGTTTCTCTCAATTCCGTCGAGAGTTTTGAAAACAAAAGGCTTTTCAAAGCGGCGGACACGGATTTTTTCAACCTTTCTTGAGTCGAAAGCGTGCATCGGCTGACCCATTTCGAGCATGAGATAGTTTGTCAGGTCTGCGAGCAGATTTATCGCACGCATACCGCAGTAATAGAGACGTATTCTCATATTCACCGGACTTTTTGTCTCGGTGATGTTTTCAATCTGAAGGCAGGAGTATCTCTGACAGAGCGGGTCGAGAATTTCAAGGTCAACACCCGGCAGACTGTCGTATGCGCTCAAATCCGTCTGAGGCACACTTCTGAGCTTTCTGCCGGAGAGAGCAGCAAATTCTCTTGCGATTCCGTAGTGCCCCCAAAGGTCGGGACGGTTTGTGAGCGACTTATTGTCAACCTCGAAAATAATATCGTCAATTTCAAATATCTCCTTGAGGTCGGTGCCGTTTTTAAGAGAGGGGGAAAGCTCCATAATGCCGGAGTTGTCGTCGGAAATGCCGATTTCTTTTTCGCTGCAGCACATACCGTTTGAGGTGAAGCCGGCAAGCTTTCTCGGCTCGATTGTTATATCGCCGATTTTTGCTCCGAGTTTTGCAAAGGCGGTCTTCATTCCGACTCTGACATTCGGTGCGCCGCATACGACGTCAGTCAGATCGTTTTCGCCTATATCCACCTTGAGAAGATGAAGCTTTTTCGATTCGGGGTGCGGTTCAACCGACTTGATTTCGGCGACCACAACCGAGCTTATGTCACTGCCCTTGAAGAATATTTCGTTCTCAACCTCCGCCGTTGAGAGAGAAAAACGGTGTATCAGGTCAACCAAATCAAGACCGTCAAGGTCAACGAAGTCTCTGATCCAATTCATTGATAAAAACATAATTTTCCCTCCTTATTCGTCATCGGTGAACTGTGAAAGCGATTTGAGAGAACCGCTGTTGAGGTCACGTATATCCTTAATGCCGTATTTCATCATTGCAAGTCTCGTCAGTCCCAGACCGAAAGCAAAGCCCGTGTATTCGTCGGGGTCAATTCCGCCGGCTCTGAGCACCTCGGGGTGAATCATACCGCAGGGGCAAAGCTCAAGCCAGCCGCTGTGCTTGCAGGAGGGACAGCCCTCTCCGCCGCAGATAAGGCAGCTTATATCAAGCTCAAAGCCCGGCTCAACGAACGGGAAGAAGCCCGGACGAAGTCTGACCTTTATATCTTTCCGGAAAACCTCTGAAAGCATCTGCTTCATGAAGAAAATAAGGTTTGATATGGATATATCCTTATCGACCATTATTCCCTCCATCTGGAAAAACGTGTTTTCGTGGCAGGCGTCGGTCGCCTCGTTTCTGTAACATCTGCCCGGGAATATTGCTTTAATCGGCACTCCGTCGTTTATAAGTGCGTCCTTGTATTTTCTGTAGATTGCATTCTGTGCCGCAGAGGTCTGCGTCTTGAGAAGCTGACCGTTGTCGAGATAATACGTGTCCTGCATATCTCTTGCAGGGTGATGCTTCGGAATATTGAGAGATTCAAAGCATTCATAGTCGTTGACAACCTCGCTGTAATCCTCAACAGTGAAGCCCATCGACTTGAATATGCTCTCGCACTGACGCTGAACGAGGGTGATGGGGTGATATGAGCCTCTCTCAAGGTCTGCGGGCATTGAAATATCAAATTCGGGTGTTGCGTCAAGAAGAGACTGAAGCTCTTTTTCTTTCAGTTCTTTTTTCACGCTCTCGATTTTTTCTTCTATTTCCGCTCTTATTTCGTTTGCAAGCTGACCCATGACAGGTCTTTCCTGCGCCGAGAGGGAGCCCATCTGCTTGAGAATAGCCGTCAGCTCACCTTTCTTGCCGAGAAATCTGACCTTGAGAGCTTCGAGGTCCGCCGCCGCCTTAACGGCGGCAAGCTCTTTGAGAGCAGTTTCTCTTATGCCGTTTAATTGCTCTTTCATAGTGCATTTCCTTTCGTATAACAAAAAATATTAACCTAAGTAACGGGGGACAACAAAAAACGTCCCGACGGTTTAAAACCGCAGGGACGAAAGAAATTCCGTGGTACCACCCTTATTTTTGCCGGAGCAAACACTCTTTGTCTCTTTAACGGAAGAAGCCCGTTGCGACCTACTGTAATTTTCAGCCGCACCGCTCACGAGTGAACTTCGGTGTCGTCTCCGGCAGCTTTGCTTTCAGCCTCGTCAAAGCCTCTCTGAGCCCGATAGGATACCTACTCTCTCGGTCAATGCGTTTACCTTGAGATAATAGCACAGTTTTAACTGATATTCAAGTGATAATACAAAATTTATTCAAAAAGCCGTCATTCTCTTACTACAGAGCTTGTGACCAGCTCCCTGTATGCCGCCATGAGGGTAGAAGCGGTGCTTTCACCTATTGAGATAACAAGGCACCATGAATCCTCCTCAAGCTCGCCCGTAGCAGGGTTATACTTATAGCCGACGGTCGAATATGTTTCGTCGGGGCAGATATAGCCGGCGGCGTCATTCATAAGGTCAAAGAGAATAACATTATCGCCGTAATCCTCACGAAGAGATTTATAGTCAGAATTTCTCAGACCGTAACCGCCGACATAGAGTTCGGAATACATTTCACCGGGCGAGAGAAAAGCTTTGAGCTTTGTGCCGAATTCCATGTAGCCTATTTCGGTGATTGTGTAATAATTACCGGTGTTCTTGTCGTATGAGAGATAGTTTGAAGCAAGTCCGAGTTTAATGAGAATCTGAGCCACAGAGTTGTCGGCAAGAAGCTTGACCTGACTGTGCTTTACATTGAGCACGGCTTCAACGGGTTGCTCTTTAAATGTGCCGAGCCCCTCGTACCAGGGCGTGTAGCCGCTTCTGCCGGAATACTCTTTCACTCCGAGCCTGTCGCCGAGTTTTTCGTTAAGAGCAATTCTGTCCTCCTTTGTCATTGAGGCGGAAAGGCAGATATAAGAGAGCTTGTAGCCGATTCTTATGGCTGTTTCGTGATTGTCCGCAAGGTCGAGTGAGTCTTTATACGTCGAAAGCACAACGGAATTGGTGCCCACATTGCCCTGAATGAACATGAAATTACTGCCGGCACTGTTGATGAGCTTTTCCATATAATAGATAAAATCGGCGGAAAGACGAGTGTCGTATTCAGCGTCATAGCTTGTGACCTCGGGGTGAGCACCGAAAGAGGCAATAAGCGTTGAGCGTGAAGAATCAAGCGGATAGAACATAAGCTTGTGAATATTGCCGTCGCACTCGGGCGAGACCGTTCTGGTGTGGAAATAGTTGTCAAGCTCAATATTCGTGTAGGAGAGCTTTCCCTCTTTCATATCTGCGTATGCGTCGAGCACGCTTTCCTTTGTTCTTTCGATAACAGTTTCGAGAAAGTCCTCGTTGACACCGTGTTTAAGCTCGGTTAAGCCCGTATAATTTGCTATGAAGTTGTTGCCGACGGTGAGCAGAGGAGTATTCCATACGCCCTGAGAGTCAATACTCATGTGTGAGTGTATGGCTGAAACATTGAGAGAAATGACGTTATTTTCCTTTGCAAAATCCGAAAGAGCCTCACGGATTTTCAAAACGTCGGTGTTTGAAAGACCTATGCAGTCAACAGAGGATATAACGGTCAGACCTCTGCCTGTGCAGTCGTCGAGAATAACCGTTCTCACCTTTAAATCCTCTTTGTTGCCGTCGTCGTCGGTGTAGGTGTCGGTCGAATATCCCCAGGGTGCATAGCTTCCCCTTGCATACTTATAAGGAGTGCCGAAATCGTCGGGAAGAATTGAGCGTGAGCCGTAGCCGACACGCCATGTGTATCTGTCGGTGTAAGTGGAAATGAACTTTTCATCACCGGCATAGAAAGCGTCGAAAACCTCTTCGGCGGTTGCGTCCTTCACAAAATCAAAATTCGGAAGTATTTTGCTGATAATACCGATGAGAAAGTCGTTGACAATCGTGTTGAGCAGCTTCGATATAAATGTTCCGAGAGTGTCCATTTTCTCGGGGTCGCTCTTTATGCTCTCGACAAATTCGGGTGTTTTGCTCTCGGCTGAGACCGCCGGAGTCATAACAGAAAAGAACATACAGAAGCAGAGAATAAGAGATAACGCCTTGAAAAACTTTGATTTCATATTTGTTTCCTCCACAATATATTCAACGGCATTATACCATACATTTCCTGATTTGTGTCAAAAAAAGTGCAAAATTATTTAATTTAATTTTTTCTACTATACACGGGCGGAAAAATATGCTAAAATCATAAAAACAAGTGTTACGGAGGTCTGACAATGAGACTGTTGAAATCCGATGAGATGCGTGCCGTTGAGCAGTTTGCCTCAAGATGCGGCTTCAGCTATCAGCGAATGATGGAAAATGCAGGTGCGGCATGCGCCAGAAATATAAGAAATATCTGTGAGAAAAAAACCGGAAATGCCGGAAAGGTATGCGTTGTGTGCGGAAAGGGCAACAACGGCGGTGACGGCTTTGTCATAGCGAGAAAATTGCAGGATAACGGCTATTCGCCCACGCTCGTTCTCGCCGACGGATACCCGAAAACGGCGGAAGCGGCGGAAAACTATAAAACGGCGGTCGAGAGAGGAATAAACGCTGTGTGGTACGACTCGGACAAGGCGGGCACAGCAGAGACTCTTTCGTCCTGCGACGTGATAGCGGACTGCGTTTACGGCTTCGGCTTTTACGGTGCTCTGAGCGACAATATGAAAGCCCTGTTTGAAGAGATTAACAGCTCCTCTGCGATTAAAATTTCGGTTGATGTGCCGAGCGGAGTTTACTGCGACAGCGGACTTGTTGCCGACGGCGCAGTCAGAGCGGATTACACCGTCGCCATATCCGCACTCAAGCCGGCTCACATAGTGTATCCGGCGGCGGAAAACTGCGGAAACATTATTGTTGTCAATATCGGCTTGCCTGAGGAAAGCTATAAGAGCGTGAAAAGCAGACTCTTTACACTCAGCCATAAGGAAATAATGTCGTTTTTCCCCGGGAGGGATATGACGGGGCACAAGGGCACCTTCGGCAGAGCACTGCTTGTATGCGGCTCACGCAATATGATAGGTGCCGCCGAGCTGTCGGCCAAGGCGGCTCTGAGAAGCGGAGCGGGGCTTGTGAGCGTCGCTTTCCCCGAATGTATGTATATACCTATGGCGACGAAAATGACGGAGGCTATTCTGCTTCCGCTTGAGGCAAATACAGAGGGTACTCTCAGCGAAAAGGCCATTCCGGCAATTCTTAAAGAAGCGGAAAAATGTGACGCCGTTCTCATCGGCTGCGGTCTCGGCGTGAACAGCGACACGGTAAAAATAGTTTCGAGCGTTATCGAAAATGCAAAATGCCCCGTTATTATTGATGCAGACGGCATAAATGCACTCTGTGACAACATAAACATATTAAAGAGGGCGACCGTACCCGTCATTCTCACTCCGCACCCGGCGGAAATGTCACGCATAAGCGGCGAAGCAGTCAGCACGGTTCAGTCCGACAGAGCAACCGCCGCCGAAAAATTTGCAAAAGCTTTCAATGTAACCCTGGTTTTGAAAGGCGCAAACACCGTCATTGCCGGAGCGAAAAACGAAGAAATCTATGTCAACTCAACCGGAAACACCGGTCTTTCAAAGGGCGGAAGCGGCGATTTGCTCGCAGGGCTTCTGACAGGCTTTGTCGCTCAGGGCATTGAGCCCGAAAGAGCGGCGCAGGCGGCTGTGTTCATTCACGGTGAGCTCGGCGAAAGAGTCAGCGAGAAAACATCTTCACGGGGAATGCTTCCGAGCGATATGATTAATGAGCTCGCCTCGGTTATGGCCGACTTCTCAGAATAAGGGCATTGCCCCGAAGAGGTGTTTTAATTGAAAAAATTTACAGCGGCAGTCTTATCGGTGCTTATGACTGTGCTACTCTGTTCGTGCGGCATTCCTGCTCAGAAGCGGGAATGCTTTTCTGTTCCCGATGACTTTGTCTGTGATATATTTGTCACAAATAACGGCATTGACTATGCGGGTGTACTTGAAAGGCTCGGCGGAAAATACACACTGAGCGTCACTTCTCCCGAAAGCATGAAAGGAATAAAAATAAGCTTTGACGGCGAAAATTATGAGGTCGGGCTCGGGGAAAACAAGATGAATCTTTTGCCGGAGGAGAAATTCTTTCTCAGGGATATTATCGAATTTTTCGAGGACAGCTCGGCAGACAGTGAGACTATGTGCAAAGAGACGGACAGCGAATACATAATAGAGCAGGATAACTGGTCGGTGCATTTTTCAAAGGACGGCTGATTAACAGATTTTCCGTAATTTCATACACTGAAAACGAGGTGTTGTATATGGAAAATTTTGAAAATCTCGTTGAAAAATACAAAAGAGAGATGATGGACATTTCAAGCCGGAGTGCATTTGAAGCGGAGGAGGAAGAAAGCGAAACTTCCGAAAATACGGAAATCGCACAGGAGAACACGCAAATAGCTCAAATGCCGGAAAAAACGGACTTGCCCGAAATGCATACAGGCTTTTTAAAGGTGTCGGTTTTTGCCGGCAACGAGGCTTTTCCGGTTGAAACTGCAAGAGTCGAGGTCTTTGATAAAAACGGGAATATGCTTTATTCTCTTCTGACAAACTCCGGCGGAATAGCGGAGGGTATGGTTCTGCCTGCGCCGAACGAAAAAGAAAACGATGAGCCCGGCGGTGTTGACGGCTTCACCCGTTACAGAGTGAGGGTGTCGCACCCCGATTATCAGACGCAAACCTTTGACGGCGTTCAGGTTTTCGAGGGAATAGAGAGCATACAGCCTGTATTTCTTCAGGTTGCCGAATTTTCGGAGAACGGGGGCGAATATAATGCCTGAGGGTGTATTCACCGTGCCCGAATATATAACCGTTCACCTCGGCAGACCGGATTCTGCGGCTCAGAACGTCACCGTTCCGTTTGCCGAATACATCAAAAACGTCGCTTCAAGCGAAATATATCCCACGTGGCCCGAAAATGCTCTGAGAGCGAATATATACGCTCAAATATCGCTTGCTCTCAACAGAATATTCACCGAATACTACCGCTCAAGGGGCTACGACTTCGACATAACAAATTCCACACAGTATGACCAGTCGTTTGTCTACGGGAGAGATATTTTCTCCAACATATCCGAAATAGTTGACGAGATATTCAATAACTATGTCATAAAAACGGGCAGGGTTGAGCCTTATTACACCGAGTATTGCGACGGTGTTGAGGTCAGGTGCAGAGGACTTTCACAGTGGGGAAGCGTAAGCCTTGCCGAAAATGGCTACAGTCCGCTCGATATTCTGAAATATTACTACGGCGACGATATAGAGATAGTCGAGGGCAGAACGGGTGACAGATTTGAGTCCTATCCGGGCACACCCCTGCGGCTGGGGTCAGCGGGCGAGGACGTGAGAATGATTCAGAAGAATCTCAACCGCATACGGAAAAATTATCCGCTTATTCCGAAAATTCAGTCGGTCAACGGGATTTACGGCGCAGACACGGAAAATGCCGTAAAGGTTTTTCAGAGTGTGTTCAACCTCACTGAGGACGGAATTGTCGGCAAGGCGACATGGTATCAGATAAATAGGATATATTTTGCGGTGAAGAGGCTTTCCGAGCTTTTCAGCGAGGGTATAAGCGTACTGGAGGCACAGCGTCGTTTTCCGTATGCGATAAAGAGGGGCGACAGCGGTCCCGAGATCAGAATCATTCAGTTTTATCTGCGCATTCTCAGCTACTTCATACCCGAAGTGCCGTATATCGAAGACGACGGAATATTCGGCGAAAAAACTTACGATGCGGTCATGGCTTTTCAGAGGTATGCAGGTCTCACACCCGACGGAATTGTGGGGCGCAATACATGGAACGCAATAATAAATGAATTTGATAATATAGCGTACAATCTTCAGAGCGAATTTTCGATAGCCTCCACTCTTCCTGCACCGGGCTACATTCTGACGACGGGGAGCAGGGGCGAAAATGTCAGAGTGATGCAGACATATATAAACGCAATAGCCCAGAGCAATCCGTCCGTGCCGTCGGTTTCGGTTGACGGAGTTTACGGCAACGCAACTGCTGATGCGGTCAGAGAAATACAAAGACTGAGCGGCTTTGAGCAGACGGGGGAGATAGGTCCGATAACGTGGAATGAGATAGTGAGCCTTTATCTCGGCAGATGATGGCGGTATATTTTGCAAAACGGAGAGATTTTGTGAAAATTTGATGTAAAATCCGAGAAATTTTGCCTGAGAGCTATTGACAAACCGTTTTGCCTGTGATAATATTGTCAAGCATTTCTATCCATCGCACAGACGATGTGGTTTAAAGGCGAATCATTTAAACAGAACGGTCCTCTGTCATTGTATGTGTTAAGAACGTTTAAAAAATTATTGGAGGATTCAAAATGGACGCACTCAAATTAATTTCAGACGCTTCTCTCAAGGCTGAAGTGCCCGAGCTCAAAATCGGTGAAACAGTCAAGGTTCACGTTAAAATCCGTGAAGGCGAAAGAGAAAGAATACAGACCTTCGAGGGTACTGTTATCGCCATAAGAGGAGCAGGTATCGCCAAGACATTTACCGTTCGCCGCATTTCCTACGGCGTAGGTGTTGAAAGAGTATTCCCCGTTCATTCACCCAATGTTGCAAAGATTGAGCATGTCAGATACGGTAAGGTTCGCAGAAGCAAGCTCTATTATCTTCGTGACAGAGTCGGTAAGGCGGCAAAGGTTAAGGAAAAAATCGGCTGATGCAGAAAGAATTACAGGGCAGGGGAACTTGCTCTGTTTCTTTTTTAGAGATTTTTTAGTTTATTAACATATTTGAAAAAACTCTGCCTTATAATGAATAAATGATAATTCGGCAGATTTTTACCGGTTTAAATTACACATCGGAGTTGGTATATAATGGACGAAGAAAAGCTTGTTAACGAAGAAGAGAATGAGACTGAAATTTCAGCCGTAACCGAAGAAGAAAATACGGACGCTCTGAGCGATATTATTACAGAAACACAGGAAGAAGCCGAAGAGGGCGAAGAGAGCGAAAATGCAGAAGAAGAGGAAGAAAACAACTCTTCAAAGCTTCTTGAGAGCTTTTATGATTTTGCCTCTGTTATGACGGCGGCGATAGTCACCATAGCCGTTATTTTCACGCTCGTTTTCCGTTTCGTCGGCGTTAAGGGCGAGTCAATGCTGCAAACCCTTTATGACGGAGACTGGCTCGTCGTCACCGCATACGACAAGGAGCCGGAATACGGTCAGGTCGTTATCGTGACACAGCCCAATGCCTTTAATGAGCCCATTGTCAAGCGTGTTATCGCTACGGGCGGTCAGACTATTGATATTGATGTTTCATCGGGCGAGGTCAGAGTTGACGGAAATCTGCTCGACGAGCCTTACATCAATAACCCGACAACCTCACCCTGCGACTGGACTTTCCCCCTGACAATACCCGAGGGCTATGTTTTTGTCATGGGCGACAACAGACAGCACTCCTCCGACAGCCGTTCAAGCCTTGTCGGACTTATCAGAGAGGAATATATACTCGGTGTCGCAAAATACAGAATTCTTCACACCGAGCATAACAATATCACGAACAAGAACGAAATAAAGCTCATCGCTCCGTCGGAGTGGAAAATAAGCTGATTAAGGGGGAAACGAAATGTCAAAATGGGACGAGGCTTATCTCGGCTTATGCAAAAGAATACTCAGTGAGGGCACGGAGGTTGTCAACCGCACGGGAGTCAACACAATAAAGGTTCCGTCGCACCATTTTCATTTTGATTTGTCTGAGGAATTTCCCGTTCTGACGACGAAACAGCTCTTTATCCGTCAGGCAGTGCTTGAAATGCTCTGGATTTATCAGGTGCAGTCAAACGATGTCAGATGGCTTAAGGAGAGAAACGTCAATATCTGGAATGAGTGGGAAATCGACGAAAACGGATACTGGAACGCTCAGCAAATGCTTCCCGACGAAAGCGGAAAGCTTGTAAAAACAGACGTTCACAAGTTCTTCGGCAAGGAGTGGTCGCACACCATCGGCACGGCATACGGCTACATTGTGAACAAATTTTCCATGACGCAGGAGCTTATTGACAAGATAAAAAATCACCCGGAGGACAGACGTATGGTCATGACTCTGTGGCAGAACGATTATCTTAAAACGGCTGTTCTGCCCTCGTGCGTGTGGTCAAGCGAATGGGACGTGACCGACGGGAAGCTCAACGCATGGGTGCACCAGAGAAGCTGTGACGTGCCTCTCGGACTTCCGTTTAACGTCACGCAGTACTCTGCGCTTTTATGTATGCTCGCACAGGTCTGCGGTCTTAAACCGGGCACTCTCGACTGGAGCATTAAGGACGCTCACATTTACGTCAATCAGGTCGATTCGATAAAGGAGCAGATTAAGCGTTTCGACGAAAACGGCTCACTGCCTGCACCGAAGCTCTGGCTCAATCCCGAGGTTGACGACTTTTTCAAGTTTGATAATTCATCTGAGCTTAAGGATATAAAGCTTATCGACTATCAGCACATGGGCAAGCTCTCTTTCCCGATTGCTCAGTGAGGGAAGAATATGATAAGTCTTATTGCAGCTGTCGGCGAAAATTATGAGCTTGGCAAAAACAATGCTCTTATCTGGCATCTTGACGGTGACCTTCCGTTTTTTAAGCGTGTGACATCGGGCAAAACGGTTGTAATGGGCAGAAAAACCTTTGAGTCACTGCCGAAAGCGTTGCCGGACAGAAAAAATATCGTTCTCAGCTCCGACGGGCAGTATCGGGCTTGCGGGGCACAGGTCATCACCGATTACAGAGAGGTGCTTGCCGAAAATAGCGAAAACGAAGAAATCTTCATAATCGGCGGCGGCAGTGTTTATGCTTTGTTTCTGCCATACGCCGAAAGAATATATCTCACTGAGGCGAAAGCGTCGGACAGCGGTGCGGATACATTTTTTCCGCATTTCGACAAGCCGCTTTTCACTAGAAAATCTCTCGGCTTCGGCGGTACCGATATAAAATACGAGCACGTTCTATACGAAAGAAAATGACATAAAATACGAATTTGAGGCGGCAGATGACTTCTGTCGCTCTTTTTTATATATAATAATACAATTAAATGCCGTTTAAGTATTGATAAAATTGAAAATAATGGTATAATGTAAGGTAATTTACTATGGGTAATTCTTTGAAAATTATATGAAGCGAGGCAAAGCAATGGTTAAAAGAAAAGCAGATATGAAAGAGACTGTCAGAGTGGCAATGAGAGGCGGCGACGGTCAGGCAGTAATAACCGATATTCTCGACAAGGGCGAATACAAGGGCGGTGCAAGACTTGTCGGCGTAATCACTCTTGAAAAGGACTGCTCCATAGGTGCACACGTTCACGAGAACGAAGAAGAGATTTTCTATGTTCTTGAGGGCACGGCAGTCTATGACGATAACGGCGAAACGGTTGTTCTTAATGAGGGCGACAGCTGTATATGCTTAGGCTCACAGTCACATTCCATTGCAAACAGAAGCGAAAAAACGCTGAAGGTCTTTGCAGTTATTCTCACTTACTGATATGGGCAGACTGATAGTTATTGAGGGGCTTGACGGAAGTGGAAAAAGCACCCAGATTGACATACTTGAAAAAAGGCTTCTTGCCGACGGAGAAAATCCGTTCAAAATAAAGCTTCCCTATTACGAAGACGACTCAAGCGCACTTGTGAAAATGTATCTCTCCGGTCAGCTCGGCTCCGGTGCCGGTGACGTAAACGCATACGCCGCTTCCACCTTCTATGCCGCCGACCGTTACGCAAGCTTCAAAAAGTTCTGGAGCAGGGAATATAACGGCGGCAGACTTATTCTTGCCGACCGTTACACAACCTCAAACGCCGTTCATCAGATGACGAAGCTTGATAAATCCGAGTGGGATTCTTTCGGAAAATGGCTGTTTGATTTTGAATATAACAAGCTTGCCGTTCCGTCGCCGGACTGTGTTGTTTTTCTCGATATGCCCGTTGAAATTTCACAGAGGCTCATGAGTGAGAGATACGGCGGCGACGAGGGCAAAAAGGACGTGCACGAGAGAGATGTGGCATATCTTCGCTCCTGCTATGAAACAGCAAAGTATGCCGCCCGAAAATTCGGCTGGCACGTTATAAGGTGCAGTGAAAACGGTGCACCGAGAAGCATTGAAGCAATATCTCAGGAGATTTATTCCTGCGTTAAAAAGTATATCTGAGAGGATTTTTTATGGTTTATGTTTTTTTGGCAAACGGTTTTGAAGAGGTTGAGGCGATAGGCCCCGTTGACGTGCTCAGAAGAGCCGGAGTTGAAGTAAAAACCGTCGGCATAGGCGGCGAAATAATTGAGAGCTCAAAGGGAATACGCATAGCGGCCGATTTGAAAGAAGAAGAGGCAAAAACCGAAAACGCCGATGCAATTATTCTCCCCGGCGGAATGCCCGGAACGCTCAATCTCGAAAAGAGCGAAACCGTGCAGAGGTTTATCACCCATTGCGCCGAAAACGGAAAATATCTTTGCGCTATCTGTGCCGCACCGTCGGTTTTCGGTCACAGAGGACTGCTCAGAGGTGTTGAGGCGACAGCTTATCCGTCATTTCAGTCGCATCTCGACGGCGCACTTCTCAGTGACAAATACGTCGTGCGTGACGGAAAATTCATAACCGCAAGGGGCGCAGGTGTCTCGCTCAGCTTCGGAGCCGAAATTGCTTCGGTTTTTGTCGGAAAAGAAAAAGCACTCTCCGTACTTGAAAGTATGCAGTGCGAAATGAAATAAAAAGAGAAATGAAAACAGACAGGAGGTATCTGTATGGCTGACGAAAAAGGAAGAGGCAATAATTTTTCCGATTTTGACGCTTCTGATATTTTTACCGATTTCAAAACTCACAGCGAAAACGAAAACAGAAGAGAAAGCTTTAACAGACAGAAATTCGTTGTCCGCATAGATGACGGTGACAACGACAGCTTTGACTATGACTTTGCCGCATTTTCAAACGCTTCCGAAAGGGAAAAGGAAGAAAAGCGGCGTGAGGAAAGCCGCAGGTCGCTCAGCCGTCTCGGAAATGAAGCGGACGGGCGCAAAAGCGTGCAAAAGCCGTTCTCGACGGTTGATGAGACTGTTCAGAAAAG
>JAZUDT010000036.1:0-40484 GCA_045639785.1 Acutalibacteraceae bacterium | reverse complement strand
TGTGCAATTATTTATTTGGGTGCTGCCGGAATTAGTGGAAATCTCATATCCATTGTCGGAACAATCGTTTTCAAAGAATTTGCAGTTTTCGACCGTTGCTTTATCGGTGTACAAACCGCCGCCTTCAGAGCCGCAGGTATTCCGATATAAACGGCAGTTTGATATAATAGCACCATTTGCCGTATTGCAGATACCGCCGCCGTCACCGGTGGCAGTGTTGTCGGCAAGGAGAAAGCCGTCAAGTTTTTTTCCGTAATTCATATAGATACCGCCGCCGTTGCCATCGGCACTGCAGTTGGAAATGACTGTATTGCCGTCTCCGAAAGCATGTGCTTTCGTGCCATTGATATATATAGCACCGCCGTTGCCGCCGGCACTGCAGCCGGAAAAGAATGTATTGTTTTCCCCGTGAACAGTTGCTTCCGTACCGTTAATATATAAAGCACCGCCGTCGCCGTCTGCGTGGCAATTTATAAAAGTACAATTAACGAAGAATACATAATTCTGCCAGTTACGGGTAGTATTATTGATATAAACAACACCACCGTTCTCCGTTGTGGAACAATTGATAAACCGGCAGTTAGTAAAAATAAAATCGGTGTTAGTTCCAATTATTTCATCGTCAACATCTATATTCACGCATGCACCGTTTTCGTCACAGGTGATATTCTCAAATGTTATATTATTGAAATTAATATCATTTGACGGAACGCCTGTGATTTTGAATACACTGTCATCATAGTCACCGGTAAAATATGTTCCGTACGATTTGCCGATATCACAGCTGTCAGTGATATTGATACTTCCTTTACCCGCCGCAAATGCGGGAAGAGCCGTCACCGGCAGCATACCCAAAAGCATAATGACTGAGAGCAAAATGCTTAAAATACGTTTTTTCATAGTTTTTCGTCCTTTCAAAGATAGTTTATATGTAATCGGGTTTTACCCTGTTTGTCCCGATGCTATAATAACGCAGTTTAATTATAGTACTATTGAAAATGTAAATCAAGGGAAACGAGGGAAAATGTGGGACGAAAAACGCATACCAAAGAAGCGGCAGAGGAACATCACTGTTTTTTTATTCATTGGCTCTAATGATTATATACAATTGTTACAGCATGCGAAAGCTCTCTGCCTTGACGGGCAGAGAGCTTTCGCAAATATGAGGGGTTTGGGGTAATAATTACCCAGAGGAGTAATAAGTGATGTATTACGGGTAACATACTATAATAAAATAATGTATTAACGGTTAACAAACGGTGAAATGATTGTAGACAAATTATAATTTTTGTATAAAATAAAATTTTAAAAAATTTCAAACAAATGTTTGCTTTTTCTGAAAATATGTGTTATACTTATCTCGAACAAATGTGTTGTTTCATCAACCGGTCAATTAAAGACTTAACGGAGGTAAATTTATGAACAGTCTAACTCCCAGTCAGGAACGTATTTTAGAGTTTTTAAAGGAGCGTGCCAGCGTGACAAGCGTTCCGCCCTCAGTCAGAGAAATCTGCGCCGCCGTCGGGCTTAAATCGACATCGTCTGTGCAGAATAATCTCAATGCCCTTGAAGAGATGGGCTACATTCAGAGAGACCCGCTTCTCAAACGCTCAATCAGAATAATGGGGCAGGCGGAAAACGTCCACCATGTTCCGCTTTTAGGCACAATAACTGCCGGTGCACCGATACTTGCGGTGGAGCAGATAGAGAGTTATCTCCCTTATTCGGGTTATGTTTCGGCGGATAAGCCTCTTTTTGCCCTCAAGGTCAAGGGCGAAAGCATGATAAACGCAGGTATTTTTGACGGCGACATTATCTTTGCCGAGCAGACGCCGGTGGCGAGAAACGGCGAAATTGTCGTTGCACTCATCGGTGACGAAGCGACAGTCAAGACGTTCTATAAAGAAAACGGTCACTTCCGCTTACAGCCGGAAAACGACACCTATTCGCCGATTATCGTTGACGAGGTTGCCGTTTTGGGCAAGGTGGTCGCCGTTCTCAGATATTTATAAGCGACAAAACTGCGAAAAGTGTCAAAAAAACACGTCATTTTTCTCGTATTGAAAAAACGGTTAAGAAAATTAACAGAATTAAGTCAAATCATTAAAAAAATATTAATAAGTGTTGACAAGCGTAAAAAGATATGCTATTATCTACACAAGCTAAGATACATATCGAAGCTAATATATGAAAGGAGATAAATGACACTATGGATATGCAGGCATTATTCCAGAAGATTTGGGATCTCATTAAGGCTCTCCTTGATGCAATCAAAGGCATTCTTGAGGCTGAATAAGAATTATTTTTATTAATTCTTGAAAAATTTTAGAAAGGAGTTTATTGTTATGGATTTCAATATCAAAGATCTCATTTTAAAGATTTGGGATAAACTCGTAGCTCTTATCAAGATGGTTTTCGAGAAGGAAGCTAAGACAGAAGTCGAATAATTTAACATTTTGACATTATAATGTTAAAATCACCGCACGCATTTATGCGTGCGGTTTTTTTGTTTTTGAAATTTCTCCGCGTGTAGGGGAGGATATTATCCTCCCGCAATATCCTCCCGCAATATCCTCCCGCAGTATTCCGCAAATAATTTGCAAATATTTTATACAGTGCGGGCGTTTGCTATCCGCCCCGACGAAAAACGGTGAAAAGACAAGCAGTATCCCTCCATATTAACCGCTGTAATTTTTACTTCACAATACGTCGGGGCACCTCTGCGGATTGTTAATTCAGAGAAGAAAACTACTCTCTTCTCACATCAATTCGGCGCATTTTGCGCCCCGCAATTATTAATTATTCATTATTAATTGTTAATTAAAAAAGGCGGGCGTTTGCTATCCGCCCCTGCTATCGTTATTTTGCACAAATTATAACATTTGTTCTGTCGCAAAATCTCTGATAAAAAACAGCTCGGCTATTGACTTTAAATTTGCGGGGTGATAGAATTTGTAGCGTGCTACACTGAACATGGAGGTGGTGCTCTGTGCAAAAAGAGGTCAGCTATACTTTGAAGCTGATACACGACAATTTTCGCTCAAAAATTGACGCTGAGCTTAAAAAATTCGATATGACTGTCTCTCAGAGCCGTGTGCTCCATTTTATACATTACTGCGGCGGGGCGACAACTCAGAAAGAGATTGAGAGCTTTCTTGAGGTCTCTCACCCGACGGTGGTCGGGCTTCTGGCAAGAATGAAAAAAAGCGGATATATCGAGTGCGGCTATGACTGTGAGCACGGAAAAAATAAAATCGTGCGTGAAACCGAAAAAGCCGCCGCTTTCACTGATGAAATGTCCGCCTTTTTCAAAAAAAGCAATGAAGAGCTTGTTCACGGAATGAGTGAAGAAGAGAAAAAAGAGCTTGAACGTATGCTCGATATACTTTATGAAAATGTAAAGAATAAAGATTGAAAGGAAAGAAACAATGATAAAAAAATTAGCTCGTTCAGTCAGGGAATTTAAGCTTGTCACCATTCTTTCACCGCTTTTCATGCTCGGTGAAGCGGTGGCGGAAACGCTTATTCCGTTTATCAGCGCAAAGCTCATTGAGAGCATACAAAACGGCTGTGATGTGAACACGATAGTCCGCTTCGGGCTTGTGCTCGTTTTAATGGCGTTTGTCTCGCTTGCGTTCGGCGGCTTCGGCGGTCTCGTCTCCGCAAAGGCTTCGGGCGGCTTTGCAAGAAATCTGCGCCACGACCTCTATTACAAAATTCAAAGCTTCTCGTTTGAGAATATCGACAAGTTTTCATCGACCTCTCTTGTCACACGTCTGACCACCGACGTTGCCAATGTTCAGATGGCATTCATGGTCATTATCCGTCTTGCGATAAGAGCACCGCTGATGTTCATATTCTCTATCGTTATGGCTTACATAATGGGCGGCTCGCTTGCCACAATGTTCGTTCTTGTTATTCCCGTGCTTCTGTTCGGGCTTATTCTTGTTGCGAAAAATGCAATGCCGTCATTTCGCCGTGTCTTCAAAAAATACGACAAGCTCAACGAATCTGTTGAAGAAAATGTAATGGCAATGAGAGCCGTCAAGGGCTTTTCGAGAGAGGAATACGAAAAAGGCAAGTTCAGTGCCGCCTCGGATAATATTGCCGTTGACTTCACGAGAGCGGAAAGAATTGTTGCGTGGACTGCGCCGCTGTTTCAGGCCTGTGTTTATTCGGTCATGGTCGTTGTGCTGATTTTCGGCTCAAAGATAATCATTTCGACGGGTGCGGCAAACGGCTTCGGCGTCGGTCAGCTTTCCGCCATGATAACCTACGGCTTTCAGATTCTCATGAGCCTCAATATGCTTTCCATCATATATGTTATGATAACGATGTCCGCCGAGTCCTCACGCCGTATTGTTGAGGTGCTTGACGAAGAGCCGGCGATTAAAAACTGCGAAAACCCAGTATATGAAGTCGAGGACGGCTCCGTTGACTTTATCAATGTCAGCTTTAAGTATGCGAAAAGTGCGAAGCTCAACGCACTCTCCGATATAAATCTTCACATATCCTCAGGAGAAACCGTCGGCATTTTAGGCTCAACGGGCTCGTCCAAAACGACGCTCATTCAGCTCATCTCACGTCTTTATGACGTGACCGAGGGCGAGGTCAGAGTCGGCGGAAAAGACGTCAGAGCATACGATATAGAAACGCTCAGAAATCAGGTCGCTGTCGTTTTGCAGAAGAATCTGCTTTTCGCCGGAACAATGAAAGATAATCTTCGCTGGGGCAACAAGGACGCAACCGATGAAGAAATAATCGAGGCGTGCAAGCTCTCTCAGGCTCACGAATTTGTTATGGCGAGACCCGACGGCTATGACACCCTTGTTGACCAGGGTGGCGCAAATGTTTCGGGCGGTCAGATGCAGGGGCTCTGCATTGCCAGAGCACTTCTCAAAAAGCCGAAAATACTCATTCTTGATGACTCAACAAGCGCGGTCGATATGAAAACGGACGCTCTCATAAGAAAGGGCTTTAAAGAGTTCATACCCGAGACGACAAAAATCATTATCGCTCAGCGTGTTGCTTCCGTTATGGAGGCGGACAAGATTGTTATGATGAAATCCGGCAGAATAGAGGCGGTCGGCACTCACGAAGAGCTGATGAAAACCAACGCCGATTACCGTGAAACCTATATTCAGCAGACGAGGGGAGGGGAAGAAAATGAGTAAGAAAAACGCTCCTCAGAATATGAAAAGACCCAAGGCGAAAAAGGGTACATTCAAAAGACTTTTCAAAATGCTCTTTGAGTTTTACCCCGTGCTGACACCGGTTATTCTTCTCTGCGTTGTCTTTTCGTCCGTTGTCTCCTCAATCCCCGCACTTTTCATTCAGAAGGTTACGGCGACAATAGAAAACTTTGTGATAAGCCGTGACTGGCAGGCGGCAAAGGCTGAGATAATCCCCGAGGTGCTCACGCTCGTCACGCTCTATGTTCTTTCAATTTCGGCTATCGCACTCTACAGCCAGCTCGGTGCAATTCTCACTCAGGGCTACCTCAACAAGCTGAGAAAAAGAATGTTCGGCGGTATGCAGAATCTTCCCATAAGCTTTTTTGACAGAAACAAAAAAGGCGATATAATGAGCTATTACACAAACGATATTGACGCCATAAGACAGCTCATTTCTCAGGCTATACCGCATCTTCTTTCCTCTGCCGTTATCGTTATCACGGTCTTCGGCATCATGCTGTCATTCAGCGTGTGGATAACTCTTTTAGTTGTGCTCGGCGTTGCGGCAATGATATTTGTCTCAAAATTTGTCGGCGGCGGCTCGGCGAAATACTTTATCCGTCAGCAGAAAGCAATGGGCAGAACAGAGGGCTTCATTCAGGAGATGATGAACGGTCAGAAGGTTATCAAGGTTTTCTGCCACGAGGAGGAAAGCCGCAGAGACTTCGACGAAATCAACGACGCTCTTTTCAATGACAGCTATAAGGCTCACGCATACGCCAATATGCTCGGCCCGATTATTATGAATATCGGCAACATTCTTTACGTTCTCGTCGCCATACTCGGCGGTGTTCTCATCACGCTGAACGTGCCGAATGTTTCGCTCAATCCCGAATTCAGAGGCTCAATAGGCGCACTCGGAATGATAACGGTGCTCGTGCCGTTTCTCAATATGACAAAGCAGTTCACCGGCAATATAAATCAGGTGTCACAGCAGATTAACTCAATCGTTATGGCTTTAGCCGGTGCCGACAGAATTTTTACTCTTATGGACAGCCTGCCCGAGGAGGACAACGGCTATGTCACTCTCGTCAACGCTGAGATTTCCGCTGACGGCACAATAACCGAGACGGAAAAGAGAACGGGACACTGGGCGTGGAGACACCCTCATTCAGCCGACGGCTCGGTTACCTACACGCTTCTCAGAGGCGATTTGAGAATGGAACACGTCAATTTCAGCTATGTTGACGGAAAAGAGGTTCTCCATGACGTGTCGGTTTATGCCGAGCCCGGTCAGAAGGTTGCTTTCGTCGGCGCAACGGGCGCAGGCAAAACGACAATAACAAACCTCGTCAACCGTTTCTATGATATTGAGGACGGAAAAATCCGCTATGACGGAATAAACATAACAAAGATAAAGAAAAGCGACCTGAGACGTTCTCTCGGTCTCGTGCTTCAGGACACAAACCTTTTCACCGGTACGGTTATGGATAATATCCGCTACGGCAGACTTGAAGCGACAGATGAGGAATGCATTGAGGCGGCACGTCTTGCGGGTGCAGACGACTTTATCACACGTCTGCCCGAGGGATATGAAACAATGCTTAAAAATAACGGAGCAAACCTTTCTCAGGGACAGAGACAGCTCATCGCCATCGCAAGAGCGGCAGTCGCAGACCCGCCGTGTCTCATTCTTGACGAGGCGACCTCGTCGATAGACACCCACACCGAAGCGATAGTCCAGCAGGGTATGGATAAGCTCATGTCGGGCAGAACGGTATTCGTTATTGCCCACCGTCTTTCAACGGTTGTCAACTCCGACGTTATCATGGTTCTTGACGGCGGAAGAATAATCGAGAGAGGCTCGCATGAAAAGCTCATAGCCGAAAAAGGTATGTACTATCAGTTATATACCGGAGCGTTTGAGCTTGAATAAAGGGGCAATAAAAGCGGCGTACTGCTGAGAGTTTCAGCAGTACGCCGTGCTTTTTTGTGCTTTTATAAAGTCGCTTCGGAAGCTTTCTTTGCCTTTTCAAGACGTCTTAATTTTGCTTTGTATTTATCGCTTTCGAGATATTTCGGGTACTCTCCGGCGGCTATTGCAAGCCCCGAAAAAACGGCAGTCAGACAATAGGAAACAATCATGAACGCAAACGATAAATCACGCTTCTGCATTATTTTCTTTGTTGCGTCGTCGTATTCCGGCTCTTTTGTGCTTCCCGTCGTGTCGCCGAGCTCGGAACCCGTCTTTTGCTCAACAAGTCTCTGAAGAAACGAGCTTATTCCGTTGACTATCTTATCCGACAACTCGTTTTTGCTCTTTGTTGCTTCGATAAATTCGTTTTTGTAGTGAATGTTCACTCCGATAAGAACAGAGCCAAGCACAGCAAAAACGGCAATCAGAGCGATATAAACGACCATTGTTTTTTTGTTGAAAAGTTTTATCATACCGTGACCTCCTCAGGACGCTTTTTCAGTTTCCTCTTCCTTTTCACTGACGGTTGAGGCTGTTTCAAGAGCGTCCGTTTGTTTTATTGAGCTGATATAGTAGCTCCCGTCGTTTTTACGAAGATATATCTTCATATACTTGACCGGCTCGGGCGGTATCATATCGCCGTTTTCCGCCTGACGCCAGTCCTCGCTCGCAAGATAACCGACGGTGAGTATTGTTGAAGAGCCTTTTTCGCTGACGTCGGCAATAATCGGCGAATAAAGAGCGGTGATGCCCGTTATCGGCACGATGTATGCGCCGTCCTCCTTGCTGTATTCAAACTGTATTCCCTGACCGCCCTCGACCGTCTGATGAACGGGCGAAACGTCCTTGCCGAAAAGCTTGGTGAACTCCTCCTCAATAAGAGAAGCGGGGACAAGCATTCCGCCGTTTTTGTTTTCAAATGCGTCGGGGTCAATATCGCTCTTGAGAAGCGACCAGATTGAAATGCTGATGAGCTGGCTCTGATTTGCGTTGATAACGTCGTCAAAAGCGTCGGGGTCGTTCATGATTACGGGGGCGATAAGCTCCTTATATGAATCGGTGCTGTCCTTGCTTCTGACAGATGACGAAATCAGCCTGACTGCGCCGCTTATGACCGTAATTAAGCCGATAACGGCAAAAAGGGCAATCAAAATGCCGACTACGAGATTTTTTACATTTAAGGATTTTTCCTCTGCCATAGACATTCCTCCCACAGCTAAAGTGTTTTTATGATTAAAGGGTGAATGCGAATAAAAGTGTGATTACAATGCCCGAAACAAACGTCAGACAGTATTTTTCAAGATATGCGCCGACATAGCAGATAACTGCGCCGGGGGCGAATACTATCTTCTGAAAAACGTGACCCTTTGTCTTATAGAGCTGTTCCCACATATTCATAGCGTCCTCAACGAGGGGGAAGCAGTTGACCGAGAGCGAGAAGCCGACCCAGAGGCATACAATATCAATTACAGCCATCGGCATCTGAAAATAGCCGAGATAGAGCAGGTCGGTTGCCGCCGTTATCGAGACGAAAAGCCCGAGAATAAGCTGACAGAGCATGGGCACAAAGCACAGCGCAAACGCACTGCCGGGAGTTTTCATGAGCTCGTGCTCAACGTGCGAGCAAGCCTCGTCCGAGTGGAAAGCACGGTTATCCTCGACCACCGTCTTGTGTATGCGGCAGACGATGTGCTCAAAAAATGCTCTTGTGAATACAGCGGGAAAAGTCAAAAATCTTGTGATGATATACAGAGCCGTCATGCCAAATCGCCCTCCTTGTTCGTCAGTATGTTTTCAAGGGACTGCTTGCCCTTGACGAATTTTTTGATGTCCTTCGACTCGTCAAGTCCGACATAGCCGAGAATAGCCGTCACCGAATCGTAAGCGTCCTTGTCCTCCTTGAGGTGAGCGCAAAGCTGATAGGTGTAAAGGCACTGACTGAGATTGTTGATGCTGTAACCGTAGGAGAGAGAGGAATATGCTGTCTGGTATGCGGCAGAAGCGGCGTCATAAGCCGAGTCGTAATCTCCCTTGAGCAGGAAAGCGACAGCTTTTACTCTGTTAAGGTCTGTGACCGAGTAGCCCGAATCTCCGTCGGCGGCAAAGCCCTTTTCGAGCACCTCAAGCATCTTGTCTGCGTCGGGTGTTTCGCTGAAGCGGTAAGCGTCCGCAAGATAGGCATAAATTGCGCCGTCCTCGCTGTTGTGCTTTATGACCTCTTCGAGGTATTTCTGAGCCTCGTCAGCCTTGCCGAGCTTTGAACAGATAGCGCAAAGTTCATATTTGACGGGCCATTTGTCGGGATAGTTCTTTTCAAGCTCAGTGAGTATTTCATATTGCTTTTCAGCCTTTTCACCGAAATACTGTATGACTATATACTCATAATAATCAATGAGAAAAGCGTCGTTCTTTTCGTCCTGCTTGAGAGCCTCAAGAAGCTTGTTGATTTCGTCTGCGCCGTTCTTTTCGTCCTGGAGAGCGGTGTTTATTGTCTCCATTATGAGAGAATAGCAGTCGTTTTTGACAGAGTAATCGGCAAGCTCTTTGTAGGCGGGATTTTTTAAATCCTTCTCGCTGAAGAACTGCTCAACAACGCTGTAAGCGTAGTTGTAGTTGAGAAGTGAAGCATAGGTTTTAGCATATCTTGCGGCAACCTTCTTGGGCACTGCCTTGCTACCGAGTGCCGAGGAATCCGGCACGTATGACTGAAGAGCGGTGCTGTAAGATTCGAGAGCGGAATAGATTTTTCCGCTTTTTTCATTGCTGTCTGCGGTTATAGCACTGTCAATGAGAGTGGCGTTACTGCCGAATACATAGAAAATAGAAACGCACGTCAGAACCAGAATGAAAATGAGAGATAAAACTCCGCCGGCTGAAATCGGAAAATGCTGCATGAGCTTTCTGCACTCTGCGCAGTAAGGATAATCCTCACCGAATTCTGTCGCACGTCTCTTTTCGCCACAGCACTGACACAGCTCGTCTTCGCTTATTTCTTCTTCCTCAGAGGTGAGGGGTTCTTCGCCGTTATCAACCTCCTGAATATCTCCGCCTGCAAGATAGGCTTCAGCCGTCTCGTCGAGAATCTCCTGGAACTTGCTTCTGATTCCCTCAAGCTCTTCGTTGAGATTTTCCTCCGGAGAGGTCTCTGCGGTATCCGTCACGGCTTCGGAATTATCTTCTGCGGGTGCTTCCTCTGCGGCGGTTTCTTCGGCAGAAGCTTCTTCGTTCAGAGTTTCTTGCGTTACGCTTTCTTCTGCCGCCTGAGGCTGTTCGTTATCGGAAAGTCCGTTTTCTTCTTTTTCAAAATCACTCAAATCAATTTACCTCCTCACGCCCGTATCGCACACGGCGACAAGAGCACAAAATAATCTAACTTATTCTATCACTAAAGCGGCGATTTTTCAAACATATCTTTAAATGTTTACAATTATTATACATATAGGCATAAACCGACCGTTTCCGGTTGACAAAGGTAGGGGTTTGTAATAAAATAACATACGTGGAAATTTATGCTTTTCAGAGGTTTGCTATGGAAAACAACAAGCGCATAAGTATTATTGTGCCGGTGTATAAGACGGAGAATTATCTCAGTCAGTGCATCGACAGCATTATAGGTCAGACTTATAAAAACATTGAAATAATACTTGTTGATGACGGCTCACCCGATTCTTGCGGAAAGATATGCGACGAATACGCAAAGAAAGACAGCAGAATAAAGGTTATTCATCAGCAGAACAAGGGCTTGTGCGGTGCAAGAAATGCCGGTATGCGTGAAGCAACGGGCGACTATATAGGCTTCGTTGATTCCGACGATTATATCGCTGAGGATATGTATGAATACCTGTGCGAAAGCATTGAAAAATACGGCGCAGATATAGTTTCATGCAGATATTTCCGCATAGGGAGAAAATATGACGGCTATGAAGAAAACGGCGCATACGACGTCGTGATGACGGGCAGAGAGGCTGTCACCGAGCTTGTGGAACGCTTTAATCTCAGAAGCCTTTTCTGGAACAAGCTTTTCAGAAGAGAAATACTTTCGGATTTTGAATTTCCGCAGGGGCGTACCTTTGAGGGCACGCTGACAATGCACAGACTGTTTCTCAGATGTGAAAAGGTTGTCATGCTGAAAGAGCCGAAGTATTACTACCGTGATAATCAGGGCAGTATTGTCAACACCAAAAGCCTGAGAAATGCTCTCGACTGCTGTGTGGCGAATATTGAGAGATATTATGACTTAAAAGACAGCTTTCTCGCTCTGAAAGACAAGCTTCTTCGTGAAAATGTGAAAAAAATCAGAGTTCTCAGATACGTCAGCGGCGGCATAAAAAAAGAGGATATTGACTCTCGCCGTGAAGATTTTTTGAAAATAAAGGCTTTTGTCAATGAAAACCGTGAATACATCTACGGCAATATTCTGACGGATATTTTTTCAAAAAAGGAAATGGACAGCATTCTGCTTCTGACTGAGAGAGGCTTTTCTGCGGCACACACCTACGGGGGATTTTCTCTCAGAGCCGAAAAACTGAAAAAGCTTTTTAAAGCGAAGATAAACAGTGAGGAGACGGGCGAAGAAGCACCGCCCGAAATGACAGAGGAAAGAAAAGACAAGCTTAAAAAGCTTCAGAGTGTGCTCTATGAAATGCTCGGCGAAATTGACAGAATATGCCGTGAAAATGAGATAACCTATTTTCTCTGCGGCGGCACAATGCTCGGAGCGGCGAGAGAGGGCGGCATTATCGAATGGGACGATGACGTCGATATTCTGATGCTTCGCAGTGATTTTGAAAAGTTTGCCCGTGTATGCGAAAAAAGTCTGCCGGGGGGGTACTTCTATCAGAGCGGCTTCACCGATTCGGAGTTTTCAAATATAGTCGCAAAGATAAGAAAAAACGGCACGTATTTCCCCGAAAAACGGTGGGAGAAAAGAAATTTCAACAAGGGGATTTTTATTGATATTTTCCCCCTTGACGAATGCCCCGACAATAAGCTTTACGCAAAAGCGGCGACAAAGCTCATATCGTTTATTCAGCAGGTTGTTTCGCTTGAAAAATGCTATTCTGAAAATCCTGTGACAAGAGCACTTTTTTATCTTGCAAAGAAAAAGCCGCCGGAGTACTGGTACGGCAGAAGAAATAAAGTGTTTTCATTCTGTGCCCGTCACGCAGGCGGAAAATATCTCTGCTCATTCGGCAGTCACTATAAGAACAAACGCATTCTGAAAAAGGAATGGTTTTCTACCTGTGTTGACGTGAAATTCGGTGAAGAGAACCGAATGGCACCGCAGGGGTGGCGTGATTATCTTGTCTATATCTTCGGCGAGGATTATATGACACCCCCGCCGGAGGATAAGCGTGTGTGCCACGCCGTGCTTGACAGAATAAAATTCGGCGACGAATAAATAAATTAACCGGAAAGAGGTTTTGAATATGTCAATTCTTGTAACAGGCGGAGCCGGCTATATCGGCTCGCACACCTGCACCGAGCTTCTCAATGCAGGCTATGATATTGTCGTTATCGACAATTTCTATAACAGCAAAAAAGAATCGCTTAAACGTGTGGCACAGCTCACGGGCAAAAAATTCAAGTTCTATGAGTGTGACATCAGGGACGAAGCGGGACTTTCCGAAGTGTTTTCAAAGGAAAAAATAGACGCAGTTATCCATTTTGCCGGTCTCAAGGCGGTCGGAGAAAGCTGCCGTCTTCCGCTTGAATACTATGAAAATAACGTCGGCGGAACAATTACGCTTTGCCGTGTGATGAAAAAATACGGCTGTAAAAAGATAGTGTTTTCGTCATCTGCGACCGTTTACGGCGAGAGCAATGTGTCTCCGTTGAGAGAGGATATGACGGCGGGCGGCACGACGAATCCCTACGGCACGACGAAATATATGATAGAGCTTATTCTTAAGGATTTGTATGCATCGGATAACGATTGGAGTATTATTCTTCTTCGTTATTTCAATCCGATAGGTGCTCATGAGAGCGGAAGAATAGGCGAAAATCCGAACGGAATACCCAATAATCTTATGCCTTACGTTTCACAGGTTGCCGTCGGAAAACTGCCTCAGCTCAACATTTTCGGCGACGACTATGACACACCCGACGGTACGGGCGTGCGTGACTATATTCACGTTGTTGACCTTGCACTCGGTCACATAAAGGCTCTGGGCAAAGCTCTTTCACAGCCGGGGCTTGAAATCTATAATCTCGGCACGGGTACGGGGTATTCGGTGCTCGATATTGTCAAAACCTTTGAAAAGGTGAACGGGATAAAAATCCCGTATGTTATAGCTCCGAGAAGACCGGGCGACCTTGCGGTGTGCTATTCGGACCCGTCAAAAGCGGAAAAGGAGCTCGGCTGGAGGGCAGAGAGAAATCTTGAGGATATGTGCCGTGACACGTGGAGATGGCAGAGCACAAATCCGAACGGATACGAATAATCAAATGCAAAAAGTGGGGGACATACCTTGTGTGTCAACCACTTTTGAAGCGTTATCGCTCAATAAGCTTTATGGGGTGAAAGATTTGAAAAAATCACAGAAAAACAAATATCTGATAAAAAGGTTCATACCGTATTTCAGACCTTATCTGAAAACAATGACGCTTGACCTTTTCTGCGCTTCTCTTACAACGGTGTGCGACCTTATTCTGCCGCTGATAGTGAAAACGATTACCGACAGAGCTCTTTATGACAGAGAGAGCTTTACCGTCACATTCGTTCTCAACGTAGCGGGGATATACATTGCGTTTCGTATAATTGACGCAGTTACAAATTACTATATGGAAAACGTCGGTCACGTTATGGGCACGCACATTGAAACCGATATGCGCCGTGATATGTTTGACCATCTTCAGAAGCTTCCGTTTTCATATTACGATAACGTAAAGGTCGGCCAGATAATGTCGAGAATCACGACAGACCTTTTTGATATAACCGAATTTTCACACCACTGCCCTGAAGAGTTTTTTATCGCCGGAGTGAAGATAATCGTTTCGTTTGCTGTTTTGTGCACTATGAATGTGCCCCTGACGGTTATGCTCTTTGCCGTTTTACCGCTCATGTTTATCTGCACTAAGAAAACGAGAAACGATATGCGCCGTGTTTTCAAGCAGAGACGCCATTCCCTCGGTGAAATAAACTCACAGGTCGAGGACAGTCTTCTCGGAATAAGAGTTGTCAAATCCTTTGCAAACGAGAGCGAGGAGTCAAGAAAATTTGACGAGAGCAATCAGACCTTTTTTAAGATAAAATCACATTCCTATAAATATATGGGAATTTTCCATTCGACAACACGTATCTTTGAGGGAATAATGTATATCGTAATTGTGGCGGCGGGCGCACTTTTCATGCTCTCGGATAAAATTACCGCACCCGAATATACCGCATACCTGCTGTATGTTTCAACACTGCTCATGAGCATTAAAAGAATAGTCGAGTTCTCCGAACAATTTGAAAACGGTATGACGGGAATTGAACGCTTTACCGAGGTAATTGACAGCCCCGTAACTATCTGTGACAGCGAAAAAGCACAGGATATTTCATCGGTCAGGGGCGATATACGCTTTGAAAACGTAACATTCAGCTATGAAGAGGAAAAGGGGAAGGTGCTTGAAAACATATCGCTCGAAATAAAGGCGGGCGAGAATGTTGCCGTCGTCGGTCCCTCCGGAAGCGGAAAAACAACACTCTGTAATCTAATACCGAGATTTTATGATATTCAGAGCGGCAGAATACTCATTGACGGAAAAGATGTCAGAGATATTACACTTTCATCTCTGAGAAGAAATATCGGCGTTGTTCAGCAGGATGTTTATCTTTTCTCGGGCACGATAAGAGAAAATATCGCCTACGGAAAGACGGGGGCGACAGATGAGGAAATAAGAGAAGCGGCGCATCTTTCGGGCGCAGATGAATTTATCGAGGCACTGCCCGATAAGTATGACACCTATGTCGGCGAAAGGGGAATAATGCTTTCCGGCGGTCAGAAACAGCGTATCTCAATAGCGAGGGTGTTTCTTAAGAATCCGCCCGTTCTCATTCTTGACGAGGCAACCTCCTCTCTCGACAACGAAAGCGAGCTTCTCGTTCAGAATTCACTGTCAGCACTTGCCGCCGGCAGAACAACTCTGACCATAGCGCACCGCCTGACAACCGTGAGAAACGCAGATGTTATTATTGTTCTGACGGAGGACGGAATAGCCGAAAAGGGTACACATAAGGCTCTTATGGAAAAGAGAGGTATTTATTACAGCTTATACAGTCTTTATGAGAGCAAAAACTGAAAATCCGCCGTCTGAAAGTGACAAAATATGCAAAAATTCGACTTAGTACATCTAAAATCGGAAAAATTCACAATTTATTCACAAACAGCGCAATACAATTTATTATTATATTAACAGCGAAGACATTTCGTCATTAATTAAGATTTCTACAGTTTTTTGTTTTTTTCATTTTTCTCTTCTTTATTTTGCAAAAATCCCCATGCGAAAGCGTGGGGATTTTTGTATTCGCATATATACTCTGTGAACGAATTTTGATAAATGTGTTGAAATTAATGCGCCGCAATGATATATTATAATAAACGAATCAAAAAGGAGAAAAGACTGTGGCTAAGAAAAAGAACGGAAAAGTCACCGACAGTAATGCGCACCCCAATAAAATAGGCATAAAAGAGGGAATGGGCTATATGCTCGGCGACGCAGGCAATCTGTTTGTGCTGACTTATGTTTCATCATTTCTGAAGATATTTTATACGGAAGTGCTCAAGCTTGAGACAAAAAAGGTAGCAAACCTTTTCCTCTACACCCGTCTGTGGGACGCAGTAAACGACCCGATGTGGGGAGCGATTGTGGCAAAGAGAAAACCGGGCAAAAGCGGCAAATTCAGAGGCTATATAAAGTTCATTGCAATTCCGCTTGCTCTTTCACAGCTTCTCTGCTTCTTCAATCTCCAGAGCTTTACGCAGAATCAGACGGTGCTTCTGATTTTCGCATACATAACCTATATCGCTTTCGGTATGCTCTACACGGGCATAAATGTTCCGTTCGGGTCGCTTGCTTCGGTTATCACCGATGACCCCGACGGCAGAACGCTTCTTTCGACGTTCAGAACGATAGGTGGCGGCATAGGCGGAGCGGCACCGCTTCTTCTTGCGCCGTATATCATCTATGATAAATTCTATAAGGCTGACGGCGTAACGCTTGACCACAACGAGGCAAACGGTCAGAAAATGTTTATTTTCGCCGTTATCATGGCGGTATGCGCCATAGTGTTCTACCTTGCCTGTTACGGCTCGACAAAGGAGAGAGTAAAATCCGAGGCTGAACCGAAGGTTGATATGAAAGCGACCTACGGCGGTATGTTTAAATCGAGACCGTTTATCTCACTTGCGATTACAGGCATACTCATAAGCGGACAGCTCCAGTTTGCTTCGCTCAATCAGTATATGTATAAAAACTATTTCTGCGACACGAATCTTTCCGTTATCGGCACTATCGCAAATTATCTTCCTATGGTTGTAATGATACCGATAGTTCCGTCACTGGTTAAGAAATTCGGCAAAAAGGAGATATGCAGCGTCGGCGGACTTCTTGCGGCTGCTGCAGCTGTTGCAACCTACGTTATCAAGCCCGGTCCCGACCAGGCGTGGCTCTACATGGTGCTTCTGTTCGTCATCGGCTTCGGTTATTCGTTTATTTCGATAACAAACTGGGCTGTCGTAGCCGACGTTATCGACTATCAGGAATTCAAAACGCACATTCGTTCCGAGAGCGCAATTTATGCTGTTTATACCTTCTGCCGAAAGCTCGGTCAGACGGCGGCGGATTACGGCGGACTTATGCTTCTGGCAAAGGTCGGCTATGACGTTTCAATGACAAGCACGGGCTATGTCGAGGGTGTGAGCGAGGGAATACTCAAGGTGTGCACTGTTATACCTGCCGTTACCTACACTCTGATATATCTTCTCTATCAGTTTGCTTATCCTCTGACGAAAGAAAAGCTTGAGCCGATATATTCTTATGTGAGAGAATCTCACGAGCTTGCCGCTTCAAATGCCGAAAATGCCTGAATTTAAAATGTACGGTGACAAAAATGAGGGATTTATCCGATATTAATGTAATTAAAGATGTTATGTCACGGCACGGCTTTTCCTTTTCAAAGGCTCTGGGTCAGAATTTCATAGTGGATTCTACAGTCTGCCCGAGAATAGCTGAAGAGGGCGGCTGTGACGAAAACACCGGCGTAATCGAAATAGGGGCGGGAGTCGGCGTTCTCACGGCAGAGCTTGCAAAGAGAGCGAAAAAGGTGGTCTCGATAGAGCTTGACAAAAGACTTCTTCCCGTTCTCAGTGAAACGCTCGGCGAGTTTGACAACGTCGAAATTGTCAATGACGATATTCTGAAAATTGACCTTAAAAAGCTCATTGAGGAAAAATTTGCCGGTATGCGTGTTGTGGTATGCGCAAATCTTCCGTATTACATAACTTCGCCTGTGATAATGCTTCTTCTTGAGGGGCACTTCGGTATCGACAGCGTGACGGTAATGGTACAGAAAGAGGCGGGCGAAAGGCTCTGCGCCGAGGTCGGTTCAAGGGAAGCCGGAGCGGTAACGGCGGCGGTCAGCTATTACGCAGAGGCTCAAAAGCTTTTCAATGTGTCAAGAGGGTGCTTTATGCCGTCGCCCAAGGTTGACAGCATGGTGATTAAGCTCACACTCAGAAAAGAGCCGCTTATGGTTTTAAGTGACGAAAAAAAGTTTTTCAGACTGATAAAAGCCGCTTTCGGTCAGAGACGGAAAACGGCTGTAAATTCAATAAGCTCGGGGATGGGAATACCGAAAGAAAGAGTAGCGCAGGTGCTTCGGGAAGCGGGCTTTCAGACAGATGTCAGAGCCGAAAAATTCTCTATGGAGGATTTCAGACGCATCTGCGAGCTGATATGAGAACAGACAACGTAAAAGACGGCGTGGGATTTCCCTGCCGTCTTTTGATTTTTCTCCATTACATTATAACTGTAAATATTATTCTGGCCGGCTGTATGTATTCGGCGGTGATTTTGCCTTTATACAGCTCAGTTATTGCTCTTGCGGCGGAAAGACCTATTCCATAGCCGCCGTTTTTCTGGTTTCGTGCACTGTCGCCCCGATAAAAACGGTCAAACAGCTTGTCGCTGTCGCACTCGGGCAGGCTCTCGCACATATTTGAGACGCTAAAAACAAATTTCTTTTCACGCTTACAAAGCCGTATATCGACGTTTTCACCCTGCAATGAATATTTCACGGCATTATCTGTCAGAAGAGAAACAAGCCTGACTATGTGCTCACGGTCTCCTTTCATAAAAACATCCGGCTGAATATCCGTGTTTATTTTTATATTTCTCAGTGCGGCATTTTCGCAGAACATGGAGACGGTGTCAGAGACTATATCCGAAACGCAAAGAGACTGAGTCATTTTGTCTGTTTTTGTATCCTCAAGGCGTGAAAGCGAGAGCAAATCCTGCATAAGCCTTGAAAGTCGCTCTGTCTGCTCCTTTATATTTCTGCTCCACTTTGTCTCCCCGCCGTGAAGCTCAAGTGCTTCGGTGTTAGCGAGGATTATAGCGAGGGGGGTTTTTATTTCATGACCTGCATCGGTGACAAAATTTTTCTGCTTCTCCATGTTTTCCGCTATCGGTCGTATTGCTTTTTTTGAAAGAGCCGCAATAAGAAGAAGCATGAGCCCGAAGCAGATAAGAGCGGCTGTGGCGGAAATGAAAAGTGTGCGGATAATATTGCTTCTGCCGTGTGAAATATCAAGAAAAATATAAGCTGTGCCGATATTGTTCTCGGTTCTCACCGCCTTATAACGGTAAAGACCGATTTTGCCCGTCAGCTTTCCGGCTTTAACCGCATTTTCAGCTATTGAAGCGGCGTTTTCCCTTGTCAGGGACGCTGTTCGGCTGGTATCGACGAAGATGATTTTACCCTCTCTGTCGGCGTATGCGATAAAGTATATGCTTGAGCGGCGCATATTTTCATCCATAGGCGGCTGAAGAAATCCGGCGGTGTTATTGTTACCGTTAAACTCATTCGGCAACTGCCACAAAACTGAAAATTCTTTCCCCGACAGCATATCCAGCACCGTTTCGTCCTGCCGACGTGCCGAGTAGATATTCGCCGCATTGAGTGCAAAAAGAAGCACGGTGAGAAGCACTCCGATTGCCGTCATTGAGGTAAAGATAAATTTCTTCTGAAGCGTGTTAATCATTTTATTTCCTCCAGAGTGTATCCGACATTTCGTTTGGCATTTATGCGCACATCGGCTCCGAGTGACAGAAGTCTCTTTCTCAGATACGATATATACACCCACACGCTCCCTATATCGGAGTCGGTGTCATAGCCCCACACTCTGACGAGAAGCTCCTCGCCCGAAAGATACTGACCGTGACTGAGCATGAGCGTTTCCATAAGCTTATATTCAAGATTGGGCAATATGTATGCCTTTCCGTTTGCGGAAAGCTCATAGCTCTGCATATTAAGGCTGACATTTCCAAGATGCAGTATGTCGGGAGTAAAGGTCTCTCTTCGCCTCAGCATTGCTCTGACTCTCGCCAGAAGCTCACCGGTATTAAACGGCTTTGGCAGATAATCGTCAGCTCCTGCGTCAAGCCCGTGTATTCTGTCCGAGATTTCGCTTTTCGCCGTGAGAAGAAGAACAGGCGTTCCGTTGCCTGCCTCACGCAGCCTTTTAAGCACCTCAATTCCGTCCATTTTCGGCATCATTATATCGAGTATTATTCCGTCGTAGCTTTCGTTAAGGGCATAATCAAGCGCATCTGCACCGTTGAACACGGCGTCAACCGAATATTTATGAAATGTCAGAATATCCGTAATAGCCTCTGACATTGATATTTCATCTTCTGCATACAACAGTCTCATTTTTCATCACCTGATGATATTTTATATCGCAAAGCTTATATAAAGCTTAAAATCTCTCTGAAAAAACGCAGGCGTCCCGAAAGAAACCTGCGTTCTTTTTATATGTACTGCTTTTCTCTCACACAAATAAGATGCTTCACAAGGTCGGGGTGATTTGTTATTATTCCGTCAACGCCGCAGTTGAGCATTTTCTCAATGCTCTTAGGGCTGTCAACCGTCCAGGGATTGACAATGATATTTTCTGCGTGAGCCTTTTCAACATATCTGCGTGTGACATAGATGCTGTGCGGGTGAAGTGCGTCGGCTCCGATTTCTTTAGCAAAGGCAACGGGGTCTTTTGATATTTTCCACGCAACTATGTGGTTGGGACTGTAAAGCAGACCCGTCCGGCATTCCGGCGCATACCTCTTGGCTTCAAGAAGCAAATCCGGATTGAATGACGATATTATGAGTCTGTCCGTCAGCTCATAGCGTCTGACAAGGTCGATTGTCTTTGTGACAATTTCGCTTTCGCCGCTTTCCTTCGGGCTTTTCAGCTCAATGTTGAGCACCTTTATATCGGACGAGGCGACAAGCGTGAGAAACTCATCGACAGACGGTATTTTCGTGCCCTTGTATGAGGGAGAAAAATACTTGCCGAAATCAAATTCCCTGAGCTCGCTGTAGGTGTAATCGGTGATATTACCCTTTTTGTCAGAGGTTGCGTTTATCGTGTAATTGTGGCAGAGGACGGGCACTCCGTCCTTTGTCAGATGAACGTCCGTCTCAAAGCCGTCAACACCTATTTCAAGTGATTTTTCAAAAGCCGGCAATGTGTTCTGCGGTGCAAAGAAGTTTGCCCCTCTGTGCGATATTACATTAGTTTTCATCACTGCTCCTCCTCTGCGCTATCCTTTTCAATAAGCGATGAAGCATAGATAAAGAGCGGGTCGTCGGCGATTTCATCTGTCTGCTTGCCCGTAACCTCAAAGTCGGGCTTTATGCCCTTATTGTTGTAGCTTTCGCTCTTGTACGGTGTTATTTCACCGACGGAAAGAAGCAGTGCTCCGCCGTCAGTGAGCTTAAAGACCTTTTGCATGACCGCCATGCCGGAGGTCTGAGTGCCGATTATCTGCGCTTTTCCGAAGTCTCTGAGGTCTGCGGCAAGAAGCTCTGCGCCGCCGAGAGTGCCGTTGTTGACAATAACGACTATCGGCAGATTGACCGCCGATGCGTCGGAGGAATAGCTTGAAAGGATATTGCCCTTGGCGTCGGTGACTCTTGCGATTGAATCCGAGCCCTCGACCGTCGGCACAAATATATCCGTGACGCTTATTGCCGCCTCGAAATTTGTGCTGGAATTATCTCTCAGGTCAATAATGAGACCTGCTGTCGCCTCCTGAGAAACAAACTTGTCAACTGCTTTCTGCACCTGTTCTTTTGTGGTGGAATAAAAGTCGCTTATTCTGATATATCCGAGCTGACCTATTGCGTGAACGTCAACGCTCTGTGCTTCATAGCCCATTGCGACGCTGACGGTTTTTTCCGTTCCCGAATGTCTGTATGTAAGGTTGACTGTTGAGAGCTTATCTCCCTCAAGCTTTGCGACCATATCCTTATAGTTTTCATTTGTAACTGCTTCGCCGTCAAAGGCAACGATATTGTCACCCTTTGAAAGTCCGCTGACCTCTGCGGGAGATCCGGAATATACCTTTGTGATTTTTATTCTGCTCCCGCTTTTTTTGTATTCAATGCCAATGCCCGTCATTCTTCCCTGAATGGTGGCGTCATATTTTGCCCATTCGCTTGCGCTCATATAACGTGAATATCCGTCACCGAGACCTTCTATGTAGCCCTCGGCAGTTGCAATGTCGAGTGAGGACTGGTCAATATTTCCGTAATAATTGGATTTGACAATATTGCCGACCTCTTCAAGCATGGAATAAGTCTGCACCTTTTCGGGCAGATTCTGAAGTATTGAGTTATAAATACTGCCGGACGCCGTTATTGTTATAACGACGGCGAGTGCAACGCAGATAAAAATCAGACCTATCGCCGCACCCAGCGAGATTTTCTTGCTCATAAAATTCTTCCTTTCTGTCAAACAGGCAACCGGCAATTACCGGCTGCCTTTTGATTTTATCAGGGTACCTTTACATAATTGAGCGGGTTTTTCTTTTCGTTATTATATCTGACCTCAAAATGAAGATGAGGACCGGTAGAGTTTCCGGTTGAACCGACCTTTGCGATTACGTCGCCCTGATTGACATACTGCCCCTCCTGAACGAGGACCTTTGAGCAGTGACCGTAAACGGTGGTGAAGCCGTCGCCGTGATCAAGAATGACATAATGACCGTAGCCGGTGTTGCTGTAATATTCCGCCTTGAGTACAGTGCCCGCACGTGAAGCATAAACATTCTGACCGTAGATGTTCGGTGCGGAAATATCAATGCCGCCGTGATTGTTGGCTTTGCCGTAGAGAGTTCTCCAGCCGAAGTTGCTCGTCAGATGTGCGCCCCTGAACTGAATCGGGAACATGAATTTACCGCTTCCGACGCCCACATCGCCCGAGCCGCCGTTACCTCTGGAGGCATGAGCGGCAATGTATGCCTCAATGGCTCTTTCGTTTTCCTCTTCCTCCTGCTGCTGCTTGAGGATAAGATTCTGATAATATACGCTGTTGCGGTCAAGGCTTGCGATAGTGGTCTGAACCTCTGAATACTGCTCTTCAAGAGACCTGCTGGTGCTGTCAAGAGCCGATTTTTTTGTTTTCAGCTCGCTTCTCTTTTCATAGAGATACTTGTTGTCTTCCTCAACCGTCTTGCGTTTTTCATCGAGGATGTTCGTTCTCTCCTGGAGAGAGGATTTTGACAGCTCAAGTATTTTAGCCTCAGCCTTGAAATCGTTTATGAGCTTTGCATCGTTTTCGCTGACGATTTTCATCAGCTCAAGTCTTCTGAGAAAGGCGGCTGTGTTTTCTGCGCCGAGGAGAAGCTTGAGATTTGAATCCGAACCGGAAATGTATGCACTGCGAAGTCTCGCCGAAAGATTACGGTAGGTTTTCTTCACGTTCTTCTTTGCATTTTTGATTTTCGTATCGGTGGAGTCGATGTCGCTGTTGAGCTTATCTATTTCATCTTCAAGATTCTTAACAGTTGTCTCGACCTCTTTAATCTGCGATTCGATTGTGGTTATCTGACTGTTGAGATTATCAAGCTGATTTTGTGTGTATTCGATATTTGTCTGTAATGTTTTCAGGTATTCCTCCTGATTGCTTTTGTCCGATTTGAGGCTTGCAAGCCTGTTTTTGTTTTCGGCGATTTTCTGTGAAAGCTCTTCGCCGGCTTTTACAAGCTCATCATAGGTTGATGCCTCAGCCACCGGAGTACGGGGCAATACGGTGCACAAAAACAGAAGGACAAGACAAAGCGCATACGAAATGATTTTTGAAAATTCAGATTTCATCTGCCTCACTGCCTTCCTTTCTCAGATATTTCGCCATAGAAAGTATGCTTCCGAAAAGTCCTATGAAAACGCCTGCGACGATATAGCCCAGCAGAAGAAGCGGCCAGTATTTGAAGAATGAGATTGTCGTGCCGCCGAATACCGTCATAAGAGAGGCAAAGGCGTCACCCTCAAGCGTCTGGACAAGATAGGTCAGCCCGAATGACATGACGGCAGAAAATACGCCTATCGCAATTCCCTCGACTATGAACGGCCAGCGGACAAATGTGTTCGTCGCACCGACGGATTTCATAACCTCTATATCAACCTTTCTCGAAACCATTGTGATTCTGATGGTGTTTGTGATAATGAATATTGACACAACGGAGAGAAGTATGACTATGACGGCGCATATTGCCGAAATTGATGTCTGGAACGCCGAAATCTGACCGACAAGCTCCTGACTTTCACGGACAGAGGAAACATTTGCGATGTTCTTCATGTTCGACAGGGTGAAGCTGAAATTGCTTATATCAGAAATTGTGACATTAAAGCTGTCGGGCAGGGGATTTTCAAGAAGGTCTGTGAACGACTCCGCCTCAAGACCGAACGACTTGAGCTGTTCGGCAAACGCCTCATCTTTTCCGACAAATTCAACGTCTGTCACGTTGCGAAGTGCTCTGAGGTCATCGCCGACCTTTGCGACAGCCTGACTGTCAAGCCCGTCCTCAACGAAAACAACGACTACGTTCTGATTCTTAACCTGAGTAACCATCGACTGAATGTTGAAGAGTATCATCAGCGACACGCCGATAAGGAGCAGACACGCAGTCAGAACGCTGACTGAGGAAAATGTCATACTGCGGTTTGAAATGAGACTTTTGAAGCCCATCTTTGTCAGATAGTTCACGTTGAGTCCGCCGCCTCTGCGCTTGCCTACGCTCTTCTGCGGCTCAAGCGAGGTTATCTCGCCATTTTTCTGAGTTTTCTTTTCCGCATTGGTTTTTTTCGTGCCTTTTACGGAGGCGTCGGGCTTAGCCGACACTGTCTGTCTTGATTTTAACGGTACGGTATTTCTGTTTTTATCTGCCATTTTTCTTCTTACCTCCGTCTGTTATTTTTTCAATCTTTTTCTCTTCGTCAATCTCTGTGCCCGTATCGGATATGATTTTTCCGTTTTCAAGCGTAACAATACGGTGAGAGAATTTATGAACAAGCTCAAGGTCATGCGTAACGACAACAACGGTTGCGCCGAGAGCGTTGATTTTGTCAAACAGAACCATAATATCGTTCGAGAGCACGGGGTCAAGGTTACCTGTGGGCTCGTCGGCAATAATTACGCTCGGGTTGTTGACAAGTGCTCTTGCAATGGCGACACGCTGTCTTTCACCCTGCGAAAGCTGATTGGGCAGGCAGGTCGCCTTATCCGTCAGCTCAACAAGCTTGAGAACATACTGAACACGCCTTGTGATTTTTCTTTCACCCATTCCGATAACACGAAGGGCAAACGCAACATTGTCATAGACGGTCATCTTTGAAATAAGACGGAAATCCTGGAACACTATGCCGAGCATACGGCGAAGATAGGGAAGCTCTCTTCTCTTTATTCCGCCGAGACTGAACGGCCCGACTCTGACTGAGCCGGAATCAATTTTTTCAAGTCCCATGATGACGGACAAAAACGAGCTTTTTCCCGCACCCGACGGACCGACAACGAATACAAATTCGCCGTCCTCGATTCTGACCGAAATATCACTCAGGGCAACGGTATTGTTCGTTTTGTATGTCATGCTGACATTTTTAAATTCAATCATATCTTTCTAATCCTCCCGTTATCAGTAGTGCCTCAGTATTTCACGGGGCTTGCGTCAAGATATTTCTTGACCATGAGTGCAACTTTGAAAACAATGGCATCGTCAAACTCACGCAGGTCAAGACCGGTGAGCTTCTTTATTTTTTCGAGACGGTAAACCAGGGTGTTTCTGTGAACGAAGAGCTTTCTTGACGTTTCGGAAACATTGAGATTGTTCTCAAAGAATTTCTGAATGGTGAAGAGCGTTTCGCTGTCAAGGCTTTCTATCGAGCCGCGCTTGAATATCTCCTTGAGAAACATATCGCAGAGAGTTGTCGGAAGCTGATAGATAAGTCTTGCAATACCCAGATTTTCATAGGTGATTATTGTTTTCTCGGTGTCGAACACCTTGCCGACCTCAAGAGAAATCTGCGCCTCCTTGAATGAACGGGCAAGGTCCTTTATGCCGGTTATTATTGTGCCTATGCCGATAAGTGCAGTCACATAAAACTCTTTCGTCAGAGTGTCGGCTATCGAACGGGCAAGCTTTTCAAGGTCGCCTGTTTCCGTTTGAGCCTTGAGCTCCTTGACGAGAACTATATCGGACTTGCTCAGATTAATGACAAAATCCTTGTTCTTGTCGGGGAAGAGAGAGACTATTGTGTCATATATCGCCGTGTCGTCCTTTTCGGGTACTCTTATGAGAAGAACACAGCGTCTTACGTCATTGCTGAAGCCGAGCTCTCTGCTCTTGAGGTAAATATCGCCTTGAAGAATATTGTCAAGAATTACATTCTTTATGAAATTACCCCTGTCGTATTTTTCGTCGTGATACTGCTTGATGCTTGAAAGCGCAACAGCCACTATCGCCGCATATCTCTGAGCCTCTGCGTCATCGCCGTCAACAAACACGGCACAGCCCGGCTGTGAAGATGAACCGAACGGCATATAGGTTTTCATACCTATAAGCTTTGCGCCCGTGCCGAGAAAAATTCCCGAAGCGTCAAAGCCTATGTATTCGCCTATACGGCTGAGCTCACTGCACGCAATAATACAACCGCTGTCGTCAATAACACCTATTGTTCTGCCGACAGCCTCACGCATCTGATGAATAACGCCCTGATAAAGTCTGTTTGACATGATAATTCCTCCGATAATCCTATATTAAAATCGCAGTATTGGACATTTTAACGAAACCGCTGAAATACATTTTACACAAAATTTAGTCAATTTGCAATATATCAAAGAGAAAATTTATATATTTTTCCGAACAAAATAGTGCCTTTTTGTGAAAAATAGTGATAAGAGCCTGTTAATTCAGCGGCAAAATAGGGAATTATTACATTGTGAATTATGCACAATCGGCTTTCGGCGGCGGAAAATGTGCCGCATACCGACACTGATATATTACAACCTAAATGTGACGCAGTTATTTCCGCAATAATGATATGATGTTAAAAAGCCTTTAACTTTGCATTGGATATTGTAAAAAAGGGCAATATATGATAAGATGTCACAAATACACAGCGAAAGGAAATTCGGCATGAGTAACGAAATCAGGACGGTTGATATATGCAGAGGCGTAAAGCTCTGTATGTGTAAAGCGGAAAACTTCAAAACCGCCAACGCAAGTATAAATATCGCCATGCCCCTCTCCGACGGCAAAAACGCCGCAAGAGCGGTTTTAATAAATCTTCTCGGAAAAACAAACAGCGATTTCCCGACAGTCAGAGAAATGGGTATGCGTCTGGGTATGCTCTACGGGGCGGGTATCGGTGCAAGCGTGATAAAGAACGGCGAAAGTCAGAAAATTCAGCTTTCGCTCGAATGTATTGACGATAAATTTGCCCTGACGGACGAGAGTATTGTTCTCTCTGCCCTTGAGCTTCTTCTCGATATGCTTTTCAAGCCCAATGCCGAAAACGGCGCGTTCCCTCAGGAAAACGTCGAACGTGAAAAGCGTCTTCTCATTGAGCACATACACAGTCTGAGCGACGACAAGATTTATTACGCCGCAAACCGTATGATAGAGGAGATGTGCCGTGACGAGGACTTCTCAATAAGCAAGTTCGGCACAGTTGAGGAAATAAGCAGTCTCACGGGTAAGGACGTTTTTGACGCTTTCACTGACATAATGCTCCACGCGCCGATGCAGATAAACATTGTCGGCGACATAGACGAGTGTAAAGCTGAAAAACTTGTCAAAGACAAGTTCAGCAGAATAGAGCGTGAAAAAACAGCGGAGCTTCACACGGAGTTTCTTTCTCAGGCATACGACGAAAAAACGGTGCGTGAAACGCAGGATTTGAAGCAGTGCAAGCTCGTTATAGGTATGCGTGCGGGTATGACATACGACAGAGATAACTATGCGGCGATAAAGGTGATGAACGACATTTTCGGTGCAGGGGTTTATTCAAAGCTGTTTCTTAACGTGCGTGAAAAGCAGAGCCTTTGCTATTACTGCTCATCACGCTTCGACGCCGGAAAGGGACTTATCATAATCCAGAGCGGCGTTGAAAAAGAGAACATCGAAAAAGCGATAAACAGTATAAAGCACGAATTTGAAGATATGCGAAACGGCGATATCGACGATGAGACTATACGTGCAAGCAAGCTCAGCCTTTGCGACGGGCTGACCTCGGTCTATGACACACCGGCGGATATCGAAAACTGGTACGCTTCACAGCAGACGGCAAGCTCGGTCATTTCTCCGTCAGAATTCATGAAGCAGATAAATGCCGTCACAAAGGAAGAAATAATGACAGCCGCCGCATTTGCAAGCTTTGACACAATATTTGTGCTCGAAAACTGAGGGGGGACTTATTTATTATGGAAATGAAAAAATATTCAAATGAGTTTCTCGGCGAGGAATATTACAGAATAAACCATAAATCCGGACTGACGGTTTATGTCATGCCTAAACAGAATATGAAATCCTGCTTTGCCGTCTTCGGCACGGATTACGGCTCAGTGGATACACGGTTTGCCGTGAAAGGAAAAGAAACAACAAGTGTGCCCGAGGGAATAGCCCACTTCCTCGAACACAAGCTTTTTGAGAGCGAAGAGCTTGACGCCTTTGAGCTTTACGCAAAAACCGGCGCAAACGCAAACGCATACACCTCGTTTGACAAAACCTGCTACCTTTTTTCGTGCACGGATAACTTTGACGAATCAATCCGCATACTTTTAGACTTTGTAAAGCACCCCTACTTTACACAGGAGACGGTTGAAAAGGAACAGGGAATAATCGGTCAGGAAATAAAAATGTATCAGGATAATCCCGACTGGCAGGTGCTTTTCAATCTTCTCAGGGCACTTTACCGGAAAAATCCCGTCAGAATTGATATTGCAGGAACGGTGGAATCAATAGCAAAAATCAATGCAGAGCTCTTATACAAATGTTATAGTACATTTTATAATCTCAGCAATATGGTGCTTGCCGTCGCCGGAAATGTTACGCCGGAGCAGGTCATGAGGGCCGTTGACGAAAAGATTGAATTTGAGGAAGCGGTCGAAATTGTCAGAGAGACAGAGGAAGAGCCGTTTGACTGTGTCGAAAGCTATATTGAAGAAGAAATGCACGTTGAGGTCAAGAAATTCAATCTCGGCTTCAAGGAAAAAATAAGAGAGGATAAGCTCAGATACAGCATTTTAATCGGCATAGCCTTTGACCTTATATGCGGAAAAATGACCGACTTCTATGACGAGCTTATTTCACGCAGGCTTATCAATTCCGATTTCTCGACGGAATACTTCAGCGGCAGAGGCTTTGCGGTCAATATATTCGGCGGCGAAAGTGAAAACCCCGAAGAGGTCAGAAGACTTATAACCGAAAGAATAGCTTATCTGAAAGAAAACGGCGTCAGTGAAGAAGAATTTGAAGCGGTCAGAAGAAAAAAATACGGAAATGAGGTCAAGTGCTTCAACGACGTTGACACTCTCGCAAATGCGCTCGTTTCAATGCATTTTGAAAACTACGGTCTTTTCGATATGTTCGATATATACCGTACTGTCACAAAAAATGATGTTGACAAAATAATCAGGGAATCTTTCGACCCGGCTCTGTGCGCCCTGTCGGTGATAAAGTGAGGAATGATATTATGGATACCGTACTTGTAAAATTTGCCGGACTTTCAAAACAGTTCAGCGTGTCAAAAACTCTGGCTGAATTTCAACTCCCGTTTATCGGAAGCACCGTATCAATAAAATGGTACGGCGCAATTATTGCTTTCGGTTTTCTTCTTGCCGTGCTTTTCGGCGGCAGAATAGCCTACAAATGGAAAATCAGCCTCGATAAAATGGTCGATATTCTCATTTTCGGCACTCTCTTCGGAATAATCGGCGCAAGGCTCTATTATGTTGCCTTTGAATGGGATTATTACGGTCAGCACCCCGAACAGATTTTCAATATCCGGGGCGGCGGACTTGCCATATACGGCGGAATAATTTTCGGTATTCTTGCGGCGTTTATCACCGCCAAAATAGAAAAAGTGAATTTTCCCAATCTTCTCGATATGGTCGGAATGAGCCTTCTCATAGGTCAGGGAATCGGCAGATGGGGCAATTTCGCAAATCAGGAGGCTTTCGGCGGCTTCACAACAAAGCCCTGGGGAATGATGAGCGACACCGTTTTAAGCTATATCCAGTCGCATCAGCAGCAGTTCGGTCTCGAAAATATGAGTGCGACACAGGTCAGCGCATACATTGAGGAAAACGGTCTTTTCGTTCACCCGACCTTCCTCTATGAGTCTCTCTGGTGCCTTTTGAGCTTTGCGGTGCTCTATGTTATTCTCAGAAAATTCAGAAAGTTCAGCGGTCAGCTTTTTCTCACATACGGCGTGCTTTACGGAATTGAGAGAGCTGTCGTCGAGGGCTTCAGAACCGACAGCCTATATATAGGCCATACCTCTCTGAGAGTTTCTCAGCTCGTCTCAATCTGTCTTGCGTCGGTCTGCTTTGTTCTTCTCGTCATATTGCTTGTCAGATATACACGTAATCCCAAGCCGATAGAGGGCGTTGATTTCTTCCCCGAAAAAACTCCGAAAGAGCTTGAAGCACAAAGAAAGGCGCAGGAAAAGAAGGACGCAAAAAAGCTCAGAAAAGAAGCGAAAAAGGTCAAAATCAGAAACGGAAAAATTGTCAAAGATTCAAGAGAAAAGGATAATGTCTCCGAAAATATACCGCCTGTCGAAGAGACGGTGACATATTCGGATACGAAAGGGGAGGAATAATATGAAGCTTCTCGACGGAAAAAAAGTGAGCCTTGAGGTCAAGGACAGCCTTAAGGAAATGACGCAAAAGCTGAAAGAAGAAAAGGGCTATGTGCCCTGCCTTGCCGTTATAATCGTCGGTGAGGATTCCGCTTCAAAGGTATATGTCGCAAACAAGAAAAAAGCCTGCGAATACATCGGCTACAAATCGCTTGAGTATGCCTTGCCGCAGGAAACAACTCAGTGTGAGCTTATTGCCCTTATCGAAAAGCTCAACGCCGACGAAGAGGTTGACGGAATACTCTGCCAGCTTCCTCTGCCCGGGCACATCAGCGAGGAAGCCGTAATAAATGCGATAACGCCCGAAAAGGACGTTGACGCTTTTCACCCGGTCAATGTCGGCAGAATAATGGTGGGCAATTATACCACTCTGCCCTGCACTCCGGCGGGAGTTATGGAGCTGATAAAGAGCACGGGCGTTGACATAAGCGGCAAGAACGCCGTAGTCATCGGCAGAAGCAACATTGTCGGAAAGCCGATGGCAATGCTTCTTCTTCACGCAAACGCAACGGTGACTGTGTGCCATTCCAAGACGAAAGACCTTGCCGATATATGCCGCAGTGCCGATATTATCGTCGCCGCTGTCGGAAAGGCGGGCTTTGTCACACGGGATATGGTCAAGGACGGTGCGATAGTAATTGACGTGGGAATCAACCGTAACGCAGACGGGAAGCTTTGCGGAGACGTTGATTTTGACAATGTATGCGACAAATGCTCTTACATTACCCCCGTGCCCGGCGGCTGCGGTCCTATGACGATAGCTATGCTTATGAAAAATACATACAGTGCGGCAGAGGCCAGAAGAGGATAAAAAAATAAACCGCTTTAAAAGCGGCAGAAAAAGTGCGTTCATACGGTTATTTCCGGTGAACGCACTTTTATTTTCCCCCAAGCCATCACGCTATTCTATTTCTGCTTTTTCCTGTTGTATATAATAAACGGCAATACTGCTTCAAAAGCGTAAACAACAATGAACCCGATGTTTATTCTGTCAACAATACTGCCTCTTTGTATCAGGTCCTCTGCTGTATATGCCCTGCACGGGAAAAAGCTTTCGGCTGTTTTTCCGTCATTGTTTTTATTGAAGTTTACTACTGCTATATTTCCGTTCATAGGATAAGAAAACAACAGTTTTCCATTATAATCATAAACTTCATTTTCAAATTCTTCGCCGTCTACAAATTCAATTATTTTATTCTCGCTTTTGTAGTTTTTCATAAACTCGACAAATTCATCTTGAGTTTGAAACTCCGTTCCCTTTACATACATAAAGTTGTTATTGAGTGCTAACATTGAAATTATTGTTAATATAACCGCAAAGCACCAGACGGAGATTATTCTGATTTTTAATTTTGCATTATGCCTTTGCGTGTCCGAAAACACGAGCTTTGCCGATTTCAGACAGAAAACCGAGTTGACAACTGTGAGAATAATATAGTATATCAGCGTTATAGCGGCTCCGGGATAAACCCAGGTCATAAAATCAAGGCCCGAATGGACATCTCCGGCTACAGCTAAAGGAATACAGAACAGTAACACAGAAAGTATAATGCAATAAATCAGAAAGGCTTTACCTTTTATTTTTTGTTTGTAATCTGAAATCAGCTTAGTGTTTTCATCGAATGAATTTATTGCCGAAAATGCCTGATTTGTAAAAAACGTGTGACAGACGGAGGAAACAACAAAAGTCAGTGCCGCAAGGGAAAACGCAAGAACGCTTCTTAATGCCCCGAAGTTTATTGCAAAAGCAAGTGCCAAGCCGAAAAATGCAATTCCCAACGATATAACCGTTTTATTTTTATAGCTTGATAACGAATGCTTTAATAATAATTCAATGCTTTTATAGCTGCTTTCTGCCGACTTGTTTTCATCTTTTCTTCTTTCGCCGCTCAACAGCTCGTCCGCTGTCACTTTGAATATTTCGGCAATAACCGGTATGAGCATCAAATCGGGATAGCTGTCACCGTTTTCCCACCGTGAAACCGCTTTGTCCGACACATTCAGCTTTTCGGCAAGCTCCTTTTGTGTCATTGAGTTTGCTTTTCTGAGTGCCGAAATAAAGCCGCCTATAGTTTGCTTTGCCATACAAACACTCCTTTCTTTGTATTCATTCTAACTCTGCGAGAGCATAAATACAACCTATCGAAAAGAGAATTTCTCCCGGTATGCGGGAATTCTTATTAATTAGTGTATTCCGGAGCGAAAAAGCCCTTTACTGACACCGTGTGAAACTTATATTACTACGCACCGTAGTAAAAAAAGCAGGCTGAAAAATCAACCTGCTTTTTATTTGTTTTCAACTCAAATCATCAGCCCTCTGATGACCTTTTCACAGTCGGCGTTATCCATTATCTTCGGCACGGGATAAAGGGGATTAGCTTCCTTGAGCGCGCGTTTTGCGATAAGAGATATGTCCTTTTCCTTTATTACATCGAAGCCGGTCGGAATATTCATTCTCTCGTTGAGACCTCTCACAGCCGCAATAAACGCCTTTGCCCTCTCTTCGGCAGTGCCGTCCTTTTTTACGCCGGCGACAACGGCAAGCCTTGCAAGAGGCTCATAAGCTGTCTCACCGTAATAGTCGAGAACGTGGGGGAGAATGACGGACATTGCAAGTCCGTGAGGCACATTGTACATTCCTCCGAGGTTGTGGCCTATCGCATGAACATATCCCACGTATGCCCTTGTGAATGCCATTCCGGCATAGTAGGACGCCTTGAGCATATTCGCTCTGGCTTCAATATCGGAGCCGTTGTTATATACCTTTTCGATATTTTCAAAAATCAGTCTGACGGCTTTTTCGGCGCAGTCGGCGGTGTTGGCAACATTGCTTTTTCCTATGTATGCCTCAACTGCGTGGGTGAGAGCGTCCATGCCTGTCGTTGATGAAATGTGCGGGGGCAGCCCGACGGTGAGCTCGGGGTCGAGAACGGCATATCTCGGGCGGAGATGAAAGTCGTTTATCGGGCCCTTTTCGTGAGTCTCTTCATCGGTGACAACAGCGGCTATCGTAACCTCCGAGCCCGTACCTGCCGTTGTGGGAACAGCAAAGAGGGGAGGCAGCTTGTGCCTGACGTGGAGAAGTCCTCTCATTGCTCTGACGCTCTTGTTCGGATTGGTGATTCTTGCGCCGACAGTCTTTGCACAGTCCATCGGAGAACCGCCGCCGAATGATACAATACCGTCGCAATTATTATGAAGATAAACTTCTCTTCCGTTTTCGATATTGCGTATGGTGGGATTCGGCTGAACGTCGTCGAAGATTACAAAATCAACCTTTGATTTTTTAAATTCTTCGAGCATACCGTCAAGAAGATGAAGAGATGTCAGCCCCTTGTCGGTGACAATCAGCACTTTTTTCAAGCCCTTTTTTTCGATAAATTCGGGTAGTTTTCTGACTGCTCCGGCTCCTTCGAGAAGCTCGGGTTCCGACCAGTCAAAGAGCTTTGAGCCCATGACAAGTTTGAAACACATCTGGTAAGTCCGGTAAAACGCTTTTTTGAGGAACTGCATAAAGAACCCTCTTTTCTGTTAAAAATTTATGTTATTCGACTGACTTAAGCGATTCAACCATATCAATCTTTTTGAGCCTTATGCGCATAATGAGATTGACAATGACCGTGAAAGCCAGCGACAACACTGCCGCATACAGGAATGAAAGCGGGCTGATAGTTCTGCCGAAACGCACAACATCAACCTCGGCAAGCACGATTACAAGCCGGTGAAGCGGTATTCCGGCAACAAGACCGATGAGCATACCTATCACAGCAAGAATCAGATTTTCACGTGAAATATAAGCCGAAACTTCATTCTTATTGAAACCGAGAACCTTGAGCGTGGCGATTTCCTTGTATCTTTCATTAATGTTAATGTTCGAGAGGTTGTAAAGAACCGTCAGCGCAAGAAGTGCCGCCGCCGCAACAATGACAATAACGACATAGTTAAGGCTGTCGAGAATATAGCTGAGACTTTCTATCGTGTTCGAGGTGAAAGCGACTGCGCTGACATCGTTGAGATTCATAAGCTCAGTGGCAAAGGCGGTTTTTTCTTCACCCGTTATGCCGTCCTTGAGACAGGCGGTGATGAAATTATAGCTTGCGCCCTCGCCGAAAATGCTCTCGTATGCGTCGGGAAGAATATAGACATAATGGAAAGCGTAATTCCTGACAATGCCGGTGACCACTGCACTTGCCGAAGCACCGTCCTTTTCAAGAGATATTCTGTCGCCGACCGAAAGATTGAGCTTGTCGGCAAGCTTGTCGGTGATGACACAGCCGTTATTGCTTATTGTGCTGCCTTTCTTTGTCGGGGTGAGATTAATATATCTGTTGAGGGATTCCGGTTTATCGGGCACGACAATATTGATTTCCATTGAGGCGTTTGAGTTGTCTGAGGTGGCAACGCCTGTCTTCATCGACGTAAACATTGCAAGAGCTCCGCCGTCAGCCGTGCGAGCGACAGCCTGCTTGTTTGAGACGGTGCTGTATATCTCACTGCCGGAGCCGGAGGAATCGAATGTGTTTTTCAGAGCAATCTGAACGTCATAGCGGCAGATTGAATTTTCTCCCTCAAACTGATTTGCGATAGTTGTCTTTATCGAGTCACCGAGACCGAGACCGGCAACAAGAAGCGCAGTACAGCCGGCAACACCCGCTATAACCATGATGAATCTTTTTTTGTTTCTGAAAACATTACGGCAGGTAACCTTGGATGAGAAGTTGAGGCGTGACCATATACGGGGCATATTCTCAAGGAATATTCTGCCGCCCGCTTCGGGTGCTTTCGGTCTCATAAGGTTAGACGGTACCTCTTCAAAAATGTTTTTAAGCGCAAGATAGGTTGCAAGAACGGTTGCGCCGGTTGCGATAATTGTACCTGTTACGGCATAGCCCACTCTGTAGGTGAGGATTACCGGCGGCATATCGAAAAGTATTCCGAAAGCACGGCAAATAACGCTCGGGAACACCCAGAAGCCTATAAGTGTGCCGATAACACAGCCGACAAGGCTTGCCACAGCGGCATAGATGATGTATTTCATCAGAATCTGAACGTCTCTGAAGCCGAGAGCCTTGAGAGTGCCGATTTGCGTTCTGTCCTCTTCGACCATTCTCGTCATTGTGTTGAGACTGACCATAGCAGCGACGAGGAAGAAGAACCAGGGCAGAGCCTTTGAAAGGGCTGAGGTACGGTTTGCGGTGTTATAATACTCGGTGTAGCCCTTAACTGCGCCGTCCCTTGTGTCGATAACCCATGAAGCGGAGGGGAGGGACGAGAGGAGAGCTTCACCCTCGTCAAGCTTGTATTTCGCCGTATCGAGCAGTGAATATATTTCTTTTGCCTTTGCCTCATATTCCGCATCGACGGTGTTTACCTTTTCTTTTGCGAGGGGAATCTGAATTTCATAGTTGCTTATCTGGGTTTTCAGCTCAAGAAGCTGATTGACAGCGTCCTGCTGGCTGAACTGAATCTGATATTCGGCATCGTCAAGCTCTTTCTTTGCATCGCTGAGCTCTTTTTCCGCCTGGCTGAGAGCCAGTTTAAGCTCCTTGAGCTTCAGAACGAGCTGTTCCGCCTGCTTGAGCTCCTGCTCCTTGCTTGCGAGAGTATTGTTTGCAAGAGTGAGAGCCGCTTTTGCCGCAGTGAGCTTCACCTCAAGGCTTTGAAGCTCCGGCTCCATGTATGCGGCTATTTCTTCCGCCGTGCCGACAGCCGTGAGGCTTTTTATGTCGGCAACAATGCTCATTATTTCTTCGCTGTCATAAGCGACGGATTTAATTCTCTCGATAATTTCGCTCTTTGAATCGTCCTGAGAGACGTTGAGCTGGTCAATAGCCGAGCGTCCGGCGGCAACCGCCTGTTCAAGAGAGGTGACGGTGGTCATACTCGTAGCAACGGTATTTTTCGTTATATTATATGTTGTGAGAGCGTTATTATAGTTAGTCTCTGCATCTGCATATTGGTCAACGAGGGCTTTAACCTCGTTATACTTCTTTGTGTTTTCCTCCCATTTTGCGTATTGGGTGGTTCTTTCAAGCTCCGCCATTCCGAGCTGGTTATCGGTGCTGACGGCGGATTCATTGTATTTTTCTTTCAGCTTTTTAACAAGCTCATCACCGTAGGAGGCGAGATATTTAATGTTCTCAACCTCTTTTTTTGCATCGGCAAGCTGAGACTCCGCCTCTGCTTTCTTCTTTTCATATTCGGCTTTTCCGTCGGCAACATCTTTGGAATATCTGTTATAGAGAGCCTCACTTCTGACGTGAATCTGAGTTTTTGAAAGCTCCTCAATCGCCGCCTTGTAAGGTTCGATAAAGCTTTCATATTCCTTTGTGTAAGCCTTGAAATTACCGCTGCCGGCAATTTTTACGTATGCGGCGGTGTAGTAGTCGAGGACAAAACATTCCTGAGGGACGTAAATAAATGCGCCGAGCTTGCCCGTGCCGACATTTGTGTAGCCTCTCTCATAAGAAATATAGAGCGGGCTTCTTATAATACCGACTATTTTGTATTCGGTGGTGTTGAGCTTTGAAGAGAAATCGCTCTTGTCCGCTTCGATTTTCACAGTGTTGCCGATGACAAATTCATCGGGTGTGGAAAGTCTGCTTGCATCAACAAGACACTCGTTTGTCGCTGTGGGCCAGTTGCCCTCAAGGAGAGTGACTCTGTTCATGTATTCGGGCAGATTTTCGCCGTACTGTGCATTTGCATACGCCTTATTAATATCGAGCGACATTACTCTCACGGTGTAGGTCGAGCCGTCGATATCGGAAATGTGTTCGCCGTTCACGCTGAGAAGCCCGTCAACCGTTCTGACCGGCATGACGCACTCAACGCCGTTTATTGCACTTATTGCGTCAATATCCGAAGCTGAAAGCCCGATAGTTGACTGCACGCAGATATCCATAAGATTTGTGTCAGAGTAATACTGCTGAGCACTCGCCGTCATATCGGGGGCGGTGGCGTTCATTCCGGCGAAAAAGCTTATGCCCAGAGCGACTATGGCGACAATGGAGATAAACCTTGACAGCGAATTTTTCACCGACCTGAGCGAATCCTTCATCAGAACTCTGTCAAAAATCACGGAAAAATCGAGCTTTTCTTTTTCTTTTTCGGCAGACTGCTTAGCCTTTTTTCTGCTCTTTTCTTCCTCTTCCCAAATGTCCGCAGAATTAACGGACTCTTCCTGTATTTTCACGTTTTTTCTCCTTTTACCACTCTATTGAATCAACCGAAACGGGGGACTCGTTGACCGCAATCTGAGACACTCTTCCGCTTCTCATTGTGATTATGCGGTCAGCCATAGGCGCAAGCACCTGGTTGTGAGTAATCACGACCACAGTCATACCGGTTTCGTGGCAGGTATCCTGAAGAAGCTTCAATATCTGCTTGCCCGTTGCATAGTCAAGAGCACCCGTCGGCTCATCGCAAAGAAGAAGCTTCGGGTTTTTTGCAAGTGCCCTTGCGATTGAGGCTCTTTGCTGTTCACCGCCGGAGAGCTGAGAGGGAAAGTTATTCATTCTTTCACCGAGACCGACCTTTGAGAGCATTCTCACCGGGTCAACGCTTTTTTCCGTGAGCTGAGTTGCAAGCTCGACGTTTTCGAGAGCGGTGAGAGTGGGGACGAGGTTATAGAACTGGAAAACGAAGCCGACATCTTTTCTTCTGTATTCAACGAGCTGTTTTTCGTCGTATGAGGTTATCAGCTCGCCGTCAACACGTATTCTGCCGTCGGTGCATTTATCCATACCGCCGAGCATATTCAGTGCGGTTGTTTTGCCTGCACCGGAGGCACCGATGATGAGGCAGAATTCACCCTGCTCAATATCGAAGCTCACGCCGTCTGCGGCATTGATTGAGACCTCGCCCATCTTGTATTTTTTATAAACGTCTCTGAATTCGATGAAAGCCATAGTTAATAGTCCTTTGCATTTATTTTGATTGATTAATGTTTTATTGACCTCAGGTCATATCCTCAACGGAATAAAAGCGTTCCTTGAGAAGCGTTTTTGTTTTTGCGTCGGCAATTTTCACCCGGCATTTTTTATCCTTGAGCTCATAGTCCTCATAGTTGAGATAAACGAGGCAGCATTTTCCGACGTAATCCGAAATTTTATCTCCCTGAGAGTCTTTTTCGTATGCGTCTTTCTCAACGAACACTGTCATCTCGGTAAAATTACCGTTACGCTCAACGTCCTTTATATAGGGGTATTCCTCCGAGTCTATCATTGAGAAAACGTTTCGTATTACCGTCACACCGAGGCTGTAGGTGAGCTTGTCGTGCTCAGTCTCGCCGAGAGTGACCTCGATTATTCCTTTACGTTTGTTATACACCGCTTTATCAAACCCGTTATCCCTTGCGAATTTTTCAAGGTCAGACAGTTCCTCTGCCGAAAGAGCCGAAGCGTTGATTGAAACGGTAACCTTGTCAGACTTTCCGCAGGCGCACATACATACGCATACGAGCATGAGAAGAGCAAAAATAACACACAGTATTTTTTTCATAAAGAGACCTCCTGCCGCCGACAGCGGGCACAATATCTTTAATCAAGGTAATAATACCATACGGTACGCCAAAACACCATACTTTTATAATATATTTATATCAGACAATTTCTTTCTTACTGTGAATTGAATGTTAATAATGCGTCAACAAGCACGTGTAAACATAAATTATCACCGCAGAAAGAGGCTCCGACGGGCATTTCAGACAATTTTTCACAGAGCAAAGGCAGAGAAAGTCGGAAATGGAGTGATAAATGAAGCTTAAAACCTCTTTGACCGGAAGCATTGACAAAAAAGCGGGTTTAGTATATAATTATCGGGCTTTGAAGAGAATATCATTATTTCGGGGTGTAGCGCAGTTGGTAGCGCGCTTGCTTTGGGGGCAAGATGCCGCAGGTACGAACCCTGTCACTCCGACCATAAAGAACGCTGATTTTAGAATCGGCGTTCTTTTTTTAGCCAAGTCGCACCGCATTAAGACAAAATTCTGGTTTAGTAGAGAAGGAGATGCTTTGTTTCTCCTTCTCTTTGCTTAACAAAGAAAGAAAAACGCACTTTCTATCGCATTTTTTAAGCGATTGCGTATGAAAATGGGGGCTTAAAGCCCAGAGGCAAAGCACGACTGAAAGTTGGCAATCCTATGCATTTTCTACTGTCAGTAGAGAAACTCTCTTTTCCTTGTAGATATTGCACAAAGAACGGAATGCGCGGTAGGTGATTTTCAACAATAAAAATAGCAAAAATGGGTTGATATTAGAATGGCAAACCTTTAAAATAAGTAAATGTATTTTATCCGCGTATATATAAATATGTAATATATAATACTTCACCTATATGTGTACAACGAACACTACAATATCCTGTGGGAAAAGGAGGGAGTAAAATCTCGAAATGAGATTTTGCGAAACATTATGAAGAAAGTGAAGAATGTGAAGAGAATCATCACAATCGGTATTGCCGCTGTTTTGGTAGCGGCTTTGTCCGTTGGCCTTATGATCGGCTCGGCGGCAGATACCGGTACGTTGACGGCGCAAAGCGAATATGTTTGCCGCATTGTATCTGATGATATGACAAACACACCACCATACTATAACAATGGTAGTGGTGTGGCGGGCGGCTTTGGCTCACCTGCTTCAGATGGACGCGTTTGGGTTGATAAATCAGTAACAGCAAACGACGCAAGCAACGCATTTGATGTTACGCTATCTGCCCTTGCTCAAGAATATTCCTATTCAGAAGCCGCTATTGAAGAAATTATGTCTCAAAACGCAGCAGATGTTTTGTTCGTTTTGGACTTTAGTAGTTCTATGGGTGGATCTATGGATGGAAGCACCCGTATGAAGGTGCTTGCACAATCGTTGAATGACGCCATAAAAACCATGATGTATGTAAACCCCAACAACCGTATCATGGCTGTTGTTTTTGATAA
>JAZUDT010000035.1:0-13070 GCA_045639785.1 Acutalibacteraceae bacterium | reverse complement strand
GGGAGAGCGCCAGGTTCGCAATCTGGAGGTCAGGGGTTCGATCCCCCTATGGTCCACCAAAAATTCCGTTCAAGAATGTGGACGGAATTTTTTACTTCATCACTATTAACTCCTCACTCTTCACTAAAAATTTCGTGAACGGAATTTCAGTGAAGAAGTAAGAGAGAAAAGTGAAGAGGTATAAATTGAAGACACACAAATCACTTGCTTTAATATCCTAAATAGCATATCAATCAAATCCGAACCGGTTCGTAACAAGGGACTTGTTCGGATTTGTGTTTTTAATTGAATTACCGTAATGATAAGGCAGGCTCGAATGAACCTGCCCGTTTCTTTTACTCTGTTTTTTTGGTAAGCAACTTGTTACTTTGTGACTGCGTTTTATTTAGTATGGCACAAATAATCTGCTTATTCGGCTTTCAGTGGAATTTCCACTGTTTTCTCGCCGTTTTCCGTAGAAAATACAAATCTATACAGCGGCATAAGCTTATCTTTAATTATAGCGTTGCTATAATCTATTACACACGAAAGAAGCTTGTCTTTTGAAAATTCTTCGCCGCTCTCTTCGGCCTTTTTAATCGCTTCGCTGTACGAAATATAATCATTCAGCAGCGTTTCACTTCCTTTAGGTGCAAAGTATCCGTAAATCTGTGAATAATCGAGTCCGCTTTCATCCTCTGTTATCCAAAAACTAATGTAATTACTGCTCAGGTTTAACGCAAGCTGTTGAGGGTTTTCAGAGTATGCACATATATTAAAATATATCCTTCTTAATGCATCATCGCTTCCATCCCCGCTCGAAACCGCCATCGTGTCACGGTAAACAAATAATCTGTCCGCATCAAGCCCTATATATGCCATCAGTGCTCTCGCATACACATTTTCTTTAAGTGCCGAGATTATTTCGTCATCCGACGATGACGTATGTATGTCCAAAAATGTGTCTATGCCGATATGATTGCTGAAGCTCATTATCTTTGTACCGTTATACGTACAGCAGGGAAAAATCTCATTTTCATATGTAATTTCAGACATTTTTCCGCCAAGAGCATACATATAGCCTTTCAGCCGTTTCTCCTTATCCGAGAGCATTTTTTCTCTGTCATATTCTTCGGAATAATCATCTGTGGGAAATATTGAAGAAAGGTACTTTACCTCTCCTGTAAGGTCGCCGGAAACAAGAAGCTGTGGCGGAATTTTACTTTCGGGATAAATATTTTCATTCCCTTTATCGGTCACAGGCTCTCCGTCTCCGCCGTGAAGACCTATCGGCTCGGTTGTTGCCGTGTCTGTGGGAGCCGTGTTCGGATTTTCACCCATGTTTTTTATAAGAAAGGTACCTGCGGCGACGATACATATGCAAAAAGTAAGCAAAACTGCCGTTTTTGATATGACTTTTCTTTTATGAATACTCTTCTTTATTTTTTCTTTTTCCGTGAGAAATTTCTCATCAAGTCCCCCTATTGCATCATATAATTCATGTTCCGTCATTACTGTTCTCCTCCATATATTTTTTCAGTTTTTCTCTTATCCTGTAAAGAATTACCCTGAGATTGTTTTTTGTTAATCCGTACTCACGGCATATTTCCTCAACTGATTTAAGCTCATAGTACCGTGAAATAAAAACACACCGTTCCCTGCTTTTTAAAGATATAACAAAACGGTTTATTAGCCTTTCAAGCTCGCTCCCGTCAATGCTGCTTTGCGGCAAAATACATTCTTTAAGCTCCGACAGAACTTCTTTGTCCCGCTTAACTATTTCCTCTGCGGGTATGCCGAAAACCTCCGACATCATTAAAAGCTCGTTTCTTCCCGGGCGGCGACTCAAAGTCTCCCATTTTGAAACAAGCTCCCTTGAAACATACAGCTTGTCTGCAAGCTCCTGCTGGGACAGCCCGCACCTGCGTCTGTGTTCTCTTATACTGTTTTTGTTCAATACCTTCACCTCCTGAAAACAGTATATCAGCGGTCGCTGAGTATGACAAGGTACAAAGCGTTACGCCGGCATACTTATAAAACACATTTCTCTTGAATACCCAAATCCCTTTTTAATCAAAAAACAGCAGACCGAGAAGTAATTCCCGATCTGCCGAATGTTTATCTTCACTTTTTCACAGTAACATTTTTACTGCTGCTGTATGCCGATGCTTCCCCGTATGCGTTAAGTGCCGTAACCTTGACATAAATTCTCTTTCCGCCCGTAAGCTTTGTGAGATTATATGATGTCTTTGTTGTTGTCGTCACCTTTGTCCACTTCTTATTGTTTGTTGATTTATATACAACATACTTCTTTGCACCTGTGACCTTCTTCCATGAAGCCACAGCCGTCTTACTCTTTGTTGATTTAAGTGTAAGTGTCGGTGCGGATGTAAGCGTGCCCGTTTTGAGAACAGATGATGCCTTGCCTGCAATCTTCTTCGTCGAATCAAGTGCCGTTACTCTGAACTGATACTTTGTTCCGGCTTTAAGTGACTTAACGGTATAAGATGTCTTATCTGTCGTCGTGACGGTCTTCCACTTCTTACCGTCTGTCGACTGCTCAACCTTGTAATACTTCGCTCCGGCTGTCTTTGACCAGCTTAATTTAAGTGATGTTGTCTTAATGTCGCTTGCTTTTAAGCCTGTGACCTGCTTCGGAGTAATTGCGAAATTAACCGTCTTTGTGCCGGAATAGTTGCCCTTGAATTTTATTGTAACCTTAGCTGTTCCGGCGTTTATGTTGTCTGAATAACTGACGGTGTAATTTGAAGAAGCTATCTTGTTGCCCTTGCTGTCTTTTACCGATACAGAGGGCTTTTGCTCTTTGCCGGTATACGTAAATTTTGTTTTCGAAAGGCTGACTTCACCGACCTTATAAATCACAGTCCGGTCAATCTCACTCAGGCATACATTATCCTTAGCAGAAAAAACGATTGAGACGTATTCGCCGTCACGGTTCGGCGTTGCGGCGTCAAGCTTTTCTGCAATAACGGTTGTTTTCCCGACCTCTATTTTATATTCGGCACGGTCTATTTTTTCACGCTTCACAATGACTTCACCGCATACCGAGCAGTGACTTTGATGCGTATAGCCGGGTGTCGTCGCCGTGGGCGCAACAGCGGGAATATCAATGACCTCCGTGTGTCCCAAAGGCTCTATCGCCGTGATTTCGGCTTTGCTTTTTCCGCAGTAGCAATTTTTTGATTTTACACCGTACTGAGTGCAGGTGGGTGCTTTGACCACAGTGAAACCGGAGTAGTAATGCTTTTTATTGCTTCCCGCAATATTCTCGCTGTATTCATAACCGCAGTCGCAGGTGTAAACCTGCTTTGCGTAGCTCAGGCATCGTTTCGGCTCGACGGTTTTCACCGTGAAAACATGAGAGTGTCCTTCGACGGGACAGAATGTGTATCCGTTCTTGTCTGCAAACTGCTGTGCACTGCTTCCCCAGTAACCGAACACCTTAACGCTTTCGGGTATTTGTCCAAGCATCAGAGATGAATCAAAATGGGTGTAAAAATGTATTTCGCTGAGGTTTTCACAGCCGTCAAGAATATTTTTTCCGATACTGAGCGCATCCCTGCTCAGTGTGATTTTTTCAAGACCTTTGCAGTTTTTGAAAGCATTTTCGGAGACCGTACTTCTTTCACCGACGGTTATTTCCTTAATTTCGGCACAGCCCTCAAAGCTGCCGACACCAATCTTTATGCCGCCTTTGGAAAGCGTAACCGTGTTAAGAGCGGTGCAGTTTCTGAATGCCCCGTCACCGATATTTTCAATATTTTCAAACGGCAACGCTTCAAGAGACTCGCATTCGGCAAAGGCCTCACTTTCTAAGCTGCACAGTGAACGGATAAAGTTAATATCACTGAGATTAGTGCAGCCGCAGAATGCCGCCTGCCCCACGGCGGTGATTTTTCCTTTCGCATACACACTTTTCAGTGAAGAACAGGAGTTAAAGCATCTTCTGCCCAGTGATGTGATTTTCTCCGGCAGCACAATGCTTTCAAGAGATTTCGTTTCTCTGAAAGCATCGTCGCCGATTTTGCTTAATTTATCGGGCAGAACAATACTTTTTATCTGCGTTTCGGCAAAAGCTCCTTCGCCTATTTCTTCAATGTTTTCACCTAAAACTATCTCCTTGACATTCTTACAGCCGCCGAAAGAATAGTTGTTTATTTTCGTTATTTTATCGTTAAGGATGATTTTTTCAAGGCTTTCACATTGGTAAAACGCATCCTTGCCTATGCTTTCGGCAGAAGAAATAATATCGGTATCACCAAGAGAACGACATCTCTGAAACAGTCCTTCGGGTACGGCTTTAATATTATTTGCTCCCGTAACCGTTTTAAGTGAGTGACAGCCGGAAAACATATAACTGCCGAGCTTATCCGTTTCTTCCGAAAGGGTAACATTTTCAAGATATGCACAGTACTCAAATGCCTTGTCACCGAAAAGAGCTTTGCCGGAAAGAACGGTGAGATTTTTTGTTCTGTTACAGCCGTAAAAAGCCGCTTCCCCGACACTTATGAGATTTTCTCCTAAGAGAATATCACCCAAGCCCGAGCTTGCAAAAGCATGGTTTCCTATTTCTTCAATATCGGGGAAATTACCGCCCGTGGCGTTTTCACAGGATGCGAATGCGTATGCGCCGACCTTTTTCACGCTGTCGGGAACATTCACATTTCCGTTGCAGTCGCAGAAAGCGTATTCACCGATAATTTTAATGCCCGACGGAAGAACAACATCGTTTTTGTAATTTTTAAATGCGGAATTTCCTATTTCTTCTATTCCCTCGCTTACGGCGATACCGTTTGTGCTTATTCTGATATTCTTTGAAAAATTATCGGCTATCTTTGTGACGGGTATGCCTCCGTATGAAGCGGGAACATTCACATAGCCGCCGCCCATACAGCCCTTTGCCTCATATGTTCCGTCATCTCTGAGAGAAAAAAATACATTGTCGATATCGCAGATACGCACGTTTCTGTCCTTTTTCGCAATTACGGTAAGGGAATAAGGGACGTCCTTTTCAAGGGTTTTTTCAAAGATTTTATAATTATTGAACGATGTAACAAAGCCAAGACTGTCGGCACGAACACCTGACGCACCTTCAAAGAGGAAGCAGTATTTTCTCGTCTCATCGGGAATAAAGCAAACTGTGGTATTTTCGTCCTTTCGGCAGAAAACATTGAACACCCTGCTTTCGGGTATGCCCGTGAATACGGCGGATTCTTCTTCCACAACATTGATTTCAAAGCTGAATTTATATCCCTCATAAACGATATACGGATGATAAACTCCCGCTTTTGTGAAGTCGGTGTCGTTCATTTCGACAGTATATCTGTCTTTAATAAGCATCTGTGTGCCGTCATCGTATGTAACCTTAATAACAGCACCGACATCCGAAAGCTCAGTGGAAGCACCCATGATATATGTGAGCTTATCGGGCTTCTGAATGAGTGAAACGGAGGATATCTTCTTTTCATGCAGAGGCTTGAATTTCATATCATGCTCAGCGGCATACATATCGGCTGTTGAACCTGTTTCTGCAATCAGAGTTATGTTATCGGGCAGTGAAAAAGTATATTTCTGACCGTCAACAGTTGTCGATGAATTAAAATCGAGATTATTATTCAGCACCGTCACCGTTTCAAGCGAGGTACAGTTATAAAAAACTCTCGGATGAAGAAGTGTCACACTTTCGGGAAGAACGATATTCTTCAGAGCGGAGCAGTTTTCAAATGCCGAAAAACGGATTTTCTCAAGTCCCTCGGGTAAGGTTATACTTTCAAGAGAGGTGCAGTTTTTGAAGGAATATTCATTAAGTATTTTTGTCTTACTGCCGAAAGTGATATTTTTCAGCGACGTGCATCCTCTGAAGCATCCGGCGGATATGTTTTCAAGCATATCAAAGCTGAAATCTTCAAGTGATTCACATCCGGAAAAAGCATAGTTTCCGACAGCGGTGATGTTTTTTCCGCTGAAGGCTTTAAGACTCAGACAGCCGAAAAATGCGTATCCTTCAACTGTTTTTATTTTTTCGGAAATTATTATTTCTTTGAGCGCCTTACAGTTTTGAAACATTTCAGACGTTATTGTGGTAAAGAGGGAGCATATCTCGACTTTTTCAAGCAAAATGCAGTCCTTGAAAATACCGTTCCCGATTGTTTTCAGCTTCTTGGGTAAAACAACATCCGAGCAGAGTGCCAGGCAGCCCGAAAAAGCATAATTACCGATTTTTTCAAGGCTTTCGCTGAGCACCAGCTTTTTTAAAGATGAGCATTTATAAAAAGCCTTTTCAGCGATTGAAGAGACCAGATCGGGAATAATCGCCTGTGAAAGAGAGGTGCAGCCCGAAAATGCGCAAAACCCTATTTCCACAAGTGACGGCGGAAAGACGATATCCGTGACATTGTTTAAATCCGCAAATGCATAGGTGCCTATTGAAACGATGCCGTCGGAAATGACGAGCCTTTTTATATCCGATTTATACTTGTACCATCCCCGTGTGCTCAAGTCGCTTTGTGTATAGGAAAAAGTGTCTCCCGTGCCGATAACATTAAGCGTTCCGTCGTCGAATAAATACCAGCGCGCGGTGCTTCCGCATTGCCCCATGTCAATGATTTTTGCGTCAACCGTCTGACGGCAGAAGTCACATATGCCGTCTTCATCCTTATCAATATGCTCAAACGTGTTCTTTCTTTCGTGACCTGAAGCCCAGATGCCGCACCTTTCGCACCACATTCCCTCCGTGTAGCCGACAGTCCCGTCACAGTAGCTGCAGGTTTCTTCGACCTTGATGTTATCGCCGCATAAGCAAATTGGCACAAAATTGATATAGCCGTTTTTCGAGGATCTCTCTGCCGTTGAATTGACAAGACCTTTCACTACTCCCGGATTTTCTTTTGTTGCGGCAGGCATACTTATTCCGGCTGTCGGTAAAACGCAGTCAGGATTAAGCACGGTCAGCTCCGTGATTTTCGAGTTTATCAGAGCAAGCCAGCCGTCTGCGACAGCGGTTATTTCCTTGCCCAGAGTTAAGCTCGTCGCACCGGGGATTCTTTCGACGATGAGACAGTTATCAATATACAGATATCCGTCCTTGATATTATCGGGGTTATTGTATGCGCCGGTATCTCTGAACGCATATCGGCCTATGCTGACATAGCCGTTTCTGAAAGATATATCCGTCAGATTTTCACATCCGCTGAATGCGTAGCTGTCAATTTTAGTGAGACTTTCGGGCAGAATTATTTTTCTCAGAGAAGTACAGTTCCTGAAAGCGTCCACTCCTATTGAAACAAGATTTTCCGAAAATGATACATCGGAAAGAGAGCTGCAGCCCCAAAAGGTGTTATCATAAATTTTCGTGATTTTTTCCGGAAAAGAGATAGCTTTAAGGGCAGTACAGCCGTAAAAGGCATTGCTGCCGATACCTTCAAGTTTTTCGGGGAGCTTTATATCGGAAAGTGCGGTGCAGTAACTAAAGGCACTGCCGGTAATATGCTTTACTCCCTCGGGTATGGATATGCTTTCAAGGGCGGTGCATTTTTCAAACACGGATATCCCAAGTGTCTTAAGACTTTCGGGAAGCTCAATGTTTTTAAGGGAGATATCATAACTGAATGCACGGTCGGAAATTTCTGTTACTCCCTCGGAAATGACAACATTTTCAAGAGAACTGCAGGCACGGAAAGCGTCACTTGATACGGTTTTCACGCCGCCCGGAATGACTATGCTTTTAAGCGAGCTGCACCCCGAAAATGCACTCATACCTATTGAAGTGAGAGTATCGGGCAAGGTGATTTTTTCAAGGCTTTTACAGCTCGAAAACGCGAATGTCCCTATATTTTTCAGTTCTTTCGGCAAAACAACCTCTTTAAGCGATGGGCAAGACTCAAAAGCGGAAGAAATCGACTCTACCGAGTCGGCAATTACTGCTTTTTCAAGACTTTTACAGTTTGGGAAAAGGGTTGAATCAAGAGAGGTTATTCCGTCTGAAATCACGGCATTTTTAATTCTGCCGTCCCGTATATATTGAAACCACGGCAAAAGACCGCCTCGTAACGAGGAATCAGGTGCGCCTTTTCCGCATATCTGAAGTGTTCCGTCGGAATAAAAAATCCAGTGAACATTTTCGCCTGCTTTACCGCTGTCAACAACGGGTATGTCGAGTGATACGCCGCACTTGTCGCATACCCCGTCACTGTTTTCGTCAAAGTGAGAGATTTTTTTGTTTCTCAGATGACCTTTCTGCCACAGTCCGCATTTTTCGCACCTGACACCTGCCGTATAGCCGATAGTGCCGTCACAGTAAGACTTTGTTTCCCCGACAAATACCCCGCCGTCACAGGCACAGGTTTCTTCATACTCAAAGCTCCCGACCGCCTTTGCATATTCTTCAAGTGTAGAGCCTTTTAGTCCGCGCAGGAGAACACCCTGCGGAAAGTTCGCCGAATTTCTGATAATCATACATTCATCATTGAGAATTGTGATTATCTCAACATTCCCGGTGAAGGCTTTTTCAGCCACCGAGGTTATCTCTTTTCCGAGAATAATCTCCCCGTCGGCTTTTGCACGGATAAGATTACTGCCCGAAATAAGAAGTCCGTCAACATAGTTTTCATCGTTTCCGACATACGGCGACATTCCGAAGGCGCTGTGCGATATTTGCACATAGTCGCCCCTTATCTCAACTTTTTCGAAGTAAGTAGAATTAAGACCGTCGATTTTCTTTATTCCCTCGGGAATTGATATTTCTTTTATATCCGTGCGGTAAAGAAATGCGTTATGTGATATTGCCGTCACGGGATATTCACCGAGGCAGGGCAGAATTTCGACTCTTTCGGGCGCATCGTCGGTGTCGCCCGTTACCTCTACGGTTCTGTCGGTGCGAACGGTATATACTACTCCGTCAATAGTATAGCTTTTGCCTATCTCGAAAACAGAACCGCTTTCAGGCTTTTCGATTATTTCCTCCGCATCGGCGGCAACAGAGCTTAAAGGAAATGCGGAAAAAAGCATCACCGCCGAAAGAAGCATACATATATATCTTTTAATTTCTCTCTTCATAATTCTTAACCTCTTTTTTATCTTTTTTCATTATATCATTCTTTTTCATCCGAATCCACCCACAGGAAAAATTTGAAATTCCCCGCAATAATACCAAGCAGGAAAAATGTGCTATAATAAGCTGAACACCGGGGGGCTTTTCATAACTTTAAACGAAGATACGGTCACAAAACTTACAATCACGGCACAAATTATTTTTTGAAATTTTGTAAATTTCCCGGGAAACAATTCGTTTATGTTTATGAACACCGAAATTAAAAGCAGGAGCAAGCAGATGTTGATTTTTTATACTGTTCTCACAGATAATGACGATGACAAAGCACGGCTTGAAGAAATCTATAATAAGTATCGAAAGAAGATGTGGTATGCGGCGAACTCCGTTTTGTCGGACGCATACCTTTCCGAGGATGCCGTTCATAATGCTTTCATAGGCATAGCCAAAAACATAGGTAAGCTCAGAGACGTCGATTCCTCCAAAACGCTTTCTTATGTAATAACGGCTGCAAAAAATGCCGCCATTGATATTCTGAGAAAGAATAAAAGCGGCACATTTTCGGATATTGATGAGCTTTATGATGTCAGCGACACAGAGAACAGCAGTTTTTGCAAAACCTTTGAAACGGAAAATCTGATTGAAAAAATACTTGCCGAAATGCCGCCGGTTTACCGTGACGTGCTTTACTTTTCGATTGTGCATGAAATGTCGGCGAAAGAGATTGCCGCTCTTTTAGGGCGAAGAACGGGCACTGTGCACCAGCAGATAAGACGCGGAAAAATGATTTTGCAAAACGAACTGAGGAAAGGAGAAACCACAAATGAGAGGAAATAATTTGCAGTTAGCTTCCGCTTTGACGAGAATTAAAGAGCTTGAAATATCGTCGCTTCCGTGCGATAATGAAATAGACCATATTTTCAGCGAGAGCTTTGAAAGAGAAACGGAAAAACTGTTTCGCTATGCCGACGGTAATGCAAAAGGTACAGCGCATACAAGAAATATGCTGTCAAAGGCGGCAGTTATTGCGGCGGTAATACTTATGGGTATGCTTTTCACTTTAGCGGTAAATCCGAGGGTAAGAGCCGATTTCAAAAATACCGTAATAGAGTTTTATGAGGCACATATGAAATTCAGCTTCATTTCAAGCCGAAAAGCACCGGAGGATTTTTCCGATATTGAAAAAATAACCGCCGCTTATATACCGGAGGGCTTCACGCTGAAAAGCACCTATGACGAGTATGAAGCAAAAGGCTTCCGCTATGAAAACGAAGAGAAAAATCTTTCATATGACATCTATATATCGGAAAATGACGGGCTTTCGGTTATGACGGGTAAAGGTGAAGAGAACCCCGAAAAAATTACCGTTTCCGGCAGAGAGGCATACCTGATATGCGGTAAAAACAGCGGCAAAGAGTATTCGACGCTGATAATCCCGGGAGGGGAAATTACCGTGACCGTATTCGGTCAGATTGACAGAAAGGAAATCTTAAAAATAGGCCGGTCAATAGGAGAAAAGTAACATGAAAAACCGTCTTTTGTCAGGCAGACAAAGACGGTTTTTGAACAAAGTAATCCCGGAAAATCAAACTATATGGAGGAGGCTGTTTTTCGTTATAAATAGTTATCGGGGTCGAAAAATTCAATTAACGGTTTGCCTGAATCATAATAGCACTGATCCAGAGAGATTGTTTTAAACCGCATACCGTATTCCTGATTGTTTTTCTTTTTAAGCTCCCGGATTTTTGTGTTTACAGTATATGAAATGTTTTTTGGCGTATCCGCTTTTTGCATATTTCTTTGCGATGTGATAACCGATTTCCCACTTACCGTTTTCAATCGGACACAGTTGAACATATCCTATATTATCCTTTGTCGCTTTCACAATAACCGGATACACAAACGGACCGTCAGACGTCCCGTATTGTGAAATAAGGAATTTCAGGGTTTCTTCTGCTTCTTCTACAGTTTCCCACACTTCGTCCGGGACAAATTGCTTGTTATCTTCATCAAGTGAATTTTCTTGTACGGTCTGTGCCATATCCATTGCAAATTCGGTTATCAGTAATCTTTCGGTTTCTATTCTCATATAACCTCACGCCTCACCAATAGTTACTTGCACTTATAAATCAATATTGATTTCGTACTTATCGTTAATAAGAATATAATTAGCTTTATATTCCTTTCAAAATTGCTTTTATATTGCATTCATTGGGCATAATCGTATTGATATCAACTTCCGTATGTTCATCAGCATAACTCTTCAGATAGTCTTGTAGATTTTCCTTTGTTTTCATATAATCGTCAATAATTGTTTTATCATCATATCCGAGTTTTTTCAGCAAAACGGCAGACACGACACCCGTTCTGTCCTTTCCTGCACCGCAGAAAAAAGAACATTCTGCTTGGCAGTTAAAATAGTATCAATGATTTTGTCCATTTGAGTATCCATCATAGCAAGGTATGATTTTGCTACTGCTTCGGGGGAGCTCGGAACAATATTGCCACCGGTGACCGGCATATGTAAATAGCAAAAGTTTTCTTCGTCTTCAAGACGGCAATGCTTTTTCCGATACTCTTTTTCTTCACGCAAATCTATGATAAAAGTAATATCGTTTTTAAGAAGCCATTTGACTTCGTCGTCGGTAAGACTATCAGGAAAGTCGCTTCGGATATACTGCAAATTTCCCGTAGGCAGTGCCCGTGTATTCAAGGTTGACTTAAAAAGTGAACGACATTTTTTATTTGAATTTTTCATATCATTCTTCGTCATTGTTCTTCTTTTTCTCAATACATGAACCGATTACAAACCCAGCCAGCATTCCGAGCGTAAGTCCGATGCCTGTATTGTTACCGAGAGATGTACCTATTGCCGTGCCGAAACACATTCCCAATGCCATTCCCTCGGTGCTGTAATTTTCTTTCTTTTTATCATCTTTTTTCTTTCGGGCGCTTTTAGCAAAAAATATTGCAAGCAACAGTCCTATACAAATCCACGGTAACGCCGCAGACAGAAAATCTAAAATATCTTTCATAATTCTTTCACTCTTTTATGTATGTCTTAATAAAATGCTTAACGAATGCTTCAACCTGCTGCAAGATTTCTGACTCTTTTTCGGGTTCACGGTCACAATAGTGAACGAGTGCTGTGATTGGAGCAGTATAGGCAAACGCGAGCATATTCGGGTCATCTTTTTTCAAAATCCCGTTATCCATCATTTCTGCAAAAATCTTTGTGTAGATTTCTTTCGTTCCGTTCAGGAAATGCAAAGTAGCAAAACGTCGTGCCCTTTCATCCCTGAACTGCTCTTTAAGCAGTAATCGTCTTGTTAGGATGACCTTTTTGTCGTGCAAGGTAAAATCAAGCATACTCATAGTCATGGCAAACAGTTCGTCGCAGGACTTCGGCGTAGGAGGCATCTTTTCCGGTGAGCCGAATCGGGAAACATAATAAGCCTCCATTCGGTCAAAGACGGCGTTCCAAATATCCTCCTTGCTTTCGTAATGCCTGTATAATGCAGACTTGCTTAGTCCCATATCTGCGGCAAGATCACGCAGATTGGTTCCCTTGTAACCGTATTCGGCAAAGCTGACGAGTGCTGCATCAAGAATCTTTTCTTTTGTTGAAATTTCCATAATGACCTCTCTATAACGCAATGTGACCAATTGGACACTTTATATTATAGCGACCGCTTGGTCACTTGTCAAGCAATTCCACATATAAATTCATTGCCGACATTCTTACATTTTTGTAAGGAATCAGTTATGAACTTATTTTTGTGTTATTATGGAATCAAATGATAAAAAAATCGGAGCATGAGAATAAAATGGCAAATAAAACAAGGAACGTGGGTTGTAAATGGGTTGTGTCACCATTCCTTTCGGGAGAGCGCCAGGTTCGCAATCTGGAGGTCAGGGGTTCGATCCCCCTATGGTCCACCAAAAATTCCGTTCAAGAATGTGGACGGAATTTTTTACTTCATCACTATTAACTCCTCACTCTTCACTAAAAATTTCGTGAACG
>JAZUDT010000034.1:0-3861 GCA_045639785.1 Acutalibacteraceae bacterium | reverse complement strand
CCGTAAGGCAAATATTTCACCTTATATTCTCCCGTGCATTTCGCACGGTTTTTCTTTTTGTTTAACATATCCGCAAAAATGCTGACAAATTTTGATTTTTGGTTGACATTGTCAAAAAAATCGTTATAATAAATTATGTATAATTATAGTGTGTAACTCTAACGTGATTTTGACATTTACGTTGAGCGCATACAGAAAATAATTAATTTTCACAGGAGGGTGAGAGTTATTATGAAAACAAACAAACACAGTGCTTTTCAGAAAATCACGGCGTATTTCCTTACGCTGCTGATGGTGCTTTCTGTTGCTCCGGCGGCAGGAATTGCATCTGTCATTTCTGAAGCGGCAAGCGTTCAGAGTCCGATGGACTTCTACGCAAAGGAAAATGAAGCCAGAGTTGACATGAATTTCAACAAGAACTGGAAATTCAAGCTCGGCGCAGGTGACTCCTACACGTCGTATAATTCCGACTGGCAGGACGTCGATTTGCCGCATGATTTTTCAATTACTCAGGCTTACACGAACAATGCAAATACCGGCACTGAGTATGAGAGCGGCTTGCTTCCCGGCGGCACAGGCTGGTATCAGAAGCTGTTTACACTTCCGACTGCGCTCAGGGGCAAGAGAATCATTCTCAATTTCGACGGCTCATATAAAGATACCACCGTTTATGTCAACGGCGAAGAAATCGGTCAGAACCATTACGGCTACAACCCGTTTTCTTTCGATATAACCGAAAAGGTTAAATTTGCTGACGATGATGAGAACGCTAACCTCATTGCCGTTAAGGTGGAAAACCAGTTGCCGTCATCACGCTGGTACTCGGGCTCGGGTCTCAACCGTGACGTTACACTGACGGTTGTGAACCCTGTTCATGTTTCACTTTACGGCACGTCTGTTGTCGGCAACACCGATAACGGCACGGCAACAACAACTGTCAAGATTCAGAACGATGGCGACACCGATAAAACCGTTACTGTCAAGGCACAGATTTTCAATATTGACGGCAAGACAGCAAACAGCGACGAGGTTTCTACATCGGCGACTGTTTCTAAAAACGGCGGCACAAAAGAAGTCACGCTTACGCCTGTAGCAAGCAGCTTTGAGCTTTGGGACATCGACGAAGGCAATCTCTATATTGTGAGAACAACTCTTTCTGTTGACGGCACTGATGTTGATACATACGACACAAAGTTCGGCTACAGAACGATTAGCTGGGACAAAGACACCGGATTTTATCTCAACGGCAATAATGTCAAGCTTCAGGGCGTTTGCATTCACCAGGATTCCGGCGCACTCGGCACGATTCAGACACGTGACGCCATTTATCGTCAGGTTTCGATTCTGAAAGACATGGGCGTAAATGCCATAAGAACGAGCCACAATATTTCTTCAAGCGTATATCTCGACGTATGCGCTGAGCTTGGTGTGCTCGTCATGGAAGAGTTCTTCGACGGCTGGGGAAATGGTAATAAAAACAATAATACACACGATTTCGGAGAATATTTTAATACTCCAATCACAAACGATAATGAAATAATCAACGGCGGCACAAAAACGTGGGCGCAGTTCGCTCTTGAAGAATGTGTGCTCCGTGACAGAAATAACCCTGCTATATTCATTTGGTCAATAGGCAACGAACTTAATTTTTCCGGTGATGATACTAATAGTCAAATGGCTAAAACACTGCATGACTGGACAAAGGCTCTTGACGACACGAGAGCGGTCACTCTCGGCGATAATAACGGTGATTCGGGTGAAACCTCAATCACAAGAGAGATGGACGTCGCCGGCGGTAACTATCATCCCAGCCTTTGGGGAACCAAAAGAAACGGCAAGGCTTTTGTCGGCACAGAGACAGCCTCTGAGGTTTCAACAAGAGGCTGGTACAAGGGCTATACAACAGGCAACAACGGCACCAGATACGTTGACACAGATGCAAAACAGGTTCCGTCATACGGTGCTTCGCATCCCGACTGGGGCAATACTGCTTCTGATGCACTTTGGTACACGCTTGATAATGACTGGTTCTCCGGCGAATTTGTCTGGACGGGCTTTGACTACATCGGTGAGCCGACACCCTGGAACGGAAGTGCCGGTCAAAATTCAGATTTAAGCAATCCCAATTCATCATATTTCGGCATCTGCGACACCGCAGGTTTTGCAAAGGACTCATACTATTTATATAGAAGCATCTGGAACAAGAATTCAAAAACCCTCCACCTTGTCCCGGGCACATGGAATCAGTCTAAGCTCCAAGAAATAGCTGGCTTTATACCTGTCAATGTCTATTCAAATGCTGACAAAATAGAGCTTTGGCTAAATAATTCTAAAATCGGCGAGGCAACTTCAACAGTTGTTAAGGGGCAGTATAGAACATGGACTAGTACAGCATTAATAAGTGATAAATGTAACACTACCACGAAGTTTGAATATCGTTACGCTCATGACCTCTACGCTAATTTCGGCGTGAAATATGAAACCGGCACACTTGAGGTCAAGGCATACAACAGTAGCGGTGTTGAGATTGGAAACACTGTCGGCACGAAGAAGATTTCTTCCGACACAGATTACAACTCGCCGTACATTGACGCCAAGGTCTGGGGCGACACCTCGACTCTTTCCGCCGACGGCGACAGCTACGCATACATTGAATACACTGCGCTTTCCGAAAAGGGCGGCGACTTCCTCAACGACTGCAACGAAAAAATCAGCGTCTCTCTTGCCGGCAGCACAGCCGACTGTGAAATTGCGGGCGTCGATAACGGCAACCCCGCCACGAGGGACAAATTCCAGCAGTCAACCGTTCTTTCGACAGACAGACAGAGCGCGGAAATCAACCTTTTCAACGGCAAGGCTCTTGTTATCGTTAAAATCAATAATAACGACAAATCGGGCGTAGTCCGTCTCAATCAGGACAAAAACGCTTCATCTTCCGTCACAATCGGTGGCGCAACATTCAAGGTCAAGGCAGACAGTGACAAAAATGAATTTGAAGAGGTATGCCCCCAGAATCTTGTCGCCGAGAGTGACAGCGAATCGCTCAAAAATGACGTTCAGGCTGAGTATGAAAGCATTGACACCTCCGCCGACGAAGAGATTGAATATGTTGAGACCGACGAGGGCAAAGAGACCGGCTACAAATACAAAAAGGTGACTGCAAAGTCATCGGGTGCCCCCATTGAAGACGGTGTTTATGTCATTTATAATCCGAAAAAACAAGCCGTCTTAACAACTCAAACTCTTACCAATGACCAGTCATTGAAATCTTCAAATAATGTTTCGATTTCTGGTAATTATATTAACTTCAACAGTGATTTTGCAAGTGATTGTGAGCTTGAATTTAAAAATGTCAGCGGCAATCAGTACACAGTTAAGATCCTCAATGGAGGAAATGCCGATAGGTATCTTTACATTTATTCTGAAAATAATACTGCCGGTAACAAGTACATACGGCTTGACACCACGACAAATTATAAGGTGCTTGTCTCAGTGACCAATGACGGATATATTACTATCAGCAGAACCGATTATCCGAATTGCCGCATGGACTTCTATCAAAATGAGGCCAATACGGTTGCCGGACACCATAACGGCAGCAACGTACCGGATGATTACGAAAAGCAGTATCTTTACAAGAAGACGGAATGCTCATATCTCACTTATAACAAATGCACTCCCGACGCAAATAAAATTTCACGTCCCATTGAAGACGGCACTTATGTTATTTATCTGCCCGTAGCTAAAAAAGCCGATAGTCAGCACAACCCGCAGGTTGTCGGTTGTGAGCAGTACAATTACGACACAACCAAATACACTGTGCTCGGTGACAAGGACTTTACACTCGGTGATAATAATGCC
>JAZUDT010000033.1:0-13965 GCA_045639785.1 Acutalibacteraceae bacterium | reverse complement strand
CCCCGACTAAAAAATTCTTACGGAATCTTAAGATAAAAGTAAGAGAAACGTAAGATTGACTTAATATAATGAGGTCAATAAAACCAAAGGAGTGAACAGAATGAAAATTCTTGAATGCAGAAATCTCACAAAGGAATACCTTTCGGGTGACGGCGTCATAAAAGCAATCGACGATATTTCTCTTTCATTTGAGCAGGGCGAATTTGTCGCGATTACAGGACCTTCGGGTTCGGGAAAATCTACGCTTCTTCACAATCTTTCAAGCCTTGAAAATCCCACAGGCGGAGAGATTTTTTATAACGGTGAGAGCCTTAAAAAATATAACGACAATCAGCTTTCCATTCTTCGCCGCAGACGCTTCGGCTTTGTTTTTCAGTCATACAATCTTGTGCAGGAACTGACAGGATATGAAAACATACTTCTGCCCGTTATGCTCGATAAAAAGAAACCCGACGAAGAATACATCAACAAAATAATCGAGGTGCTGAATATCGGCGACAGACTTTCTCACCTGCCCTCCGCGCTTTCGGGCGGTCAGCAGCAGAGAATAGCTATTGCCCGAGCAATCGCAAACAAGCCGTCAATCCTTTTTGCCGACGAGCCGACGGGAAACCTTGACGGTAAAACAGGCAGAGAGGTTTTATCTCTGCTTAAATATGTCAGCCACGAATTCGGCATAACTCTCATTATGGTAACTCACGATTTATCCGTTGCCGAGCAGGCAGACAGAATTCTCACCCTTGAAGACGGAAAAATAGTCAGAGACACAAAAGCGGAGGCGGAATCAAAATGAAGATGCCAACCGTGAACACCCTTGCTTTCGGGAACCTGAAAACAAGAAAAAAGCAGTATGCTTTAATGATAGTCGGCATAATTCTCGCCATGGTTTTTTCCTCGGGCTCAATGTTTTTGATTTCAAGCATTTCAAAGGGTATTAAGGATATTACATATCAGCAGAACGGCTATCAGAATGAAATATTTTTCGGCATGACCGACGATACGCTGAAAGACGGCATTGAAGCACTTGATATTACCGACTATGCCGACGGCGAAAATTTAGGCTATTTATATTCCGAAGATGAAACCGCAGGCACATCTGTTGCAAAGATGAGCGACGAAGCAAAAGAGATGTATTACACCCGCGTTATTGAGGGCAGATACCCCGAAAACGCAGGCGAAATCGCTTTTGAAGAAGATGCCGCCGTGCGAATGAAGCTGAAAGCAGCGGTCGGTGATAAAATCACGCTTAATCTGAAAGTTCAGTCGGGTAACGAGTATCTGACCGAAACCGTTAAAAAGACTTATACCCTCACGGGAATTATCGGCAACCGCAGGAATTATATTGCCCGTTCTACTGTGAACAGTCCGCTTCTGCCTGCCGCGTTCGTCAGCGAAAAAGAAACCGTTGAAGCAGGCGGCAAAACTCAACGAATTACATTTGTAAAATACAGTTCTGAGTTTCTGAAACACGACACCTGCTATGATAAACTTTACAAATTTTATGTAGCTCACTCACAGCTTGAGGCAGGAGCAAACAACGGATTTGTTGAAACGCTTTTCCCCTACGCCATAGGTACGCACGATTTATCATCCTCAAACAAAACAGCGGCTATACTCTCCGTTATGCTTATGCTCGTTTCGTGTGTGGGCATTGTCAACGCGTTCAATGCTAATCTGCTCGAGCGCAAAAAGCAGATAGGCTTCCTGCGCGCGCTCGGCACAACAAGGCGACAGATAATAAAAATCTACGGCAGAGAGGCTCTTATTCTTTCACTAATCTGCACACCCGTGAGCCTTATTATATCGTTCTTCGGCACAAAGCTTTTAGTTAAAATCATCGACGGAGACATGATGTTTTTCCCCGATTGGAAAATGCTTATAATCGGCGCAGTGTTCTCGATAATCTGCGTTATGACGGCGGCGCTGATTCCGCTTCTGAGAGCCACAAAAATCGCGCCCATGCAGGCTGTCAGAAATATTGACATGACCCGCAGAATGAAGAACAGAAAAATAAAATCGCAGAAAGAATTTTCAATGCCGAAGCTCCTTTCAAAAAGAAATATGACCTTCAGCAAGGGCAGAACAGCCGCCGTGAGCATAATTCTTATTGCCTGCATTCTCATTTCGGGCGCAGGCTTCGCCGCAGCGGAGTACATTAAAAACGATACTTTTGAGGAAAAAGGTGATTATCAGATTCATCTCGGTGACAGCCGCTTTGGTTCCTACACAAATCTGAAAAAAGCCGAAAGGGAAATGGGCGTCAGTCCGAACAGCGTCAACGATATTTTATGCTCGCCTTATGTTAAAAGCGTCTCGGGTCATGAATGCCGCACTGCCGTTGTGAGCATAGACAGAGAGTCGGACTATTTGAAGCTCGCCGATTCGGGCAATTATATATCGAGTTCCTTTGTGGGTGGTCATTCTGATTACTGCGACTTTACCAAAGAGAATTATCTTGAAATAATGGAGCAGCTTCGCCTTGAGGATTTGCAGAATGTCCGCTCGGGCGACCCGTCTGCTGAATACAACGATGACTATGGCAAAAACACGGCAAAGGATGATTACAGAAAGGCGTTCAGCCTCGAGGGTGAATTTGCCGAAGCGAGCATAAACTCATACGAAGAAAGCTATGTAGAGTCTTTGCAGAAAAAGGTTGTCGCCGGCAAAATCAATATTGACAAAATAAACAGCGGCGAGGAAGTAATCCTTGAAGCGCCGAACAAAATCGGTCTTTTCTTTGAGCAGGAAAAATATGATTTAGGTTTAAGTGTTACCCATTTGATTTTCCCCCTTGACAAAAACAGCAAAACAAACTCCAAAAGGGTAGCTGACAATAAGGTTTCAAAATATACCCTCGTTGACAGCGCAGACCTTGATTTGAAGGTGGGCGACGAAATTGAGATTTCGATGCTTTTCAATAACTGTAATGACACCGAGGGTGTTCCTGCAGACAAGCTTTTTTCAGAAGAATACACGGAAAGAGCAAGCAGAAAAGTGAAAATCGGTGCGATTATTGATAAGCGCCCCGACGGAGCGTCTCTCGGAATCATTACAACAAATCAGGGCTTCAGAACAATCGGAAAAGAAAGCTGCTACACCGAGGTTAATGTTTATCTTAACACCGAATGTACCGCCGAAATTGATGAAAGCGTATGTAAAATAATCGACCCGATAATTTCGGGCACAAACGGAATTTACAGCTCAAAATATCAGATAAAGCAGGAAGAGCAGAACTCATACAGAATTCTTTTAATATCAATCATATCTGTAATTCTGCTTATGGCGACAATCTGCACGAGCCTTATCAACAACGCTCTGACCGCGAGGATAAGAGAAAACAAAAAAGAAATCGGCACGCTCCGCGCGGTGGGTGCGTCTGTTTCGGAGCTGACAAAGTCATATATTCTTCAGCTCCTTTCAATGTTCGGCATAGGTCTTGTCAGCGGATTTTCAATCTATGCTCTCGGCATTTCGGGTATAAAAATCTATGAAAAAATAGCAGGAGAAAACACGGGATTCAGCTTTAATATATGGATTCCCCTCGCCGTCTGTGCCGTGATATTCATTGTCTGCGCGGTCAATCTTTATTCGCAGATTAAAAAGCAGACAAAATCAAGCATTGTCGATAACATCCGTGAACTGTGAGGTGATTTTATGAAAAAAACAATAGTTTCAATTCTGTGTTTCATTTTGGTTTTCGGCTTTTCTCTCTGCGCTTTTGCCGAGGAAAAAACGGAGGACAACTCCACGCCGAGGCTTATGGTAACCGATTATAAAATCGACAGCATAACTCCCGGCAAAAAATCACAGCTTACGATAACCGTTAAAAACACAAGCAGCAAGAAAGCGGTAAAAAATATTCTTTTCACACTTTCGGACGGTGAAAAAGAATTAGTGCCCGACGGAATGGGAAATGTTTTCATTGATTCGATTGCCGCAGGAAATTCATACATTTGGAAAACAAATCTTACTGCAATTCACTCCGCAAAAGAGGGCAGGCACGAGCTGACTTTTTCCGCCGAATACGAAGACAAAAACGGTAAGCCGTATTCAGCCAACGCTTCGATTTTTGCTGATGTAAAGCAGGCGATAAATCTTGATTTTTCAAATGCCGTTCTTCCGAAAAAGGCTGTTCAGGGTGAAACAATTTCGCTGAGCATCAATCTGATGAACACGGGCAAAAGTGAAATTTCAAACGCAAAAGTTGATTGTGAGATTGACGGACTTACCTCAGGTGGAACGAGTTTTGCGGGAATAATTCCCGTCGGTGAAAGCAGGCAGTGCAGCATAAACCTCAATGTATCAAAAGAACAGCTCGGCGACGTGAAAGGTAAAATAATCTTTTCGTATGAAGACTGCTTCGGAAATAAATACACAAAGGAACAGGATGTTTCAACTGTAATCGAGAAAAAAATTGAAGAAGAAAAGCTCGAAACAAAAACGGAGGAAAAGAAAAATCCACAGTGGTGGCTGTTCCTCCTCGGCGGCATACTTCTCGGCGGCGCAGTCGGCGCGGCAATTCCCATAGCAGTCTATTCCTCCAAACAACGCAAAGAAGACGAAAAAAGGCTGTAATAGTAAAACAGGAATCCTTATCAATTAAGGGTTCCTGTTATTTTTAAGGAGGTAAAATTATGGCATCTATTGTTGAAAAAAGAAAACAGTTTTATGTGGTCTATTATGCACTTGACGAAAACGGTGTCCGCAAACAAAAGTGGGAACCGTTCAAAACCAATTCAGAGGCAAAAAAGCGTAAAAAGCAAATAGAAGCAATGAAAACAAAAGGACCTGTAAAAGTTCCGAATACCCGCACGCTTAAAGAGCTTCTCGCAGAATATGTTTCTGTTCACGGTGTAAATTCATGGGCACCTTCCACCTTTTCAAGCCGTACTGCGTTAATTGAAAACTACATAAATCCATTCATCGGTAAAGTTAAGCTTAAAGACATAAACACAAGAATGATGAACGAATACTATCGCAACCTGCTTAACGAACCGGCTGCGACAACTCAAAAAAACAAAAACCATCCGCAGCTTGTTTCAGTCGGAACAGTACGAAATGTTCACAAATTGCTGAGAAATGCTTTTAATATTGCTGTCAGATGGGAAATCATGGATCAGAATCCCGTTATTAACTGCACCATACCGAAAAACAACTATAAGCCGCTTGAAATATGGGACATTGATACCCTTCATAAGGCCTTGGATTTATGTGAAGATCCTATACTGTCACTTGCAATGAATATGTCATTCTCATGCTCATTAAGAATCGGAGAATTATTGGCTTTAACCTGGGACTGCATTGATATAAGCCCCAAAAGCATAAAAAATAATTCTGCGTCAATTTATGTAAATAAAGAATTTCAAAGGGTATCCAAAGCAGCACTTGAAAAAATCGGCGAAGATGATATATTTTTCAAGTTTCCGACATTCACTCCAAATACAACAACGGTTTTGGTTTTAAAAAAGCCGAAAACAGAATTAAGCACCCGAAAAGTCTATTTGCCTGAAACTGTTGCAAAACTGTTGATTGCCCGTAAAGAAGAAATCGAGAAACAAAAAGCTAATTCAAAATCAGAGTATTATGATTATGATCTTGTTATGTGTATGTCTAACGGCAGACCAATTTCTGAATACTATATCGGCAGAGCTTTCAGACTGTTTATCGAAGAACATGATTTGCCGAAAGTTATTTTTCACAGTCTTCGTCATACAAGTACAACATATAAGCTTCGCCTCAGCGGAGGTGATATAAAATCTGTTCAGGGCGACACAGGGCATTCTCAGGCGACAATGGTAACCGACCGTTACGCACATATAATGGATGAAGACAGAAGAAAAAACACAGAAAAACTTGACAGAGATTTTTATAAAGGAGAAGATCCTAATATTATATCAGAGGATGTTATCCTACTCGCAAAAGCAATAGAACAGCACCCGGAAATAATGAAAATCATTAAAGCTCTGATATAGCAAAAATGCTAATAAAGGTTTATGTATATACAAACACCCACTTATTAGATTTTTTAAATTTTACCGCGAAAAAAGTATTAGAAAAAGTATTAGAACGCTAATACTTTTGTGTTTTATCCACTTTCAACTTAACATATTTGATCGATATTTTTTCGAATTAAATAAAGGCCCTTATAGCCCAAAAGCGTTGATATATAAGGCTTTTCGGGCTTTTGCGAAGAAAAAAGAGCAGGCGTAATCGCTTGCTCTTTTTGGCACCCCCTGCGGGAATCGAACCCACAACTAACCCTTAGGAGGGGTTTATTATATCCATTTAACTAAGGAGGCGTATATACGCATACCCCCCGTGAGGGTATGCGGCTTTTTATTTACGGAAGAAGAAATCCGACCTTCTTCATCACCTTCTGATAGGTTCTGTTTGCTATTCTCTCGGCTTTTTCCGCACCTGCGGCGGCAACCTGCTGAAGATAAGCCTTGTCATTGATAATTCTGCTGTATTCTTTCTGAACTGGCTCAAGCTCGGCAATGACAGCTTCGGCAACCGCCGTCTTGAAATCGCCGTAACCCTTACCGTCAAATTCTTTCTCAATCTCACCGTAGGACTTGCCCGTACAGCAGGAATAAATACCGATAAGGTTGTTTATGCCGTCCTTGCCGTCCGCATACCTCACGCAGGCTTCGCTGTCGGTAACGGCGGATTTAAACTTTTTCATAATGACGTCGGGCGAATCGAAAACGGAAATAAAGCCCTTGGGATTGGGGTCTGATTTGCTCATTTTCTTCATCGGGTCGGTCAGAGACATAACCCGTGCGCCGTTTTTGCCTATGTATGCGTCGGGTACGGTGAACACGTTTCCGTATATTCCGTTGAAGCGTGAAGCAATATCCCTTGCGATTTCGAGGTGCTGTTTCTGGTCTGCGCCGACGGGCACGAGGTCAGCCTGATAAAGAAGAATATCTGCCGCCATGAGTACGGGGTATGCGAAAAGCCCTACATTTACATTGTCGGCGTGGGAAAGGCTTTTATCCTTGAACTGTGTCATACGGCTCATTTCGCCGAACTGGGTGAAGCAGTTGAGCACCCATGCAAGCTGAGAGTGCTGTGGAACATGACTCTGAACGAAAATGATGCTTTTGTCGGGGTCAAGACCTATTGCGAGCAGAAGAGCAAGAACATTTTTCGTCTGTTCTCTGAGCTTTGCAGGCTCCTGCCTGACGGTTATTGCATGTAGGTCAGCCACCGCAAAAGCTCCGTCAAATTCATCGGCGAGCTTTTTCCAGTTTTTGAGTGCGCCGAGATAATTGCCGAGCGTGGGTATTCCCGAGGGCTGAATACAGCTCAGGATTCTTTTCTTCTGTTCTGCTGCTTGCGTCTCCATAACAATAACCTTTCCGTTTTGTAAATTCAAGCTATTTTATCACAAAAAAACCGCCGTGTGAATACAAAAATAAAAATATTTTTAAAAATCGGTATTCTGTCCGGCTTTTGTGATTTATTTTTCGTCAAAAACATTACCCGCCTGAAAAAAGGCGGGTATGAAGATATACGATTAATCTGTCAGGAACCTGTTATTGAGTGTCTTCTCCGTCGTTTCCTTTTGAGAAGAAAGCCATGATAGCCTCAATGATAAGCTTCATTAATTCGATGAATTCACCAAATGTCACAGCTGTTTCTCTCCTTTCATTAACATATTTGATTACTTTACATCGGTATTGTAACACACGATTTTAATTTTGTCAACAAAAAATTTACATTTGGGTAAATTTGTTTTTCGTTTTTGAGGGTTTGCGGAAAAATTTTTATGTAAATTGACGAAATAAGGCTGAAAAAAGTATGTAATGCGTTTTCTTTTTCGGAAAATATTAACAGATGAATAATTTTTGACTGTTCCGTCACTCGTCCTCATTTTTGCCGGCGTGATACGAGTAATCCCAACTCGTTTTATTCGTGTCACGCTATTGACAAACAACCATTGTTTATATAAAATTGTATCAATAAAGAAGAAAGAGGTGAAATCATGCTGCTGTCACTTATTGTACCGTGCTGTAACGAGGAAGATAACGTCGGACTGTTTTTCTCGGAAATGCAGAGAGCCTTTGAGGAGCGGAGCGAACAGCTTGAATTTGTTTTTATTGACGACGGAAGCTCTGACGCCACCTTTGCCCGCCTTAAAAGCATCTATGACGAAAACCCCCGTGCATGGATACAGATAATCTCTTTCAGCCGCAACTTCGGCAAGGAGGCGGCAATGTATGCCGGTATGAAAAACGCAAAAGGCGACCTCGTTTGTATAATTGATGCCGACCGGCAGCAGCGTCCCGAGGCTTTGATAAATATGCTTGACGTGCTCGAAAATGACGACAACATTGACTGTGTGGCGGCATATCAGCAAAAAAGAAAGGAAAACGCCTTTTTCTCGCTGAGCAAATCTCTCTTTTATAAAATCATCAACCGCCTTTCCGACGTTGAGTTTTTTGACGGTGCCTCGGATTTTCGCCTTATGCGCCGCAATGTTCTTGACAGTGTGCTGTCGCTCACGGAGAAAAGCCGTTTTTCAAAGGGTATTTTTTCTTTCGTCGGCTTCAACACCGAGTATGTGCCCTACACCGCCGCTCCCCGTGAAAGAGGAAAGTCTAAATGGAGCTATTTCAAGCTTCTGCGGTATGCCCTCGGCGGTATTATTTCGTTTTCAACAAAACCGTTGCGCTTTTCGTTTTTCTTCGGCGCACTCTCTTTTATCTCAGCAATAGTGTGTGCTCTTTTTGCCATATCTCCCGGGGCAGAGACATACTCCGACACTGTTTTTCTTGTCGCCCTTTTTGTTCTCGGAGGAATAATTCTCATCTCCCTCGGCATTATCGGTGCTTATCTGTCAACGCTTTACACGGAAATAAAAAACCGACCCGTCTATATCATTAAAACGCATATCGGAAGAGATATTGAAAATGGATAAAATCAAAAGTCTTTTTGAAAGATACCGGGAGCTTATTCTCTATATAGTCTTCGGCGCACTCACGACGGGAGTAAACTTCCTTTCATACTGGAGTCTGGAAAGAATATTCGGCACTGACGGAAAGGTATATCTTTTCACCAATGCGGCGGCGTGGTTTATTTCCGTCACGTTCGCCTATATCACGAACAAGCTTTTCGTTTTCGGGTCGAAAAATCTGACAGCCCCTCAGCTTTTCAGAGAGGCGGCAGGCTTTTTCGGCGCACGTGTGTTCAGCTTTTTCGTTGAGGAGGGCGGTCTGTGGCTTCTCATCGACATAGCCGGAATGGGCAGGCTTTCACTGAGCGTGCTGTCTTTCTCCGTCACCGGTCAGCTTATAGCAAAGGCTATCCTTGCGGTGATTGTCGTTGTGCTCAATTATGTTTTCAGCAAATTCATCATATTCAGAAAAAAGAAAAACGGCGAACAGGTGCAGTGAATGAACACACCGTATCGCCGTTTTGTTTTATTTCTGTATCTTTTTTCTGACCGCTTCAATCTGTTTTGTCACCGAGGCAACGCAGGTGCCTCCCTCGCTTATACGCCTGTCAACGCAGGTTTCAAGATTGATATATTCATAAATATCCCCGTCAAAGAGAGGTGAATATTCACGGTATTTCTCAAGTGAAAGCGTTTCCAAAATTTCTCCGCTTGCAATACATTCCGAAACGATACTGCCCGAAATTTTGTATGCGCTTCTGAACGGCATACCCTTTGTGACAAGATAATCGGCAAGGTCGGTGGCATTGATAAAGCCCCGCTGAGCCGCTTTTTTCATATTGTCACGGCATACCTGCACGGTCGAAAGCATACCGCTGAAAACGTCAAGGCACATTTTCACTGTGTCGCAGGCATCAAAAACGCTTTCTTTATCCTCCTGCATATCCTTGTTGTATGCAAGCGCAAGTCCCTTGAGCATTGTCAGCACTGCCATAAGGTCGCCGTAAACACGTGCCGTCTTGCCACGCACAAGCTCCGCCATGTCGGGGTTCTTTTTCTGCGGCATTATCGACGAGCCGGTGGTGAATGAATCCGAAAGCTCAATAAACTTGAATTCCCAGCTTGACCAAAGGATTATTTCCTCCGAAAAACGGGAAAGGTGCATCATTATCAGCGATATACAGCCTATCAGCTCGGCGCAGAAATCTCTGTCCGACACCCCGTCGATTGAGTTGAGACAAATGCCGTCAAAGCCGAGTTTCTCCGCTTCAAATTTTCTGTCGGTGTTATAAGTCGTGCCCGCAAGAGCGCATGAGCCTATCGGAGAGATGTTGAGCCTCTTTCTTGCGTCGGAAAGGCGGTCAAGGTCACGCAGAAGCATCATCGCATACGCCATGAGATGATGACCGAAGGTGACAGGCTGTGCCCTCTGAAGATGAGTGTAGCCCGGCATTATTGCCGTTTTGTTTTCCTCCGCCCTGTCCGTTATGACCGATATGAGATTTCTGACCTTTTCATATATTTCGTCGGTCTCTTTTCGCAGATAGAGCCTTAAATCGAGCGCAACCTGGTCGTTTCTGCTTCTCGCCGTGTGAAGCTTTTTACCCGCTTCACCCGTTCTCTCTGTGAGCACCTGCTCAACAAACATGTGAATATCCTCGGCGTTTTCGTCAATCTCAAGCCTGCCGCTCTCCATATCGTCGAGAATGCTCTGAAGTTCGTCTATGATAACATCTTTGTCCTTTTCGGATATTATACCCTGAGCCGAGAGCATTGCGGCGTGCGCCATGCTTCCGGTTATATCCTCTTTATACATTCTGCTGTCAAAACGGATTGATGAATTGAAATCGTCGGCGATTTTCTCCGTCACGCCGTCCGTTCTGCCTGCCCACATCTTCGCCATAATAATCTCCTTAAAAAAGGGGGAAATTCCTTTCCCCCTAAATATACTATTACTCTTTGTTCTTTGCGTCAACCATTGCCTGAACCTTTATCGGCAATCCGTAAAGATTTATGAAGCCCTCGGAATCCTTCTGATTGTAGTCGCTCTCACCGAAGGTCGCTATATCCTCGCTGTAAAGAGAATATTTGCTCCATACGCCCGCCTTGATGATGTTGCCCTTGTAGAGCTTGAGCTTAACCTCGCCCGTAACCTTTTCCTGCGTCTTATCGACAAACGCCGAGAGAGCTTCACGCAGAGGTGTGAACCACTGACCGTTATAGAGAAGCTCGGCAAAGGTTATCGAAAGTCTCTGCTTTTCGTGAAGCGTGAGCTTGTCAAGGCATACGCTCTCAAGGTATTCGTGAGCCTTATAAAGAATTGTTCCGCCCGGGGTTTCATAAACACCCCTGCACTTCATGCCGACAAGACGGTTTTCGACAATATCAATTATGCCTATGCCGTTCTTTCCGCCAAGCTCGTTGAGCTCAAGGATAATTTCCTTTGACGACATCTTTTTGCCGTTAAGCTCCTTGGGTACACCCTGCTCGAATTTAAGAGTAATGTATTCGGGCTTGTCGGGTGCCTGAAGCGGAGAAACGCTCATTTCAAGGAAGCCCTCTTTTTCATAAAGCGGCTCGTTGCCGGTGTCTTCAAGGTCAAGTCCCTCGTGTGAAAGATGCCAAAGGTTCTTATCCTTTGAATAGTTCGTCTCTCTGTTTATCTTAAGAGGAATATCGTGCGCCTCAGCATAGTCAATTTCCTCCTCACGGGATTTGATTTCCCACTCACGCCAGGGAGCGATTATCGGCATATCGGGTGCAAAATGCTTTATTGCAAGCTCAAAACGCACCTGGTCGTTGCCCTTGCCCGTACAGCCGTGACAGATAGCGTCAGCCCCTTCTTTTTTCGCTATCTCGACAAGTCCCTTTGCTATGCACGGACGTGCGTGCGATGTGCCGAGGAGATAGTCCTCATAGACGGCACCCGCTTTCATTGTGGGAATTATGTATTCGTCAACATATTCATCGGTGAGGTCAAGAACATAGAGCTTGCTCGCTCCGGTTTTGATTGCCTTTTCCTCAAGTCCCTCAAGCTCGTCCGCCTGACCGACATTGCCGGAAACAGCGATAACCTCACAGTTATTGTAGTTTTCTTTCAGCCAGGGGATTATTATTGATGTGTCAAGACCGCCTGAATATGCAAGCACAACTTTTTTGATTTCTGATTTATTCATAGTACCACCTTGTTCTTTGTATTTTTATGCATTGATTATACATTTATTATACAGTTTTGTCAACTGTTTTTATCGTAATATTCATTTTTGAGAGTTTTTATGCAATATCGGACGGATTTTTCCTCCTTTTCGTGTAAAATGCCGAAAAATCCGCCCGTCAGCTGACGGGCGGGGTCGCAAACGCAATATTATTACGTCTCACTTTTTAATCTTAACGCTTTTAGTTGCGGAAAATGCGGAATAAATATTCACTCCGTCTACCGTCTTATACGTTCTGACCTTAAAGTAATAAGTCTTTCCTTTTTTGAGCGATTTAATCACAGAAGATGCATTCTTAGCGGTTGCGACCTTTTTATAAGTGCCGTTTTTGCTTGTCGCCACATAAATCTGATAGCCGCTTGCACCGCTGACCTTGTTCCATTTAACGCTCGCACTTTTTGTACCTGCCGTGACCTTTGAAATCTTAGGTGCGGTTGTTATAGTCGCAGTATTAAGCTTTTTATAGTCACTGTAATATTTCGTGCCGTTAACGGTTTTAAACGCTCTTACCGCAAAGGTGTATTTCGTACCTGCCTTAAGACCTTTTACCGTGTATGAGGTCTTGTTGCCAAGCTCCTTGATGAGAGTGTATTTTTTCGTGCTTGAATTGTACTTATAGACCGCATACCCTGAAGCTGTGCTGACCTTTGACCACGAAATCGTTACCGACGATGACGACGGTGAAGTGAATTTCACCTTTGCCGTTGCCGGAAGATTGATTTTATATGTTTTTGTAAATGTTCCCGAATAATTCCCCGTCATTACGATTTTGACAGTATATGTACCGACTGAGCGGGAAGAAGAATCAGACCACACTGCGGAAAAGCTTTTGATTTTGTTTCCGTCTGCGTCCTTGATTACAATGCTCGGCTTCTGCACTGCTCCGTTATATAAAAACTCGGTTTTGCTGAGTGCAACACTCGCAATCTTTGCAACGGGGCTCGTGGAAAGCTGTTTTCCGCATCTTGAACAGACAATCTTTTGGCTTCCGTTTGATGAGGTTGTTGCCTTGGCAGTGCACTTTGAGGTTTCGCAGTGACCGTCGCCGCAATCGGCTAAAACGACGGTGTAAAATCCGTTATAGCCGCATACCTTGATATAATACGTACCTTCCTCAAGATAAACACACTCATAGGAATCTCCACTTGTATAAACATAAGTTTTCTGAGAATCTCTGTCGCTGTAAAGGTATGCGTATGAGGCGTATCCGCTCTCTTTATAGAAACGCAATCTATAGTTTTGTTCGGAATTAACGGTTATTTTGTAGTAGTCAATATCGCTGTCCGTTTCAAGCTTGCTTTGGATAATGTAATTGACCGAAAATCTTTCGGCGGCCTCTTTTGTATCAGCACCGTCTCTTTCGGGTGTAATTTTAAATTTATAATTACCCGTTGTGGCAGATTTAAGGATTAAGTAATACTTTGTGTTCGGCTCTAATTTTACGTCGTAAGTAGCCGCTTTTTTGTAGTGGCTGTAGTCACCGGGGCTCAGCATTATGTTATTTATGCTATCCTTAACATATATGCTTACATAATCGCTGATGTTTGTTGAATCAACGTAAAAATGATAATATGCTTCATAGCTTTCCGTTGTGAAGCTTATGCAGTCAATATCATTTGTGCCGTCAATAGAAGATAAATACTCTCTGCCGAGCTGAACTTCGCCAGCGTTTGCCACATCATTTGCATATTCATCTTTTTTTGCACTTATTTCAAATTTATAATTACCTGTTGTGGCAGATTTAAGGATTAAGTAATACTTTGTGTTCGGCTCTAATTTTACGTCGTAAGTAGCCGCTTTTTTGTAGTGGCTGTAGTCACCGGGGCTCAGCATTATGTTATTTATGCT
>JAZUDT010000032.1:0-95191 GCA_045639785.1 Acutalibacteraceae bacterium | reverse complement strand
GAACCTGTGACCCCTTGCTTGTAAGGCAAGTGCTCTCCCAGCTGAGCTATGCTCCCGTTGCAGTGCAAGAGATAATATACACTAATGAACCGAATTTGTCAAGAGTAAAAGGGAAGATTTTTGAAAAACGAGCATAATATTTTGAAATTCGCATTTGTCATATTATTTATATACCGAAATCACAGTCAATTATGCGTGATATTTCACAATTAATCACAGTGTTCAAACAATACCGTTCACTCCGTTTTTATGACCGTTCGGCAAAATTGTATTGTATTCTTATTCTGTTATTGATATTTTGAAGTTGTATAAAATTCAAGGAGAATACACTCATGTATAACAAGTATTTGAAATATCTCATGAAAGACAATCCGAAAGAAGTAATTTCAAAATCCGGAATAATAATAAGGAAACTCTTTAATCCGATTTTTCAAAATGTGATAGTTCCGTTATCGTCAAAAAACAAATTGATAATAGAAGAACGAGCAAATTTGCCGAGCGGAAAACCAATAATTTTTGCTGCAACGCACGGCTTTCGTGATGATGTTGCTTTTTCGCTTAAAACCGCCGGCATACATTCTTATCTGCTGTATGCCTCAATTCCCGATTTTTACTATTCCATAGACGGACCGGCATTATGGACGAACGGTACAATAATGCTTGACCGAAAAGATAAATTGAGCCGCAGTGCCGCAAAGGAAAAAATGAAGTATGCGTTATCTCTGGGCACAAACATACTGATGTACCCGGAGGGTGTATGGAACAAGACGGAAAATCTGCTCGTGCAGAAATTATTCCCCGGAATATATGATGTGGCAAAGGAAAGCGGTGCCTTGGTCGTCCCGATCGCAACACTGCTCGTCGGTAAATATGTCTATTCAATCAGAGGAGAAGCCTTTGACATATGCGAATATGACAGGGCAAGCGGTTTAAATGTTCTGAGAGACAAAATGGCGACTTTGAAGTTTAATCTTATTGATAAGTATTCTCACATATCACGTTCGGATATAGGTGACCCCGGGGAATATCACGACAACTATCTTAAAGAGCTTATTGCCACGGCAAACGGACTTTATGATTATGAAATAGAAAACTCAGCACAGTATACGGACAAGAACGACAAAGAATTACTTCAGTACAGAAATCATATGGAGAAAATAGACTTGTGTTTAAATACTGCATTTCTGTTTAATAAAAGGTATTCTTTCTGACTTAATAAAATACCGTTCACTCCGTTTTTATGACCGTTCGGCAAAATCATATTGAATGTGCGAACAATATATGATAAATTTTCAAAAAACAAGCTTCCGTGTCCGTGCATATATAAACAATAACGGAACAAAAATTCACAGCGACTGGGTTTATCTGAGTGCGAGCACAGCACCCTCCGCAACGAAAATTTCTTCACTAAAGACAAGCACTAATCATAAAATTACTGTCAAATGGAAAAAAGTCAGCGGCTGCACGGGATACCAGTTGAAACTGAGCAGTAATAAAAAATTTAAAAACCCAACCAGCTCAAGTGTAAATTCCTCAGTTTCTTCAAAAACTTTTATAGCTTTAAAAGGAACAACATATTATGTGAAAGTCCGTGCATATAAAACCGTCGGCAACAAAAAATATTACTCCGCTTGGAGTAGTGTAAAAAGCATAAAATGCAAATAGTACTTAAAGGAGTTCCCCGGGAGCTCCTTTTTTCTCGCTTATTTGTTATTTTTTTATTTTTATGTTGCAAATCAAACGCAAATGCTATATAATAGCTTGAATAGTATAATGGAGAATTATGAGATTTACTATGAACTATTATTCTGAAAGGAACTGATAAAAAATGGCACTCACAAATGCACCGACAAAGAATCAGAGCATTCTTGACTGGATTGAAGACAAAATCAACCTCGTTTCACCCGACAAAATCGTGTGGATTGACGGCACAAAAGAGCAGATTGAAGCTCTCAGAGCCGAAGCAAACAGCACCGGCGAAATGATTAAGCTCAACCAGGAGCTTCTCCCCGACTGCTACCTCCACAGAACTGCCGTGAACGATGTTGCCCGTGTTGAAGGCAGAACATTCATCTGCGCCCCGACAAAGGAAGAGGCAGGCCCGACAAACAACTGGATGGAACCGGCTAAGGCATACGAAATGCTTTATTCCATCGCAAAGGACAGCTACAAGGGCAGAACAATGTACATTATCCCCTATTCGATGGGACCCGTAGGCTCGCCTTTCTCAAAGGCAGGCATTGAGCTGACAGACTCGATTTATGTTGTTCTCAATATGTGCATTATGACGAGAGTAGGTTTTGACGTTCTCGATGTTCTCGGCGACTCAAACGACTGGGTCAGAGGTCTTCACTGCAAGTGCGACATCGACGAGGAAAAGAGATATATCTGCCAGTTCCCGCAGGATAATACAATTATATCCGTCAACTCCGGTTACGGCGGAAATGTTCTTCTCGGCAAAAAGTGCTTTGCGCTTCGCATAGCCTCATATCAGGGCTGGAAAGAGGGCTGGCAGGCAGAGCACATGCTCATACTCGGCATTGAAAATCCCAAGGGCGAAGTCAAATACGTATGCGCGGCATTCCCCTCAGCCTGCGGTAAGACAAACCTCGCTATGCTTATTCCTCCCGAGGGATATAAGAAAAAAGGCTACAAGGTATGGACTGTCGGCGATGACATTTCATGGATAAGAAAAGGCGAAGACGGAAGACTTTACGCCATTAACCCCGAAAACGGATTCTTCGGCGTTGCTCCCGGTACAAATATGAAGTCGAATCCGAATGCGCTTCTCACAACGAAGCAGGGCACAATCTTCACAAACGTATGCCACAACCTCGACAACAACACCGTCTGGTGGGAGGGTCTTGACAAAAATCCGCCGACAAATGCCGAGGAATGGACAGGCAAGCCCTGGAACGGTCAGGTTGACGAGTGCAAGGGTGCACACCCCAACTCAAGATTCACTGCTCCGGCAAGAAATTGCCCGTGCCTTTCATCTGAATTTGAAAATCCGCAGGGTGTTCCCATCTCCGCTATCGTATTCGGCGGCAGAAGAGCAAAGCTTGCTCCCCTTGTCTATCAGTCAAGAGACTGGAATCACGGTGTATTCGTCGGCTCAATAATGGCTTCGGAGACAACTGCAGCGGCTTCAGGTGCAGTGGGCGTTGTCCGCCGTGACCCGATGGCTATGCTCCCGTTCTGCGGCTACAATATGGCTGACTACTGGCAGCACTGGATTGACATAGGCAAGACTCTTGACCCCGAAAAGGCTCCCAAGATTTTCAATGTCAACTGGTTCAGAAAAGATGACGAAGGCAACTTCATGTGGCCCGGCTTCGGTGACAATCTCCGTGTTCTTGAATGGATTATCGACCGCTGTGAAGGCAAGGTTGACGCTCAGGAGACAGCTATCGGTTATCTTCCCAATGCAGAGGACATCAACATTGAAGGTCTTGAGGGTGAGGTTACTCTCGAATCTCTCAGAAGTATTCTTGACGTTGACAAGAAGCTTTGGCTTGAAGATGCAAAGGGCATTGAAGAGCTTTATGCAAAGTTCGACGGCAAGGTCCCCGCAGAGCTTGTTGAGTGCCTTGAAACTCTCAAGAAGAACTGTGCCGAATAAGCTGTGAATACAGTCTGATTTAAAACAGATAAATTTGCCTGCCGTGAGTTTGCGGCAGGCTTTTATCATGATTTTCGTTGTGTTTATCATATACTTATGTTATTATGTTACCGCACAATGCAAATACGGGGGTGCAGTTTATGAACAGAATTGAATTATCCGAAAATGAGATAAATGAACGCATTAAGCTCAATCACAAACGGCTGTGTGAGCCTTTCTATGATATTGATAATGTGTTCGCCGCCGAAGACGCACGCTGGCCGGGTGACAAGGAGGGACGTGCGCTTTTAGCCTTTGTCAGCCTTGCTTCATGCGGTGAAGAAAAAATACCGTGCATGGAGCTGATGATGAAAAAGCTTCCCTCGTTTCTTAACTCAAAAGGCTATCTCGGTCCGGTGAAAGACGAGTTTTTTGAGCAGCAGCTCTCCGGTCACAGTTGGCTTCTCAGAGGCCTTTGCGAATACTATAAAAAATATAACAGCACTTTCGCTCTCGAAACGGCAATCAGAATTACGCAGGAGCTTTATTTTCCGCTCAAAGGCAAAATATCCGCATACCCCGTTCTGAGAAAGGATTTTTCTGACGGAGGCGTTGACGGGCATACGGCACAAAGCTGTGACGGCTGGCTTTTATCGACGGATACCTGCTGTGCGTTCATGAGCATTGACGGTCTTTCGGGCGTTTACGAAATCACACGGGACGAAAGAATAAAACTGCTCCTCGACGAAATGATTGACGTCTTTATGAGAATAGACAAGCGCAAAATCAAGGCGCAGACGCACTGCACACTCACCGCCGCAAGAGGAATGGTGAGAATGTATGAAATCACGTCTGAGGACAAATACCTTCAAAACGCCGAGGATATTTTTTCGCTCTATGTCAACTTTGCAATGACCTATACCTACGAAAATTATAACTGGTGGGGGCGTCCCGACACATGGACGGAGCCCTGTGCCGTTGTCGATTCGCTCATGCTTTCGTGTGAGCTTTTTAAGCTGACCGGAGATTCCTCCTACCGCACCCTTGCCGCAAGGATATATCACAACGGCTTTGCCACTCTTCAAAGATATAACGGCGGTGCGGGAACACAGAAAATAGTGTGCGAAACAAGGGATATTCTTCAAATCAGCGGCTTTGAGGCAAAGCAGTGCTGTACTATGCGCCTTGCGGAGGGGCTTCGTTACATAAAGGAAAACCGTGAGCTTTTATATGCCGAAGTAACCGGCGTGGCGGTCAAAGACGGAAGAGGAATTTTCCGTGACGGAGATATAATATACGCCGAGACGCTCGGCGATGAAACGCACACTCTTCACCCGCTTATAAAATATTACCGTCTGACTGAGGAAGAAACATATTCCACACGTCAAAGGATAGTTTTTCTGTCTTAATGCTTGTGCATTCCGTCAGCGAAAAACCTAAAATATAATAAACAGGGAAAAACCGGTAGCATACATAATCGTATGTTACCGGTTTTTAAGTAAAACTATGAAAAATAAAATGACAAAATCAGCCTATATTGAGACACTTTAAGGACAAATTTTATTTTTCAAGACCGAGAAGCCAATCAACGGAAACCTCAAGTATTTCGGCCAGAGCAACAAGCTCATAGTCATTGACGCACCTTATCTGCCCTTCAAGCTTTGAAAGACCGGAAGCGTTAAAGTCAATTCCCTTGTCATTCATACGTCTGAGCAGTTCTACCTGCTTCATGTTGATTTCTTTGCGTCTTTTTTCAACTCTTGCGCCAACGATATTCTTTTCGCCGAGCGGCTGTTTTCTTGTTCTCATTGTAAGTACCACCCTTTCAGCACAATTTTCAGTACATTACCTTGTAGAAGATATTACCACAGACGATATTGAATTTTAATGAACATTTTGTAAACAAAACGTCTAAAAAGCAATTTTGTCAATTTTTTATGCATTTAACGTCAAAATATGCACCTGCAAACCTCTGTCCGGCTTATATCGGAAATAAATTCTGAAAGAATCTGTCACAGAGCAAGTCTGTTTTCTGCACTGTTTCTATATTATTTCGACAACGGGTTTAATTTGATATTGCCATAACGGATAAAATGTGATAAAGTATATTCGGTTAAATTCGACATATTTTTCACTGTCGTTTTACGATATTAAAGAGAGGGAGAGTGAAGATGAAAAACAGTCTGATTATAGGAAAAGAAGCAGAATCGGCACAGCTTCAAAAAGAGAAACGCAGAATTTTCGTTTGCATTTGTCTGTTTCTTCTGATAGCTGTTCCCGTCACGATATTTCTTTCGTCGAAATACTCTGATAAGGCAGAAACGGTGGTTAAGCTCCCCGATTCCCCGCTTTATATTTCAGAGTATATGACAGCGAACACGCATTTCTTTGACGAAAACGGGAAGAGCAGCGATTTTGTTGAGATTCACAACGGCTCGAAAAAGGTTATAAATCTCAGAGGCTATGTTCTTGCAAAAGATGACAAGACTTATCTTTTCCCCGCAAGAGTGCTCGAGCCTGACGAATATATGCTGATATGGCTCGGCGGCGGCAGGGGCGAAACTCACGCCGGCTTCAAGCTTAACGCCGTCGGCGGTGAAACTCTTACGCTGAAAAACAACCGAGGCAAGGTCATTGACGAAATAGTTACCGCTCAGCTTGAAAGAAACACATCGCTTATCCGAAGTCTCAACAAGGATTTCAGCAGAAGCGAAAGCGTATGCGCTGACCCGACGCCCGGTTTTCAGAACAACAGCGACGGTGTGGCCGAATACGCACAGACGAGATTTATAAAGAATGAAACGGGCATTGTCATAAACGAGGTTATGGCGTCAAACGAGACTGTGCTCACCGACGAATTCGGCGACTGCGTGGATTATGTTGAGCTGATGAACACGGGAGGAAAAGATACGGACATAGGGCTCTTCGGTCTGACGGACAAGACAGATAATCCGTTCAAGTTCCAGTTCCCCGAAAACACTGTTCTGAAAAAGGGAAAGTGTATTCTTCTCTACCTTTCCTCCGGATATAAAAGCGAAAGTGAAAACGGCGAGGCCGTCATGGCTGTAAGCTCATCAGGAAACATTCTCGTTCCGTTTTCAATAAATAAAACTCTTGAAAAAATATGCCTTGCCGACAAAGAGGGCAGATTCATTGACAGCGTAACCGTGACGGACGCAAAAAAAGACGAGGCATACATCCGCACTGAAAACGGTGAGTTCAAGCGCACATTTGACGTGTCGCCCGGTTATCCGAACACACCCGAGGGAGTGGAAAAGGGTCGCAAAAATCTCGGCCTGACAATATCTGACAATGATATTTACATCAGTGAGGCTTCCTCAAGAAATAATCAGTATGCGCCTGTTGACGGCAAGTATTACGACTGGATTGAGCTTTTCAATCCGACAAACAAAACAATTTCGCTCAAGGGCTATTCGCTTTCCGACAGTGTAGGAGAGCCCCGAAAATTTGTTTTCGGCGACACCGAAATTCCTGCGGGAGGATATAAAGTGGTATATGCCACAGACGAAGAGCTCAGCGGCGGTATTTCAACCGGCTTCAAGCTTAATTCAAGCTGTAATGCCCTGCTTTTCTCGCCCGACGGAAAGCGTCTTGATGCAGTGAGGCTGACCGAGCTTTTAAAGAATGTCAGCAAGGGCAGGGAGAAAGGCTCTCACGAATGGGTATATTTCACCGAGCCCACACCGGGCAAAACAAACGGCAAGGGCGTGTCAAAAATATCGTCGTCACCGCTCGCCGATGTTCCCTCCGGTCAGTATGACGGAATATCCGATTTGGTTGTTACGCTTTCGGGCGACGGTGATATTTATTACACGCTTGACGGCTCCGTGCCGACAAGAAATTCACACAGATACAGTTCACCTCTCACATTCACGAAAACGGCTGTTCTCAGAGCGGTATGCGTTGAAAGTGATTCGGTCATGAGCAGTGTCGCTTCATACACATATATAATAAACGAAAATCACAAAATGGACGTTGTGAGCATGGTGAGCGACCCCGACGGAATATTCTCCTCCTCAAGAGGAATATACGTTCTCGGCAACAACGCCTCCGCCGATTTCCCGTATAACGGTGCAAATATATGGCAGGGCTGGAAACGGGAGTGCAACCTCTCGCTTATCCCGCGCACAGATGAAGAGAGCGGCTTTTCCATCGACTGTGAAACCTCTGTGTTCGGAGGAATGACAAGGGCATACGATAAACGCTCACTCAAATTCAGATTCCGTGATATTTACGGCAGCGGCAAGCTTCATTACAAGCTTTATGACGACCTTGATATTTCCGAATTTGACTCAATCGTTATAAGGGCAAGCGGTCAGGATACTTTTAAGGCAATGATGAAGGACGACCTCATCACCTCGCTTATCGAAAACGAGCTTGACGTTCTTGATTCAAGACCTGTTGTGTTCTATATCAACGGCTCGTATTTCGGCATTTTCTACGTCAGAGAAAAGGCAAGCGAAAACTATGTCGCCTCTCACTATAACGTCTCGCCGCAGTCGGTTGACCTTCTTCAGGCTAACGGTCTCATTCCGAATGCCGGCTCAAACGATACGTGGACAGAGCTTAAGGATTTTGTCAAAACCCACGATATGTCCGATAACAGCAACTACGCATACGTGGAAAAACGTGTCGATGTCAAAAACTATGCCGACTACATTATTGCCGAGCTTTACACGGGTAACGCCGACCAGGGAAATATAAGATATTTCCGCTCAAGCGAAAACGACGGAAAATGGCGGTGGCTTCTTTACGACACCGACCTCGGCTTCCAGAACGGGCTTAAGGACACAGCCTGGGAGCTTTTCAACCCGAACGGCACCGGCGCAGGCGACCAGACCTCAACATTTCTCATAAACGGGCTTCTCAAAAATAAAAAGTTCCGTGCGCTGTTCGTCGAAAGGCTTGAATATCAGATGGATAACATCTGGAACACCGAAAGAGTTATAAGCCGTATCGACGAAATGGCTGACGCTATAAGAAGCGAGGTGCCGAGAAACAACGCCCGCTGGCCGAAAAATCAGGATTGGGAAGCACACGTCAACGCTCTCAAGACCTTTGCACTTGAAAGACCGACGATTCTCAGAAACGAAATGAAAAACGATTCAAGGGTGAGAAATATTATCGCTCTGAGCAACGAAGAGCTTTCAAGGTGCTTCAAAGAAGCAAAGAACGGAGGGTGAAAATGAACGGTTACAGATACGAAAATAAATACATCATCACCACCGCTGATTATATTACCCTCAGCACACGCCTCAAAACGCTCATGTCACCCGATGAAAACGTCGTGAACAGTCAGGGCGAATACTTCGTCAGAAGCCTTTATTTCGACGATGAATTTCAGTCGGGACTTCGTGACAAGCGTGAGGGCGCGCAGGAGAGAGAAAAATTCAGAATACGTTTCTATAATTTCGACAAATCGTTTATGCGGCTTGAATCGAAACAGAAGCACAATTTTCTCACAAAAAAAGAATCGGCACCGATAACCGCCGACGAGGTGAAAAGGATACTTGCCGGAGATATATGGGATTTATTCAATTCCCCTCACGAGATTGTCAGAAGCTTTTATCTTAAATCAAGGCTTCGCCACTTAAAACCGTCGGTTATCGTCGATTACGTCAGAGAGGCTTACACCTTTGGTGACGTCAGAATAACCTTTGACAAAAACATACGCTCGGCAAATTATCAGACGAATCCCTTTTCACGGGGAGTTGCCACCCTGCCCTGCCTTGCGTCAAATCAGATGGTTCTCGAGGTCAAGTATGACGATGCTCTTCCGTATTCAATAAGAAGGCTCCTGCAGCCCCTTGCGGCGACGCAGACCGCTTTTTCAAAATACGAAATGTGCAGACGTTTTCAATAAAAGAAAGGAGATATTCAAAAATGTTATTATCATCACTCAGTATTGCCGATACGCTCAAGGACAGCGTATTGAATCAGTTTTCAACCGGAGTCACGGCGGGGCAGATGCTCATGTCGCTTCTCGTTTCGTTTTTGATGGGACTTTTCATTCTTGTCATATATAAGGTCACATTCAGAGGCGTTCTCTTCTCAAAAGGCTTTGCTTTTTCACTCGTTCTTCTCAGCATGGTCACAGCACTGATTATTCGCACGATTTCATCTGACCTTGCTCTTTCACTCGGTATGGTCGGTGCTCTTTCAATCGTTCGTTTCAGAACGGCGGTCAAGGACCCGCTCGACACGGTGTTTATGTTCTGGGCAATTTCAGCCGGAATTATGTCGGGCGCAGGTATTTATGCAATAGGCGTTATCGCCTGCGTTGCGCTCGGTGCACTCTATTTTGCAATTTCAGCCGTATATAAGCGCAGTAAGCTCCCCTATCTTCTTGTTATCCGTTATGTCACTGAGGCAAGCGATGAAGTCACCGCCGCAGTGAGAAAGCTTCCGAGGCACAGAATCAAGTCAAAGACACTCACCGCAAGAGGTGCAGAAATGTCCGTTGAGCTTTCGCTCAAGGACTCCGAGACGGCGACTATTGAAAAATTCCGTGAGGTTCCCGGTGTAATTGATATAAGTCTTGTCAGCTACGAGGGTGAATTCGGACTTTGATAGCTTAAACACACAAGGGGCTTTAAAGCTGTCCGCAATGCGGAATGCTTTAAAGCCCCTTATTTCTTTATTCGGTTTCGATTGATTAACCGTTATTTTTCAAACTCGGCATATATTGCTCTTAACGCTCTTATATAATCGTCCTCGCCGACGGCAATTATGATATTGAGCTCGCTTGAGCCCTGGTCAAGCATCTTTATATTTACGCCCGCTTCACTGACCGCATGGAGAATCCTTGCCGCAGTACCCTTTGACTTGACCATCTTTCTGCCGACGACGGCTATAAGTGCAACACCGTCGGTAATCGTCACGCTGTCGGGTGAAATATGCCTGTCAAACGAGGCGAGAACATCGCCCTCCTTGCCCTTGAGAGACTCGGTTGAGGTAATAACGGAAATTGTGTCAATACCTGTGGGCATGTGCTCAATGTTGATATTTCTGTGCTTCATGCAGTGGGCGATTTCGCCGATGAAAAGGGTTTTGTTCATCTTTCCCTTTTCTACCGTTACAGTTGAAAAACCTTTTTTGCCTGCTATACCCGTTATAACACCCCGACTCATATCGTTATCTATTTCATCAACGATAAAGGTGCCTGCCGCTTCGGGCTGATTTGTGTTTCTTATATTAATGGGTATTCCCGCTTCACGCACGGGGAATATCGAATCCTCATGCAAAACTGTTGCGCCCATATATGAAAGCTCACGAAGCTCCTTGTATGTTATGACGTCAATAGTTTTCGGGTTATCGACAAGTCTCGGGTCAGCCATGAGCATTCCCGACACATCTGTCCAGTTTTCATACAGCTCTGCTTTGACCGCTCTTGCGACGATTGAGCCTGTTATATCCGAGCCGCCGCGTGAAAAGGTCTTTATCGTGCCGTTGGGCATAACGCCGTAAAAGCCAGGTATAACCGCCCTCTCGTGATTTGCAAGCACTCTCGACATAATATCGTTTGTCAGTTCGGCGTCAAAATCACCGTTTTCATAGAAGAATATGACACCCTCTGCGTCGATAAAGTCATAACCGAGATATTTCGCCAGAATCATGGCATTGAGGTATTCGCCCCGGCTTGCGATATAGTCTCTGCCGGCGTGATGAAGTATAGACATTCTGATTTTTTCAAATTCGTCCTCAAGAGAAAAATCAAGGTCAAGGTCTTTTATAATTTCGTTATATCTCTCCTGAATTTTTGAAAATACGGGGTCTATATCGCCCTTGCTTGCGGCAAGGTTATAGCAGTTATAGAGCATATCCGTAACCTTTTCATCATCGGAAAAGCGTTTTCCCGGCGCGGAGGCGACTATGTATCTTCTGTCCTTTTCAGCTTTTATTATATCGGCTACACGCTTAAACTGAGCCGCATCGGCAAGTGATGAGCCGCCGAATTTCAGTACTTTTTTATTCATTGTGACTACCCTTTCAGATTATATTTTTTCTCAGCTCGTCTTTATCAAGCGGTGAGAGGTCAGCAGGTGCAACGTCAAGCACCGTCAGACAGCCCCTCTCGCTTCGGCAGGCTGCTCTGAAAACCGCTCTGGCATAGGCTGTGAGCACTCCTGCGGTAAACTCGGGATTTGAATCAAGCTTCAGCTTCATTTCCATAAGCGCACGGTTTTCCCCGTTGCCCGTCAGACCGTTTGAGATAACGTAACCGCCGTGATACAGACGTGAATGTTCCTTTTTAAGCTCTTCGTCACTCACGAAATTCACCTGCGTATCATAGCCGAGAAAATAGTCGGGGATATTCTTTATCTGCTCCTCCACCTCGTCCTTATATGCGTTTTCGTCAAGTGAAACATAGCATACTCTTTTGTGCATCTGCTGAGGCTTTGCATTTCCGATTTCGCCCGTTCTGGCTTTTTCAAGTGCGGCTTCGTCGGGCACTGTGTATTGCCTTGCGTCTTTTACGCCGTGAATATGCCTTATTGCCTCAGAGTGTCCCTGACTTATTCCCTCGCCCCAGAAGGTTGAGACATTGCCGCACGGGAGAAAGGACGAGAAAAATGTTCTCATAACGGAGAAAAGTCCCGGGTCCCAGCCGCCGCAAATAAGAGCGACGTTTCCGCTTTCTTTCGCCGAAAAGTCAACATTTTTAAAATGCTCGTTGACTTTCGAGTGGTTGTCAAAGCTGTCAACGATGTTAAAATGGCGGGCAAGAAATGCTGTGGTATGAGGAAGGTCTGTTGCACTTCCGCCGCAGTTTATCATAACGTCAACGATATTTATTGCGTTCATGACATCGTAGCTGTTTATTACCTTCACGCCCTCTGTTTCGGGCTTTATTTTTGTCACATCTCTTCTTGTGAATATTGCCGTCAGCTTCATATCGGGATTATTTTTAACTGCCCTCTCGCAGGCTTTTCCGAGATTGCCGTAGCCGTAAATGCCTATCCTTATCATAGAGATTGCTCCTTCCGTCAAATATATATGAGACTGTCCGAGGAGAACAGACCGTTCTTTTTTGTCACGATAAATTTTGCCGCCTCAAACGCTCCTCTTGCGTATGCAACTCTGTCGAAGCAGGTATGCGTGAGGCTTATTTCTTCGTCCTCACCGAAGAATACTATTTCGTGCTTTCCGGCGCAGTTATCCTTTCTGACGGAAAAAATTTCCGGCGATACCCTGCCGTGCGAATGAGCGGATATTTCATTTTTCAGCATCAGAGCCGTTTTGCTCGGTGTGTCCGCTTTTCCCTTTCGGTGCGTTTCGGTTATGAGAGCATCAAATTCACCCGTCATTTCCGCACACCGGCGGACAAAGCCACGCATAAGAAGCATATAAAACGACATATTTTCCGAGAAGAACACGGGGATTTTTTCCGCTGTCCTCTCAATGCACGAAATTTCACTCTGCGTATGCCCCGTTGTGCCCATGACAAGCGGAAGTGAGATTTCACTGCATCTTTCGCATACCTCACACGAAATAAGGTGGGACGAAAAATCTATCGCACAGTCTGCGTCTTTAAATCTGCCGATTTCGGAAAGCGAAAAAGAACCGTTTTTGTCTATTTCGGCGGCAATATGTATATCGTCCCTTTCACTCGCAAGCCTTTTCACCGCTTTGCCCATATTGCCCTCAGAGCCGATTAGTAATATTTCCATTTTTCTCACCCGTTTATTCTATGCAAACAAGCGGAAAAGTTTAAAAGAATCGCTCCGAGACCGTGATTTAACATTGTTTTTTATTTTAACACAATAATTTTCAAACTTCAATGATTTTACCAAAGTATTATACTATAAAAAAGTGCATACAGGTTGAAAAAAATCGTATTTTATGATAAAATAAGGCTACATTACACAAGGAGGTTCACTTATGAAAAAAATAACCGCTGTTACGCTTGCTTTTATTACGGCTCTTCTGTGCCTTTACGGCTGCGGAAAAACCGAGGAAGCTCCGACAGAAACGGTCACCACAACTGAAAAGGTAACGGAAAAGGAACCGGCTCAGGGCAATATAAATCTTCTCACCGGAGAATACACACTTTCGGACAAAGCCGTCGGCAAAAGACCTATGGCTGTCATGATTAACAATATCAAGCAGTCCCTGCCCCAATACGGTATTGCAAGAGCCGATATTATCTATGAAATCGTCACTGAGGGCGGAATAACAAGAATGATGGCAATATACGGCGACTACACAAAGGTACCGTCTGTCTGCTCAGTCAGAAGCTGCCGTTATTATTATCCGATTTTCGCTATGGGCTATGACGCCGTTTATTTCTGCTTCGGCGGTAATAAAACTCTCGGCTATCCCACTCTCAAGAGACTTAAAATGGATTATTATGACGGAAAGACATACGGCACTCTTCTTTTCGACAGAGATAAAAACAGACTCGGAAAATACGCCATAGAGCACACGGGTTATCTCAAGGGAGAGAATATCCCCAAGGCGATGGAAAAGGATAAAATGAGAAGTGACCTTCTCGACGGAAAAACCGGCACGGCTTTTAAATTCAAAGAAAAAGCGTCAAAGGTTTCGGACAAGGAGTGCACAAATCTCACCGTCTCTTTCTCAAACGCATATTTCAGCACATTCAGATACAATGCCAAAAAGAATGTTTACTACAAGTGGCACTCGGGCACACCCCACAGAGACTCAGCCGCAGACAGACAGCTCTTCTTCGATAATCTTTTCATCTTGCAGACCGATGTTCATCTTTATAAGGATAACAAGATAATTGAGCTTGACTGGAAAGGCGGAGACGGATATTATGTCTCAAACGGAACAGTTGTTGAAATTAAGTGGGAAAAGCCCACAGAAAAAGATTATATCAAATACTATGTCAAAGCGACCGGCGAGGAGCTTGAGGTGAATCCCGGCAAAAGCTATATTGCCGTTTGCAAGAGCGGTCAGACAAAATTCGGCGAATAATAAAATTTGATATTATGACAGCGGACAGGCGTGAGCCTGTCCACTGTCTCTATTTCTTCCTTTTAAAGATTTTTCTCTTAAGGTATGAAATTTCAATTATTCTTCGGTCTCAGCCTCAACATCTTCGTCCTTGATGAGATTGATGCCGGCTTCGTCAGAATAAACGAGGGTATCCTCAATTGATTCTTCCTCTGCTTCTTCCTCTGCAACCTCTTCGGGCTCTTCCGGCTCTAAGAGTGCACGGATTGAAAGGCTGACTCTGTGCTTATCAAAGTCGATTTCGGTAATCATTGCCTGGACCTCTTCACCTATTGTGAGAGCATCCTGCGGCTTTGCGATGTGCTTGTCGGCAATCTGTGAAATGTGAATAAGACCGTCAATGCCGGGGATAACCGTTGCGAATGCACCGAATGTTGTCATTCCGACAACCTTAACTGTTGCAACAGTACCGACGGGATAATCTCTTCTGAGAATCTCCCAGGGGTTGTCCTCGGGCTTCTTGTAGCCGAGAGAAATCTTCTTGTTCTCAACATCGAGAGCCTTGACAAATACCTCTATTTCGTCGCCGACGTTCACAATTTCTGACGGGTGCTTTATTCTGCCCCATGAGAGCTCGGAAATATGTACCATACCGTCAACGCCGCCGATGTCAACAAATGCGCCGTAGCTTGTCAGTGACTTAACAACGCCCTGATAGACCTTGCCGACCTCTATATCAGCCCAGAAAGCTTCTCTTGCCGCCTTGCGCTCTTCTCTGATGACCGAGCGGACTGAGCCGACTGCACGTCTTCTCTGCTGATTGACCTCGATTATTCTGAACTTAACTTCCTGCTTGAGGAGAGTGTTAAGGTCAGCATCTCTGCCGAGACCGGTGAGAGAAGCGGGAATAAATACACGTACTCCGCCTGCGTATGCGATAACTCCGCCCTTGACAACGTCGGAAACAACACCTTCAAATATTGTTCCCTCTTCCTGAGCGGTGATGACGTTATCCCATGCGGCGATTGCGTCATAACGGCGTTTTGAAAGCATAATCGTACCTTCAACGTCATTCGTCTTCATAATGATAAGCTGGATTTCATCACCGATTTTAAGTTCGGCCTTCGGATCGGCATTCGGGTCATTGCTGTATTCCTCAAGGGGAACAAAGCCAGCGTATTTCCTGCCGATATCGACCTGTATTTCATTAGGTGCAATACCTACAACAACGCCAGTAACTTTCTGGTCAGTACTCATTGACTTGAGATTTTCTTCCAGTGCTGCCTCGAAGCTCATTTCTTCGGATGTGTTGGTTTGTTCGTTCTGTTCGTTTAAATTTTCGGACATGGTAAAAAGTACCTCCTTTATAATACCTGCAGGAGTTGAAGCCCCTGCTGTTACCCCAACTGATTTGAAAGTGCCGAAGTCGATATTTTTAAGCTCCCCGGCAGTTTCAATTAGATAGGTCGGGCAATTCTCTTCACAAACGCTTTTAAGCTTATTTGTGTTTGAGCTTGTCCGCCCGCCGACGACAACAACGGCGTCACATTCCTTTGAAAGCTGTTTTGCTTCTTTTTGCCGTTCATTTGTCGCACCGCATATTGTACCAAATATATTTCGATTTGTACAGACTATTTCGAGAATTTTTAAACATTTTTCCCATTCTTTTATTGAAAATGTTGTCTGAGCAACGCATATAACACGTTTTTTTGCGATTTCGGGGTTATCAGACAAAAGTTTTTCAAGCTCATCTGCACCCGAGCAGACATAGCTTTCGCCCCGGCAGTGACTGCGAAAGCCTCTGACCTCGGGGTGCTCTGCATCACCGGCAATAATCGTAACTGTATCCTCTGAGGAATTTTCACGTATTATGCGGTGAATTTTCATTACGAAAGGACAGGTGAGGTCGATATACGGAATACCGAGTCTCTCAAGCTCTTCAACAATGCTTTTCTCAACGCCGTGCGTTCTTATGACAACCGTTGTGTTTTCCGGCACCTGAGAGGGAGAGCTGACCGCTTTAACTCCCTTTTCCTCAAGGTCGGCAATGAGCTGAGGATTATGGATAATCGGACCTAAGGTGCATACCCTTTCGCCCCTGCTTATCATGTCATAAATAAAGTCAACCGCTCTGTTCACGCCGAAGCAGAACCCTGCTGTTTTTGCAAGACGTATTTCCATCACTGATTTTTCTCCGCTACGGTTTTTCTTATCGTGTCAATAACAAGCTTTATCGAATTTTCAAGGTCAATTTCGCTTGTGTCAATAATTATGCTGTCCTCAGCCGGCTTTAAAGGGGCAATTTCACGGTGTGAGTCGTTATAGTCACGCTTGATAATATCGGAAAGAACATCGTCATAGCTGACCTCGACACCTTTTTCGGTGAGCTCCTTATAGCGTCTTTCAGCTCTTTTTTCGGGTGTTGCGGTGAGAAAGATTTTCACCTGTGCGTCGGGCAGAACAACCGTGCCTATATCACGGCCGTCCATAATGCAGTCATTATTCTCGGCAAGCTCTTTCTGAAGCTCAAAAAGAAACTCCCTGACCTTTGGCACGGCGGAAACTCTCGAAGCCGCCATAGACGACTGCGGAAGCCTTATTTCTTTTGAAACATCTTCGCCATTGAGAAACATTCTCTGCTCTGTGCCGATAAATCTCATTTCAACCTTTGTTTCCGGAAGCACGGAGATAATTGCGTCGTCGCTCTGCATATCAACATTTTTCCTCAGCGCACTCACTCCGACAGTGCGGTAGAGAGCACCCGTATCAACGTGGATATAGCCAAGCTCCTGCGCCGCTCTTTTTGAAATTGAGCTTTTCCCTGCACCGGAGGGTCCGTCAATGGCTACATTTATTTTTTTCATAATTAATTCCTCCTGTTATGCTGAAATCTTAACAGATTAATCACACAGCGGCGTTTTCGCCGGCAAGCCTGCCGGTTGAAAATGCAATTTGCAGATTAAATCCGCCCGTGTATGCGTCAACGTCTATCACTTCACCTGCAAAGTATAATCCCTTTACAAGCTTTGACTCCATTGTTTTCGGATTGATTTCTCCGACGGACACGCCGCCCGATGTGATAATTGCTTCTTCGACGGGTCTGAAATCTATCGCCGTCACCTTGAGCTCCTTGAGAAGAGAAACTATACGGTGTCTCTGTTCTTTTGTGACCTGATTTGTCTTTGTTGTGCCTTTTATTCCGCTGAGCTTCACAATAACCGGTATCAGCTTTTGCGGAAGAAGCTTGCCCAGAGAATTGATAAGATTCTTATTTGAAAATTCGAGAAAATCATTCTGTACCCTCTTATCAAGCTGTTCAAACGAAAGAGCCGGCTTCAGGTCGATATATATTTCATATTTTTTCTCACCAAGGTCTTTTATATGCGAGCTTGCCGAAAGTATCATCGGTCCCGAAACTCCGAAATGGGTAAAAAGCATCTCTCCGAAATCACGGTAAACTTCTTTATAGCTTTCTTTCTCTCGAACGGTTATTGAAACATTCCTGAGAGAGAGCCCCTGCGCGTCCGAGCACCAGCCCTCATGACAGACGAGCGGACAAAGAGACGGTCTCAGCGCAGTAACGGTATGCCCTGCGTTTTCGGCGAGCAGATAACCGTCGCCGCTTGAGCCGGTCAGCGGATACGATTTTCCGCCCGTGCATACGATAACGCTGTCGGCAGAGTATTCGCTGCCGTCCTCGAGCTTCACGCCGCACACCTTGCTTTCCTCAATTACAAGGGCGTTCACTCTGCCCTGTATGCGTCTGACTGCGTCTTCGGCGGCAAATGAAGCGAGTGCGTCAACAATATCGGAGGCCTTGTCCGAGACGGGGAAAACTCTGTTTCCACGCTCAACCTTAAGCGCAACGCCTCTGTTCTCAAAAAACTCCACAGTGTCCGACGGCATAAAGCGGGTGAATGCACTGTATAAAAATCTGCCGTTTGTCGGAACATTCGCCACGAGCTCATTGAGAAGATTGCAGTTATTTGTGACGTTGCATCTTCCCTTGCCGGTTATCATCACTTTTCTTGCAACACGCTCGTTTCTCTCAATCAGAAGAACCTCTGCGCCGTTTTCAGCGGCAGTACCGGCTGCCATAAGCCCCGAGGCTCCTGCGCCGACAACAATTACTCTTTTTTTCAAATCAATTCTCCCCGACAGTTTTAAGATATTCTTCTCTTCCACTCGTGTAAAGGTTGTTGCCTTCACAGTCGATTATGACAACGAGCGGCATATTTTCAACATAGAGCTTTCTCAGAGCCTCTGCACCAAGGTCTTCATAAGCTATAAGCTCTGCTGATTTTATGCTTTTTGCTATGAGTGCACCGGCACCGCCGATTGCTCCGAAATAAACGCCGGAGTATTTTTTCATCGCTTCCACTACCTCGGGCAGTCTTGCACCCTTGCCTATCATTCCACGTGCGCCGACAGACATCATTGTCGGTGCATAAGCGTCCATTCTTCCGCTCGTTGTCGGGCCTGCCGAGCCAATGACCTGACCGGGCTTTGCCGGAGTGGGACCGACATAATATATGGTTGCGTCGGCGGGGTCAAACGGAAGCTTCTCGCCTTTTGCAAGTGCCTCGCACATTCTTTTGTGACCTGCGTCACGGGAGGTGTATATGTAACCGGTGAGATAGACCGTGTCGCCCGCTCTGAGTGAACGTGCCTTTTCTTCGGTCAGCGGTAATTCGATATATTTTTCCATAAGTTATATTACCTCCGTCTTGTGCCTTGTCACGTGACAGTTGATATTCACCGCACACGGCATACCTGCGATATGTGTCGGGAGCGTCTCTATGTTGAGCCCGATTGCCGTCGTTTTTCCGCCGAAGCCCTGCGGTCCTATGCCGAGCTCATTGATTTTTCCGAGCATTTCATCTTCAAGCTCAGCGTAAAACGGGTCGTCGTTGTGGGTGTCGAGCCCACGCACAAGAGCTTTCTTTGCAAGAAGTGCACACTTGTCGAACGTGCCGCCTATTCCAACGCCAACGACCATCGGCGGGCAGGGATTCGGCCCCGCAATTTCAACCGTTTCGAGTATGAATTTTTTTATCCCCTCAAGTCCCGCCGAGGGCTTGAACATGGATATTCTGCTCATATTTTCACTGCCGAAGCCCTTAGGGGCAACGGTGATTTTTACGTTTTCGCCCGACACTATTTCAGTGTAAAGCATTGCCGGAGTGTTGTCGCCCGTGTTGCCTCTTCTGATCGGGTCACGCACGACCGATTTGCGAAGATAACCGTTTGTATAGCCTCTTCTCACGCCCTCGTCAACAGCCTCTCTCAGAGAACCGCCGACAAGGTGAACATCTTGCCCTATTTCGAGAAACACGCACGCCATACCCGTATCCTGGCAGACAGGGACGTCCTGCTCATCGGCAATTTCATAGTTTTCGATTATCTTATCAAGCACGCCCTTTGCCGTGTCCCATGTTTCGCACTCACGGCAGTTTTCAATGGCGCATTTTACATCTGACGGCAAATGGGTATTTGCTTCAATGCACAGTCTTTCGACTGCGTCTGTGATTTTTCCGACATCAATTTCTCTCATATTCTTCCTCCGTACTGAATTGTTGCATAACAGATATATTATATCACTTATACGGTGTAAAGTAAAGGAATAAAAATGATAATTCGCCACGTACTGAAGCGCATACATATTAACGAAAAAATAAGCAGGCTTTTTCGCCTGCTTATCCGTAAAAACATCTTAAATTCTGTGACCGTCGGTAATTTTAACCTTGCCGATAACAGGTCCGTGAATTTCGCCCGTGAAGGTATCCTCTTCAAAGGTGAATGCTCCCTGAAGCTTTCTGCCGGGAAGAACCGAAACGGTACCCATGCCGGAAATTGTTTTTCCGTCTTCTTCTTCCTTGAGGTCGAAGAAGTTTATTTTTGCTGTTTTAAGAGCACCGGGAAGCTCAACGTCAATTTTGTAATCGCCGTTTGTGTCCTCACCGATTGTGAATTTAACCTCGCCTCTTGCAAGACGAAGGCTGATTTTTCCTGCCCATGAGCCAATACCTATTTTTGCCATAATATTTTCCTCCGTTATCTGTATTGTTTGCCTATTTCAATGCCCCTGTCGAGAGCCTTGACATTCATTTCGAGAATTTCGGGTTTCTTCTCTTTGAATTTTTCCTCAAGTGAGGAAACAAGCGTTTCTCTTGAAACAATATCGGTTGCGCCGATGAGTATTCCGAGAAGAATAATATTTGCCGCCCTGACGTTTCCGAGTTCAAGCGCAATATCGTCAACGGGTGCGGCGATAACCTTAACGTCGTCCCTGTCGATTTCCTCAGTAATAAGGCTTGAGTTTATCAGAAGAATACCGCCCGGTTTGACATCTTCGCCGAATTTTGCATAAGCCTGAGCGTTCATGACGATAAGGTTGTCGCACTGCTTGGGCAGAGGAGAGACAATCACGTCATCGCTGATAACAACCGTGCACTTTGCACTGCCGCCTCTCTGTTCGGGGCCGTACTCGGGGAGATAGGTTGCGTGCTTGTTCATATCAATAGCGGTATGCGCAAGCGTGATGCCCGCACTCATAATGCCCTGACCGCCCGAGCCTGAAAACACGAATGATTTTTTCATTATGCGTCCGCCTCCGTATCCTTATAAATGCCCGGCTTGAAATACGGGATAGTATTTGTGTTCATATAGTCAAGAGTCTGAAGAGGAGTCATGTGCCAGTTTGTCGGGCAGTTTGTGAGAAGCTCAACAAAGGTGAAGCCCTTGCCGGCAAGCTGCATTTCAAACGCTTTCTTTATTCCCTTTTTGGCGTCCATAATACCCTTGGGTGAGTTGAGCGCATACCTTGCAACAAAGCGGGGTGCCTCAAGTGTGGATATAAGCTCGCACATTTTCAGCGGATAACCCGTCGTTGCGGGGTCTCTGCCGTATATCGAGGTCGTTGACTTCTGACCGATAAGCGTCGTCGGAGCCATCTGACCGCCCGTCATGCCGTAGGTCTGGTTGTTTGCGAAAATAACAGTGAAATTCTCGCCTCTGTTTGCCGCCGACATAATCTCGGCAAGACCTAACGCCGCAAGGTCACCGTCGCCCTGATAAGTGAAAACAAGTCTCTCGGGGTTAGTGCGCTTTATGCCGGTTGCCGCCGCAGGAGCTCTGCCGTGAGCAACGGAAAGAAAATCGCCGCCCCAGTAGAGAATATTGAGTGCCGAACAGCCGACTGATATTACGTTGAGCGAATTGTCGCCCTGGCCGAGCTCTTCGATAACATCGGAAACGAGCCTTGTCGCAAGTGAATGGAGACAGCCCGGACAGTATCCGCTCGGAGCATCGGCAATAAGTGTTGACCTTTTATATTCCGCCATTACTCAGCACCTCCCGAAACAATATTTTCAATAGCTTCATAAACGCCGTCATCGTCAAGCAGACAGCCGCCGCTTCTGCCGTATTCATAAACGGGGCATCTGCCCATGACCTGAAGCTCTATATCCTCCCTCATCTGTGCGGGGATTGTCATTTCAATATCAATTATTCCCTTGACACGTGAATAGTCAAGGTTTCTGATGCTCTTTTTCGGGTACGGGAAAAGAGTTATCGGTCTTATCATACCGATTTTGACGCCATTTTCACGAAGATTTATCACGGCTTCCTTTGCAACTCTTGATGCAATACCGTAAGCGACAACAACGTATTCGGCATCCTCGAGCATGAATTCCTCAACCTTTACGTCTTCCTCTTCCCACTGCTTATACATTTCGCCCGCCATCATGTTTATTCCCTCAAGAATGGGCTCTGTATAAATCGGGGTTATGTTGCCCTGCCAGTCTCTTCCGTTTCTTCTTGAAAGGCTCCAGTCCGGTGCGTCCTCGGGCTTTATCTCTTTCATGGGAGGAAGCTCAACCTCCTCCATTATGTTGCCCAGACAGCCGTCCATGAGAACGAGAACGGGGTTTCTGTCCCTCTCGGCATAATCCCATGCGTCATAAAGGGTATCAACCGCCTCCTGAGCGGAGTTCGGCGCAAACACCATTGCATGGAAGCCACCGTGACCGAGTGCCTTTGTCGCCTGAAGATAGTCCGACTGAGCCGGCTGAATTGAGCCGAGACCGGGACCTCCTCTGCTTATGTTGACAATAACTGCGGGAAGCGTCGCCGCCGCAAGATATGAAATACCCTCAGCCTTGAGACTTATACCCGGTCCGGAGGAGCTTGTCATTGAGCGTGTGCCCATTGCGGCAGCTCCGTAAACCATATTTATTGATGAAACTTCACTTTCACCCTGAACAAATGCACCGCCGACCTCGGGAAGTCTCCACGAAAGGTACTCGGGGATTTCGTTCTGCGGGGTAATCGGATAACCGGCAAAAAAGCGGCAACCGCCTCTCACAGCGGCCTCGGCTATTGCCTCGTTGCCCTTCATAAATCTTTTTTCGCCCATGTTATTCTTCCTCCTTCCCCGGAATTTCAATCGCACCCTCAGGGCATACCGTAGCGCATATTCCGCACGATGTGCACGCCGAAGGGTTGGTATTGACAGGATAGAAATGACCGCGTCTGTTTCTTTCACTGCCCATTTCGATAATGTGCTTGGGGCAGAATTTTATGCAGTATCCGCAGCCCTTGCACAGGTAGCTGTTTATATCTGTCATGAAAGCATCTCCTTAAAAAAGATTTTATTTTCTAATCATTATATCACGTTTTACGCTGATTGTAAACCGTGATAATGCAAATTTGAATAAGGAATTATATTATTTGAGAACCATAACCGGCTTGTATTCCGGGTCGCTCTCTTTCAATGACGTCAGCTTCATAAAGTCAACCTTTTCAAGCGGGGTATGCGGAAGGTCAGGCATGAAGATAATCTCTCTGGGAACTGAGAACTCGCTGAGCTTCTTTTCAATAAGAGAGCAGATTTCCTGCTTATAGCCTTCGTAGTCACCGCTGTCGTGAAGAAGTGAAACATAAAGCTTGACATACGGCTTGCCGTTTTCATATTTGCCCTGAACGGCACATGACTCACGGACAAAGTCGAGAGCGTCAATCGTATTTTCAATGTCAACCGGATATACGTTATAGCCGGAGATGATGATGAGTCTCTTTTTTCTGCCTGCAAACCAGAAGAAGCCGTCGTCGTCCTTGTAGCCGAGGTCACCGCTTCTCACCCATGCAGTACCCTCCTCGTCAAAGTAAAGACCTGCGTGCTCCTCGCCGTCCTCTGTGAGATAGCCGTCCATGACCGTTGAACCGGCAACGCAGATTTCGCCGATTGTTCCGTTCGGAACCTCGTGGCAGTCATCGTCCCATATCTCCATACGCACACCGTAAAACGGAAGACCGATTGAGCCGTCCTTGTTGTCCCAGTTTGTGTTGGCACAGCAGGGGGCGCATACCTCTGTCAGGCCGTAGCCCTGACGCAGTCTTGCGCTTGTACCGTTCTTTTCAAGCATATCGTTGAAGTCCTTGAGGAATGAAAGAGAGAGGTCATCGCCGCCGACAAACATCATACGGGTATTCTTGAGATATTTGCTGTCAAAGCCCTCTGTGTGATAGAGCTTTTTGAACATATTGGGAATGCCGACCATAGCGATAACGTTATTTTTCTTATAAAGCTTGACAACAAGCTTTGCGTCAAACCTCATGAGAGGAATAATTCTGCCGGCGTTGCAAAGAGCCATATGACCGGCAAGGCAGAGACCGAATGCATGGAAAAACGGAAGAACGATAATTTCGGCTTCTTCGCCGGGAACCTGAATGGCATCTATGTAACCGCACTTATAAACAACCTCGTTTATGTTTTTGCAGGTGAGCTTGATAGTTTTGCTCTTGCCAGTTGTGCCGCCGCCGTTGAGATAAACCGCAATATCGGTGCCGACCGCTGTGGGAGCGTCATAGACCTGCCTGCCTCTGTATCTCTTCATAACGTCCTTATAAAGCTGTGCATTATTGTACTTTTTGAACACAACCTTCTGAAGAATATCCTCGCCCGTGCCTGCGGCAAGCATCTTAATCGGTGAAGCATAATCCGAAATGTGACAGACGAGTACGGGTATGCCGAGCTTGTTGAGCTCCTCCGTGTGGTCCTTTGCAAGAAGACCGACAAGCATAATGCCCTTTGACTTTGTCATCTTAAGATAGCCGATAATTTTATCGGTCGGCAAAAGCGGGTGAACAAAGTTTGCTATTGCGCCGATTTTGTTAAGTGCATAAAACGCAACAAGGCTTTCAACATTTGTGGGGCAGAAAATTGTATAAACATCGCCCTTTCTTATTCCCTTTTCATAATAGAAATAAGCCGCAAGAGCTTCAATATCTCTGATAAACTCCGAGCGTTTAATTCTTTCGTCCATGTGCTGCAAGGCATCATACTCGCCATACTGAACAGTTGACTTGATATAATACTCATAGCAGTTCATATTTTCTGTTTCAATCGCCTGTTCCCAACTAAATTCATCGGATCTGTTCATTATTCATGCTCCTCCGGAAAGTATTTTACACACAGCTTCGGAGCATTACACCCCGAGTGTGATGTTCTGAATTGATAATACTGCACAAATTCCGATTAAGAAACACAAATAAAATGTACATCTTAAACTTTTTCTTTACAACAATGTGCGTTTGTGAATATAATTTGAACTTATTGGATTTAGTTTGAGTAAAGTTAATAAAAGTTTAATCAGCCGGCTGAATAAACCTTTTCCCCGGGCTTGTTCTGAGTCAGTTTCATGAAGTCAACCTTCATCAGCGGTGTCTGCGGAAGCTCGTCCATAAATACAATTTCTCTCGGAATATAGAATTTTGAGAAGTTATCGGTGCACACCTTTCTGATTTCTTCCTTGTATGCTTCTTCGTTACCCTGCTTTTTCAGCGAGGCAAAAAGCCGCACTATGCTTCTTTCGCCCTGCCATCCCTGAACAGCGCATACGTCCTTGATAAAGTCAAGCTCTCCGACCTTTTTCTCTATATCGTTGGGATACACGTTATAGCCGGAAATAATGATTACTCTCTTCTTTCTGCCGGAGAAGAAGAAATATCCGTCCTCGTCCTGATAGCCCAAATCGCCCGAAAGCACCCATTTTTCTCCGTTTTCGTCCGTGTAAAGCCCTAAGTCCTCTGCGCCGTCCTTTGTGTAATAGCCGCTCATTATTGTCGGACCGGATATTGCAAATTCGCCGATTTCGCCCGTCGGCACTCTCTTGTGCTCATCGTCCCACAGCTCAATGTTCACACCCCTTATGGCTTTACCTATTGAGCCTTTTCTGTAATCGGTGTTACTGTTTGTGCAGCAGACAGAGCCGATTTCGGTCAGACCGTAGCCCTGACGAAGTCTGCCGACTGCGCCCCATTTTTCAAAGTATGAGTTAAACTCGTCAAGGAATTTGTCGCTCACATCGTCGCCGCCGCAGAACATAAGTCTGACATTTTTAAGCCAGGGGCCGTCGAAGTGCTTTTCTCTCATAAGCTTGTCGAACATGAGCGGAATGCCGCCGAAGCCGATAACAAGATTGTGACGCATGAGCCTTGTGAAGATTTTTTCATCAAACTGCATCATCGGGATAATCCTCGCTGAATTGCAGAGTGCCATGTGAACGGCAACGCAAAGACCGAAGCAGTGGAACATCGGCAAAACAATAACCTCTGCTTCTTCGCCGGGAATATGTATTTCGTCAAGGTCGGACATTCTTGCGACAATTTCGTTTATCGCTCTGCCCGTGAGCTTTATTGTCTTGCTTTTGCCGGTTGTGCCGCCACCGTTGAGATAAACGGCAATGTCGTCGCAGTTATTGACAAGTGCGTCACAGCTTCTGTGCATTTTTATTGCATCTTTATAATAGGTGGCGTTATCGAGCTTTAAAAATTTCTTCGCCGTTATTTTTTCGCCGAGTCCCGAGCCGAATTTTTTGATTCCCTTTGCGTAATATGACGGACTGCATACGAGACAGGGAAGTTTGCTTGCGTTGATAACGTCGGCGTATTCCTGTGCGTGCTTCGAGTTTTTAAGAAAAAGAATATCAAGAATCATAACGCCCTTTGAACCGACGTCCTCTATCGTTTCCTTGAGAAATTCGGCTGACATGAGCGGGTGAACGAAGTTTGCGATTACTCCTATCTGATTAAGAGCATAAAACGAGATGATGCCCTCCATAGTGGTCGGCATGAACACCGTATATACATCTCCCCTTTTCAAGCCCAGCTCTTTCTGAAAATATCCCGAAAGTGCATCTATATCCGCAAAAATCTCCGAGCGCATATACTTAACGCCGAAGTGCTGCATCATATACACATCGTCGTATATGCCTGTGCACGTCTTAAGATATTCAAATACATTGTTTTCTCCTGCTGCCGGAAGCATAGCAAAGACCTCTTTTCACTATATATTTACACATATAATATTAGTACTTCCGGCGGCACAATGAAATATAGTAACGATAAACAAAACCGCCATTTTGTAAATTTTTTAGCAATAATCAGATAATTTGTGTATTCTTTATGAACTTTGTTGCATTGAATAATAAAATTCCCCTGCACAAGCGCATACGAAAACGGTGTATTGACTGTTCACATTTTATTTGCTAAAATACAGAGGATACATATTTTGGAAAGGAAGAATAATATGAAGTTTACAGGATTTGCGGTCACTTATACGCTCGGCGGCACAGAGTATGCATCATACTCGGGCGAAAACGAACACTATAAGGTTGACTATGAAATCACTAAGAAGACAGTCAGAGCAAAAATAATCCCAAAAACGGAAATCACACTCAAACGCTTTGACATGACGTTTGCTTACAATTTCGGCGAAAAGGATAAGTTCTTCGGCAACGGCTATCAGGCATGGACGACATCAAAGGAATATTCACGTGAGGAAAAAATGCGTGATATTACCCCCATTGCCGCCGCTGAGCCGCTCAAAAATCTTGCGGGAATTTCGGCAGACTGCCGTTTTGTCGATTTTCCGAAAAACAGAGGCGAATTTTTCAGTCACACATACACATACGTCAAGAGCAAAGACAGCTTCTTCTTTGTCGGCTCTCTCACGGAAAAGCAGGGCTTCACGGTTATCTATGCCGATATGAACAGAAATCTGCTCACTCTTTCAAAAGATGTTGAGGGTGTGACGACAGACAGCGAATATGAAATTTTCGATGTGGTGACTCTCAGCGGAGGCTATGACGAGGTATTCGACGGATATTTCTCAGCAATGAAGCTTCAGAAACCCCGCATTGAGCATTTGTCGGGCTACACGTCATGGTACAACTATTTTCAGAAGATTGACGAAAATATCATCATTCGTGACCTCAATGCCCTCGACTGCGCCAAGGATAATGTTTCCATTTTCCAGGTTGATGACGGATACGAAACCTTTGTGGGCGACTGGCTTGACCCGAATCCCGAAAAATTCCCTAAGGGAATGAAATATATTGCCGACGAAATCCACAAAAAAGGTTATCTTGCCGGTATATGGCTTGCTCCGTTCAATCTTCAGAGAACATCAAGAACATATAAGGAGCACCCCGACTGGGTTATCAAGGATAAGCACGGGCTTCCTCTTCTCGGCTGTGTCGGCTGGGGCGGCGCATTCACAATGGATATTTATAACGAAGAATGCCGTGCATACATAAAGAAGTTCTTTGACGTTGTTGTCAATGAATGGGGCTACGATATGGTCAAGCTCGACTTCCTTTACAGCCAGTGTATGTACCCCAGAAACAACAAGTCAAGAGGTACGATAATGTGCGAGGCTATGGCATTTCTGCGTGAATGCGTCGGTGATAAGCTCATTCTCGGCTGCGGAGTGCATCACGGTGCCGCTTTCGGATATGTTGACGCCTGCCGCACGGGCTGTGACGTTGACCTCAAATACGGCGGAAAATTCTATAACAAGCTTCACGTGAACAACGAGGTTCCCTCAGCGCAGAATTCAATGATAAATGCAATGTTCCGCCGCCACCTCGATTCCAGAGCTTTCTGTAACGACCCCGACGTTTTCTTCCTCAGATATTCAAATCTTGAGTTTACCCGTGAGCAGAAGCTTCTCCTTGCCGGTATCAATCACATTTTCGGTAATGTTCTTTTTGTCTCTGACAATGCGCAGGAATACACCGCAGGCGATATTGAAGTGCTCAAAAAGGCTTTTTCAAAGAGTGATATAAAGGTTCTTTCCGTTGACGAGAGAAAGGGCAACAAATTTGTCATTAAGCTTCTTGACGGAAAAGAAGAAAAAACGCTCATCTTTGATATCTGCACAGGCGAAAGCAACATTGCCGAGATACTCTCATTCCCCGAAAAGTAATTTTCATAATAAACTGAGCGGACAGCATACCCAAAGGTGTGTTGCCCGCTTTTTTGATTATTCAATGTCAAGTATTTCTTTTATCTCACGGTAGTCGTTCTTAAACACTGCGCCGTTCATTCCGACAGCTTTTGCGCCGTCGATATTGACTGCCATGTCGTCGATAAAGAAACACTCTTCTGCTTTCAGGTTGTATTTTTTCAGAAAAAAGTCATATATTCTTCTGTCCGGCTTTATGATTCCGATGTCCGACGAGACAACATATCCGTCGAAAAAGTCAATATCATACTGTCTCGGAAAATATGAGTAAAAATCTTGGCCGGCGTTTGAGAGAAGATACACCCCGAAGCCCCTGCTTTTCACACAATCAAGAAACTCTTTTGCACCGTCAAGCGGAAGCATACACATATCCCACCCGAACACACATTTTTTAAGCTCCTCTGAATATTTATCGGGTATGCGCTTTCTGACCGACTCAAATCTCTCCTCACTGTTCATAATACCGAGGTCGCCCTTAACCCATTCCTCACCGCAGAAAAGCTCCTTATAAATGAGAGCTTTTGCCTTTTCGTCACGGCAGTATTTGTTCAGTGAAACAAACGGGTCATAGCGAAGAAGCACGTTACCCATGTCAAAGACAATGTTTTTAATCATGAAATCACCTCAACATCAGCACCGAAAGCAAAAGAGTACTCCGAAGAATGCCGAAGTGCTCTTCTTTTTCAATGCACTGATTATTTCGCCTGCTTTGAATATTTGAGGCGATAAACAACATTCATGAGCTTTGCCTCAAGCGGATTTATCGGTGATATTTTTCCGAAAAGGTGCGCTCCCATGTATGCCTTGGCATTTTTGTCAACGACCATCTCTGCCGCCTCTGCGTTGAATTTATCCTTACCGACGCAAAGTGCTCCGTTGTCCTTGATAATAACGGCATTTCTGCCGAATTTAAGAGATGAGCCGATTTTTCTGAGCGTTTTTGCCTTATCGTGATAAGCGATGCACTTGACCGTTGAGCCGGCAATCTGTGCAAAGTCGTCAAGAAGCGGCTTCATCTTTTTGCCGCATATTGAATAGGCGTGTATATCCGGCAAGTCGGAATGAATTATATAGTTGACGTCTTTTCTCTGATTATAGACCGCCATGTGCATTGCCGCTTCCTTGGGTATATCGGAATTTTCGAGCGGAGACTCGAAATCAGCCGTGCCGACCTCTTCGCCGTCCTTGTCATAAAGAATGATAATTTCACCGTCACGCATACTGTCGTATTTTTCGACCTGCTTTGCCTGGTCGCCTGTTCTGAAGCTGTCGCCGATATATTTAGCAACGGCACCGAGAGTCTGAGCAGTTTTGCCCGTGACCTCTTTGTATTTTTTCAAAACAAACCTTGCGCATACCGTTTCGACCTCTCCGGCAACGGCAAATGCCTCGTCGTAGTCCGCACCGAGGCACAGCGCGCCGTGATGCGCCATAATAATAGCTTTTGAGTCAGTTCTCTCAAGGGCTGAAACAACGCCGTTTCTCAGCTTCTTCGTGCCCGGAAGTCCGTAGCCGCCCATGAGAAGGTCGTCACCGATAATTTCCTTTGACCTGCCGTCTATGCCCGTAATATCAAGCCCGAGCGCAGAGACTATCGAGGCGTTCATCTGATGGGTGTGAATAACGAAATTCACGTCGCTTCTCAGGCGGTAACACTCGGCATGTATGCCCTTTTCACTTGACGGCTTTATATCGCCCTCGTAGCTGTAATCCTCAATGTTCACAACAACTATATCATCGGCGGTAAGTCCGTCATAGGGCTTGCCCGACGGAGTGATTACAAACTGTGTGTCGCTGATACGGCAACTGACGTTGCCCCATGTTCTCGCAATAAGTCCGTATTCGACAAGCTTTTTGCCTGCGTCGATAACGTCCTGTTTTGCTTTAAGAATATCCATTTTATTCCTCCTCTTTTACTTCAAAAAGGGCGGAAACACATTCCGCCCCGCAAATACAATATCTTATTTCTTGATTTCGATATGTGAGAATACTCTGTCGAAACGTGTGAGTGCATCGTCTATCATCTCTTCGGTGTAAGCCGCCGAGGTGTAAAGTCTTGAGCCGGCAAGAGTGACAAGACCCTCTGCCATGTATGCCGCGCCCATGTGCTGCATCTCTTTCTTTCTCTCGCTTGTGGCTGAAAGAACGTGAGGAACAGTCCAGAGCTTTGACCAGTCAATCGAGAACTGAAGAGTACCGACTGTCTCAAGATGGCAGATTGAGCCCTGATTGAATGCAACAAACGGAAGATGTCTCTTTTCGATTATCTCGTTGAGCCCCTTTGTGATTCTGTCGCCCATGATACCTGCTTTCTGGCAGGCGTTCTGCTTGTCAATTTCTTCAAGCATATAGTAACCGGCAACGCATGAAAGCGGAGTTGCGCTCATTGTGCCGCCGCAAAATGCCTTCTTGATTTTTTCGCCGGTTGCATCAAGACCTGCGCCGAGGTACTTCATGTATTCTTTCTTACCGCCTACGCCGCCTGCTCCGGGATAACCGCCGGCGATGACCTTGCCGAAGATTGTGAGGTCGGGCTCAACACCGAAGTAGCCCTGAGCACCTGCCATACCTACACGGAAGCCCGTGACAACCTCATCGAAGATGAGAAGTGCGCCGTACTTGCGGCAAAGTCTTTCAACACCCTTGCAGAAATCGGCGTCAACCGGTCTTGAACCGCTCTCGGGACCGAGAGGCTCAATATAGACAGCCGCTGTGCCGCCCTTGAACTGATTAAGACGAAGCTTCTTTTCAAGGTCGTTAAGGTCGTTGGGGAAAAACTCCTGAGTGTCTCTCATAAGACGTGCGGGAACACCCGACGCCTGAGTGAATTTCGTGCCGGGGATACGGATACCGTAGCCGAGCTGGTCTGACCAGCCGTGATAACCGCCGCCCATTTTGATTATGTTTCTCTTTTTTGTTGCAAGTCTTGCAATTCTCGCCGCACACATACAGGCCTCTGTACCGGAAGCGAGCATTCTGAACATATCGACTGTGGGAACGGAATCCTTTATCTTCTTGGCAAGCTTATATTCAAACTCGTGGAAAAGTCCTGTTGAGGGGGCGCAGTCGTGAAGAAGGTCGATAACCTTGCTTCTGACCTCAATGGGATTTGAGCCGAGAACTGTCGGGCCGCCCGCCTGAAGAAAGTCATAATACTCATTGCCGTCAATATCATAGAGCTTTGCACCCTCAGCCTTGACGAAAACAAGCGGGAACGGATAGTTGAAAGCAAGATTGTGCTGAACGCCGCCGGGTATGACTGTCTTTGCTTCTTCAATCATTTCCTTTGACTTTGCACACTTTTTGCCGTAGTACTCTTCCTCGTAATTCTTGAGAGCATCGGGAGCAATAGTATAGATAGGCTTTTTAATCAGCTCGTTGAGCTTGTCATCTATAGCTCTTGCGTCGGGATACTGTGAAATTGAAAATCTGGTATCCATATTGTATTTCCTCCATAATTTTACGGTGAGTCACCGTTCATTTTTTACAGTATAAACTAAACCTTGACGAAAGTCAACTGTTTGACCGATTGTTAATACTTTTTATGAATTTGTTATACGGAAAACGGTCTCACCGCAATACACAGTGAAACCGTTTATAATTATATTGATTTTAAAAGTGCAGGAAGCTTTGCTATTGCACCGGCAAGTCCCTTGAGAATTATGCCGAGCCCCTTACCCTCTGATTCCCCGTTGAGAATCATGAGAAGTCCTTTCGCCATATCCTCCGTGAAGACACCGCCGCTCATTGAAATAAAGTCCTTGATGGGAATCTGGAGCACCATAGCCTTCATCATGCCGGAGGTTGCGCCGCCCGCAACGAAATTGAGATCCATAACCTTTTCAATCACGGCATTTATTCTCTTGCCCCACTTTGAATTGACTGCGTTTTCAAGTGAACAGGTCAGGTCAAGCTTTTCGTCCTCGCCGAACACTGACGCAGGGATTTCGTGACCGAGAACAGCCTCAAACTGTGCGTCGGGCACATTTCTGACATCTGCCGAATAATAAACGGGTGCGTTCTCTCTGTAATCGGGAATTTCCGCCTTGACGGTGCTTTCAACACTGACCTTGCCCTCAAGACGTATATCTCTTGACGAAGAGCCGACAAGAATATCAAATTCTCCGCTTTCAACGTGCCAGTCGTTTATGTTGATATTGTAATACGCAAATGCTCTCTTTGAAAGCTCGACCGAAACCGTCTTTTCCTCACCCGGCTCAAGAAATACCTTGACAAATTCTCTGAGCTCCCTGTCGGGACGGAAAATCGTGCTTTCCTTATCTCTGACATAAATCTGAGCTGTTTCCGCTCCCGCAACCTTTCCGGTGTTTTTCACCTTGAACGTCACGGTCAGCGTATCGGTATCCTTTATCTTCTTCTTTGAAATTTTCAGTGAAGAATACTTGAAATCGGTATATGAAAGCCCGTAGCCGAACGGGAAGAGAACATCTTTTCCGGCGGTATCGTAATATCTGTAGCCGATATAGACGCTCTCTCTGTATTCGACGCTTCTGAGCGAACCCGGGAAGTTATCAAAGCACGGTGTATCAAGAAGCGAAAGAGGATAGGTCTCTGCAAGCTTTCCGCTCGGGCACACCTTGCCCGTAAGAATCTCCGCCACTGCGCCGCCGGAGGCCTGACCGCCGAGATAGCCGTTGAGCACAGCCTTGACCTTGGGGAGCCAGGGCATTATAACCGGAGAGCCGCCCGAAAGGACAACAACGACGTTTTTGTTCACTGCGCACACTGCGTCAAGAAGCTCGGTATGCGCCTCTGGAATATCAAGGCAGTCTCTGTCATAACCCTCTGACTCGTAATTTTCGGTCAGACCTATGAAGAGCACGACCGTCTCTGCCTTTTCGGCAAGCTTCACTGCGTCGGCGATAAGCTCATAGTCGGGCTTGTCGTTTTTCTTGTTGTAGCCGGGTGCATACAGAGGAGTATATCCCTCATCGACAAAAGCTTCAAATGCGCTTGTTATTTTCGTCGGATTGATGTTTGACGAGCCTGCGCCCTGATACCTCGGTGCTCTTGCCATCTCACCTATGAGAGCAATATCGGCGTCTTTGCCGAGCGGAAGAATATCGTCTTCATTCTTAAGAAGCACCATAGAGGCGGCGGCAATATCCTTTGCAAGGCGGTGATGCTCCTGCCTGTCGTATTTGAAATCCTTAAGGTTCTCTTTGCTCTTGAGGATTATGTCAACGATTCTGTCAACTGTCTCGTCAACAACCTTTTCGTCAAGTTCACCGCTGAGCACGGCATTATAAAGCTTCGATGTGTTATAGTCACCCGAACCGGGCATTTCAAGGTCGTTGCCCGCCGCAAGTCCTTTGACACGGTCGTTTGCGGCACCCCAGTCGGTGACGACGATGCCTTCAAAGCCCCATTCGTCACGCAGTACCTTATTCTGAAGCCAGTCGTTTTCCGAGCAGTATTCGCCGTTAAGTCTGTTATAAGCGTTCATAACAGTCCAGGGCTGAGACTTCTTGACTGCCGTTTCAAACGCAGGCAGATATATTTCACGGAGTGTTCTCTCATCGGCAACGGCGTTGATTTTCATTCGTCTTGCTTCCTGATTGTTCACGGCGAAATGCTTGAGAGAAGTACCGATGCCCTTTGACTGAATGCCGTCAATAAGCGATGCCGCCATTTCACCGGCAAGAAGCGGGTCTTCCGAGAAATACTCGAAATTTCTTCCGCAGAGCGGAGAGCGTTTCATATTTACGCCGGGGCCGAGAATTATGCTGACCTTTTCCTCAAGGCACTCCTCAGCCAGAGCCTCGCCCATTTTATAAAGCAAATCTCTGTCCCATGAGCAGGCGGTCGTGACCGCTGTCGGGAAGCAGGTGGTGGGTACCGAATTATCAAGTGAAGAGCCCATTTTTGTCTCGTCCTTTTTTCTCAGCCCGTGAGGGCCGTCGGTGAGACATATTTCAGGCAGAGAGAGACGGCTGATACCGTTCATGTGCCAGAAATCTCTGCCCGTGCAGAGCATTACTTTTTCGTAGAGGGACATTTTTTCCACAATATTCTGATGCTTCATATCTTTCCTCCTCAGGATAAATTTTCTTGTTCATTATACAACACGCAGGTTGCTGTTTTCAAGTGGTTTAATTAAATTTCAGATTTCGGGTATGCGATTCTCACTGAGCCTCTTTTCTGAATTTTCCGGGCGTTATGCCGTATTCTCTTTTAAATGCGCTTATGAAATATGACTGCGACGAAAACGCAAGACATGAGCATATCTCCTCCTGCTTCATTCCGTCGGCAAGCATTGTTCTCGCCGCACTCAGCTTTTCCGAAAGTATGAAATCACTGAGATTACAGCCGTATTCTCTCTTGAACACCGACGAGAGATAGTCGCCCGACAGATTGCATACCGCCGCAAGCTGACCGACGGTGATTTTACTGCCGAGATTGTCATATACATAATGTATGCACTTTCTGACGTATGGAGAATATCTGGCATTTTTTCTGCTTTCGCAAACGCTGTTAGTGAGCTTTATGGCGGAAACGGCAATTTGTCTGACTATTTCTTCGCCCGAGCGTATGGAGTCAATCTTTCCGATGAACGAATCGCTGAACGCATACGCCTCACTTTCATTCATTCCGCCCTCAACAGCATACCTCACCGCAAGAGTAATAAAACAGATTGCTATGTAGCGGTACTGCCTTATTTCGTTTTCGGAGAGCCTGCCGACGGGTATGTATTCGAGAAGCTTGATTTTTTCGTAAAGAGCCGCTGCATTCCCCTCTTTGATACAGCCGAAAAGCTTAACCTCCTCTTTATAAGGCAGGTGCAGAAAGCTCTCTTTGCTGTTTGTGACGCAAGAGGGCAACACCCTGAGATTAATTAATTTTCCGAAGTCCATGATTATCACCACCGTTTAAAAGATAATCGGTCTTTCTCCTTTTGTCAAGCAAAGAGGCAAATACGTTTAAGAAAACCGCAATTATCAAAGAATACTGACAAACAAACGCCGTATGCACTTTCTCGATTGACATTCGGTGTCGTATAATATATAATTATGGAAAATAAAGCAGGGAGGAATTTTAATGGGCAAAATATCAGCGGCAAAGAAAATAGCAATTCCCGCAGTGCTGGCAGTTGCGGTTACAGCCGCTGCTTCACTCTCATATTTCGGAGTAATTGATATTCCTTTTATTGACGGCAAAACAGAAACCGCCGTCACCTCTTCGGCTGTCATCAGCCAAAAAGAGACCTCGGCAGTAAAAGAAAGCACCTCATCAAAGGTAACGGAAAGCACTTCGGAGAATACGACGGAAACCACCGAAGCAACGCAGGCTCCGACAACAGAAATTCAGGCGGACACCGCTTCTCTTTCAAGGCTTCTCGGCTGTGTCGGCGGTATGTACGACCTTGCGGGATATTCTTCGACGGGCAAAAACGCCTATCGGAAAATTCTCGGCTCAGTTCTTTCTCCGTTCGGCATCGACCAGGTTTACAGTCTGTACTGTAAAAACGACGCCGAATATTTTGAAACGCAAAAAAATAATTTCGGTGAAGAGCCGGAAGAAAAGCGTGACCCTCTCGGCAAGTTCACTCAGAGCTACCGTTACGGGAAGATTTCAGCCGACAATGTTGACTACCTTATTGAAAACGTGTTCGGCACAGTGCCCGACAGAAGCAAGGCAGAGATAAAAGAAAACGGAAGCTGTCGTGTGTATTATCTCGACGGATTCTATTACTTCTCATGTGAAGACGGCGGAAGCGTCGGCACAAAAGCAGATATAAGACTGAACGAGGCAAGCGGTGACGGAACATATAACGTCGTGTATGACCTTTACAGCGACGATGATGAAAACACCTTTATCGGAACATATAAGAGCGTATGCCGCCCTGCCGTCTCAGACGGAAAAATGCAGTGGACGGTGCTCAGCTTCATTGAAGTATAAGAAAAGAGGATTGCACTATGAAAAAATCGAAAAAAATACTCGCCGCTTTGCTTGCGGCGGTGATAATCTTTTCCGTGCCGACACTGACAGTCAGCGCATACTCCTGCGACAAACAGGAAAGCGCACAGAAGCTTGATGCCGGAGCACTGCTTGACCGCATCAGAGCGATAATCAAAGATATTTTCGGCATAAAAGATGAAAACGGAGGAAGTGTAAAAATGTCCTCGTTTGAACAGGGTAAAATATTCAAAAAAGACTTGAAAACAGATTCAGCCCATGCCTCCACCGTGCTTCTTCTGCCCGACGGCAGATACCTCTCGGCATGGTTCGGCGGCACAGGCGAGGGCAACAGAGATGTAAGAATATGGTATTCGTTTTTTGAGGACGGAAAGTGGTGCGAGCCGGCGCAGATTGAAACTGACGACAACACCGCCCACTGGAATCCCGTTTTGCAGGATTTCGGCTCTTATGCCCGCCTTTATTTCAAGGTCGGCGATGACACCGAAAGCTGGGTGACAAAATACAGCGACTACACTTACTCGGCTGAAACATGGAGTGCTGTGAAAGAACTTGTCGAGGGTGACAGAAGCGGCGGCAGAGGCCCCGTCAAGAATAAGTGCCTTGTCACCTCCGAAAGCAGAATAATAGCCGGTGCTTCAACCGAAAAAGGTGACTGGAAGGCGTTTTTCGATATATCCGACGACGGCGGAAAAACCTGGAGCAGAACCGACTATGTAAAAACTCCGAAAAAGCTTTTCGGAAACGTTCAGATGATTCAGCCGACCATGTGGGAGGACAGCAGCGGTGTTCACGCATTTTTCAGAACGAAATCCGGACGCATCTATCGCAGTGATTCATCTGACGGCGGTCTGACATGGTGCGAGGCATACGAGACGTCACTGCCGAATAATTCGAGCGGAATAGACTGCGTTATGACGGATAACGGCTGGCTGTGGCTTGCATATAATCCAATTGGTGTCAACGGAATACGAAACAAGCTCATTCTTTCCGTTTCAAAGGACGGCGGAAAAACGTGGGAAAAGGTGAAAACGCTCGAAAGCTCCGCAAATCTTTTTGCTGAGTTTTCATATCCGGCAATTATCGCCGAGGGTAACCGTATATTTATCACATACACATATAAGCGTGAAATAATCAAGTATGTGACATTTGAATTTGAGGGATAAAAGCTACACGCAAATACTTGAACAATTACAAAACTGCGGCGGTTGCAAAAGCAACCGCCGCTCTGTTATAATGTTTTGAATTATAAGCCGTTCTTGATACGGTTTTCGGCAAAACGCTGTGCGATAACGCCTTCGGGCTCGCCCGTTGACTTGGATTCTTCGTAAATCGAATATACGGTGTTGTAAATGTTGTGAACCTGCTTGAGAACATTCTCCTTGTCGTATGTGGTGAATGCTTCCTGACCTGCGTTGATAACACCGCCGCCGTTGATGATGAAATCGGGAGCATAAAGTATGCCCTTCTTCTTGAGCATGATACCGCATTCTTCATCGAGAAGCTGGTTGTTTGCGGCACCGGCTATTGCACGGCACTTGAGAGCGGGAATTGTCTCATAGTTAAGCGTTGCACCGAGAGCGCAGGGAGCGATAATGTCGCACTCTGTCTCATAGATTTTGCTGTCCTCAATCTCTTTTGCACCGAGAGAGAGCATATATTCCATATTCTTGCGGTTGGAATGTGTCGAAACGTAAAGGTCTGCACCTGCCTCAACAAGCTGTTTTGCAACATCAAAGCCGACGTGACCGAGTCCCTGAAGAGCAATTTTTACGCCGTGAAGGTCATCTGTGCCGTTGAGGAACTTAGCTGTTGCACGGATACCGTCAAATGTACCGATAGCGGTGAACGGTGAGGGATCGCCGCTGACTGCCGCCTTACCGACAACCTGCTTTGTCGTGTGCATTGTCCAGTCCATATCCTGTGTGGTGGTGTTGACGTCCTCAGCCGTGAAATAACGGCCGTTGAGTGATTCAACCGCTTCGCCGTATGCTTCAAAAAGAGCTTCGCACTTATCTTCCGGTCTTGCTATGATAACGCCCTTTGCGCCACCGAGAGGCATACCTGCCGCAGCATTTTTGAAGCTCATACCTCTTGAAAGTCTGAGAACATCAAAAAGTGCATCTTCTTCACTTGCATAGGGATAGAGTCTGCATCCGCCGACTGCCGGTCCCAGCTTCGTGCTGTGAATGGCGATAATACATTTCAGACCTGCTTTTTCATTGTTGAAGAAAGCGACCTCTTCATGTCCGTATTCACGGATAAGTTTAAGACTGTTACTCATTTTAATACCTCCCAGTATAACATTTTCGGCGATAACTCGCTGAAATTATGGGGAAATTATATCACTGTGATTTTTTCTTGTCAATATTTTTAAAGTGGGTTTAGCGACATTTTTTGCTTTTTTGACGAAAAAAACACGCTTTTTGCTCGATATAGTTGTAATATGGAAATTTTCGTGTCACAGCATTTGTGCAAGCTCATAAATAAGCTTTTCCGTCTTGCTCCAGCCCAGACACGCATCGGTTATGCTTTTGCCGTATGCGCCGCCGCCTACGTCCTGCCTCCCGTCCTCGAGATAGCTCTCAATCATGAAGCCCTTAACAAGCTTTTTTATCGTTTTGTCTCTCTGCCGGCTCTTCATTACATCGAAGGCAATTTTCGCCTGCCTCAGCGGGTCTTTATCCGAATTTGAGTGGTTTGTATCGACGATAACCGCCGGATTTTCAAGTGCCGCTTTCTCATACTTTTCCGCAACCGAGCACAGAGAGGCATAGCCGCAGTTCTGTCTGTTCGTTTCGTTTTCAACATAACCTCTTAAAATTGCGTGAGCGAGCGGATTGCCCTTTGAGTGCACCTCCCAGCCCCGATATATGAACGTGTGCTCTCTCTGTGCGGCACAGACGGAGTTGAGCATAACGGAAATATTGCCGCTGAGCGGATTTTTCATTCCGACGGGTATTTCCACTCCGCTTGCCGTCAGACGGTGCTGTTGATTTTCAACCGAGCGTGCGCCGACAGCGGTATATGCCAGAATATCGTCAAAATACTTATGGTTTTCCGGATAAAGCATCTCGTCGGCGCAGGTGAAACCCGTCTCTCTGAGAACACGCATATACATCTCTCTGACGGCGATTATTCCGCCGAGCATATCGGGCTTTTCGCCGGGGTCGGGCTGGTGAAGCATACCCATATAGCCGTCGCCCGTTGTTCTCGGCTTATTGGTGTAAAGTCTCGGCACGATGAATATCTTATCGCCGACATTTTCCTGAACATGGCAAAGCCTCGTTATGTATTCGAGCACGCTGTCGGCTCTGTCGGCTGAGCACGGCCCTATCACGAGAAGCAGTTTTTCGCTTTCACCGGTAAAAATACGCTTTATTTCCTCAGCGCGCAGAGAGACGGTCTCTCTCATGGCGTCGCTCAGAGGGTACATCTGCTTAACCTCTTTCGGAATTGTCAGCTTTCTTTCAAATATCATATTCATTGAGAATATCACCCTTAACATTCAGCCTTCCCGTTTTTTCAAAAAAGTCGGGGAAGCTTTTATTTATACATTCTGCGTTTTTTATCACTCCGCCCGTTCTGAGCAGAAGCAGGCTCACCGCCATAAAAATACGGTGGTCGCCGTGACTGTCGGTTTCTTCTTTCGGAGGTAATATTTCTCCGGCGAAAACTCTGACACTGTTATCTTTGACCGTCATTTTCACTCCGAATTTTGAAAGCTCGTCTCTCATTGCTTCTGCACGGTCGCTCTCTTTGTATCTGAGCCTTTCCGTACCCGTAAACACCGCTCCGTTACTGAGTGCGGCAACGGAAAACAGAAGCGGCGCAAGGTCGATGCAGTCTGAAACGTCAATTTCGGGAGTGCCGCAGGAAAGTGCGGAGAAAAGCTTTTCATAAACTCTGTCACCCTGACGGCTTTTGCCGTCAAGCCCCGTCACCTTTACATTTCCGCCGATAAAACGCATTGCCCGGAAAAATGCCGAATTTGAAAAATCACCCTCGCATACGGTGTCGGCAGGCTTATATTTCTGTCCGCCTTTTATTACAAAAGTCAGTCTGTCTTCACGCTTTATTTCTATTCCGAAAATTGCAAGAGCGTCAAGCGTCATATCGACATAGCTTTCACTGACAAACGGCTCACGAACCTTTATGACGCTGTCGCCCTCAAGCAGTGGCAGGGCAAAAAGAAGTCCGCTGATATACTGACTGCTGACACTGCCGGAAACAGTGTATTCGCCCGCACGCAGACAGCCGGAGACCGAAAAGAAATCTCTTCCCCTGACATAATCGATTCCCGCAGAGCGAAACAGCTTTTCATATTCGTCGAGCGGTCTTTCAAAAAGGCGTGGACTTCCGGTAAATTTAATATTGTTGTCTTTTGTGAGACAAATCGGTAAAATAAATCTCAGTGTGCTTGCGCTCTCGCCGCAATACAGCTCTTCTGTCACCGAAATATTCTCTGTGCCGCTTATAATCATTTCGCCGCCGGATACAGAGCACTGCGCCCCGATTCCTTTTACACAGCCGACAGTGGCTTTAATATCGTCGGAAAGGGCAATATTTTTAATCCGGCTCTCTCCCCCGCTCAGCGCAGAGCAGATAATCAGCCTGTGTGCCATACTCTTTGACGGCGGTGCTTTTATTACGCCCGACGGAACAGACGGAAAAAATCTATACTTCATCAAGATATTTCCTCGCTGTATCTATCGCTTCGATATATCCGTCAGTCCCCTTTCCGCTGACAGTGGCAATGCACACGGGGCGGATATAATTTATCTTTCGGAAATCCTCTCTGCTTTCGGTGTCGGAAATGTGCACCTCAACGCACGGAATACCGACTGCTTTTATTGCATCGGGTATGGCTATACTCGTGTGGGTGTAGGCGGCGGGGTTTATCACTATAGCATCGACTTTCCGGTATGCGCTCTGGATTTTGTCAACAACAGCTCCCTCGTGATTTGACTGAAACAGCTCGCAGTCAATACCGCAGGTGAGACAGTGGCTCTTTATTTTCCCGCACAGTGTCTCATAGCTTTCTTCCCCGTAAATCTCCCTTTCCCTTATGCCGAGCATATTCATATTCGGTCCGTTTATCACAAGCAGTTTCATAGGCTGTACCTTTCTGTTATTTTTGCCGCCGCTGATGAAAGAACATCTGCGTTCACCGTGCAGTCGGCGACTGAACTATATATTTTTTGTCTTGTATGATACATATTTTCTAAATCTTCCGCATTGCTTGACAGCGGTCTGTCCTCTGTGAAGCTGAGGCTTTCAAGCTCTCTTTTCAAAAACACAAGAACGCTGTTATGCTTGAGCCTTCTTACGTTTTCCTCTCTGAGAACAGCTCCTCCGCCGGTCGAAATTATAGCTCCGTTCTTTTCGGATATATCCGCTATGACCTCGCTTTCGATTTTACGGAAATACTCCTCGCCGTACTTTTCAAAAATCTCACTTATCTTTAGAGCGCATTTTTCCTCAATAAGGCTGTCCGTATCATAGTGGGTGCGCCCTGTGTTTTCCGAGAGAAGAGCACCGAGCGTCGTCTTTCCGCAGGATGGCATACCTATAAGGGCAATGCCGAGCTTTTCGGAAAGTACCTTTCTGTATATTTTTTCATAAAGCTCAGCGGGCAGTGCCGTGCCGAGAAATATCTCGCCCGAGCGTATCGCCTGATGAACGAGCATATACAGTCCGCCGCAGGCTTTCAGAGAAAGCCCCTCAGCCTGAATAACAAGGCTTGTGCGAAGCGGATTATAGACCGCATCGAAAACAGCCTCGAGCTTTTTGAAAAGCGATAAGTCAACCGGACTTTTTTCGCTGTCGGGGTACATTCCGACGGGTGTTGTGTTTATTATCACCGAAGCGTCTGAGCATAAAACCGGTGCTTCGGAATAAGAAACGGTGCCCGCCGTGCTGTTTCTGCTGACGAATGTCACACTCTCTGCTCCGAGCTCAGTGCAGACTGCGAAAGCTGTGCGTGAGGTGCCGCCCGTGCCGAGAATGAGCACTTTTTTGTTTTTGATAACTATTTTTTCCCTTTCAAGAGCGGCTTTCATTGCGTCAAAATCGGTGTTGCAGCCGTAAAGTCTGCCGTCACGGTTAATAACCGTATTCACTGCACCGATTTTTTTTGCATTTTCACTTATCCCGTCAAGATAGGGTATAACCGCTCTCTTATACGGCACGGTCACATTAAGCCCGAGAAAATCTCCCTTTTTCAAAAATCCGCCCACTTCTTCCGGCGACAGCGGACAGAGAGAATATTCATATTTTCCGATAAGAGAGTGTATTTCCTCCGAAAAGCTGTGCGACAGCCTTTCACCGATTAATCCGTATTCCATATCATTTTCTTCCCTCAAGAAGGTCACAGAGAGCAAGAGCCGTCACACCGTTGATTATGACGGGTGCCCTTAAAAATACTGCCGGGTCATGCCTTCCTTTTATTTCGATTTCCGTGTTTTCACGTCTGAGCACATCTATAGTTTTCTGCTTTAAGGCGACTGATGGCGTGGGCTTTATCACCGTGCGGAATATGACGGGCATTGAATTTGAAATTCCGCCGTTTATTCCTCCGCTGTGATTTGTTTCGGTATGTATGTTTTTGTTTTCGTCATATCTCAGCGCATCGTTTGACTGACTGCCCGTTTTGCCCGAAAACATAAAGCCGTCGCCGAATTCTATTCCCTTGACCGCAGGCACGGAAAAGACAGCGTGAGATATTATCCCCTCAAGCGTGTCAAAATAAGGCTCGCCCACACCTGCCGGAAGTCCCGTTATCACAGTTTCGAGAATACCGCCTATACTGTCACCTGTTTTTGCGATATTTTGTATTGTTTCGGACAGTTTTTCACCGAAATTATCGTCAAGCACAGCGATATTCTTTTTTTCGAGCAGTGCTTTATCCGCCTTTATATCCGAGAAATCTCTGTCCGAAAGTGCACCGCAGCTTTTTATATGTGTGACTATATCTATCCCTTTTTCTCTGAGCATTCCGAGAGCAAGGGCACCTGCCGCCGTGACGGGAGCGGTAAGTCTGCCGCTGAAACGTCCGCCGCCCCGATAATCGGCAAAGCCGTCGTATTTTACATAAGCGGTATAGTCGGCGTGTGACGGGCGCATTATCCCGTGCATACTTTCATAAACGGAGGAATCGACATCGGTATTTTCGATAAGAAAGCAGATTGGAGCGCCTGTTGTTTTGCCGCCGAAAACTCCGCTGACAATTTTCAGTCTGTCCTCTTCTCTTCTTTTTGTCGCAAGAGAAGAAAATGAAGCGGGGCTTCTTCTGACGAGCTGTTTTTCGATAAAGTCGCTGTCAACATCAATCCCCGGTTTTATTCCCTCAAGCACGGCACCTATCACCTCAGAGTGACTTTCGCCGAAAAGCGTTAGTCTCACATTTTCTCCGAATCTATCAGACACGTCATGACCTCATTTCAGTATCTCCCGGGCAAAATCGCTCACGGGGATTTTTTCAAAGCGGAACGAACCTATGCTTCTGACCTTGACGAGGTTAATTTCGTCCGCTTCCGTTTTTTTATCGTGAAGAAGTTTTTTGATGATTTCGTTTTTATCCGCACACGTTTCACGCACAAGGCTGTATTTGTTCAGCAGGGCAAGAAGTCTGTCATGCGCCCCGTTTTCACTGCAAAGGAGCATACCGAGTGAAATGCATTCGCCGTGAAGAAGAGCAAAATCACAGCTCTCGACGGCATGACCGAGGGTATGCCCGAAATTCAGCACACGTCTGAGCCCTTTTTCTTTTTCGTCCGCTTCAACAATTCTTTTTTTGTGACCTATGCACGCCGATATGACGTCGGCTATACGGTTTTTGACCTCTTCTGCACTGCTCTTTTCAAGGAAAGAAAACATTTCTTCGTCAAAGAGAGCGGCTGTTTTTATGACCTCAGCCATTCCGTTATTGAACTCCCTTTCGGGCAGGGTTTTCAGAAGAGAAACATCTATCAGCACCGCTTTCGGTGAATAAAAGGTGCCGACGGCGTTTTTTACACCGCAGAAATCAACTGCCGTTTTTCCGCCGACAGACGAATCGACCATTGCGAGAAGCGATGTAGGTATATTATAGAAATCAATGCCCCGCATATAGAGCGACGATGCCGCCGCCGAAATATCTCCCGAAACACCGCCGCCCAAAGCTATGACGCAATCGGTGCGGTCAAAATTATTTTCAAGCATAGCCCTGAGAAGCATAAAAAGCGTTTCTTCATTCTTGCTCTTTTCGCCCGCTTCGATTTTTATCACGAACGGCATACGGCACAATGAAACGAGCCTTTCGGTGTATGCGTCGGGGATATTCGTGTCGGTGACGATAAGGCACTTCCTGTTCAGGTCAATGCCGCTGTGCTCATCGCCGAGACGGCCGAAAATCACGGGATAGCCGCCGCTTTGCGATGAAATATACATCTCATTTTCGGCGGTATTCTTTTCATTCTGGCGGCGTTTTGAAAGAGCGAGCGTTTCTTTTAAAAAGTCAAGATACAGTCCCCGAACATCATCGCTGACATTTTCGGCGTTTCTTTCAAGCATTTCTCTCTCTCGCTCTTCATCGCAGACGGGCAGTCTGTTTATCCTTTTGTATTCGGCGATTTTATCCGAAAGGCGCATACGCTTTTCAAAAAGCTCAGCCATTTCACAGTCAATCAGGTCGATTTCTTTTCTCATGCCCTCCATTGATACACCCCCGTTTTTTCCATTATATCACCGCCAAGAAAGTAAATCAATATTAATTCAAAAGCCGAAAGCGGTTGTCGGGGGCGGTTTTGAGTCCGAAAAAGAATTAAAAACGGGAAATTTAAAAAGGTAATAAAAAATGCTTGACATATCGCTTAGTCGGTGATATTATCATGAAAGATAAAGCGTGTCACAACGCTTATAAATGCTGAGACGAAAACCCAGTAAGCATTCGGAGTTTATTCACAGAGAGCTGTCGTTTGGTGCGAGACAGCAGTAACCGTTTGCCGAATTACCTTTCCGAGCAGCGTTCCGAAAGCATGAGCAAGTAGGCGACGACGGGGACGCCCGTTACAGCGTTAAGGATATGACAGTATCCTGAGGCCGCTTGTGCGGTAAATAGAGGTGGTACCACGAGAAATCTCGTCCTCAGTGCTTTTTTAAGCGTTGAGGGCGTTTTTTTATTAATTTTTGAGAGAGGGAAAGTCATGATTATTACTGAGTTACTTGAAAGAAATGCGAGGTTCTTCGGCGAAGAGACGGCACTTGTCGAGATAAACCCATCAGAGGAAAGAGACAATGCGCTGAACTGGAAAGAAGCGAGCCTTGTCAATAACGCTCTTGAGGATATGCCTTACAGACGTGATATGACATGGAAATCCTTTGAAAGAAGGGCTAACAGATTTTCAAATCTTCTCCTTGCAAGAGGAATAAAAAGAGGCACAAAGGTCGGTATGCTGATGATGAACTGTCTTGAGTTTCTGCCGATATATTTCGGTGTTCTCAAAGCGGGCTGCATTGTTGTTCCGATGAACTACCGCTATTCAAGCGATGAAATTCTTTACTGTGCCGAGCTTGCTGATATTGAGGTACTCGTTTTCGGCGAAGAATTTATCGAAAGAATGGATTTAATCAGTGACAAGCTCAGTAATGTCAAAATGAAGCTCTTTGTCGGCAAAGATGTCCCCGAGTATGCGGAGGACTGTCTGAGAGCTATGACGTTCTGCTCCTGCGAGGCACCGCCGGTTGCGCTCAGCGAGGACGATTATGCCGCAATATATTTTTCGTCGGGCACAACGGGCTTTCCCAAAGCAATTCTTCACAAGCACAAAGCACTTATCAATTCGTGTTTAACAGAACAGAATCACCACGCACAGACGAGAGATGACGTATTTCTCTGTATTCCCCCTCTTTATCACACCGGAGCAAAAATGCACTGGTTCGGCTCACTTCTTTCAGGCAGTAAAGCCGTGCTTCTCAGAGGAGTGAAGCCGGAATGGATACTCAGAACGGTGACAGAAGAAAGATGCACAATAGTATGGCTTCTCGTCCCCTGGGCGCAGGATATTCTCGACGCCATTGATTCGGGAAGAATTAATCTTGACGATTACGCTCTTGACAAGTGGAGGCTTATGCACATCGGCGCACAGCCCGTACCGCCAAGTCTTATCAAACGCTGGCTCAAGGTCTTCCCCGACCATAAATACGACACAAACTACGGTCTTTCGGAAAGCATAGGTCCCGGCTGCGTTCACCTCGGAACAGAGAATGTTCACAAGGTGGGTGCAATAGGAAAAGCAGGTTATCTGTGGGAGACGAAGATAATTGACGAAAACGGAAATCCCGTCAGGGCAGGCGAGGTCGGAGAGCTTGCGGTCAAGGGTCCGGGCGTTATGGTCTGCTACTACAAAAATCCTGAAGCAACAAATGAAATTCTCCGTGACGGCTGGCTTTATACGGGAGATATGGCAAGAGAAGATGAAGACGGCTTCATTTATCTTGTTGACAGAAAAAAGGACGTAATAATAACGGGGGGAGAAAATCTTTATCCCGTTCAGATAGAGGACTTTCTCAGACGACACGACAAAATCAAGGACGTTGCCGTTATAGGACTGCCGGACGAAAGGCTCGGTGAAATTGCGGCGGCAATAATCGAGATAAAAGACGGCGAGGAATGCTCTCAGGAGGAGATAGAAATCTTCTGCAAGGATATGCCACGCTATAAACGACCGAGAAAAATCATTTTCGACAAGGTGCCGAGAAATCCCACCGGCAAAATCGAAAAGCCCGTTCTCAGAGAAAAATACTGTCACGGAAGACTCGTAGAGGCACAGACGACAGGCTGATATTTATATAAACAATCGAAAGGACGAAGTTGTTGTTATGGATATGTTCATTAAGCTTTCATTTCTTTTCATATTTTTCGGAGTAATGCTTTTTGTCGGCTTTTACTGCCGAAAGCATACGACAGATGTTTCGGGATTCGTTCTCGGCGGCAGAAGCGTAGGCCCCTGGCTCACCGCATTCGCATACGGCACATCATATTTTTCCGCCGTCGTTTTTGTCGGGTATGCGGGGCAGTTCGGCTGGAAATACGGAATAGCCGCCACATGGACAGGCATAGCAAACGCTCTTCTGGGCTCTCTTTTAGCCTGGACAGTGCTCGGAAGAAGAACACGTGTCATGACTCAGCACATTGACGCAAACACAATGCCGAAGTTTTTTGAAAAGCGTTTCAGGAGCCGTTCTCTCAAAATAGTTTCTGCGGCGATAATATTTATTTTCCTTATTCCCTACACCGCTTCACTCTATAACGGTCTGAGCCGCCTTTTCGCTATGGCATTCAACATTGATTACAGCGTTTGCGTAATAATTATGGCTGTGCTGACGGGAATATACGTCATAGCCGGCGGATATATGGCAACCGCCATAAACGATTTCATTCAGGGTATTATCATGCTTGTCGGCATAGTTGCCGTCATAGTCGCCGTTCTCAAAAGTCAGGGCGGCTTTATGCAGGCACTCGACAGCCTCGCTCAGGTGACTGATACAACCGTATCGACCACTCCCGGCGTTTTCGCTTCTTTTTTCGGCCCCGACCCGAAGAACCTGTTAGGTGTTATGATTCTCACCTCTCTCGGAACATGGGGTCTGCCGCAAATGGTGCAGAAATTCTACGCTATCAAGAGTGAAAAGGATATTAACAAGGGCACTATCATTTCGACTCTGTTTGCAATAATAATCGCCGGAGGCTGTTACTTCCTCGGCGGCTTCGGCAGACTTTTCGGTGACAAAATAGATGTTGCAAAGGACGGCTTTGACGCTATTGTTCCGTCAATGCTTGAGGGGCTTCCCACAGTGCTCATAGCAATAGTAATCGTCCTTGTGCTCTCCGCCTCAATGTCAACTCTGTCTTCTCTCGTTCTCGTTTCAAGCTCAACGCTCACGCTTGACTTTCTCGCTGACGTAGAAAAAAAAGAAATGACAGAGAAGAAAAAGCTTACGGTTATGAGATGTCTCATCGTTCTGTTCATAGGAATTTCGGTGGTTCTGGCTATTGTTCAGGTTAAAAACGGCGTGACCTTCATTGCACAGCTCATGGGTGTTTCATGGGGTGCTCTTGCCGGTGCATTCCTCGGGCCGTTCCTTTACGGCTTATACTGGAAGAAAACGACAAAGACCGCCTGCTGGGTGAACTTCATTTTCTCAAGCTTTGTTATGGTGGCAAATATTTTCGCCCGTCCGTATTTTCCCGAGCTTCTTCAATCTCCGATTAATGCCGGTGCATTCTGCATGATAGCGGGGCTTGTAATCGTTCCTCTTGTCAGCCTTTTGACAAAAGCTCCGGAAAAAACTGAGGTTGATGAAATATTCTCGTGTTATGACAGAAAGGTCATAGTCAATGCAAAAGACTCAATAGGCGACGAAATCGCCGAATAAATTATAAGAAGGTATAATATGAAAACTTTGATGCTGGGCAACAAGGCTGTTGCCAGGGGACTTTATGAAGCCGGATGTGAATTTGTTTCTTCATATCCCGGCACTCCGAGCACGGAGATAACCGAAGAGGTTGCAAAATTCAGGGAGGTTTATGCCGAATGGGCACCCAATGAAAAAGTGGCTATGGAAAGTGCATTCGGTGCAAGCCTTTCGGGCAAAAGAAGCTTCTGCGCCATGAAGCACGTCGGTCTCAATGTTGCCGCCGACCCGCTTTTCACCGTTTCCTATACGGGAATTAATGCCGGAATGGTTATTGCCGTTGCCGACGATGCAGGTATGCACTCTTCACAAAATGAACAGGATTCCCGTCACTATGCCGTTTCGGCAAAGCTGCCCATGCTTGAGCCGTCTGACAGCGCAGAGGCTCTTGAAATGACAAAGGCGGCATTTGAAATTTCGGAAAAATTCGACACGGCTGTTCTTTTAAAGATGTGCACACGTGTCGCTCATTCACAAAGTCTTGTCGAAACATCGGAAAGAGTGGCGGCACCTGAGCGTGCATACGAAAAAAACATTGCAAAATATGTAATGATGCCGGCTATGGCAAAGCAGAAGCACCCCATAGTCGAAAAAAGGCTTTCGCTTCTTCGTGATTTTGCCGAGGAAACGGAAATTAACCGTGTTGAAGCGGGAAATAATAATAAAATCGGTTTCATAACCTCTTCGACAAGCTATCAGTATGTCAAGGAGGTATTCGGGGACGAATATCCGGTTTTGAAAATCGGAATGATAAATCCGCTTCCGGTAAAGAAGATAAAGGATTTCGCCGAAAAGACCGGACGTGTCATAATTGTTGAGGAGCTTGACGGAGTTATTGAAGCTCACTGTAACAGTATAGGCATAAAGGCGGACGGAAAAAATATATTCGGAAATATTGATGAGCTGAGCCAGAATGTAATAAGAGAAAAGCTTTCTCTTCCTCTTTCGGAAACGAGAAAGACCGCCGAAGCCATCCCGAGCCGTCCTCCCGTCATGTGCGCCGGCTGTCCTCACAGGGGACTTTTCTACACGTTAAAGAAAAACAAACTCACTGTACTTGGAGATATAGGCTGTTACACTCTCGGTGCCGTTGCTCCCCTTTCAGCTATGGATACAGCCGTATGCATGGGAGCTTCTGTTTCATCTCTTCACGGCTTTATCAAGTCGGGCGGCGACAGTAAAAAAACAGTGGCGGTTATCGGTGACTCAACCTTTATACATTCGGGCATCACCGGACTTGTCAATATCGCATATAACGATTCACCGTCAACGGTGATAATACTCGATAATTCGATAACGGGTATGACGGGACACCAGCAAAACCCGACAACGGGCTTTAATCTGAAGGGCGACGCAGCCGCAAAGATTGACCTTGAAGCTTTATGCCGTGCGGTCGGCATTAAGAACGTCAGAGTGATTGACCCGTATAATCTTTCTCAGTGTGACAAGGTTATTAACGAAGAGCTTGAAAAGGACGAGGCCTCCGTCATTATTTCGCGCCGTCCGTGCGCTCTTCTCAAGTATGTCAGGCACCCCGGACCGATTACACCGGATACGGATAAATGTACCGGCTGTCAGTCGTGTATGAAAATCGGCTGTCCGGCGATAAGCGTTGTCAATAAAAAGGTGATTATCGACAATACACTCTGCACCGGCTGCGGGGTATGCTCTCAGCTTTGCCGATTTGACGTGCTCGGTTCAAAAAAGGAGGGCTGATATATGGAGACAAAGAATATTATGATTGTCGGTGTCGGCGGTCAGGGAACTCTTCTTGCAAGCAAGCTTCTCGGCAGTATGCTCATAACAAAGGGCTATGATGTAAAGGTCAGCGAGGTGCACGGTATGAGCCAGCGCGGCGGAAGCGTGGTCACTTATGTCAGATACGGTGAGCACGTATATTCGCCGATAATTGATAAGGGTGAAGCCGACTTCGTTTTGTCGTTTGAAATGCTCGAAGCGGCAAGATTTATTGAATTTCTGAAAAAAGACGGTGTTCTTCTGACAAACACACAGCAGATTAACCCTATGCCGGTAATAACGGGAAGTGCGGTTTATCCCGAAAAGCTTGAAGAAAAAATAAAAGCTCTCGGTGTTAAAGCAGACGCTTTTGACGCTCTTTCACCGGCACAGCAGGCAGGCTCCTCAAAGGCGGTCAACATAGTTCTTCTCGGCAGACTTTCAAAATATTTTGATTTCTCCGAGGAAGAATGGCTTTCGGCTATTGAAAAGAACGTGCCTGAAAAATTCCTTGATATGAACAGGAAAGCATTTTTGCTCGGCAGAGCGGATTGAGTGATTTGATATGGAAAGATATTTTAACAAAGAAATTGAGTGTGCCTCGCCCGAAGAAATAAAAAAGCTTCAAAGCGAGAGACTTGTTTCACAGGTCAGGCACGTGTGGGACAATGTTCCCTATTACAGAAAGAAGATGGAGGAAAAAGGCGTCACGCCCGATGATATAAAGGGTATAGATGACCTGAAAAAGCTTCCGTTTATTCAGAAAAGCGACCTTCGTGACGCATACCCCGACGGCTTGCTCGGTGTGCCGAAAAGCGAGTGCGTGCGTATTCATTCAACCTCAGGCACAACGGGAAAACGTGTTGTTGCATACTATACGCAGGCGGATATTGACCTTTGGGAGGAGTGCTGTGCACGAGCTCTCACCGCCGCCGGAGCGACAAAAGACGACGTTTGTCAGGTGTGCTACGGCTACGGGCTTTTCACCGGCGGAGCGGGACTTCACGGCGGAAGCCACAAGGTGGGCTCTCTCACACTTCCGATGTCCTCGGGCAACACCGACAGACAGCTTCAGTTTATGGAAGACCTCAAAACAACAGTTTTGTGCTGTACTCCCTCTTATGCCGCATACCTTGCGGAAAGCATTGAAGAAAGAGGTCTAAAAGACCGCATACATCTTAAATCGGGCATCTTCGGTGCAGAGGCATGGAGCGAGGAAATGAGACGGGATATTGAAGCAAAGCTTGGCATTAAAGCCTTTGACATTTACGGTCTCACCGAGCTCAGCGGCCCCGGCGTTGCGTTTGAGTGCAGTGAGCAAAGCGGTATGCACATAAACGAAGACCATTTCATAGCAGAAATTATCAATCCCGACACCGGCGAGGTCCTGCCGGAGGGACAGCAGGGCGAACTTGTGTTCACCTCGCTGACGAAAAAAGCCTTTCCCCTCTTACGCTACCGTACAAGAGATATATGCGTTCTCACAAGAGAGAATTGCTCATGCGGAAGAACATTTATCAAAATGTGCAAGCCGATGGGAAGAAGCGACGATATGCTTATCGTCAAGGGCGTCAATGTGTTCCCGTCGCAGATTGAAACCGTCCTTATCGAAAACGGCTACACCTCGAATTACCAGATTGTGGTTGACCGTGTCAACAATTCCGACACTATTGAAGTGCTTGTTGAAATGACGGCGGATATTTTCTCCGACGACCTCGGCAGTATAACCGAAAAAGAAAAGAAGCTCGTTGCAGAGCTTAAATCAATGCTCGGTATATACGCAAAGGTCAGGCTTGTTGCCCCTAAGTCGATAGCCAGAAGCGAGGGCAAGGCAATAAGAGTCATTGACAAGAGAAAAATTTAAGGAGGGTATGGAAATGGTTGAACAGATTTCGGTTTTTCTTGAAAACAGAGCGGGACAGCTCAGTGAAATCACGGGTATTCTTTATGAAAACAATATAGATATACGTGCTCTTTATATCTCCGAGACGGCGGATTACGGCGTTCTGAGAATTATTGTCACCGAGCCCGAAAAAGCACTTAAGGCACTTAGTGCAAACGGTATGGTGGTTAGCTCCGTCGCCGTCACGGCAATTTCCGTTCCGGACGAACCGGGCGGGCTCGGAAAATTTCTCACAATACTCGCCGGAAAGGGCATTGACATATCATATATGTATTCCGTTTTCGGTCACAGCGACGAAGGAGCTCACATGGTTTTCAAGGTTCAGGACGTCTCTGCTCTCGAAGATGTTTTGAAAGAAAACGGAATTAAGTCTGAAACGATAGACGATTTGAAATAAGAAAGAAGGAAAGTCTTATGCAGCAGCTAAGCAGAAAAAATCAGTTTTTCACCGATTCGGTCATACGCCGTATGACAAGAATAGCCATCGCCAACAATGCGATAAATTTAGCCCAGGGCTTCCCTGATTTTGACCCGCCGAAAGAGATAACGGACAGACTTGCTCAGGTCAGTGCGCTCGGTCCTCACCAATATCCGATAACGATGGGTGCGCCGAATTTCAGACAGGCTCTTGCAAGAAAATGCGGAAGATTTATGGGCAGAACACTTGACCCCGAGACGGAAATTGTCGTCACCATAGGCTCGACCGAGGCTATGGTTGACACCATTTTTGCTCTTACGAATCCCGGCGACAAGATTATCATGTTTTCGCCGTATTTTGAAAACTATCACGCTCAGGCAATTATGGCTGACTGTGAAGCGGTTTTCGTTCCTCTCGTTCCCCCGCAGTTCAATTTTGACCCGGAGGTGCTTGAGGACGCATTCAGACAGGGCGCAAAGGCTATTTTAATCTGCAACCCCTCCAATCCGAGCGGAAAGGTTTTCACTTATGACGAATTAAAGCTCATAAGTGAGCTTTGCATTAAATATGATGTGTATGCGATTATGGACGAGGTCTATGAGCACATAATCTACGGCGACAACAAGCATACCTATATGAACAGTCTGCCGGGAATGTGGGAAAGGACGGTCAGTTGCTCCTCCCTTTCCAAGACGTATTCGATAACCGGCTGGCGGCTCGGCTATGCCATTGCGCCGAAAAATCTTATGGACAGAATTAAGCAGTATCACGACTTCAACACTGTCGGTGCGGCGTCTCCTCTTATGGAAGCGGCATGCGTCGGTCTTGATATGCCCGACAGCTATTATAAGGACTTCGGCGACCACTATGCGCACATGAAAAAGCTTTTCACCGACGGGCTCAAGGATATAGGCATACCGTTCACCGACCCGCAGGGTGCATACTTCGTGCTTGCGGATATTTCGCCTTATCTCAAAAAAGGGCAGAGCGATGTTGATTTCTGCGAAAAGATGGCTGAAAAAGTCGGCGTTGCCTGCGTGCCCGGCACCTCGTTTTTCCGAGAGGACGTCAACAACATTGTGCGTGTTCATTTCGCCAAAAAGGACGAAACGCTTTATGAGGCACTGAACAGACTTTCAAACATAAAGAAAATGATGTGAAACAGCGGTGAAAAACGGGGCGAGCCGCACAGCAAGCAGGAACGTCTCTTAACATCTCTCAAGGCTGAATCCACACCAAGCTCGAGTAAAGTCGCTTTATAGCACTGATAGCACAAACAAATTGATTAGAATAAAGAAATCTCTACTTAATTGAAGTGAACCAATTTGTGCGGACAGCACAAATTGGTTCACTTTATGTGGAGAACGGGGATGTTCTTCTGTTTAATAATCAGTCGTCGATTTCTCTGCTGTAATCAAGTATTTTTCCGCTTGAAGCATTTATCTCGACTTCGTATTCATATTTTCCGCTGATAAAGTCAATTTCATAAACCTGTATTCCGTCATCTTTTTCAAGCTTTGCCTTTATAAATCTGACATCGGAGTTTTTAAGTCCGGCTTTGTTAAGTGCGATTTTCTTGGCTTCATCAACGCTGATTCCACCCTTGTTGCCGGAGGTGTCTGATGTTGTTCTGATAGTTTCGGTTTCTTTTGAAATTATCTTTCCGCTTTTTGCGCTTACTTCATATTCATACTTTTTGTTACCGGAGACAAACTCAATGTCATAGCAGTTATCGTCTCTGTCAAGCTTTGCCTTTGTGAATGTGGCCTTTGAAGCTTTTACGCCGGCATTTGAAAGAGCGATGCCCTTCGCCTTTTCAAGCGTCACGGACGAAGACTGTTTGTTATCGGTTGTAGCTGTGTAAATACTCTCGCTTTCTCTGTCTATGATCCTTCCGCTTTTTGCACTTACTTCATACTCATACTTTTTGTTGCCGGAGACAAATTCTATATCATAGCAGTTATCGTCTCTGTCAAGCTTTGCCTTTGTGAATGTGGCCTTTGAAGCTTTTACGCCGGCATCCGAAAGAGCGATGCTCTTCGCTTTTTCAAGTGAAACTGAAGCTGTCTGCGTTTTTGTTGTGCTTTTAGTTGCAGTCGATGTCTTCTTTGAAATATTTTCAATTTCTCTGTCAACGATTTTTCCGCTTTTTACGGTTATTTCATACTCATATTTTTTGTTGCCGGACACGAATTCTATATCATAGCAGTTATCGTCTCCGTCAAGCTTTGCCTTTGTAAATTTTGCATTTGATGCTTTTACGCCGGAGTCTGAAAGAGCTATACTCTTTGCCTTTTCAAGTGATATTGAAGTATCGGCAGGTTTTGTTGTGGTTTCTGCAGGCTTTGAGGTAGCTTCAGTAGAAGCTTTCGGGTCGGAAACCGGTGCACCTGTTGTTTCATTCTCGGTCTGCTTTGTTTCGTTTTCTTTCGCTTCTGTTGTATTGTCTTCTGCGGAAGCCGCTGTTGTCTCGGAAGAGGTAGTCTGTGAAGTAACAGGGACTTCATTTTCGGATTCTTTTTCTATAATCTCGCCGCTTTTTGCGTCGATTATGTAGTCGTATTCTTTTCCGTCTGCATCAAATTCGACCTCATAGACAAATCTTCCGTCCTCATGCTCAAAATCATTTCTGATTTTCCGTGCGTTTTCCTTGTTGATTCCGGCATCCTCAACTGCAAGTGAGTATGCGGCGTCAGTGCCTATTGAGTTTTTCTCGGCTGATTTTTTGTAAGCCGAAACGCCTCCGACTGAGAGTGCTGCGATTGCTATTGCTGAGCAAGCTCCTCCGATGATGATTTTCTTAACTGAATTTGTCATTAGTGTCAGCTCCTTTTCTTTAGTGTGTTTTAATATTGCCATCCAAACATTAAAGAAACATTAGAAAAAAGAGTTTTTTGAAAAAATTTTTCATTCCGTTATATTTTCTCTGTGCACAGCAGGAACCTCAAACGTAAATGTGCTCCCCTCACCGAATATACTTTCAACCGAGAGCTTTCCGCTGTGGAGTCTTGCTATTTCTTTGACAAAGCTCAGTCCGAGTCCCGTCCCCTTTTCACTTCTCGACTTATCGGCACGGAAGAATCTGTCCCAGATTTTATCTTTATCCTCGTCCTTTATTCCTATTCCGTCATCACGGACAGCGAATTTTGCCATTCCGGACGCATACGAAAGAGAAACATTGATATTTCCGTTTTCTTTTCCGTAGCGGTATGCGTTAGAAATAAGATTAACGGCAAGCCGCGATATAAGCTCAATATCGCCGTTTATGAAGATGCTGCTTTGAATATCGGAGTGAAGAATAATATTCCTGTCCTGAATAAGGGCCATATCTTCGCATACGCCGCTTATAATCTCGGACATATTTATATCCGAAAAGCTTTCATCTTTTTCTCTTCTTTCAAGACGGCTGAAAGAAAGCATGTCATTTATCATAGAAGACATTTTTCTGCTTTGTCTTAAAATCAGTTTTAACGCATCCCGATAGTCTTCTCCTTCTCTGTCCTTTTCAAGCGAAAACTCGCACTGGGACATTATGACGGAAACGGGTGTTCTGAGCTCGTGCGAAACGTCACCGGTTAATTGCTGTTCGGACTTAAACGAAGCTTCAAGGCGGTCAAGCATACGATTGAATGAATCGGAAAGTGATTTCACTTCACTGCTCGTGTCAGAAAGAGAAATTCTTTTTGTCAGGTCATTGCCCTCGTGTATGCTTTCGGCTGATTCGCTGATTTTTTCAATAGGTTTAAGTGCTTTTCTTGCGACAAGGTAGCCGCCAAAAAGAGAAATGAGCACAAGAACGGGTATTATCCAAAGCGAAAGATTAATAATGCTGTTTATTCTTGATGAGCCGTAATCGGCATCTATGCACCCTCTGAGCCACAGAATTTCACCGTTTTTCAGCACAATTTTTTTGTCAAAATAATAGTGCTTGTTTCCGTTTTTGTCTTTTTCCGTCTTTACCTCACCCTCACCGAATGAAAAAGCCCCGTCGGTTTTATATAATATGTTTTCACCATAGAGGATATTCCCTTTTTCATCATAGAGAGAACATACTATTCCGTTGACGGAGCGGATAAAGTCATCGTCAATTTCAAGATAACCGTTTTTATATTCAAGATATAAATCATAGTCATCATCCATATCAAGCTTATTGTACTCATCCAGAAATTCAATTTCATCTGAATTTTCCTCGACAACCTCCCTCAGTTCTTCAAACGTTTCCTTTTTTACCACAGAGCCGCTTATCATAATAACGCTTCCGAGGGTAAGCCCGACTATTACAAGCATTGAAAGAGCGAACCACACAGTTATTTTCATTTTTATCGAAATATTTTTCATTTGCTTTCCCTCAGCACATAGCCGCTCCCTCTTATGGTGTGAATGAGCTTGTTTTCTCTTTCGTCGTCTATTTTCTTTCTGAGATATCTTATGTAGACATCAACAACATTTGTTCCGCCCTCATAGTCGTAATTCCAGATATGATTTTCAATTTTTTCACGGCTGAGGACGACTCCTTTATTAATAATAAGGTATTCGAGAAGTGCAAATTCCTTTGAGGAAAGACTGATTTCATCATCTCCCCTTTTCACTCTATGTGCCGCAATATCTACGCTTAAATCGGAAACAGTGATAACATTCGAGGAGGTCGAATAATTTTTTCTGAGCATTGCCCGTATGCGTGCCGTGAGCTCTTCAAAAGAAAACGGCTTCACTATATAGTCGTTTGCGCCCTCGTCAAGTCCTTTTACCTTATCGCTGACGGTGTCTTTTGCAGTAAGAAAAAGAACGGGAGTGAGATTGCCCGAAGAACGCATACGCCTAAGAACCTCTATGCCGTCAATTTTCGGCATCATTATATCGAGTATAATCCCGTCGTATTCGGTGAATTCAAGATAATCAAGTGCTTCTTCCCCGTCATAGCAGCTGTCAACGGCATAGCCGTCAGAGGAAAGCTTCATTGAAATTATTTTGTTGAGATCCTTCTCATCCTCGCAAACCAAAAGTCGCATACATATACCCCCGCATATTAAAGATATGCCTATTATAGCAAAAAAAATTAAAAACAGATTAGAATTGAAGAAATTTTTAAATAATGGCACAAAAAACAATGCGGAAATGCCTTAATCTTGCGGACGGCATCCGCAATTTCAGCACACTTCAGGCTGATTTTGCAAAACTAAACGGCTCTCGGTGTTATCCGAAAGCCGCTTTATCATATTCGTATTTGTCGATTAACTTACTTCTTCATCGCTTCTTCAACTGCAACCGCACAAGCAACTGTTGCACCGACCATCGGGTTGTTGCCCCTCGGTTTTGAATGAAGATTCAGTTGCCTTAAAATCTCTGTTTTTACCCGTATCCCTTATTATTTCTAAGGGCTTGAAGATTTGCATTTTTATCTGTATTACTCTGTTTTAAGCTGTACTTTTACATGTTATTTAGTTTGCGGACCGCAAGTGGACACGGAAAAAGCAAAATTACAACACTGAATGGTTATGAGAAAAAGCAATTTCCTCTCAATATTTTTGAGTAATATTATAATCTAATTTATTAGCATTCTACGGAAATAACGCTTTTTCTATCTGTTGTTGTACTTACATTCTCTATAACAAAACACGCAACAATACTTTAAAACTTTGTTCTTTTGGATAATTTTAATGCCAATTCAAACCTATGATAAACATTTATAATAAATCAATCTCCCCGAACCCGGTGTATGAAAATTCACCGGGTTCGGGGAGATTTGATATTATAACCTAAAAAGCTCATTTAATCGGTCGCCGTTTTCCTTTATATTCGCCGATTCTATAGTACTTTCTGAAAATCTTATACTTACTGAGCTTCCTCATCCGTTCAAGCCGCCGACGGTCTTTTTCACTTTTTATTATCATTGCAGTTTCCCTCATTTTCTCTTTGGTCAACCAACGTTTTCAGCATCAGCCTGAACGTATCATCCCATATAGCTTCCGCATCTGCTTCTTTTGATGTCAATAATCTTCCGTTAGCGAGTTTTTCTAGTATAGAAGAATATGTAAGAAGCTCAATTTTGCATGCTCTCTCACGCTGTTCAAGCATTTTTTCCGTTGGAGGTTCATTGCCGTAGTCAAATTCCGTGTGCATATAAATTGTGCCGTTTTTTCGTATGCCGATAATGTGATTTTCGATAAGCTCGTTGATTTTTGCTATGTATTCGCTTACTTGTCCCAAAAACGGTTCGGACACATGAATCTGAGGTTCTGTTTCAAGAACAATATGTTGAGTGGCATTTACTATTCTGCATATTATGTTCAGCGTTCTTCCTTCAGTTTCTTCATAAGCGATGAAACCTTGATTATCAAATAATTCGCCTGACCTCATCGGATGCTTTTTTCTGAAATATCCGGCAGCAACCTCGTATGCCTTTTTATAAGCGGCTTTTTCCTGCAATTTTCTCACTCCCTGCTATTCAGTAAATGTCTGTCATAACCAGTGCGACCAGCTCGTATAATTCATCGCAGTCAATATAGGGGTCTGCTCTGTACTCCAGTCTGAACTTAGCTTTTGTGGTTGCACTTATTCCTTCAATTCCGTATTTATCAATGAATTTTGTCAGAACATCTCCGCTTATATAAGTACGGATGTGCTTTTTACAGTCGGAGCCGTTACCGTCGAAACAAGCCGTGAGAAATGTTTCGGCAGTATCTCCCGGAATCAGCCCGAGGGTTGTAACGTCATGTATATCGGATCTCATGAGTTCACTTTCTAAGAGCACAATATCTAACTCTATCTCACTGCCGCTGTATTTTGCCGGTCTGAGCATCATAAGTCTGAAATCTTTCAATGAAATTGCCATTTTATTTCCCTCCGTTTTAACATATATGCTGTTGTATTTTCAGATGTAACATATGTTATTGTTTCATCAAACTGCATTTATCAGATATCGGCATTATGACATCCGCTGTCTTTATTTTGCGACAGTGTTATCTGATAATCCAGTATTCTTTGTTTGAAACTGTCCATAGTTTTATACTCGCGTGCTTTTCTTATGGCAGGAAGAAACTGCTCCGTTCTTCTGAGCAAATCAATTACTATAAGCTCGGTATCGGGTTTCCATTCATCTTCTTCTCGATAACTGTCGTATACGGCAAGAGCTTTTCTTCTGCACATGGCGGCATTTTCGGTATCATTTTCGTCATCGCAGGTCCACGCCGCATCGAGAAACGCATAAAAAGCTTTGGAATACTCCTCTCGTTTCAGACACAGCAGGGCACTTCTGTAATACTTTACAGTATCTGATGAGGAAAACTTATGATCTTCGCAGGTAAGGTATTCCTCACTTTTTAAATATCCCGAAAGATTACCGACAGGACGTTCAATATCGGTGCCGCAATAACCGCATACGGGACAGCAAGTTACACATTTTTCGATAAGATCATACCTTGCAGGAAAATCAGGTCTTCCGTCAAGATCGGACGGTCCGCATGAGAGTGCACAGGCAAGCACCTCCGTTTCAATTTTTTCTCCGCAGTTTGCACAAATATGTTCCTCCGGAAACATTGATCTAAGCATAATAATATTCCTTTCTATCGACATTGATTTTTATCTTTATCGTTATCTTTGTTTTTCATCACAATCCGGTTTTTCTTTCTTTTCTTCTCCGATTCTTACCGTTTGGTAATACAAAGCGGTGAATTTATCATCAATTTCTTTATCCTCGTGCCAATGCCCGAAGTACCAGTGAGAAAATTTGCACTCATACATAATCCACTCTAAAAAGCCGGTCAGCTCCATATCGTGATGGTCGGGATAATATCCCATTTTCCTTATTATTTCTTTCGGTGCGGTATGCGTTATGATGTAGTCCACGCTTTTTCCGTTCTCATTAAGATTTTTGACCGCTTCGTCATATTCCTCGTTATTCGGGATCTCCTCATCCCAATAGCTTACATTTTTCTTTCTCATGTATCTGTCGATGGAATAAGCACCGCCGAAGGAGAAAAACTTTTTTTCTTCTATGGTGAAAATCTGCCCGCGCATGAGGTGAAATATGTTTTTCCGTATGCGGTGAACCTTGCCGCCATAGCGGACTTCTGTCGGATATTTATAGAGTGCATGAAAATTTTCATGGTTCCCGCAACACCACAAAATCGTGTAAGGCTTTTCGGAAAGACGGTCAAGCCACTCTTTTTCTTCCTCATCATCTGCGAAGATGAACCCGAAATCACCGCATATAATTATGAAATCGTTTTCTGTGAAGTGGTCTTCCCCTGGCAGGTAATCGGGCGAGAACCTGTTAATATCCCCGTGGATATCTCCTGTTATGTATATCATATTTTAATACCTCCTTGTGTCTTTGAATAGAATTCATTTTTGAGGGAATGGAATAATATTGCTCTCTTTCGACTTAATATCGGAATCTGATACTTGTTTGTTGTTCCCGAACTGACAAAACGCATACAGCATAAAAAAGCTGATAACGAGTATGGCAGGGTAGCGAATAAAAGCAATAAAGCTGCCCGAATAAAGAATATCCTGCTTAAGAAGTGTTAAAAACACTTGCGAATTGAGCCATCCGTGCATATCATGATAAGAAATGAAGTGATAAAAAGTATTAAGGCATATTACCGAAAAGGTAGATATCAGTGCCATCGGGTACGGTAATACAGCTTTTATCACCTTATTATTTTTGAACAGCCTGACCAATATTCGGGAAAGCATAGCAAAAAGCACACATAATGAGCCGTAATTCAAAAGCTCAAATATCCTGTTACTGATTAAATCATAGAGTATATCGTAATTAATCAGAAGCAAATATACGGTTGTCACGACAAATGTTGCGATAGGTATCAATGTCAAAAGCGTTTTTTTGTTATTGATAAATTTGCCGATAGTTTCAGTCGAAATCTCTTTATCTGCACCGTCAGATTTGTTAGTGAAAGATAACTCCGACAGACTGTCACAATAAAGGAAATGAGCCATATATTCGCACATGGCAATGCAAATTGCCGTTCTTCTGAAAGGTATTGATCCGCTCATAGCATATTCGAAAAACGAAAAAACAACAAACAATCCGCCGGTTACAAAGAGGGGAATTTCCGTCAAATCACATTTCTCACGAATAAACAGATATATGAAAAATACTCCGTATGTTAACACAAGAGACATTACATCGAAATGGAATATATCAAAGTCTGATTCTATGAAATCCAAAACAATGCCGGTCAAAGCGGCAAGCCCCTGTAAAAGCATCAGGGTTTCGATATGTTTTTTTGATATACTGCCGAATGCCGGTTTTCCGACAAAATAAACGACGGAAAACAAAAATGTCATAAACACCGGAAGCTGCTGAGCGATTTTAATAAAGACCGGTTTGACCGTGAAATAATCTGACAGACGGTACAGATATATTATTAACGTTACGATTGATACTATTGAAGCTGCGTATGAAAGAATCTGACTTTTGCTTTTGGATTTCATAGTTTTTGACCTCCGTATGATTTTATGAGTTTTTATTGGCGTGATACTAACAATAATACAATATCGCATTTGCCGCTTCGGATAATTGCGGTAACGTATGATTAAATTTTTTACGGCAGTTCATCCTCAAGTTGCTGTCCCGGCTGATAGTCTCCGTCTATAACTTCAAGGTATCTGTAAGAGCCTAAATCCGCATACCACTCAGCGGAGGCTTCGACATCCTGTGAAGCATAAGCCTCCGGATCATCTTCTGCATCGACATAGTTTTCAAAACCGTCTTTATAGTTTGCGACAGCATTAAACAGTACAAGGTTTTTGTACTCGGGGGCTACACTGTTATATGCTTCAACACAGTTGCATTCGTATATATGCCATATTTCGTGAAGCAAAACCTCCAAAGCCTTTTTCCCGGTAGTGTCGGAATCGTTGAGCCAGTCAATGTTAAGGGTTATCCGATGCTCTGCTTTTCTGTAATTACCTAAATGGGAATCAGAGCTCAATTTTTCTGCTCCGAGATAAACCTCATGACCGATTCCCATATCACTTATTTCAATGTTCTTTATTATGCCGAGAAGATTGATTTTTTCCTGAAGACTGAGTGTTTTCCATGTTTCATCCCTCAGTTTTTCAATACTGTCGATATTGTTGTCGAATGACCATTCCTCGGATTTGTATTCTGCAACCGTATCAACCCGTGAACGTATAATACCGTACCCTAAAAAGCTTTTCACTCCGTAGGGAACCATAATCAGCAGAAGACATATTCCGACGATTGACCTTATGCCGAGAGAAGCAAACGCCATTCTGTTAAAAATTACCCGCATTTTGTTACGGCTTTTGATTTTCTGAAGCATAATTATCAGAAAATATATCACCGACAGTGCCGCTGCGGTATAGAATACTGCGAGATAGAAGGTCGAAAAGTATTCCAGTAAAACGAATATGGTATATGCCTCAAACGGAAGTGAAACATTGACAGTTAGAGAAACCCAATTTCGGCGTTCCTGAGTGATAAATATGCCGAGCGGTACGAAAACAGCGGGCAAAAGTAAAAGTACCACTCTTGATTCGAATACGGTCAGTCCGTGAATTGAACCGAAAAACAGAAATCGAAAGAGGATATACATAACACTTCCGAAAAACATATTCAATATCATGTATTTGAATTTTGACATTGTGCTGATGTTTCTCACAAATATCCCTCCTCGATTCTGTTAATGGCAATATATGTCCTATATCATACATATAATTACATCTTTGAAATTTACTGCTGTTGAGAAAGACTTGTTTACCTGTATTATCCGCAGACGTATATGCCACCTAAAAATCAGACCCGCGTAAATAATATCACATTTATCGGCTATCGTCAAACATATTGCAAGTATACGTTGAAGAGAGAATTATACGTAATGTATATTTCATCCGAGCAACCACCCTTATATTCGCTGATAATCACAGATTAAATTGATTGATAGCTCATATAGAGAAACATTTTTTGATTAGTTTATTTACACTATGCGGACACCACGCGGACGGCATCCGCAATTTCAGCACACTTCAGGCTGATTTTGCAAAACTAAACGGCTCTCGATGTTACTCGAAAGCCGCTTTATCATACGCTTTTATTCATATTTGTCGATTAACTTACTTCTTCATCGCTTCTTCAACAGCAACTGCACAAGCAACTGTTGCACCAACCATCGGGTTGTTGCCCCTCGGTTTTGAATGAAGATTCAGTTGCCTTAAAATTCCTGTTTTTACCCGTATCCCTTATTATTTCTAAGGGTTTGAAGATTTGCATTTTTATCTGTATTACTCTGTTTTAAGCTGTACTTTTACATGTTATTTAGTTTGCGGACCGCAAGTGGACACGGGAAAAGCAAAATTACAACACTGAATGGTTATGGATAAACATATCTGATTGAGCTGCATACATTCGACATACCACCCGTTATTTGGTACAATGCAATTACCAAATAACAGGAGGATTTTTATTATGCAAAAACACATCACAGACGAAAAAACCGGCATAAGTTACACATTGCAAGGTGACTATTACATCCCCGACTTAACCTTACCGCCCGAAAAAGACGATAGACCTATCGGGGTGTGGGGTATGCGGCATAAATGCTACCTTATTGAACACAAGAAAGCCGTTTTTACAATTATGCAGATGAACGGCACATTGCATACCTATCTTGCCGATCTGAACGAACAAGCGGAGGATATGTTTCTTCGGCTCGTAAATGATATGGCAAAATCTGAGTGCGTAACCGAACAGCTCAAAGTTGAAAATCAAATGCTGTGGGTGCAGAAGATGAACAATATTAGGAACCGTGCAACGGAAATTGTAAATACGGAGTTGATTTATGTATGACTGACCGAAAAACAATTTATCATATAAGTGTTGATGCCGAAAAGTCTGCGGCTGTCTGGTCACTTCTTACGGAAAACTTTGAAGTTATAGTTGACAAAATGCAACATTCCATTGATGGCAAAGACCTTATCATCTGTCTTCGGACTACAGAGAAAAAATAATATGCATCATCAATGTGGTACTTATTATTTTGAATGATTGACTTTTATGTCATTTTTCAATATAATACAAGTACCACATTTTATTACTGTTCATCAATTAAATAGCTGTATAGGCATAGGGAAACTTATGCCGGTGTTTTTCTGCATAAAATTTAATATTTGTAAGCACACTTAAAGATAGTTGTGATAGTAATATGTCCAATCATCTTTTTTCTGTTTAAGTGTGTTTGACATTATTTATGCAGGGAACAGTATAAAGTGTGGTAACTTTCGATTGCGGCATATTCTATATTTGTCGCCGGTCGAAAGGTCGGCGGCATCTCATTTTGTCGTTCCACACGGATGAAATTCCCATAATGAGCTTAGCCGCCCGAAGCATTATTTGCTTTTGAGCGGCTTAATTTATTGGAGGTTTTTTATGGGTAAAACAGTATGCTTTTTCGGACACAGACAAACGCCGCAGGATGTAAAACCCGTTTTGCACGATACTTTAATTGACCTTATTGAAAATCAAGGGGCGGATACATTTTATGTAGGTAATCAGGGCAAATTCGATTCTATGGTACACAGTGAGCTGAAAGAGCTTTCAAAGGCATACCCTCATATCAGATACTCCGTTGTGCTTGCATACCTGCCGAAAAAGCGAGACTTTGACCTGACCGATTTTTCCGACACCGTGTATCCCGACGGGCTTGAAACCGTCCCTCTTCGGTTCGCTATCGACAAAAGAAACCGCCTTATGCTCGATTGGTCGGACGTTGTTGTCATCTATGTATGCACCCCACTCGGCGGTGCGGCAAAGTTTAAAGAACTTGCCGAAAATAAAGGGAAACGGGTGATAAATCTCTCCCGACAATGATAAATAAATAACAATTAAAAACCCTTTAATTCCCTTGATTTTCCAAGACAAGTGTATTATAATCGCTATAATTAATAACGAAAGGAAAGAACAATATGAAGAAAAAATTTTTATCTGTCATACTGACTCTGCTTCTTGTGCTTAACCTTGTGCCGGTTATGGCGTTCGCAGAAAGCAGTCCAATCAAAAGGTTTTCCCCGGATGACTTGACTCCCGGCGGAGATCATACCGGATTAGTGAGTAAAGCATTTAGCGGGAACACACCTGCAGTCCGTACTTTCTCGGGTGGCAACGCCGATGCATTTTCACTTGGTGCATCGGAAATTTCCGATGCGAAAAAACCCGATTTAAAGCGTGCTGCACTCGATGACACCATTAAGGTTCAGTCTTTCAAAAGCATAGGTCTTGCTTTCGGAGCTTTATCCGATAAAGTATTGCTCGGCAAAATTAACAGCGATAAGCCTTTAACAACGGTTGACGAGGGCAAGGTCGTTTTCGACAAGGATATTTCAACATTTGAAGAGCTTGAAGCACTGTTCAGAGACGGCGGCAACGGTCGTCTTGTTGAGAACATCACGGCTGACAGTGTGATGTCTGTCGATAATGACGTTAAGCTTTCTCTTAACGGTTTTGTTCTCGACTTGGCTTCGCAGTGCAATATCATACTCGGAAACGGTGTAAATTTTGACCTCTATGACGAGGGCGAAGCGGTTCATTATTTTACCCCTGATGACAGCGGTCTCTGGATTTGGGACAATACCGATACAGACGGCACCGAAACTCTTTCGGGCGGCGTTATCTGCGGCGGTTTTTCACAATTCGGCGGTGCTGTTGATGTGGGCGGAGCTACTTTCACAATGCACGGCGGAAATATCGCAGGCTGTGTGGGTTCCTGCGGAGGTGCCGTTAGTGTGCAAAACGGAAGTTTCACAATGAACGGCGGCAAAATAATCGGCAATATAGCATCTAATTACGGCGGCGGTGTAGCTGTCAACGGCGGTTCTTTCACTATGAAAAACGGTGAAATAAGCAGAAACGATGCACCTTTCGGAGGCGGCGTGTTTGTCTTTGGCGGTGTCTTCACCATGGAAGACGGTATTATCTGCAAAAATACTGCCAGCTCCGGCGGTGCGGTGTATGATTACAACAGTACATTTAAAATGAGCGGCGGTACCTTAAGCGAAAACGAGGCACAAGCCGGCGGCGGTGTCTTTGTTGATACAGGCTCTTTCACCATGCAGAACGGTGAAATCAGCAAGAACTATTCGGAATACGGCGGTGCTGCTTTTGTCTGTTACGGCAATCTCAAAATGACAGGCGGTCTTTTCGGCGGTAATACGGCGAATTTCGGCGGTGCTGTGGATATACAAAACGGAAGTTTCACCATGACTGACGGTGAAATCAGCGGCAATGAAGCAGTACAGGGCGGTGCAGTGCAGATAGCCATCGGCACATTCACATTGAAAGGCGGTATGCTGAACGGCAACAGTGCAAGTTACGGCGGTGCAGTTATCAACTTTGATGAATTCATAATTGACGGCGGTGAGATAACATCAAACATAGCAGGATATTCCGGCGGTGCTGTATATAATCAGGGCATTCTTACAATGAACGCCGGCGAAATCAACGGCAATACCGCACAGGCAGGCGGTGCAGTGTTTGTTGACGGCGGTATATTCAATATGAATAACGGCGAAATAGTCTGCAATAAAGCAGACCAGGGCGGTGCTGTGGATATTGACAGCGGCGAACTTAAGGTGAACGGCGGTAAGCTGGGCGGAAACGTCGCAGGAATCGGCGGTGCGGTATTGGTAGGAGAATCCGGCAAATTCACACTTAGTGGCGGTAAGCTCAGCGATAATGTGTCCGATTACGGCGGTGCGGTGCTCAATTTCAATGAATTCATAATGGATGGCGGTGAAATAACCGGCAACTCGGCATCATATTCCGGCGGTGCTGTGTATAATATGGGTACTCTTACCGTAAACAACGGTAAAATAAGCTCAAACGATGCATATTTCGGCGGTGCTGTGTTCAACGAAATAGGCAGTTCCACAATGGAAGACGGTATTATCAATTATAATATGTCAAATTACGGCGGCGGCGTGTTCAACGAAAGCGGAAGCTTCACAATGAAGAACGGCAAGATAAGCGACAATTCGGCTGTTTACGGCGGCGGTGTGCTTGTCAATGAAGGAAGCTTCTCAATGGAAAACGGTGAGATAAGCGGCAATGCGGCACCCTACGGCGGCGGTGTTGAAACAGAAGTCGGCACTTTCACAATGCAGGATGGCATTCTCACCGGCAATGACGGTTATTGCGGCGGTGCTGTGCTTAATTTTGGCGGCTTCACATTTGAAAACGGTGAAATCAGCAAAAATACGGCTGTTTCAGGCGGTGCAGTATACAACTATTCAGGTGAGCTGAATCTGACCGCAGCTTCAAGCAAACAGATCACCATTACAGGTAACGATGCAACAGATGCATACGGAGCAATTCTGAACGCCGGTACATTAAATCTGTCGGGTAAGGTTATCATCAAGGATAATACCGCAGCAAACGGTTTTGGCAATCTCGGCATCACATCGGATCCCGCAGTTATATTGGGTGCACTTACCGATTCGGAAATATATATTGCTTATGCAAACATCGACGATGAATACGATGCCGGAATTCTGACGGCTGACTTTGCAAAGAATAATCCCGATGCGAAAGCCGACACCTTCTTCACTTATGACGGAACGGCTGACTTCGGAATAGTACTTAACGGCGACGGTGAGCTTGAAGTAGTCGATGCGGCGACACTGCTTTTGATGGCAAAGGAAGAAGCAATAAATGCTGTCAATGCACTTGTTTCGGAAAACACAGCCGACGAGATCAAAGCGGTAGCAGAAAAAGCTGTCGAGGACATTACAAATGCCGAAGATTTGACCGCTGTAAATGAAATCAAGGCGGCAGCAATTAAAGAGATTGAGTCTCTAAAATCAAATGTATGCGATTACTGCGGCGAAATTCATCCGGATAACTTTGTAGGTAAGTTAACGGCGTTCTTCCACAGAATTTTCAGCTTGATTAAGAATCTGTTTAAGTAAAACAATTATATGAACAATCGGCGGTGGAGATTTTTCTCTGCCGCCGCAGACTAATAAATATACTGCAATTTTATTTGAAGCGTTTTTTAGAAACGATAAAACAAAAATAATATGAAAGGAATAAAAACTATGAAAAAACGAATTTTAAGCATTTTACTCTCAGTCATTATGCTTCTGGGTATGCTGCCGGCGGCGACACTTTCTGCGTTCGCCGAAGCTCCGGCGCATGATTTGACAATCACCGGAGAGGAAGAAACTGATTACACTTGGAGCGGCAACAAACTCATTATTAACACAAGCGGTCTTACTGTTTCCGGCACAACCGAAAAGGAATATATTCAGGTTAGTAACGGCGTCACCGATATGACTATTGAAAATCTGTCCGTCACTATTCCGGGCAGAGCTCCGATTGAATTTAACGGTGCTGCGAATCTGATTTTAAAGGGCAATAATGTTCTGACAAGCAGAACCACAGAAACAATGTACGGTGATGACGGTATTAAAGCCTACGGAGCCCTTGAAATTTCCGGCGACGGAAATCTGACGGCAACGGGCGGCGACGACGGTCTCTCTGCTTATGATGAGCTTACCATATCCGCCTCAGGTACTATCGAAATTACCGGCTTAGCATTCACCGGTATTTATGTAAAAAACAATACAAAGGTTACTTTTACGGATACCGTGAACAAGGTGATTGTTCGTGGTACCTGCTCTTACGGTGCATTTTTTTTCATGGAAAAATACGGCGTAGTCGTTTCGGACTGGCTGAATATCAAAGGCTCAACTTCGTTCGATGCATACGAGGAAGAAATTAACGGTGATGTAATTTACGGACCGGGAATCGGCGGCGTGAAAATGGTCAATGGTTCCTCTGCAAAGTCGGTTATGATAACCAAGGCTTCTGCACCCAGTCACAATTACGGTGCTCCCGAATTCAAGTGGGACGGTCATGAGAAGTGCGCCGCCACCGTTACCTGCTACTGCGGCGTTTCTCAGACCAAGGACTGCACAGTGACATCCAGAGTCAGGAAGGAAGCGACACGGACAGAAGACGGAGAGCGTGTTTACACCGCAACGGCAGAATTCGGCGGAATAACCTACACTGATACGCAAAAGGAAATTATTCCCAAGACCGGCACCGGCACCCTTTGCCCCAAGTGCGGCAGCACACACGCAGATAACTTCTTCGGCAAAATTGCTTGCTTCTTCAACAGAGTTATTAACTGGTTCAGAAACTTATTCAAGTAAAACAATTGATTGAACATCAGCGGCGGAGGACAAACCTCTGCCGTGTGTTCTTATAATCTCATTTCTTAAATCGTAAAATTCTTGATATTGACGGATATTTATGGTACACTTACTATGTAATTTACACAAATGCAGAATTAAAGGCAGGTGGGAAAATGAAAAACGATAAAACTGAACTTCCCGAAAAAAATCTAAAACATGTGACGGGAGGAAAAAAGACCAGCTGCGGACACACTTCTGCAGGGGTTTCGCAGTCTGATGTTGTTAATCCCTCCACTACCAAAGCATGGTTCGGTACAGCTGACGAGACCGATTCGTATGGCAGTAAGCTTCCCAGCTTTTTCAGCGGCGAAACCGAACAGTGAAAAATACTATCAGGATTCAGATTGCCGTACCTTAACTACAGAGGATAATGAAGATATAATCAAATATTATAAGGAGGCATTGATATTTATGAAAAAAGTATTTTGTTTGATTTTTGCAATTTGTTTGACAGCGACATTACTGACAGGCTGTGCTTCTGAGAAAGATGTGACACAGACGCAGGAGACATCCGAATTCACTGCCAATATTGACCAATACTGGCAGGAGCATGGTATTGATGCTGCCTTGGACGAACTGATGTGTTCGGAAAAATATTTTGCGGACGCCAGAGCCGGTATGCTTTCCATATACGGAGAGAATAAAGAAATCAGCGGCGAATATGATATGAGCCTGTCTGCAAAAACCGTGAGCGGAACCTATGTAGGAAAAGCTGATGCGGATAATGTTGTTTCATGGAAGGGCATACCCTATGCAAAGCAGCCTGTCGGTGATTTAAGATGGAAAGCACCTCAAAAACCGGATGCGAGCGATAAAGTATTTGAAGCATATTACTTCGGGAAAAGCTCCGTTCAATTCGAAAGCAGCGATGAAGTCAGCAGCCTGTATCCGCAGGGAGAGGACTGTCTTAATCTGAATGTATGGAACAACTATTCCGATAAATCAAGTAATAAGCCAATCATGGTATGGATTCATGGCGGGGCATATATTCAGGGCGGAACCAGCGATCCATATTATGACGGAACAAATTTTGTCAAAAACCATCCGGATGTTATTTTTGCATCTATGGATTACAGAACAGACTTTCTCGGGTTCATCAATCTGAGTAATGTATCGGGAGCGGAGGAATATGCCGATACAGCCAATCTCGGATTATTGGATGAGATTCAGGCACTTTCGTGGCTGAAAGAAAACGCAGAAGCCTTCGGCGGCGATCCGGAGCGTATCACAATCTTCGGCGAATCCGCAGGCGGCGGCTCTGTATCCGCCCTAATGCTTGCACCGCAGGCTAAAGGGCTGTTCAAACGGGGAATCATGGAAAGCGGTACATCGGCAGCTTATCTGCGTACCGCAAAAAAGAGTATGGAACGCACAGAGCAGATTATGGAAATATCCGGAGCAAAGAATCTTGACGATTTCATGTCTCTGACCGTAAGCGATATTCAAAAAATCGAAAAGATTCTGATTATAGAGAACGATGTCGATTACCCGTATCCGCAAAGTGACGGAATTGTTATTCCTATGGATATAGAAGAAGCGTTAAGCTCTGATGCACGAGACGGATTGGATATGCTGATCGGAACCACTAAGGATGAGTATAACTACTGGACAATGCTGTACGGTAAAGAAAACAATATGCAGATTATGCAAGGGCGGGTTGGTCAGACACTTGCAGAAATGAATGACGAGCAGAAAGCAAAATTTGATACATTTATGTCTTCGCAGGATGGCGATGAATACAATAAGCTGCTTCAATACATCAATTACAGATCGTTTCATTGTCCGGCAAGATTTGAAGCTCAAACCCATGCGGCAAACGGACAGAACGCATACGTTTATTACTTCACGGAAGAAACCAATAATCCTGATTTGCTGTCGTGCCACGGATATGACCTGAGTTTTGTACTCGGAAATGTAGATGAAGCATCTGCAAAGGATATTCCTGCGGCATACAGACTCAGTGAAATTATGCAACAGATGTGGGTTAATTTTGCAAAAACCGGAAATCCGAGCCTGAATGCCGGAGAAGTTGACGGTGCCGGAGAAATTAAGTGGGATAAGTATGGAATAGACAATTATCCTGTTATGATATTCGATGCTCAGAGCACGAGACAGGAAAGCGATCCGGTCAAAGAAGGCAGTGACCTGCTGATGGATTTATTCCGGATGAGAATAAATGCTGAGTAATTGCAATTTTCGTGAGTGATGACAAATATAAAATATCAGCGGCGGAGGACAAACCTCTGCCACTTGGCGTATAAAGAGCTTTTCCACCACAGAAAGGCTCTTTTTAATTTATCTCATCCTCCATAACTCCAAAATATTCCGTCTTCTCAATATACTCCCGCATTTTTGCATATGCTTCTTTAAGGTGCTTCTTTGCTGTGTTCGGATCGGAAAACTGATACTTTTCCGCAAGGATTGTGTACGGCATCGGCTTTATTCTCACATATGCATCGTCACCGTCTTTATCTTTTACAGACTTGAAGGTTTTATGGCATTTCGGACAGAAACCTATGCTGTCGGCTATCATATCCTGTTCTCTTTCGGTCAGTGAATAAAATGCTCCCCATACTGCCCTGTATCTCAAAAGAGAATAATACTGATGATCTTCCTCTCAATCATACAGGAACAAAGCCTGTTGTTGATGTTCCGAAAAACAAGATAAATCCGTATGAAGGAAATCAGCCTGTTCACTTAATAAATGTCCGTGATTCAGGTGAGTATGTCACTTCAAGGACTATGCAGCATGTAAGCAGGATTATTCACACGCAGATGAATTTTCCTGAATTTGACTTTCACTCACTCCGTCACACGCACGCAACAATGCTTGCCGAAAACGGAGCACCAATGAAATATGTCCAGAACAGACTCGGTCATTCAAAGATTGAAATGACAATGGGAATTTATGCACATTTGACCGAAAAGATGACGGATGAAGGCAATGATATACTCGAAGAAATATATAAATGACCGATTTAAAAAATACTGTGGGCGATGTCAACTTTTTGTGGACGCCGCCCACAATTCCAACACACTTCAGGCTGTTTTTGCGAAAATTAACGGCTTCCGATGTTACTCGAAAGCCGTTTATCATACATTTTTATTCGTATTTGTCTATTAACTTACTTCTTCATCGCTTCTTCAACTGCAACCGCACAAGCAACTGTTGCACCGACCATCGGGTTGTTGCCCATGCCGATAAGTCCCATCATTTCTACGTGAGCGGGAACTGATGACGAACCGGCAAACTGAGCGTCGCTGTGCATACGTCCCATTGTATCTGTCATGCCGTAGGAAGCCGGGCCTGCCGCCATATTGTCGGGGTGAAGCGTTCTGCCTGTTCCGCCGCCTGATGCAACCGAGAAATACTTAACGCCGTTTTCTACACACCACTTCTTGTATGTGCCTGCAACGGGGTGCTGGAATCTTGTCGGGTTGGTCGAGTTGCCCGTGATTGAAACGCCTACATTTTCAAGTCTCATAATCGCAACGCCCTCGGGAACATTGTCTGCGCCGTAGCACTTGACGTCAGCTCTCGGACCTTTTGAGTATGCCTTTTCGTAAACGACCTTAACCTCTTCCGTGTAGGGGTCAAACTCTGTCTCAACAAAGGTGAAGCCGTTGATTCTCGAAATAATCATAGCGGCGTCCTTACCAAGACCGTTGAGTATAACACGAAGCGGCTTTGTTCTGACCTTGTTTGCATTGAGAGCGATTTTAATAGCACCCTCTGCGGCGGCAAAGCTTTCGTGACCGGCAAGAAACGCAAAGCACTCTGTCTCCTCAGAAAGGAGCATTTTGCCGAGATTGCCGTGACCGAGACCGACCTTACGGTTTTCCGCAACCGAACCGGGTATGCAGAACGACTGAAGACCTATACCTATCATAGCCGCCGCATCAGCCGCCTTTTTACAGCCTGCCTTAATGGCGATGGCTGAGCCGACTGTGTATGCCCACTTTGCATTTTCAAAGCAAATCGGCTGTGTCTCCTGAACGATTGTGTAGGGGTCAATTCCCTTTTCTTCGCAGATTTTCTTGCATTCGTCTATTGAGGAAATACCGTATTCTTTGAGAGTGGCGAGGGTTTTTGCCTCACGTCTTTCATAACCTTCAAATGTTGCCATTACACTGTACCTCCTTCTTATTCCTTACGGGGATCTATATACTTCGCAGCTTCTGCAAAGCGGCCGTATGTGCCGATAGATTTTTCGTATGCTTCGTTGGGCGACATACCCTTCTTGATGAAGTCGGTCATTTTGCCGAGAGAAACAAACTCATAGCCGATAACCTGATTGTCTTCGTCAAGAGCCATTCTTGTACAGTAGCCCTCTGTCATTTCAAGATATCTTACGCCCTTTGCCTTTGTGCCGTACATTGTGCCGACCATTGAGCGAAAGCCCTTGCCGAGGTCTTCCATGCCTGCGCCGATAACAAGACCGTCCTCGGAGAAAGCGGACTGCGATCTGCCGTAAACTATCTGGAGGAAAAGCTCACGCATAGCTGTATTTATAGCGACGCATACGAGGTCTGTGTTGAGAGCCTCAAGAATCGTTTTGCCGGGGAGAATTTCACTTGCCATAGCGGCGGAGTGAGTCATACCCGAACAGCCGATTGTCTCAACGAGTGCTTCCTCTATAACGCCGTTTTTGACGTTGAGTGAAAGCTTGCAGGCACCCTGCTGAGGTGCGCACCAGCCGATACCGTGAGTGTATCCGGAAATATCGGTTATCTGTTTTGCCGCTATCCATTTGCCTTCTTCGGGAATGGGTGACGGGTTGTGCTTGGGTCCTTTTGCGACTGTGCACATGGTTTCAACTTCATGGGAATAGTTCATAAACCATTCTCCTTTCATATATTTTATTTGGATTTTTTATACCAACGGCTATTATAGCTTATTATTGAGCGGTATGCAAGTAAAAATAACTATTTTTTTAACTGTATTGAAAAAGGCAGACACAGAATTAATAAACTGCGTCTGCCTTATTTTCGGATAATATGCGTACCGTTATACAGCTTCGGTATTTTCGCTCTCTTCGCATGGGACAAAAACCGTCTCGACCACCTTTGAACAGCAGTCGGGCGAATAAACCCACCTGTCTATATGCTCCTCGTCGGTGTAATACTCCGGCTTGTTTTCCGGGTATTCGGCATCAAAGGAGTCAACTATAATCAGCTTTATTTTCATTCTTTCCGGTATGAGAGATTTAACATATACGCTTGCGTGCTGACCGGCTTTTACGTTGGGCACGTATTCGGCAAGCCCCGCAAGATTAGGCCTCAGTTCAACGAAAATTCCGTATTTTTCAACCGAGCGAATAATTCCCGGCACTGTCTCGCCCGCCGAAAATTCAGCGGCATTCTGCTCCCACGTTCCGAGAAGCTCTTTATAGCTGAGCGTCACTCTCATATCCTCGTCAATGCTTCTGACGACGGCTTTTATTCTGTCGCCCGCCGAAAATCTCACCGACGGGTGCGGTATTCTCGATACCGAAATGCTGTCTATCGGCATAAGCGCACTTATTCCCGCACCTATGTCCGCAAACACGCCGAAGGACTCCATGTGAGTTACTACGGCGTCTATCACATCGCCAGGTCTCAGACACGAGATGTATTCCTTAACGCAGTCCTCCTGCACCTGTTTTCTCGAAAGAAGAGCGACAGTGCCGCCGTATTCGTCGGTGACAAAGTCGGTTATTCTGAACATTACAGGCTTATTCACCCTTGAGATAACGGCTATATCTCTCACTGAGCCGTCGTCAATGCCCATAGCTCCCTCTTCACGGGGAATTATCCCTTTCATCACCCCTAAGTCAATGTGAAGATTATGCTGTTTATCGCATATCACTGCACGGGATTCAAGAATTCTCCGGCTGTAAAACGCATCTTTCAGGCTTGCTTTCGAGGTGAAAGCGTCAAGATTTTCCTGAGTGCCGATAAGGCTGCCTTCCGGCATAAATTTTTTCATAAGTGTTCCTTTCTGCCGCTGCACCCGGCATATTATTCTTTTTACTGTCCTTGATGTGCAGAAATCATTTAATTTATATGATTCTCAGGCACGGAAATATTAATCTCCGCACTATTTTATTGACATTTTCATTGATAAATATGAGCCTGCTGTGCTATAATTAGAAAAATTATTTTTCGGAGGCCCGTTTATGGACGTAAGAGTAGATGATGTGCTTATAATGAAAAAGCCTCACCCGTGCGGTTCAAAGGAATTTCTTGTTCTGCGCTCCGGTATGGATTTCAAGCTCCGCTGTAAGGGCTGCGGGCACGAGGTTATGGTTGCGAGAAACAAAATCGAAAAGAATATCAAAAAAATCGTCAGAGAAGAAAACGAGGAATAGCTGAGCACGTTTTTCCGGCATAATAATTAAAAGGAGTAAAAGAACGTGTTTGAAAAGCTTGAAAATATTGAGAACAGATATTCCGCTGTCAGCCTTATGCTATATGAGCCGGAGGTGGTCAGTGACGCTGTGAGGTATGCGAAGCTGATGAAGGAGCTTAACACTATTGCCCCCGTTGCGGAAAAATACAGAGAATACAAAAAAGCGAAGTCGGACTGCGAGGAAGCGGAGAAAATGATGAACGATTCCTCTCTTTCAAAGGAAGAAAAAGATTTGCTTTTTGAAGAGTATGAGTATGCCCGTGAAAACGTAAACAGAATAAGTGACGAGCTTAAAATACTGCTTCTGCCGAGGGACCCCAACGACTCGAAAAACGTAATTATCGAAATTCGTGGCGGTGCCGGCGGAGAAGAAGCCGCCCTTTTCGCTTCCTCCCTTTTCAGAATGTACTCTATGTACGCCGAGGCAAAGGGCTTTAAAACAGAAATACTCAGCGAAAACGAAACCGAGCTCGGAGGATACAAAGAGGTATGCTTCATGGTGTCGGGCGAGGGCGCATACTCACGCTTTAAATTTGAAAGCGGCGTTCACCGTGTTCAGCGTGTGCCCGAAACAGAGTCCGGCGGCAGGATTCACACCTCAACCGTGACGGTGGCGGTTTTGCCCGAAGCGCAGGAGGTCGAATTTGAAATCAATCCCGCCGACCTTCAGATTGACGTTTTCCGCTCAAGCGGTGCAGGCGGTCAGAAGGTCAACAAGACCTCGTCGGCAATAAGAATAACCCATATTCCGTCGGGTATGGTCGTCGAGTGTCAGGACGAGAGAAGCCAGTATAAAAACAAGGACAAGGCTATGAGCGTTCTGCGCTCAAGGCTTCTCAAAATCGAACAGGATAAACAAAACGCAAGCATAGCCGGCGAAAGAAAATCACAGGTCGGCACCGGCGGCAGAAGCGAAAGAATAAGAACCTATAATTTTCCGCAGGGTCGTGTTTCCGACCACAGGATCTCACTGACGCTCTATAAAATTGATTCAATTATGGACGGCGACCTTGACGATATTATCAACGCCCTTATTACGGCGGACACTGCGGAAAAGCTGAAAGCGAGTGAAGAAGAATGAAAACAGAATTACTCTCGGTCAGCGACAGAGATATTGCCCGTGCGGGTGAAATAATACGCTCGGGAGGACTTGTCGGAATGCCGACAGAAACTGTCTATGGGCTTGCCGCAAACGCCCTTGACGGCGAATGTGTGAAAAAAATATATGAAGCCAAGGGCAGACCGTCCGACAATCCGCTCATAGTCCACATCTCTTCATTTTCACAGTGGGAGCCTCTTGTTTCCGAGATACCCGAAAAGGCAAAAAAGCTCGCTCAGGCTTTCTGGCCGGGGCCTCTGACGATAATACTGAAAAAAAGCTCCCTTGTTCCGAAAGAAACAAGCGGCGGGCTTGACACGGTGGCGGTGCGTATGCCGTCTGATGAAAATGCAAGACGACTTATTGAAAGTGCGGGAGTGCCTATAGCCGCACCGTCGGCGAACACCTCCGGTAAGCCCAGCCCGACAGCCGCATACCACGTCATTGACGACCTTGGCGGAAAAATCGAAGCGGTTATTGACGGCGGAGAATGTAACGTCGGCGTTGAATCCACAGTCATTACTCTTGCCTGTGACGTGCCCAAGCTTCTCAGACCGGGCAGAATAACGCCGGAAATGCTCGAAAGCGTAATAGGTGAAATAGAAATAGACGATGCTGTATATAATAAACTCAGAGACGGTGAAAAGGCTTCGTCCCCGGGTATGAAATACAAGCATTATTCGCCGTGCGCCGAGGTAATACTGTTAAAGGGTGAATTTGAAAATTTCAGAAATTATGTTGAAGCTCACAAAAGCGAAAAAACGGTTGCGCTCTGCTTTGACGGAGAAGAGAAGCTCCTGACCGTCAGATGCCTTGCATACGGGAAAGAAAATGACCCGCTGTCTCAGGCTCAGCGCATTTTCTCAGCTTTGAGAGAAGCCGATAAAATCGGGGCGGACAAAGTTTACGCCCGATACCCCGAAAAAACGGGAGTGGGACTCGCCGTTTATAACAGACTGATACGGGCGGCGGCATTCGAGGTGATTGAATTATGATTATCGGTCTGACGGGACAGACGGGAAGCGGAAAAAGCACCGTCTGCGAATATCTTGAAAAAAAAGGCTTTTATATATGTAACTGCGACCGTGTTGCCGTCAGTGTCAGAAGTGACGCAAGGGTAGTCGCCGAAATAGCCGATGTCTTCGGCTTCGACCTTATCGGTGAAGACGGAAAGCTCGACAGAGCAAACCTCGCAAAAAGAGCGTTTTCAAGCAGTGAAGGTGTTGACAGGCTCAACCGCATTATGCTGCCGAAAATTGTATCCCGCTCACTTGAAATGATAAATGCGGCTCTTCAAAACGGGTATGAATTTGCCGTGCTTGACGCTCCCCTGCTTTTTGAGAGCGGCGCATACAAATTCTGCGATTTCATCGTTGCAGTGACTGCAAAAAAAAGCGAGCGCATACGCCGCATTATCGAGAGGGACAAAATAGACGAAAACGCCGCCGAAGAAAGAATGAATGTTCAGCACGGGGACGCCTACTACACCGAAAGAGCCGATTTTGTCATCGTCAATGACTCTCTCAATTCACTCAGTCAAAAATGCGACGGTCTTTTAGCCGTGCTGAATGATTATAAAGCAGACGCAAAGTAACAAAATGTCGAATATTAATACAAACAAAAATTTTTACAGGAGAAACCGATTATGAACGAAAAAAATGAAACCAAACAACTTAAAGACAAGCTTTTTTACAGCAGAAAGCACTGCTCTCAGCTCGTCTCCGAGGAGGAAACCGAAAAGTGCGACAAGTTCTGTGAGGGCTATAAGGACTTTATGAAAGAGGTCAAAATGGAACGTGAAGCCGTCGAATTTGCAGTGGAAAAGGCGAAGGAAAAGGGCTTTTCCGAGTTCGACAAAAAGGGCAGCTATAAGCCCGGTGATAAGGTCTATTACAACAACAGAGGCAAGGCGGTTATCCTCTGCGTTTTCGGCAGAAGAAGCGCAGGCGACGGGCTGAAAATAGCCGCCGCCCATGTTGATTCGCCCCGTCTCGACCTTAAACCGAATCCCCTTTACGAAAGCGATGAAATGGCTCTGTTTAAAACGCATTATTACGGCGGAATAAAAAAATACCAGTGGACGACAATCCCGCTTGCGCTTCACGGCGCAATCATTCTCAAGGACGGAACAAAAATTAAGGTCAATATCGGAGAAGATGAAAGCGACCCGCAGTTTGTGGTGACGGATTTACTGCCCCACCTTGCTCAGGAGCAAATGAAAGAAACCCTGTCAAAGGGTATAACGGGCGAAAATCTCAATATCCTTGTCGGCAGTCGCCCCCTCAATAATGAGGAGGAAAGCGAGCTGATAAAGCTCAACGTGATGAAAATACTCAACGAAAAATACGGCATAACCGAGCAGGATTTTCAGTCTGCCGAGCTTTCCGCCGTGCCCGCATTCAAGCCCGTTGACGTCGGCTTTGACAGAAGCCTTATAGGTGCCTACGGTCACGATGACAGGGTATGCGCCTATCCGGAAATGCAGGCGATTTTCGATATTGACACACCCGAATATACCTCTCTTTGCATTTTTGCCGACAAGGAGGAAACCGGCTCCGGCGGAAACACCGGTCTTGAGAGCTCATTTTTGCGCTACTTCATTGCCGATATTGCAAGGCTTGAGGGACTTGAGGCGAGAGATGTTATCATAAAGTCGGAGTGCCTTTCAGCCGATGTAAACTCCGCCTTTGACCCGAATTATCCCTCGGTCATGGAAAAGAACAACTGCTCGTATATCAATCACGGAGCCTGCATAACGAAATATACGGGTGCAAGGGGAAAGAGCGGCACAAGTGACGCAAGCGGAGAATTTATGGCAAAAATACGCCGTGTCCTTGACAAAAACGGCGTAGTGTGGCAGACGGGCGAGCTTGGCAAGGTTGACCTTGGCGGCGGCGGAACGGTTGCGATATATATTGCAAATCTCGGCATTGACGTTGTTGACCTCGGAGTTCCCGTTCTTTCAATGCACGCACCGTTTGAGGTCGTTTCAAAGTTTGATATATACATGACCTATAAAGCGTGCCTCGCTTTCTTCTCGGACGACGAATAAAAAATACCCTGCGCTGTTTAAGTCGGCGCAGGGCTGTTTTGTATAAAAAGCTTACGGGCTGCCGCATCTGACTGCGACAGCCCTGTTTGTTGTTCATTAAAGCTCGTAGCCGTTGAGCCGGAGAAGCTCTCTTGCGCTGTCGAGCGAATCAATACCGTGCATATTCTTTATCGGGGCAAACTCGTTTTCACGCACAACCTCGTAAGAAAGACAACTGTTCATCATGTGTACCATATCGAGTATGAGTGTCTCGAATTTGTAGCCGTTGGGCTCCTCGGGCTTGTGCATTTCACCGTTTTCGTCAATATAGGGAATCTTTTTCTCAACAATGTGAAGACGCATTTTTCTGTCACCCGTGAGCTCAATGAGCTTATCAAGTCTGAAAAGATAATTGAGAATTACACCGAAGGCATAGGCAAGTCTGCCCTTTTCGTCCTTAAGCTCAGCCATTTCGTCCGTCATCTCGTAATATTCGACTATTGATGGCTTTCCGTCCTCAAGGCAGAGCACACCGACCTTTTCTCTCTTGTCGGCTTTTCTGACAACCTTGGCGCATACATCAGAGCCGGAAAGCACCTCTGCGCCGACAAATACGGGGTCATTAATCTTCTGAAGAACATTGTCAACCGAAAATGCGCTGAGGTATTCTATTCCCTTTGCTTTCATTTCTTCGACAAGTCCTGCCTTTTCCATTGAGAGGAACCAGCCGCCGTTGCCGTTGGGCGAAAGGGCAATTTCGTCCTTTGCACGAAGATAAATCTTTCCGTTATAGTCACAGGCGGGATTCATCTCCTGAATAAAGAATTTAACATGATCTTTATCATAACCGAAATAGTCGTGCTCTTCAAAGAACGCTATGGTGTCGGCGTTGTTTATATCGCTCGTCATTATGTAGAGCGGAATGTATGCGCCGCAGAGCTCTTTGACATGAAGAAGCCACTTGATGTGAGCTTCAAAAAGATAAAAGCTCTTGTTTATGCCGACGTTGAGTGTTCCTTTGGGCTTGTCAAGCCCGAGTCTCGTGCCCTGACCGCCCGCAAGGAGAACGGTTGCCACCTTTTCTTTTGAAAGAGCTTCAATACCCGCTTTTTCATATTTTTCTCTGTCCGCCTTTATCTCGTCGATTTCGAGCGCACCGAGAGGCTCAAATTTTCCTCTCTTTTCAAGAGCGTCCTTCTGCTTGAGACTGTCGAATATGCTCCAGTCTATGTTTTCAATCTGAGAGAGAAGCTTGCTTCTGCTCTCCTCATTGAGCTCGTCCCAGAAGCGAAGAAGATGCTCCTGCCCTTTTTCCGCAAGTAATTTTTTTGCCTGACAATAATCCATTTTGCCTTACCCCTTTTGAGTTTTATATATGAAGTATGAATTTATCCTGCTGTTTATTGAAGAGGATAAGTCCTATTACCGTTGTGACTGCGGCAAAGCCGAATGCATACAGCATTGTTCTCATTTCAAGCCCCTGCCCGTAAAGCACGCAGTTTCTGAAATTCTTGATAACGCAGTAGAGCGGGTTAAGCTCTAAGACCCACGCATACCCCGATTTTTCAAAGCGTGACACCTTGTAGAAAATTGCACTCGTGTACATAACCAGCATGAGCGCAACGCCCCAGAGATACTCAAGGTCTCTGAAAAACACGCCGAAGGTTGCGAGAATCATACCTATTCCGAACGATAAAAGAAGAAGCACGAGAATCGGAACGGGCGAAAGAAGTGTATAAACGGTCGGCATAACCTTGAAATATATTCCCACGCCGACAAGCACGACAAGCGAAATAAGGAAAATGACAAACGACGAGCATATACTCGAAAGAGGATAAAGATATTTCGGCACATAGACCTTTTTAATCATGCCCGAATTTACACGGATAGACTTAACACAGCTTTTTGTTGAAGAGGAAAAAAACGAATAGAGAAGTCTGCCCGTCAGGATATAGACGGGAAACTGTTTGTCCTCATTGCCGAAAAGAGTGCCGAAGACAAAAGCGAGGACTATCATCTGAAGAAGAGGCTCAATCATTGTCCAGATTATTCCGAGATAAGAATTTCTGTATTTGAGCTTTATATCCTTAACAACATTTTCCTTGAGAAAATAGCGATAGTGCATAAAGTTGTCAACAAGTCTGTTCATTTTTCAGTTCCTTTCAAATATGTGTTCAAAAAGCTTCTGCGCTTTTCTGAAAATATCAAGGGCTTTTATTTTTGAAATATTCCGCTCTGATATTGCAACAGCCTGCTTCTTTTCAAAAAAGCCGAGTTCCTCAGACGAAGCAAGCTTTTCCCTGTTCTTTAAAAAGAAGCCGGTGACAAGCATCGTATGCTCCGATTTTTCGTCTGACAACGAAAGCATATACGCTCTTGCCTGAATAAAAAGCTGTCTGAGCAGAATTTCATCATATTCGGGTATGCGCTTTGAAATATCTTCATATCTCAGATAATGTGCCCAATATCTTGAAAAGCAGGTTTCGCTGTTCTTTTGCTTTGATATGGCGGTCGCTCTGTCGGCGTAATAATAACCGGCATAGGGAACATAAGTAATCTTTTTCGCATTTTCAAAAAGCTTATAGGTGGTGAGTATATCTTCAAAGGTTCTTCCGTCGGGGAAGCAAATATTATCGAAGAGCTCTTTTTTGAAAAGCTTGTTCCAGACGTGGTTTTTTATTTTCTCGTCTCTGAAAAGCTCTTTGAGTGCCTCATTTTTTGAAAGCACTGTTTTTTCGGAAAATCCAACCTGCTTTTTAACGCTCTCCCCTTTAACGGAGTAATATCCGCAGATTGAAATATCCGAGTCCTCCATAGCAAAAACAAGAGTTTCATATATTTTGCCGTCAAGATAATCATCGCTGTCAACAAAGGCGATATAGTCGCCCGTTGCCGCTGAAAGTCCGGCATTTCTCGCCGAGGACAGTCCGCCGTTTTCCTTGTGAATGACAACTATGCGTCCGTCTTTTTCAGCGTAGCGGTCGCATATATCGGGGCAGTTATCATCAGAGCCGTCATCGACCAAAATGATTTCAAGCCTGTCATACGTCTGTGAAATAACGGAGCGTATGCACTTTTCAAGATATTCTTCCGTTCTGAAAACGGGGATTATCACGCTTATTTTTCCGTTATTCACAGCCGCACCTCATATTTTTTTAACTGCCTCGTAAATCCTTTTGCAGTTATTTTTATCTCTGAGTGGGAAAAATCCGTCAATACGGCTTTTATATTTTTCCGCCGTGTATTCTCCCCTCATATAAGCCTCTGCCAAATCAATAAGAGCGTCCTCGTCTCTCACGACCTCACCGAAGCCGTCTCTTTCATAGTCAAAATAACCCGTCGCCAGATGCCCCTTACGGTATTCATCATAGTCAAACTGATAGTAAATAACTGGCTTTTCCATATAGGCAAAATCCATCGCCGAGCTTGTGTAATCGGTTATCATGAGAGAGGATTCCTTCATAAGAAGCTGAAGGTCGTATTCCTCCCAGTTTGCTATTTTTATTTTTTCCGTCAGTCCGCTTATTTCATCAAAGCAATGAGCCGTATTTCTGTGCGGAAAGAATTTCACCTCGTAGCCGTATTTATCGCATATACTCTGAAAACGCTCATTTAAAAGCAGGCTTGTCCATGTTTTATAATATTCCGACTGCATAATGCCTTCATTACTGCCGCTTTTATACGGGTCGGAGGAGGCCGAGCGCAGATACGCTCTCCACGTGGGCGAAATAAGAAGCTGTTTTTTCTGCGGATAAGGCTCAAGAAGATAGTCAAACCTTGCAAAGCCCGTATAAGCTACCCAGCCCTGAGGATAACCGAATTTTTCTCTGACAAAATCATATTCGGGCTGTGCCCCGCAGATAAAAAGCCGCATTTTTGTATTTTCATAGAAAAACAGGTCGGCAAGATCCTTTGTTATTCCGTGCTGTAAAAACACCCTCTTGTTTTTGAGAACAGAATAGACCTCAAGAAGATAGCATACCGCCGCATTGGGCTTTCCGCCCTTTTGTGAGCTGATATTTATTTCGGCGGCAAGGTAATATATCCAGTGCTTTAAAGAGCCGTATTCAACCGTCTCGCCAAAGTCTTTCACCTTATAATAATCCGCCGATTTTCCGCTTATGGCATAAACGGCGTCCTGCTCCGGATGATTTTCTCTCAGATATTTGAAAAACCAGTAGCCGTTATCTCTCGCCTCGTTCTCATATTCGCACACAAGCCACATATTTTTTCTCTTCTTTTTCAAAAAGACTGCCGGTATGACAGCAAGCAGAAGCTTGAAAATATGAAGCAAGTCGCCGGGACTGACGGCTTTCAGCTTAGTGAAAAATCTTTTCATAAAAACCCTGCTTTATTACTTTTTCGGTTCAATAACAAACGGTGAGTCTTTCACGGTGTCATTCTTGATTTCACGTTTGTATCTTACGCTTTTATCGTCTTTTTTTGTTTCGCCCGTCATTTCACGGTATATTTTCGTCACGTCGAAAACATCACCCTGCTCTATTATTTTTCCCTTTTCAAGCAGAATAGCCTTGTTGCAGAGCCTTTCGACCTGAGAGACGGAATGTGAAACGAAGAGAACTGTCACGCCCTCATCGAACATTGACATAATCTTTGCTTCGCTCTTTTTCTTGAACTTTGCGTCGCCGACGGATAGCACCTCGTCGAGAATGAGTATTTCGGGGGAAACGATTGTCGCAATGGCAAAGCCGAGACGTGATTTCATACCGGAGGAATAATTTTTCATCGGCACGTTCATAAAATCGCCGAGCTCGGAAAATTCAACGATTTCGTCATATTTTTCCTTGAGAAAGGCACGTGAGTAGCCGAGAACGGAGCCGTAAAGAAAAATGTTTTCACTGCCGGTATATTGCATATCAAAGCCCGCACCGAGCTCGATAAGGGGAGCTATTTTACCGTGCCTTATCACCTCGCCCTTTGTCGGCTTATATACTCCGGCAACAACCTTCATCAGCGTACTTTTGCCTGCGCCGTTAAGTCCGAGAATGCCGAGCCGGTCGCCCTTATTCAGTGTGAAGTCAATATCCTGAAGTGCCCAGAACTCATTGTATTTCAGCTCTCTCTTAACAAGCTTTATGGCATAGTCCTTAAGACTGTCAACCTTTTCCTTGCTTAAGTTGAACTTGATGCTGACGTTTTTAACCTCAAGTGCTTTTTTTGCCATAGGTAAATCCTTTCGCAATTTTCAAATATTCATAAACGATATTAAGCCTATTATAATGATATATATACTACCATATTCTTCCCCGCTTTTCAAGTAGTTTAAACGTGTGTTTTGAAATATGCCCCGAACAAAAGCAAAACATCGCTTAGCAGACCGGCTTTGAGCATATTACGGAAAATTCAATAAGGCTGTTTGGTATATAAAAAGAGGCTGATTTAATATCGGATATTAAATCAGCCGAATTATTATTTATTTACCTGCTTTTTCTTCTTTAGCAACTCTTGCGTCCTCTTTTAGCTTCTCTTTGAAATCGTCGTTGAGCTTCTCGGCGAAAAATCTTGCTGTCTGAATTTTTCCGATTATTCTGCCGGGGTTCCACTCCTTTTTCTTTGCCCAGCAGGAGGTGTCATAAGCCTTGATAACCTCGACAAGGTCCTTTTCAAAGGTCTTGTAGTCCGGCTTGTTTTTGCACCATGCGTTCTCAGCCACAGCGATATATCTCGGGAAGCACATATACAACATTCTCTCAAGCGACGGCACGAACTCCGTCCACACGGGCGATTCAATGCCGATAACCTTATCGCATATCGCAATATTGTAATCATACGTCTTTTTGAGGGGTGTCATTCCGTAGGGATAATCGGCATAATGCGAATAGAAGTCGGAGACGATAACCTTATGACCGCTCTTTGCCACCTCGTCCTTATTGCCCATCCAGTACTGAATAACGGCGTCCTTATCAAGAGTGCCGCCCTTGAGGCTCTCGTTCCAGCCGATGGCGATTTTGCCTTTTTTCTTGAGGTATGCGACAACGTCGTTGACGAACCACTGCTGAAGCTCATCTTCGCTCTTCAGTCCCTCGCTCTTCATCAGATTTTGGCATTTATCGCACTTCTTCCAGTGATTACGGGGGCATTCGTCGCCGCCGATATGGAAGTATTCATACGGGAACAATTCGCACATTTCGTCGAGGATATTATGTACTACCTCTAAGGTTTTTTCGTTGCCGATGCAGAGAACGTCTCTGAAAACGCCTGCTGTCTTTTTGACTTCAACCTTTTCGCCGCCGCAGGAAAGCTCCGGCATAGCCGCAAGCATGGCAGAGGTGTGACCCGGCAGGTCGATTTCGGGGATAACGTCGATAAATCTTTCTTTTGCGTATGCGATTACCTCTCTGACGTCCTCTTTTGTGTAAAATCCGCCGTAATCCTCTTTGCTGACCTCTGTGCCAAGTGATGTGCCGTGTCTGACGGAGCCGATTTCGGTCAGAGAGGGATATTTGTCAATCTGTATTCTCCAGCCCTGGTCTTCGCTCAAATGCCAGTGGAATTTATTGAACTTGAAATCGGAGCAGAGGTCAAGCATCTTCTTTATCGCCGTTACCGGGAAGAAGTGACGGCAACTGTCAATCATAAACGAGCGGTATGAATAAGCGGGCTCATCTTTTACAGTCATACAGGGAATCAGGTCGTCATGCTGTGCAAAAATCTGTCTGAGTGTTTTTTCAGCATAGAAAAAGCCTTTTTCACCCGAAGCCTTGACGATGATTTTATCGGTGATATTAATTTCATAAGCTTCCTCGCCGAGGGAAGAGTCCGTCACTTTATTTATATCCTTAGTGCCGACGAGCAGACCTCCGGTGCACCGTATTTCGGACGGGGTAGGTACGATAGCCGTGTGTTTCATTATTATTCCTCCTCTGACTTTTGTTCTTTATTTTTCTTTTTCGGAAACAGCAGTTTATCCACAGGGAAATACAGGAAAAACTGAACGGCACAGCATATCATTGTTGCCGCATTGGACGCAAGGTCATCGCCGAGTTTTCCGACAAACAAGCCCTTGAGAACGGGATTGAGCCACGCAGAAAAGCATATAAGCGCAAGCGTGAAAACAATGTATATCGGCAGTGTGACGGCAATATTTGCGTCGGAGTTGAAGGTCTTGTCACGGTTGACAAAAAACGAAACAATCTGTGCGACTATGTTTGCGCTGTTATTGACAATGAAATACCCGAGACCGCCCTCAGCAACCGCACAGGCAAAAATCCACCATTTAAAATCCTGAGAATAAAGCTCGCTTATGGCGGGTATGTATTTGAGCGTATTGAGAAGAACAAACTGAACAACAAACGCAAGAAGCGAAACAACAATGAATTTCACAAACTGCCACAAGGTATTGAGCCCTTTGCCCTTCTGCTCAGCCGCAGAATCGAGCTGTGTTAATTTTGACATAAAAATTCCCCCTGTAATAGACGTTGATATGCAGAAAACGCATACCCGATTATCATACATCGTATTATATCTTGAGAACATTGCTTTTGCAACAAATAACTCGTAACTTTTACAAATAGTACAAAATTTATATATGAAAACTACCATAGACTAATTAGCCATCCTCTGTGATATTGACAAAAAGGCGTATGTGTACTACAATATTTTTCGGTGATGAAAATGAAATTGGAAGTAGATTTGTATTTTAACAAAGAACAACACGTTTCAAGGTTAATAACCGGATTCTATCTGCTGGAAAAAGAAAAAACTATTACTTTGAATCTTCATGAGAATCGTAATTTAATTCCTGTTCCTCATTCTCAAGTTGTGGTCGCAAAAATCAATGATAAGCTTATTGCGTTTGATATGTGCGACGCTTTTTCTCTGAACAACGAAAACGGCAGACTGTTTTTACGTGACGTTGATGCATATTTCAAGAGGAGCTATGATAAGCAGCTCGACAGCAATTTAAGTCCCGATGAGTTGAAAAAGGTTCGTCCGTTCGGCTTTGACTATTTTGCAACTTATCGCAGTAATCCGATTGATAAACAGTCATCACTTAAAGGAAAAACCGGTAAATTTGTCAAGGATGTTACAGGATATAATAAATGTTCCTACGTTAATAGCTTTGAAGGTAAAGCCGATTTTAAAGAAAAAGATTTTAAGGTTATCTTTATGACCCGCTTGTGGAATCCTGACGAAATAAAAATTAATCCTCAGTGTCCCGAGTATAGTGAATATATGATTTGGGAACGGGAAAAAATTAATAAAGACCGAATTAACATTGTCCGCAGCCTAAGAAAAATCTATGGCAGTCGTTTCACTGGAGGTATTCAGGAAAATGCCTTTGCAGTGGAAAACTGCCCCGATTTAATAATTCCTCGTGCCCTCACAAGAAAAAGAACTTATCTGAATACTATGAAAAATTCAGATATATGCATTGGAAGCATGGGCCTTCACCGTTCAACAGGTTGGAAAACCGGCGAATACATCGCTGCCGCACGTGCTATAGTTGCCGAAACCTTAAAATATGAAGTTCCGGGCAATTTTGAAGAAGGCAAAAATTATCTCGCATTTGAAGATGTTGACGGTTGTCTTTTAAATGTTGAAGCTTTAATAAAGGAGCCTGAAAAAATCTATCAAATGAAGCTGGCTAATGAGTTGTATTACCGTGAGTATTTGCGACCGGAAAAACAAATTTTGAATGCCATCAGCCAAATAATCATATAAACATATTTTCTCTGAATGGGGCTGTCGCATAGCATTAACAAACTATGAACAACCTGTACAATATTAACAAAAAATCAGTCTTATCCAACAGGGACAGGACTGATTTTTGTTTAATCTGCATAGGTGGGTTGACGAAAAATGTTATTTGCGACAACCCCATCACTTAGCAGATAACCGTGTCTATCAGTTTTGTTGCGGCATTGTATGCGTCTCTCGTTGCATCCGCTATTCTGCCGACCTTTGAGCTGTCGCCGATGATAATCGGGTGTCTTCCGGCATCGGTCAGCTCCTTTGCAATGCCGTTATCCGGTCGTGAGCCGAGCGAAAGCACAACAAAGTCGCATTTCACCTTTGAAATATAGCCCGTGAATACATTTTCGGTCATGACGAAGCCGTCGCCAATCTCGGTGAGCTTTTCGCCCGTCATAAACACAGTGCCTGCCTTTTCAAGTTTGGGCAGAACATCGTCCTTGTGCTGCATCCACGTTCCCGGTGCTATTTCGTCAGCCATTTCTATAACGGTGACCTTGTTGCCCCTTTCCGTGAGAGCGTGCGCCGTCTCAAGTCCCGTCATACCGGAGCCGATGAGCGCAATTTTCTTGTTTTCAAGATTGACTCTGCCGAGAAGAACATCGTCAAATGTCACGACCTTGCTCTCGTCATATTCTCCCCCGAAATGCGGCTTGACGGGTGTTGCTCCCGTAGCGCAGATAATCGCCGCCGGTCTCATTTCTTCGATATTTTCCTTTGTCGCCGCAGTGCCGAGACGTATTTCGACTCCGTGCTCATTGCACATTGCCACAAGGTCCTCTACCGCCCAGATTGTCTTTTCCTTTTCGGGCGGAGCGGCGGCGAGAATAAGCTGACCGCCGGCTTTTTCATTCTTTTCAAACACGGTGACAGCAAAGCCTCTTCTTGCAAGTATATCCGCCGCAGTGAGACCTGCCACACCTGCGCCGATAACCGCAACCTTTCTGCCGTTTCCGTCTTTTCTGAGGTTATTTTCTTCGCTCTCCTTGCCAACAAACGGGTTTAGAGCGCACTCGCCGTGATAACCGTAAAACTCATTGTTCGTCATAGACTCAATGCAGTTGAGACAGCATATACATCTTCTTATTGTGCCGCCGCCGAGTGCCTTGTTTGTCCAGTGCGGGTCGGCTATCTGCGGTCTTCCGAGGCATACAAAATCCTGAATGCCGTCGGCGAGCTGCTGCTCCGCCTGCTCGGGGGAACGGATAAGGTTCGCCGCAAGAACGGGAATGGAGACAGCCTCCTTGACAGCCTTTGCCATGTATTTGCGCCAGCCGACATCGAACGAAACCGGCTCAAGCCAGTAGTTGAATGTGTCGTATGCGCCGGACGATACGTCAATGGCATCAATGCCGTTCTCTTCGAGAATTTTCGCCATCTTTACGCCCTCGTCAAGCGTGTAGCCCTTGCCGCTCTGACCTGCCAGAGCGTAGCATTCATCGACCGTCAGTCTGACCACAAGCGGAAAATCACTGCCGCACTCAGCCTTGATGCCGTGAATAATGTTGAGAATAAATCTCATTCTGTTTTCAAGACTGCCGCCGTATTCGTCAGTTCTCTGATTGGTGACGGGGCTTAAAAACTGCTGAAGAAGATATCCGTGAGCGGCATGAAGCTCAACGCCGTCACAACCCGCCTTTTTAACTCTCACCGCACCGTCGATAAACTGTCTTTCAAGCTTCTTTATCTCTTTTTTGCGAAGCTCTCTGACGTGACCGCCCGCAAAATATGCAGGCTCGCATTTTGACGGAGCAACCGATGACGGTACGATATTGTTGTCAATAAGATAGTGACCGACCGTCGGCGTGATTTTGTAAAGGAGCTTTGAATAGAGCCCACATGTATATTTTTCAAGCTGAATGCTCAGCGGAACCGTACCGACGAGAAGACCGACATTCTGTCTGCCCGGGTGATGAAGCTGAACGAAAAGCTTTGCGCCGTGACGGTGGATTCTCTTTGCAAATTCGGCAAGAGGCGCAATATGGTAGTCATGGCTGACCGCAAGCTGTGCAAATGCCGCCGCACCCGTCACATCGTTGACACGGGTAATTTCGGTCATGATAAGTCCGGTGCCGCCCTTTGCTCTTTCTTCATAGTAGTCCATAAGTGTCTGAGTCGGAGTGCCGTCAAATGTGGCAAAGCCCATGTGCATCGGCGGAAGAACGACTCTGTTTTTTATTTCGCATTTTCCTATTTTCATAGGAGAACCTAAAATTTCATAACTCATATCAATATCTCCTGTCTGTTATTTTTTAAGTGCTTCGACCGTCTTTTTGAAATCTTCAAACTTTTTCTTTTCAAGTGCAAGATAAACCGTCTTCACCGGCGGTATAAATTTCATAAGCTGCTGTGAAATTCCGAAAAGCACGCACGGACTGACCGTCTTTTTGCCCTGCTCGATTCCCTCGACCATTTTTCTCGCAACGACATCGGGTTGCTGAACGGGGAACGGCTTTTTAAAATCAATGGGATTCGCCGTTTTAAAGAAATTGGTGTTCGTTGCAACGGGATAAAGACAAGTGAGCTGAATATTTGACGGAAGCTCAAATCTGAGTCCCTCCTGAAAACCGTGCATTGCAAATTTTGAAGCGGAATAAAGTGTATATCCCGGAATTGCCATAGTGCCTATCGCCGAAACGGTTATGGCGAAAATGCCTTTTCTGCCCGCAAGATACTCTGCGTATTTCTGATATGAATAAATCGGGGAGAGCACGTTTGTTTCAAATATTGCCGAAACTCTGTCCCAGTCAACGTAGTTTATCTCCTCATAATACGGATAGCCGGCATTGGCATAAAAAATGTTGATAAAGCCGAGTTCCTCTGCGGCTTTTTCAAATACAGCGTCAACGCCCTCCTTTGACGAGACGTCCTGCTCCATAGGAATAACCTTATCCGCAGGGAAAGCGGATATTTTGTCTGTGTTCTTATCAACGGCAAGAATTTTGTTGTCGCCCTTGACAAGAATTTTAAGCACCTCGAGCCCTATGCCGCTGTTTGCGCCGGTAAGTACAATGTTTTTTCCCGAAATCATATTATTTCTCCTTTTAAACAGATATTGGTGACTATGAGATTTTACCATATTCAAGGCGATAAATCAATCCTTTACAAAAAAGAGCACCCGTAGAGTGCTCTTCATAATATTATTCGGGTTTTATACAAGTCCGTTTCCGTTTCCTATGAGCAGAAAAACAGGTGCAAACACCAGTGAAACAACTGTCATAAGCTTGATGAGAATGTTGATTGACGGGCCGGAGGTGTCCTTGAACGGGTCACCGACTGTGTCGCCGACAACAGCGGCTTTATGTGCCTGACTGCCTTTTCCGCCGTGAGTGCCTGTCTCTATGTGCTTCTTTGCGTTATCCCATGCGCCGCCTGCATTCGACATGAATATTGCAAGCAGAACGCCCGTCACAAGCGAGCCTGCAAGCAGACCGCCCAGTGCATTAACACCGAGAATGCAGCCCACCGCTATCGGAGCCGCAACCGCAAGCAAACCGGGTATAATCATCTCACGCAGAGAAGCATTCGTTGAAATCTCAACGCATCTCTTATAGTCGGGCTTTGCCTTGCCCTCAAGAATGCCGGGTATCGTAGTGAACTGACGGCGAACCTCCTCAATCATTTTGTATGCGGCCTTGCTGACCGATTCCATCGTAAAAGCCGAAAAGACAAACGGAAGCATACCGCCGATGAGCAGACCTATCACAACATTTGAATTGAGCAGGTCTATTGAGGTTATTCCCACCGCCTCTTTATATGAGAAGAAAAGTGCAAGAGCCGTCAGAGCCGCCGAGCCTATTGCAAAGCCCTTGCCCATCGCCGCAGTGGTGTTGCCGACAGAATCAAGCTTGTCCGTAATTTCACGCACGCTCTCCTCAAGCCCTGCCATTTCGGCTATGCCGCCGGCATTGTCGGCTATCGGGCCGTATGCGTCAACGGCTACCGTAATGCCCGTTGTTGAGAGCATACCGACAGCGGCAAGCGCAATACCGTAGATTCCGCCGCCCTCGCCGCACTTACTGCCGAAGAAGAATGCGACAAAAATGCCTATACATATAAACAGAATGGTGACTGCGGTTGACATAAAGCCGACGCCTATGCCGGATATTATATTCGTCGCCGCGCCTGTCTCTGACTGCTGTGCTATTTTTTTGACGTAACGGTAAGAATCAGATGTATATATTTCGGTGAAAATTCCTATGAGGACACCGACAACAAGTCCCGACACGATGGTTATTCCGAGATAGAACGAGCCGAAAAACACCTTGCTCAGAACAAGCGAGCCGACAAGCACAACCGCACTTGCAACGTATGTACCTGTCTTGAGACTTCTTGCGGGATTTGAACCACGCACGAAAAACGTACCGATAACGGAAGCAACAAGTCCGAGAGCCGCTATCACGAGCGGATAAATAAGTCCGTTCGTTTTCTGTGAGAACACCGCACCGAGCGTCATGGCTGAAATGACCGCTCCGCAGTAGCTCTCAAAAAGGTCTGCGCCCATACCGGCTACGTCGCCGACATTATCGCCCACGTTATCGGCGATAACCGCCGGATTTCTCGGGTCGTCCTCGGGTATTCCCGCTTCAACCTTGCCCACAAGGTCTGCGCCGACATCAGCGGCTTTGGTATAAATTCCGCCGCCCACTCTCGCAAAGAGGGCGATTGACGAGGCACCGAGGCTGAAGCCGAAAAGTACATCGGGATTTTTGGTTATTGCATATATTACCGACACTCCGAAAAGACCGAAGCCCGCAACACACATACCCATAACAGAGCCGCCAGAAAACGCAACCGAAAGAGCCTTGACTATTCCGCCCTTCTGAGCCGCTCTTGCCGTTCTGACATTCGCTCTCGTGGCGACCTGCATTCCGCATAGTCCGGCCGCAACGGAAAAGCCCGCTCCGACAAGAAAACACACCGCTTCAAGCCAGTCCCCTATCAGTAAGCCTATCGCAAGAAATACGACAGCGGCAAATATCACTATAATTTTATATTCGGACCAGAGAAAGGCAGTCGCTCCCTCGTGAATGGAGGCGGCTATTTCTTTCATTCTCTCACTGCCCTCTTCACACCGTGTTATCCTTATTGCGGTGAAAAGAGCAAACAGCAGTCCGATTGTTCCGACTGCGGGGATAAGATAATCTAACATCGTATATGCTCCTTTTGAGTAGTAATCACTGAGCTTTCTCCGTATTCTCCGCTTTTAGTGTAACTATTATTATATCTTTGCTGTCATTTTATGTCAATAATTTTAATCAAAAAATAGTGACAACTTTGTAGCTTTACAATAGATGTGCGACAAAAGATATAGAAAAAGTGATTGAGTTCTGATAGAATAAAGTTCACCACAAACAAATCTGACAGAAAGGACTCAATCACTATGAAGAGTATACCACAGAAAAAGAGATATTGTCC
>JAZUDT010000031.1:0-21205 GCA_045639785.1 Acutalibacteraceae bacterium | reverse complement strand
GCACAGCATAAGCGTATGCTACAGCCGTTCCGCTTTTGGGCTGATAACCGCAAAGGTCGTGGCGGCTGTTTTTTCTGCGTGGCGGCATGTAGTTTTCGTCATAATAAAAGATGCAAATATCGCTTTCCCGAATCATTACCTGATTGCGTTTTACATAACAAGACCTACCGGCACTGCCGACACCTTTCGGGCAGATACTTTCTTCATAACCCGAAATCAAAAACTGCATAGTATAATCGTCTGTATCCTCGTAATCCTTACGGAATTTTATCCGTTTGATTGCGGGGTATTTTTCTTTTAATTGCGTAACTGTTTCATGACAAAGGCTGTTAAAAGCAGAATTATCTCCGAAGATAAAATTGACTGTTCCGCCCTCAATTAAATTTAGCAAAATGCACCGCAACCGTTCCTGCAGTTCGGGCGTATCATTGATTTTTCTGTGCCCGATAAAACAAACCGAATGTTCCATATTCAACGCTCCTATCGCTATATTTTATTGTAATTATAGCGATTATATCGTTGAATATCAATGAATAGACGTAAATATTGAAAATTGTATTTCGCTGATTAACGATTTAATTATTGTAAAATAATTGAAAGAGGTGATTCAGTCGTGAACGAAAATTACATTGCAGAAAGAATAACCGAGCTTCGACTAAAGAAAAATGTATCTGAATACCGTATGAGCCTTGATTTAGGTCACAGTAATAGTTATATAAGAAGTATTACCTCCGGGAAAGCATTACCTTCAATGTCTGAATTTTTATATATTTGCGATTATTTTGGCATTACTCCGAAAGAGTTTTTCGATGAGGATTTGAAAAATACCGAACAGGTTAAGCGTTTATACAATTTGGCAAAAAATATATCCGATGATGATTTATCGGCACTTGTCAATATGGCTGAAAGATTGGTAAATAAAGAAAACAACAAGTGAAATAAATGATGCCGTCCGAGTGACGGCGTTTTTCAGTGATATTATGTGCCATTTTGATATTGAGTAAAATAATTTACGGTCATATATACTCGTCCGAAAGATGTAGGAGAGGATAATCCCCTCACCAAGCTACGCTTAATCCCCTCCCCTTTAGCAAGGGGAGCGTTTTACTGCCTCCCTTGACAAAGGGAGGGGGATACTGCTAACCTTCCCGCATTTTAACCGCTGTAATTTTTATTTCACAAGATGTCGGGACACCTCTACGGATTGTCAATTAGAGAAGAAACCTACCCTCTTCTCACTTCTGTTGGCGCATTCTTTGTGCGGGTTCAGCACATCGGTAAGTGATTAGGTTCAGGACATCGGTAAGTCTGGGTTCAGGACATCGGTAAGTCCATGATATAATTTGAACTGAAGAGGTGACAAATTATGCCATGGAAGGAAACCGATAAAATGGAACAAAAAGAACTGTTTATCAAAGCAATGTTAGATAACGAGAAACCGTTTAAACATTTATGTGCAGAGTTTGGAATATCAGAAAAAACAGGACATAAATGGAAAAACAGATTTTACGAACAAGGGAAAATCGGATTGTATGAACAATCACGAAATCCGAATAGTCACAACAACCAAATAGACGGCGATACAGCTGCCGAACTTATCTGTCTGAAAAATGCTCATAAGGCATGGGGTCCTAAAAAGATAAGAGAACTGTACGCAAGAGCTTACCCCAACAAAGAAGTTCCGTCTTTATCAAGTGTAAAGAGAATACTTGATAAAGCAGGTCTTGTTGAAAAAAGAAGGATAAGAAAAGCTTTATCATCTGATTGCCCGAGGCTACAGCAACAAATCAAAGCTGACGCACCTAATGATGTTTGGTGCATTGATTTTAAGGGCTGGTGGAAATCAGACGGCGAAATTTGTGAACCGTTTACCGTAAGAGACAGACATTCCAGAAAAATACTTTGTGCACAGCTTATGACTTCAAAACGTTCCGATGATGTGAGAATTGTTATGACGCGACTTTTTAAGGAATATGGGCTTCCTAAAGTTATTCACAGCGATAACGGTTCGCCTTTTGCGGCTCCTAACGGAGTGCTTAATCTTACAAGTCTTTCTGCATGGTGGATAACTCTCGGCATTCTTCCTGACAGGTCATTGAAAGGGTGCCCCGGACAGAACGGTTCTCTTGAAAGGATGCATGCAGATATGGCAAGAGAAATCGAAAAGAAAGTTCCCGGCGGCATTCATGCAAATCAAATAGTAATTGACTGCTGGGTTAAGGAATACAATTCAATCAGACCAAATGAAGCAATAGGGATGAAAACACCGGACGAGATTTACGTAAAATCAAACAGAAAATACGAGGGCGATTATGACGAGATAGAATACCCTATCGGATTTCAGACTCGCAGAGTTGCCAAGACCGGGGAAATTATTGTAAACGGTTTAAGAATTACAATCGGATATGCTTTAAAGGGTTTGCAAGTCGGATTAAAACTGAACCCTGAATCAAATTCTTTCGATGTTTTTCTTGCGGATTTTTTGCTTGGAACTCTTGATATGAATTCCGTTTGCTTTTATCCGCTTGAAGACTTAAAATCTTAATATCAGCCGTAAGCACAAAAGTGCTCACGCCTCTTGCTCAATTATATCTTCTATGCATTGTCAAGGTAGTATTGCTATGCAATCTCCACCTTGACAAGACTGGTGTGTACTTACCACCGGCTTACCTATGTGCTGACACTCTCGACTTACCTATGTGCTGACCTAACATCTTGCGCCCCACAATTATTCATTATTAATTATTAATTAAAAAAAGCGGGCGGATATTATCCGCCCATACGATTATACGGTTATGCAATCGGGTGTGGGCGAAGCCCACCCGCACCACCTCATCACTATTCACTCTTACCTCTTAACTGAAATTCCGTTCACGAAAGTTTTTAGTGAAAAGTGAAGAGTGAAAAGTGAAGAAGTAAAAATTCCGTCCACATACGTGAGCGGAATTTTTTGGTGGAGCCGGCGGTAATCGAAACCGCGTCCGAAAATCCGTCCTCACAGCTTTCTACGAGTGTAGTTTATCTTTTAGGCTTCCCCCCGCAGACCGCCGATAAACAGGCTGTCTGTTTCGGTATCTCCTGATACATGAGAAATGCCGGAGAAATCATCGCTCACGTTCACTGCTAATCGACGCCTTTACCCGAGCCGCAGTACTCACGGGCAAGACGGGCGGCTTTTAAGCTGCCTTTAAAACTGTTGTTTTGTCGTTTAATTTTAAGTTGCGGCTTTTAAAGCGGTTCCGCACCGCTACTCGCTTACTGAGCCTCTGAATCCCCGTCGAAATCCTTTCGGCCCCATGTATGCGGCAATCTGTCTGCCGCTTATTTTATTTTTCAGAACCCGCCTCTGAGATGCCTTTCAATATCTCTCTTTGCGGCGTTTTGCGCCTCGGTCTCTCTCTTGTCGTAGTTCTTTTTACCCTTGCACAGTCCGACCTCAACCTTTGCTCTGCCCTTTGAGAAATATACCGTCAGCGGAACAAGCGTAAGCCCCTCCTGTCTGACCTTGCCGAAAAGCCTCGCTATCTCTCTCTTGTGCATGAGCAGTCTTTTCTTTCTGAGGGGGTCTCTGTTGAATATATTGCCCTGTTCGTAGGGGCTTATATGCATACCGCAGGCAAATATTTCGCCCGAATCTATCGAGCACCACGAATCCTTGAGATTTACTTTTCCCTGACGTATGCTCTTGACCTCCGTGCCGAAAAGCTCTATTCCGGCTTCATAGCTCTCAAGTACAAAATAGTCGTGAGCGGCTTTTTTGTTCTGCGCCACTACCTTGATTTCGTCTGTGTTGTGAACCGTAACCGCTCACCCCTTTCATGTTATATCTGCTGTCTGCCCTCAAGTGCCTTGGCAAGCGTAACCTCGTCTGCATACTCAAGGTCGGCACCGACCGGCACGCCGTAGGCAAGCCTTGTGACGTGAATGCCCATCGGTTTTATATATCTCGATATGAGCATTGCCGTCGCCTCGCCCTCAACCGTCGGATTTGTCGCCATGATTATCTCCTTAACGCTTTCGTCACCCAGACGGGCAAGCAGCTCCTTGACGGTTATATCCTCCGGTCCTATTCCGTTCATCGGCGAAATTACGCCGTGAAGAACGTGATAAAGTCCGTTGTATTCATGCGTGCGCTCAAAAGCTATCACGTCACGGGGGTCCTCCACAACGCATATTGTGCTTTTGTCCCGTGCGTCATTTGAGCACACCGAGCAGACCTCGTCCTCCGTGAGATTACAGCATACCTCGCAGCGGTGTATCTTTTCGTGCGCCTGAGTTATTGCCAGAGCAAAATCCTCCGCCTGAGTCTTTTTCATACCGAGAACATAGAACGCCATTCTCTGTGCGCTCTTATGCCCTATGCCCGGCATTCTTTCAAACTGCTCAATAAGCTTTTCAAGCGCACCGACACTGTAGCCCGCCATATCAGAAAAGTCCGCCGAGTCCGAGACCCGATGTAAGGCTTGCAAGTCCGCCCTGAGCCTCGTTCATTCTCTGTGTCATTGCGTCGGAGGCTTTCTTTATTGCCTCGTTGACGGCGGCAATGATAAGGTCAGAGAGCATCTCAACGTCTTCGGGGTCAACGACATCGGGATTTATTTTTATCGCCTTGACCTCGTGTGCTCCGTTGACGACAGCCTCAACTGTTCCGCCGCCCACAGAAGCCGAAAACTCGCTCGCTTCCACCTCAGCCTGTGCATTCTGCATATCCTCCTGCGCCTGCTGAATCATCTTCATTGCGTCGGCACGGTTCTGACCGCCTGCATTGGGTATTCTTGCTTTCATAATTATTGACTCCTTTAATCGTTAATATCTACTTCTATATCAGCCTTGCGCATTTTTTCCACAAGGTTTGAAAGCGGGTCTGATTTTTCGCCGCCTGCCTGCGGTGCGGAAGCCTCATGCTTGAAAATTCCGAGACGGTATTTTCTGCCCGTCACCTCAGCTATCGCCCTTTTGACGTCGGCGGCATTTGAGCCCTGCCTTATGAGCTGTGAAAACGTCGGATACATACAGTCAACGAGCACAAAGTCGTCACGTATATATGCCGAGGAATCGGAGAGCACTCCCCACAGCGGCATATTTGTTTTTCTGACCTCACTGATTACCTCCGGCCACTGCATGAACTGCCGGCTTTCACTCTGCACCGTTTCGTCAGGAGCGGTGTCGCTGCCGGCTTCGGCTGTTTCCGGCTCCTTTTCGGGGGTGCTTGCCGTGACGGCTTCCTGCGTTTCCGTCTCTGCGGGTACGGCGGTTTCTTCTGTATTCGGTCTCACCGCAGTCCCTGTTCTGACTGCGTTTTCAAGCGCACTTATTCTTTTGAGAAGTGCGTCTGCACTCGTTTCAAGCGACGGAACGGACAGCTTTATCACAGCCATTTCCATTTCCGTTCTCTTATTGACGCCCTTTTTCATATTTGAAAGGGAGGTCTGAAGCAGGTCTATTGTATAAATAATTTTTTCAAGCGAAAAACGTTTGCTCTGTTCAAGCGTGCGGGAAAGCTCTTCCTTGGTGCATACGAGAACATCGGAAGCGTTGCCGACCGTCTTTGCCACCATGAGCGAGCGGTAATGCTCAATCATTTCACTGCACAGCCGCTCCATGTCGCAGGAGGAATTGTGAAGCCCGTCAAGAAGTGCCATCGCCCTGCCGCAGTCGTCGTCGCAAAGTGCGTCGGCGAGGTCGAAAAGATAGCCCTTGTCGGTCAGTCCGGCAACACGGCTGACAACCTGTGCCGTGACCGTTTCTCCCGTGCCGAAGCACTGGTCAAGCAGAGAAAGAGCGTCACGCATACCGCCGTCGGCAATACGTGCGATAAGGTATGCGGCGTCCTCCTCAAGGGTCATGTTTTCCTGTGCGGAAATATACATCATTCTTTCAACCATATCCTCAGACGGAATACGGCGAAAGTCGAATCGCTGACAGCGTGAAAGAATAGTCGAGGGGAGCTTGTGCACCTCTGTCGTCGCAAGAATGAACTTCACGTGCTCGGGCGGCTCCTCAAGCGTTTTGAGAAGAGCATTGAACGCACCGGTGGAGAGCATGTGAACCTCGTCGATAATATAGACTCTGTATTTGCACGAGGCGGGCGAAAAATTCGCCTCCTGGCGTATATCCCTTATATTGTCAACGCCGTTGTTGCTCGCCGCATCAATCTCGATAACGTCCATTATTGAGCCGCTCTCAATGCCTCTGCATACCTCACATTCGCCGCAGGGGTCGCCGTCAACGGGGTGAAGACAGTTGACCGCCTTGGCAAGAATTTTGGCGCAGGTCGTTTTGCCCGTACCTCTTGAGCCTGTGAAAAGGTATGCGTGGGAATGGCGTGAGCCCGTTATCTCATTTTTCAGCGTAGACGTGATGTGAGGCTGTCCGACAACGTCGGCAAAGACTCTCGGTCTCCACTTTCTGTATAAAACCTGATACATAATACCACTCCCTTGCTCTTAATAAAAATCAGCAGTAAGACAATCTGCTTCGGTCACACGGCGCACAGGCTTGCTGCGGCACACGGTCATTCTGCTTAATGCTGCTCGGTTCCCCGCCTGACATGGTTCACAGCCTTCCGTCGCACAGGGTCAATACGCCGCATGACCCAAACATATTATCTCACTGCAATTCGGCTAAATCATTATAATATATCTTTTGTTCAAAATCAACCGTTTCCTGAAATTTTTTGGGGAGGAAAAAGAAGGAGTGAATGCCTTGATAGTCTTTTCCCCCTCCGTGATGTTGCATATTCAGGCAGGATATGGTATAATCCGTTATTATAAAAATAAAGGGAGAATAAAAATGGGCAAAAACTCACCCAGACTTGAATCAAATCCTTTCTATGCGGCAAGAAAAGCCGCAAGCGAAACCGATGAGGTGCTCTCAAGCCGTGAAAGTGCCTCGGATACAGTCCTCGTTGAGCAGACAAGACTTTCAAAAATAGAGAGCGGCAAGGTTACACCCTACCCCGAAGAGGTCTGCAATATGGCAAGGGCATACCACGCACCGGAGCTTTGCAACATATACTGCTCGGAGTACTGCGAAATCGGGCGAGGCAGAGTAGAAAAGCACGATATTGCCTCGCTTGACAGAGTTGCTTTCCGTGTTCTCGGCGCACTTCAGGAAACGCAGGAGCTCAAAGACAACATTATCTCGGTGGCGGAAAACGGGGATATATACCCTTACGAATACCGCCAGCTCAGAGAAATACTGCTTGCCCTGGACAAGCTCATTGTCAACGCACAGTCGTTCAAGCTGTGGGTTGAGAAGAACAAGGGCATAGCTCACGTGAAGCAGCTCGATGAAATAATAGAAAAAGACGGACTTTGATATGAGAAAGATTAAGTACAAATGCCTCGTTTTAGACCATGATGACACCACCGTCAGAAGCACCCCCGACGTTCACTACCCCCAGTGGCTCGAAACGCTTGAGGCTCTTCGCCCGAACGATGAAAAAATGACGCTTGAAGAGTTCATGCTCTACAACTTCAACATCGGCTTTTATGAAATGATAGACTCGGTGCTCCATTTCACGCCGGAGGAAACGGTTATTCAGGACAAGATGTGGCGGGCATACACCGACACGCACCGTGCGCATTTTTACGACAAAATCGCCGGCATTCTCCGTGAATACAAAAACAGCGGCGGCATCATCTGCGTATGCACCCACAATACGGCAAAGAACATTCTTCTCGACTATGAGAACGAATACGGCGGCAAAATAAAGCCGGATATGATATTCGACTATGACCTGTGCGGCAAAAGAATAAAGCCCGACCCCTATGCGCTCACGGAGATTATGCGCATTTACGGTCTGAAGCCGGAGCAAATGCTGATGCTTGACGATATGAAGCCGGGCTATGACATGGCAAAAAAGGTGAATGTGCCGTTCGGTGCGGCGGGGTGGTCGCACATAGTGCCCGAAATACGTCAGTTCATGCAGAAAAACTGCGATATGTATTTTAAGACGGCGGAGGAGTTTGAAAAAGAGCTGTTCCTGTCGAATTAATAATTAACAATTAATAATTAATAATTGTGGGTGGGCTTCGCCCACACCCGATTGTATGCTTTTTTATGCAAAATGTTTTGCGCCGGATAATCCCCTCACCAAGCTGCGCTTGATCCCCTCCCCTTTGACAAGGGGAGCTTTTACTGCCTCCCTTGTCAAAGGGAGGGGGACCGGCGAAGCCGGTGGAGGGATACTGTGCTAACCTTTCCGCCATATTAACCGCTATAATTTTTATTTTACAAGACGTCGGGACACCCCTGCGGATTGTCGATTCAGAGAAGAAAACTGCCATCTTCTCACATCTGTTGGCGCATTCTTGCGCCCCACAATTATTAATTATTAATTGTTAATTGTTAATTATCTGAATTATAAGCGGCATTTCGCCGATATAATAATCTTGAGTAATAGGAGAATTTTATCATGGACTTTTTTGACATCATAAAGGAGCTCTGGCCGCAGATCGTTGCTCTTTTTGACAAGCTTTACAAGATGATTAAGGAAAAAGCTCTTGAAGGCTGAGACAAAAATTAAACATTTGACCGTTCTTTTATCAATCGGGAATTGAAAAAAGAACGGTCTTTTGTTATTCAAATTTTAAATGCGCCCTGCTGTTACGGTTCTGAAAGCCATTTCTCCGTTTTCACTTTTTGAGTATCACCTTTTCGATCGGTGCGAAGATTTTTTCGCTGAAAAAGCGGTAGGTGTATTTCACAATGAGATAACCAATCAGTCCGTAGAGAATGCCGAACACTGCGCCGGCGAGAACGTCGGTACAGTAATGAACGTGAAGATATACTCTCGAAAACGCCATTATCACGGCGAACACGTATGCGCATACGCCCCACTTTTTGTAATAACGGTTGAGAGCAAATGCTCCGGCGAACGCGGAGGCGGCGTGACCTGACGGGAATGAGAAGCTGTCCGGTCTTGACACTATTTCGGGAAAGTTGAACTGCCCCGCCCAGGCAAACTGTGACCAGTCGAAATTGAACGGTCTCGGACGGGCGATTGCATCCTTGACGATGAGATTGCTGATAAGCTCCATAACCAGAACGGAAAAGGCAACCGCCATTGCCGCCTGCTTTTGTTTGTCTTTCCTCGTGAAAAAGCCGTAAACGAACAGCCCGACGGCAATTACAAGAAAGATTGCACCCCACTTGCCGGTGGTGGTGATGATTTTGAGCACCGTGTCAAGCACGGGATTCCATAAATAAGTCTCGATAAACTGAAAAACATTCCAGTCAAATTTGTAAACAGATTCAAGCATTTTTCTGCTCCTCTCTTTATTTTTTGACAAGTATATCACATTTGTCTGCGCTTTTCAATAAAAGGTTGACGTATTTCAAAGATTACTTTATAATATATCCATATTCCTGCGGGGGGCGTGATTATGCTTCAGAAATCGAATTACATACACAACAAAGCCGTCGGACTCGAAAAAGATACCGTCATCAACGGTCAGGGCTGCGGCAAGGTGGCAAAAATGAAATACGGTTTTTTCAATATGTCCTTTAACGGCTGTGAAATGATAGCCCTGCACAACAGCATGGTGCTCACGGGCAGGTGCTCCGACCTTTCCGAGGTATGCCTCGAAATGTATCCGAAGTGCCAGTCTCTTTCGGGGCTTTTCGGCTCAGTGCCCTATCTTCTCGGCTCGTTCTACAAAACAAGAGGCATACCGTATAAATGTACCCTGAGCTATAAAAAGTTTTTCTCCCTTTTAGGTGACTATGATGTAGCCGTTATGTCGTTCTGGAACGAAAATAAGCCCTGGAACGGACTTCACACCGTTGCGGTGAAAAGCATTAACGGAAAAATAAGAGTGTATAACCGCTCAAACGGCAGGGATTACCCCGTTGAATACTCCTCTGAGCAAGAGCTCATGCCGGATAAAACCGATTTTATCTGCGGTTATCTTCTGAATAAATAAAAGAAAGGAAAGCCTTATGAGTACAAAAACATCTTTTTCCGACAAGCTGAAAAAGCTCATCGGCGTTGAGCCCGGCACAAAGCTCAAGCCGATGGTCGCTTATAACTCCGCCATATTTTTCATCGGCGGCGGCCCATACGTTCTGGGCTGTTATCTTCTGCCGTTTCTGACCAAGGTCGAGGGGCTCTCAACCGAACAGTACGGAACAGTTGCCCTTTTCTCCTGCATCTGTGACGCCATAACCGACCCGGTCATGGGCATTATCACCGACAGAACAAAGCACAAGGACGGCAGACACAGACCTTATCTCAAGTGGGGTATTATTCCGGCAATAGTTGCCTATTTTCTGATGTGGAATTCCTTTGGCATCTCCGCCGCCGGAAACAGCAACAGAACAATGTGGTGGTACATTTTCGCCTATATGTTCTACAAAACGGTTTCCACTTTTATTTCCGTTCCCCATACCGCAATGCTTCCGCAGATTGCCCCGGGCTATAACCTGCGAACGCAGTTCAATGCCGTCAAAACCATTATGGACGCTGTGGCGAGCTATTCCTCTTTCTTTGTCGCCGCTCTTATTCTCGGCGGAATCAACGGCGTTATGGTCACACCGAAATTCACCGCCGCATACCGCAGCAGGTTTATGATAATGGCGATTGTGCTCTCGCTGTGGACGAGTCTGCCGTTGCTGTTCACCTATAAGGGCACCGAGGAGGAAAGCTCCGAGGAACAGGTTAATGAGCCGTTCAGCCCGAAAGCTTTTGTCATGCAGTATGCGAATGTTATACGCAACAGAGTTTTCAGAAAATACTTTCTCTTCGGCTTTATCACGCTGTTTTCATCTGCATTCGTCTCACAGTGCTTCTACTACTTCCTTGAAACGGTGCTCCACCAGGAGAGCGACTATTCAATGCTCACAATGGTCTCGGGCATAGGTGAAGCTCTCGGCTTCTTCCCCGCATACTTTTTATCAATCAAAAAGAGCAAACAGCTACCCGCCAAGGTGCTCGTGCCGGTCGCTGTCGCCGCTCTCTCCGCCGCATGGATATTCAGAAACTCCGCCACGCCCTACCTTATTTTCATCGTCGAGTTCCTCTACGGTCTCGGTCTTGCGGGAATGGCAAGCGTGCAGAGCAACATTTTCCCCGATGTGACCGATGTTGACGAAATGCTCACGGGCGAAAGACGTGAGGGCGTTATTGCCACATTCTCCACCTTTATCAAAAAATTCGTTCAGGGCTTCGCCGCTTTCGGCATCGGCAAGCTTTTAGCCTCATTCGGCTATGACACTCAAATTGAAGCCGCTCAGCAGTCGCAAAGGGCTGTGTTCGGCGTTTCGATTTCCTACACGCTTATTCCGATATGCTTCCTCACTCTTGCGTTCATATCAATACTGACCTATAACCTCAAAAAGGAACAGCTTGATTTCATAAGAGAGAAAATCGCCGAGAAAAAAGAAAAAGGCTTTGCCGAGGTAACGGAAAGCGAAAAGAAAATGCTTGAAAAAATTTCGGGCGTTAAATTTGAAAAAATGTGGCTCGGACAGAAAGAAGAAGTTGAGCAGGTTAATAATTAACACGTCCGGTTACATATTTATACAAAAATATGGGATTTTAAAGTATATCCAAGTAAGTGATAACTTTAAAATCCCTGTTTTTATGTTACTGTTAAATGCGACAGTTTTTTATGCGCTGTGCTTTTCAGTTTTTATAATTAATTTTCAGCTCGTCTATTGCAAGCCCGTTATTTGTCGGCTGCCAGTCTTTTCCGAATGAAACGGCGTCCTTTTCTGCGTCAACCGTAACGTCAAGAAGAGACGTGCAGTTATAAAACGCATACTCGCCGACGGTTTTAATGCTTGAGGGCAGGGTTATCTTTGTCAGTGCCGTGCAGTAGCCGAAAGCGTCCTTTTCGACGGTCTCAAGCCCGTCGGGCAGTGCCGTTTCCGCCAATGAAGAACAGCGGAAAAATGCCTTTTCGCCTATAAATTTCAGCGACTCGGGAAGCGTCAGCTTCTCAAGCAGACCGCATTTGTAAAACGCCTTGCCTCTGAGCACCTCAACGCCGTCGGGGACGGTGTAATCCTTAACGCCCGCACACGGAAAGCTGAGGAGAGTTTTCATATCCTTTGTGAACAGAACGCCCGCTCTTGAGCAGAAGCTTTCGTTCTCCTCCGGCACACAAAACTCCCTGAGCTTCTGATTGTTCGTAAATGCCCATTCGCCGATAACCTTAACATTTTTGCCGATAGTGATTTTTTCGGCATATTCGAGGTTACAGCCGGCGAAATCGGCAATTTCGGTCACGGGCAGCCCCTCATATTCGTCGGCGATAACGGGTTCGGTTGCGCCGGTTTTGTTGGGCAGCTCAGTCACTATCGCATACCCGTCTGCTTTTTTATATTTTATCTCACTTACCCCTGCGACGTCGAGCAGAGAGCATCCCGTCAGTGCCGCAAAAGCCAATGTGACGGCAAGTAAAGCAGCTATTACCTTTTTCATACGCCTTCTACCTCCATAACACCTTCAAGTATGCCCTGTGTCTCTTCGCCCGCCTGCTCCTCCTGAGCATTTCTTTCCTTGAGCTCCTTGAGACATAAATCGTATTTTTCCTTTGTCAGGTCATAGAAGAAATACGGAATCGTAAGCAGGAAAATCGAAATTATCGTGCCCCACGCATAGACGGTGAACACCTTGTTGAGAATGACGGAATCGTAAAGAACGTCCCAGTCGGAGGTGAAACCGATAACCTTGAGAATATACGGCATTATGTAACCGCTGATTGCTATAATCGGATTGAGGAACCACGAAAAGACACCGCTTATAGCGTCGGCTCTCTCGCCGAATCTCCACTGATGATACTGCTGAATGTCAGCCGATATGCCCTGATTGACGCCGTCAACAACGGGCTGAATTGTGTTTTTCAGAAGCATGGCGATAAGGAAGATAACCACATTTTCAAGCTTGACGGCAAGTACTATTCCGAGAGCCATTATCATTGTCGCATATCTTGAAATGATGAGTATGTTTCTCTTCTCAAATTTGCTCGTCAGTATCGGGCAGGCGATGTTGCCCACAGTCATTCCGACAACAACAATATTCGCCGCAACACCCGAGAACCACTCCATTCTCAGCGAATAGATGAACCACCACGACAGCATACTGCCGATGAGCCACTGCCACTGACCGAGAACATTTGATATATTGGTAATCCAGAAATATTTATTCTGAAAGACCTGCTTTGCGCCCTTGAAGAATGTGACCTCCTTGCGCTTTTCGCCTTTCTGCTCGATAACTCTCTCCTTGCACTTGATAACGGCAAGAGCCATGAACGCTCCGCTAAAGCAGAAAATAGGGACGAAAACCTTATATGTTTTAAGATTCAGATAACCGCCCGTTGTCGCTATGAGCATCGGCAGGAAAAGAGAAATCACAGAAGAGAAAAGTCCCGAGATAATGGGTATTATCGAAAACAGCTTCTGTCTCTCCTGAGAGTTCGGTGTCATAAACGTAACAAGGCTGTTGACGTTTATGAAGTTCTGATAAAAATGATTCATCAGAGCAAATGCAAAATTCAGCACGATGAGCTTATTGGTGTAGGTAAGGTGCTGAAGGGGAAGGAACGGAATTACCGACATAAGAATTGCCGCCGGCAGACCGCTGGCGATAAGTATCGGCTTAAGTCTTCCGTATTTCTCCGAGAAAAGTCTTCTCACGCCCCAGGTCCAGAAATTGGTAATACCCGAAACAACAAGGGAGTTACCGATAAGCTGAGGCATACCTTTTATAATAAACTCAAACGTCGTCGCCGGTACAAAGTAACAGCCGATACCCAGTATTATCTCAAGAGAATACGAGATTATGGCAAACTTTTTCATTCCCGGTTTCAGCTTTCCGTGATTTTCATAAATCAGCGTGCCGACAGGATTAAGGAAAATGAGAACGTATGACAGCACCGTGCCGATAATCGAAATCGTCGCAAAGTCAACATTCGCAATGCCCATAATCGAGCCCGTGAAATATGTACCGCCAAAGCACATTATTGAGGAGAACGTCATAAAAACATAAGAGCCCGCCTGCGTGAACATATACGCAAGCATTTCGGAAAGCGAAAGATATTCGCCCTCACCGGGTTTTTTCCAATGCGTCTTGACGTAATTCGGGGCTTCCTTGACGAAGCCGATAATCTGTTCTTTCTTCATACAAAATCTCCCGTCCGTCGCTTTTTTAAGCTTTTTACATCTTTCGGAAAGTGCTCCCGAAACGGTGTTTTTATATTATAACCTTTTTTTCGCTTCCGTGTCAATAAATTTAGAACACAATACACGGATAATTTTTGTGAAAATCCTCACAGTATTTCATTTTTGCGAATCACAGTATTTCATTTTTGCGAAACTATTGCAAAGATTAGCTGTTTATGGTAACATATTTACGGTTAAAACTATTTGTTAAGACCATTCACGGGTAAACTACAATATACTGAATGAAAGAAGGAGCAGACCGATGAAAAAAGTACTCAGCATTATACTCACCGCCGCATTGATTTTTTCACTTGCGGTTCCCGCATTCTGCAGAGCGGGCGTTGTTTCAAATGTTACACCCGTTATCTACATAGCGGGCGACAGCAACAGACTTGCCTATGACAACGGAACAAAGACCTTTCAGATTAATGACCTCTTTTCTATTTTCGGCGAGAGCGAGGACGGCAGTATCTCCGAAGCGGCATTCAACATTCTCCTTCCGTTCATCATGGAGGGAATAATCTATGACAAGTGGGACAATTATTATGACGCTGTTTATAAAGAGCTGTCCGACGTGTATGCGCCCATACGTCTTGATGAGAACGGTAACGTGTGGAACGATTCGGGCATAACCGAGGAGCAGAAGCAGAAGAATGCCGCCGACGCTCATACAGACAGAAAGAATGCCGCCGGCAGATATGAATACAGGGAATATGAGTTTTATTATGACTGGCGTCTTGACCCCATTGAAGTAGCCGACAGTCTTAACGACTATATTGAAGCGGTCAAAAAAGCGACAGGCAGTGATAAAGTGTCGGTCATGGTCAAGTGCCTTGGCAACAATGTTCTCCTTTCTTATGTTGACAAATATTCGACAGAGAGCCTTAAGGGCGTCGGAATTGATGTTGCAACCTCTATGGGCGCAGACTTTATGAGCGGAATGCTCAGCGGAAAATTCGGCATTGACGGAAATTCTCTTTCAAGAACATTTATTGACCTCTCATACAGAAACAACGAGCTGACCGAGCTTGCCGATTTCGTCGGTGCAATTTTTGATATGCTCGATAATATGGGTGTGCTTGACAAGCTTTCGGAAACGGCAAGAAATCTGATATACAGCAAAATAGAATACGGAATCATCTCCGCTATCGCACGTTCAACCTTTATGACAATGCCGGGTTACTGGGGTATTGTTTCGTGCGAAGAATTTGACGACGCCCTCAATTATGTTTTCGGCGAAGAGGGAAGCGAGAAGAGAACCGAATATGCCGGTCTGATTGAAAAGATAACAAATTTCAATGACACGATTAAGGTTAATGCGCTTCCGATTATGAAGAGCCTTGAGGATAACGGTGTCAATGTCTGCATCATTTCAAAATACGGCTTGCAGATGCTCCCCGTTCTCAAGGACGGAAGCCTTGTGGGTGACGAATATGTTTCGGTACAGAAATCCTCATTCGGCGCAACAACCTCGACAATTTATGACACTCTCAGCGACGAATATATCGCACAGAGAGTCAGTGAGGGAAAAGGCAAATACATCTCACCCGACAAGCAGATTGACGCTTCAACCTGCCTCTTCCCCGATTACACATGGTTCATAAAGGGCGAACAGCACGGCTGGTATGCGCCGCAGGAAACAGACCTTCTTATGAGGGTGATGGACGCCGACACTCAGCTCACCGTAGATGACCTTGAGCTTCCGCAGTATCTCGTTATTTCTTATGACGAATCAGAAACTCTTTCTCCGATGACAGAAGAGAATTGCCACAATGAGCTTTGGAAAGCCGATGAAAAAACTGACCACCCTCAAACGAAATCGGAAAAGCTTATTTCGTTTTTAAAAACTCTTTTCAGAATTCTTGACGGATTGTATAGACTTTTAGCGTCAAAGCTAGGAATCTGAAAAACGGTTTTGTTTCTGTAATTCCGAGATAAAAAGAATAAGGATTTTGAGCGATGCCGACTTTCGGCAGGCTTAAAATCCTTTTTTATAAAACAAATTCAGGGGTTATGACGGCTTTGTGAATTGCCGCACAATACCGCAGGAGGAACATTATGAAAAACAGCAATAAGGTTCTTTCGACAAAGTCTGCGCTGATATATTCCATAGGAATTTTCGGTGTTCAGCTCTTTATCGGCTACATGAACAGCTTTCAGACCGAATTTTACAACAAAATGTATTCCGGCTTTGACAAAAACATTTTTTATGCCTCAGCCGTCATCATTTTTGTCGCAAAGGTGATAAGCTGTATTTTCGACCCGCTCATCGGCGCAATGATGGACAAAAGCAGTCTGCCCGGCGGAAAGATGAGACCCTGGGTTTTACGCAGTGCGTTTCCCATCGCCGTTCTCACCACCGTTATTTTCATCTATATCCCGTTTGACCGCTTCGGCGCATACGGAAAAGCACTTCTTTATACATACATAACACTCACCACCGTTTTATGGAATATCGCCATGAGCTTTGCCGATATTCCGTCGCAGGGTATGCTCTCACTTCTTTCGCCCGACGCCGACGAAAGAAACGTGGCGGCAAGCTTCTCTAACATTGCAAAATCAATCGCTCTCGTTGCCCCGGGAATATTCGTCACGGTGGTTATGCTTGTGCTAAGCGCAATAAAGGGCGAGGGCAATTATCCCGACAGAGAATACTATCTTGTCACGGCAATAGTCTTTCTTATTCTCGGCACGTTCTGCTATCTGCTCATATATTTCTGTAACCGTGAGACCGTTATAAGCAGTCAGTCCTCGGGCACTATTTCGATGAAAGAAATGTTCACCGAGCTTAAAAGCAACAAAATGATACTAATAGTATTTCTCATCTACATACTCGGCTTTGCCAGAACAATGTCCACGATTATCTGCGTTCAGGCAAACGGTGCGCTTGTGGGCAAGGTCAGTCTTCTCGGTATGAATATGGACACGACCTCAGACGCAACGTGGCTGCCGGGGCTTCTCGGCGGAGCGTCGGGAATGATAGGAATATGTGTTATTCCGGCGATAAACAAACGCTTCGGCGAAAAGAAAACCTATATCGCCTTTTCTGTGGCGACCTTTATCTACACAATGGCGTGCTGTATCTTCTACTGGTGCATTCCGGCAGACAGCGCACTTCGCTACGGCAATGCCGCCCTGTTTCTCATAATGGGTATGCAGTTTATCTGCGGCTTTCTTCTCTGTGCAAACACCTACATTCCGCTTGTGATGACGGCTGACATAGTTGACTACCGTCTGTGGAAAACCGGAGTGCGTAAGGAGGGCGTAAACTTTGCTATTCTCAGCATGGCGATTAAGCTGAGCAATGCCATGTGCGTCGCCGGCGGACTTCTCATTATTGCCCTTTCCGGTTACACTCAGGTTGTTTATGAGACCGGCACGATACCCGTCAGAATGCAGAATATTGTGATGTTTGCCTACACGGGCTGTGTCGGTGTGTCGGCTCTTCTCAGCGCAATACCGATGTTCTTCTACAAGATAGACGAAAAGACAAAGGAAGAAATGCACAGAGCGGCAGCACAAGTGCAGAATTAAAACATATCCTCTCCCTGAGGTGTACCGCCCAAAGGAAATGTTATTAAGTTAAGCAGACAAATTTATAAGAGCTTCTCCCTGAGTTGCACCGACAAAGGGAGGGGCTCTTTTTACGGGCATTTAGTGAATAACTGCTTGCATTTGCGGCAAAAATCGGTTACAATGAGACGAAATGAAATAACTTCTGAAAGGAAAGAAAAATGAAATACATCAATGAGATATGCGCCGGTTGCGGCTCAAGAATAAAAGAGGGCGACGATATTGTCGTCTGCCCCGAATGCGGCACGCCTCAGCACAGAGAATGCTGGCAAAAGGAGCGTGAATGTGTAAACGTGCATCTTCACGGCGAGGGCTTTGAATGGCAGCCGAAGCATTCAGAGGAAGAAGCCGCCCCGCCCGAAAAGAAAATTGTCTGCCCGTTCTGCGGTCACGAAAATCCCGAGGGCGCAAAGGAATGCGAAAACTGCTCACAGCCCTTTGAAATGTACGGAAAAAGCATTCTTCCCCCCGAAGCTTTCGGTGAGGGACAAAACGGCAGATATTCCTACAAGCCACCGTTTGAGGTTGAATACAAAGAGCCTGAGACAGAGGAAAACCATGAAAACGGTGCTCCCGAAAATCAAGAAAAAACAGCTTTCATCTTCAATTCAACAGCTTATGACCCCTCCGTGCTCGGTGCAGAGACAAAGGACTTTGCCGCATACGTCAGAGTGGGTATCGGGGCGTATTACAGAAAATTCAAAAGGTTTGAAAAGGGCAAAAAGCTTTCTTTTAACTTTGCCGCTTTCTTCCTGTGCCCGTTCTGGTTCTTTTTCAGAAAGCTCTACAAGGCGGGGATAGTTTTTCTCACTCTTTCACTCTGCCTTTCGATTGCTTTCTATAACCCGATAAGCGATGCGCTTGATTTTTATTCCGGCATTGCCTCTCAGATAAGCGAAAAAACAGCGTCGGGCGAAATGACCGACAATGACTATGCCGAAATAACCGAAAAGCTCGAAGAATATGTCGGCACTCACGCTTCTTCCGTTTACGGCTATGCGGGAGCAATACTCGCCGTTAATCTTGCGGCGGCATTCACTGCGGATATTATCTATAAGAAAAAGTTTCTGCGTGACATTGAAGAGACGGAAAACGAAACTCAGGGTACCTCTCAGCAACGCTATGCCCTGATTTTAAGAAAGGGCGGCGTTTCGCTCTTTGCCCCGCTTGCCGCATATTTCGTAATGCAGCTTATTTCATCTTTAGTTATGAAGGTGTTTTTCTGATATGACAGATACGGTTATTTTTGACCTTGACGGAACGCTTCTCAACACCCTTGACGACCTTGCGGACAGTGTGAATTTTGCGCTCGACAGCTTTTCTCTTCCGGGACGCAGTCTTGACGAAATCCGCCGCTTTGTCGGAAACGGCGTCAATACCCTCGTGAAAAAAAGCGTACCCGACAAAACAGACGCAGAAACAACAGAGCGTGTTTTTTCGGTGTTCCGTGAACACTATCTCGTGAACATGGAAAACAAAACTGCACCCTACGGCGGAATAACAGAGCTTCTTGAGGAGCTTAAAAAACTCGGCTTCAAAACGGGTGTTGTCTCAAACAAGCTCGATGAAGCGGTCAAAGCTCTCTGCAAAAAGACTTTCGGCAGTCTCATCGACTTTGCAAAGGGCGCAGAGGGTGAGAGTGACAGAAAGCCCGACCCGACGAATATATATAAGTGTATAGAAGCTCTCGGTGCCGAAAAGGAAAATTGCATTTATGTCGGCGACAGCGAGGTTGACCTTAAAACGGCGGAAAATGCCGCTCTCAGATGCGTGAGCGTGCTGTGGGGCTTCAGAACAAAAGAGGAGCTTTTGCCGTTCGGGGCGGATTTATTCATCGAAAAGCCCTCAGAGCTTATAGAAACAATAGAAAATTTGAACGGTAACGGAGGTAAAATATGACATCACCTCTTGCGGACAGAATAAGACCGAAAACGCTTGACGATATTGTCGGTCAGAAGCATCTTCTCGGCGAAAACAAGCCGCTGAGAAATATTATTGAGGGCGGCAATATACCCAATCTTATTTTTTACGGACCGTCGGGCGTGGGCAAGACAACCCTTGCGGCAATAATTGCCGGAAGAACGAACAAAAAACTGCACCGCCTCAACGCAACGCAGGCATCTACGGCTCAGATAAAGGATATTGTCTCCGAGCTGCATACCCTGCAGGCACCTAACGGCGTTTTGCTCTATCTTGACGAGATTCAGTATTTCACGAAAAAGCAACAGCAGACGCTTCTCGAATACATAGAAAACGGCGATATTACCCTCATCGCCTCCACGACGGAAAACCCGTATTTTTACATTCATAACGCCATTCTTTCAAGAAGCACGGTTTTTGAGTTCAAGACCGTCGAAAAGGAAGAGACGGCAAGAGCAGTCGAAAGAGCTTTTTCCTCTCTTGAGGAGGAATACGGCGAAAAGTTTGATGTTGAGGAGGGCGTGACTGATTTCATTTCCTCCGGTTGCGGCGGTGACGTGAGAAAGGCAATAAACGCCGTTGAGCTTTGCGTAATGTCGTCAAGGTCTTCCGACAAAAGGCGGAAAATTACGCTTGAAACCGTGCAGGGACTCACCCAGAAAAGCAATATGAAATATGACCGTGACGGCGATTATCATTACGATTTGCTGTCCGCTTTTCAGAAGAGTATGCGCGGCTCCGATGCCGATGCGGCTCTGCATTATCTGGCAAGGCTTCTCGAGGCGGGCGATTTGCCCAGTGCGGCAAGACGGCTTATGGTATGCGCCGCAGAGGACGTGGGGCTTGCCTATCCTCAGATAATCCCCATTGTCAAGGCGGCGGTTGATGCGGCGTTCATGCTCGGTCTGCCCGAGGCGAGAATACCTCTTGCAGATGCCGTTGTGCTTGTATGCGGAAGCCCGAAATCAAACTCCGCATACCTTGCCTATGATGAAGCGGCGGCGGATATAAGGAGGGGACTTGCCGGTCCCGTGCCGAGAAATCTTCAGAACAAGCATTTCGACGGCGACGAGCAGGCTGTCAAGGGGCAGTTTTATCTCTATCCCCACGATTATAAAAATCACTGGGTTAAACAGCAGTATCTGCCCGATATTATAAGAAACAAAAAATACTACACCCCCGCCGACAACAAATTCGAGCAGGGGATTAAGGGGTATTGGGAGAATATAAAGAAACAGGACGGATAACGGATTAATAATTGCAGAACGCAAAAATTGCAAAAAAACTTCAAAAAAGTTTGCAAAAAGGTATTGACAAGGGAAAAAGCTTGTGATATACTTCATGGGCTGTCTGAGAAAGGCAGCATTTTGGACCTTGAAAATTAAACAACGAGATAAGAAAGGGAACCCGAAATTTTTGAAAGTTTTAAGTACTTTTCAACAGTAAAACGGATAACTAACAAGTTATTAGTAAAGAGATACGTCAGTATCGAAGAATGAGCGAAAAAGCTCTGAAATAGGTTAAAGCACCTTAGGGTGTTTTG
>JAZUDT010000030.1:0-9236 GCA_045639785.1 Acutalibacteraceae bacterium | reverse complement strand
ATCTCACTTATAACAAATGCACTCCCGACGCAAATAAAATTTCACGTCCCATTGAAGACGGCACTTATGTTATTTATCTGCCCGTCGCCAAAGCAGTTACTACAACACAGTACAACCCGCAGGTTGTCGGTTGTGAGCAGTACAATTACTACGCAAACGAGCACACTGTATACACTGTGCACGGTGACAAGGACTTTACACTCGGTGCTAATAATGCCACTATCAAGTGTCTGACCGACAATGAATATTACTTTGAATATGACAGCTCGGTCGGCAAATATTCGGTTAGAAACGTCAAGAGCGGAAAATATCTCTATGTTGAGAAAAACGATTCCGTCAAGCTCACCGATGACAAGCACTATGTCGATGTGGCTGCTATTCAAGGTGACAGCTATAACAGAGTGACGATTTCGACCACCGAGTCAACGGATCATCCCGGCAATATTACCTATTTCGACTTTTATTCTGCTCTCGGTGACTGGTTCGGCGCATGGTATGAAACCAACACAAGTCAGACTGACCAGCCGAACGACAATGATAAATTCACCCTCTACAGAAAACCGTTAAAGGCAGTCGAGGAAGAAACCGCCAAAACCAAGAGTTACACAAAGCTTGATATTAACGGAGCAACCAATAATATTGTAAGCGGCAAAAAATACATCATCTGCTGGAATGATAATCCCGTTGCTGTTTCAAACATTCTCGGTGTTGAAGCTGTTTCATTCGACAGTAACAACAAGCTCATTTCAAGCGATAAAAACGAGTTTGTAATAACAAATGTTGACAACAAATTTACAATTAAGTCATCGGACGGCAAGTATCTTTCAATAACTGATGACGGTGTTTCACTTTCGGATAGTGAGGTTAAGCTATATATATATCCCGGCAGCAATAATGTTGCTATTTACAATATTAACAACAACTCGAAAGCTTTAAGTTGTGATAACAGTGAACTGTCGGTGAAATCATTTTCAGCGTTGACAATGGTCACGGGTCCGACGCCTGACATCTTATTCACCCTCTACACCGATGGCGAAATTTTCAAGACACCCGAAGAAGTGGCAAAAGAAGCTCTTTACGCTAAAATCGGTGAGGCTCTTGAAAAAGAAAAGGGCAATCACTCCGAGTCTGCGTTTAACGCAATGCTTAGTGCCGCACGTGACGGAATCGCCGTCTATAACAACAAATATGCGACACAGGAGCAATTTGTAGCGGCGACGACTGCTATTGAGAACGCCATTCAGGCATTTTTGAGCAGCACAGCGGCTTCAACAGGCACCGGCGTTGTCAGAACAGATGAACAGACACTTGTCGCCGACTTCGGTCTGCCGATTGAATACAATATCACCGGCAACACCGAATCGGTTATGAATGAAAACTTCTACGATCATCAGAATAATAGCGGCATTCAGCCGACGAAGGTAAAGACGTATGAAGCGAGTGCCGGAGCATCAACATTCCTGACAGGAACCGGAAGTGAGCAGATTGACGTCGCAAAGGTTTATGCAGGAAAGTCAAACGGCGGCTTCAACACCGGAACAAAGGAAGATATAACAAAGTGTCTTTACAAGTATACAGGCGGCAAATTCCAGTCTGTTTATAACACCTCACTTTACATATCCACGCAGGACGGATCTACTGATGTCAACAGAAATTCAGGCGGTTTCAATGTAACGTCGTATTCTGAGGTTAGCGGAAGTTACATTCTTTATTACGTTGCCGATATTGATAATGTTAAAGCTTTAGGTTTCAACCCGTCAGATGCTAAGATGCAATTCAGAGGCGGTGGAGGACCGTTAGGTACATTCCAAAAAAGTAACAACAGTCCTTACCCGGCCTACCGTCTTTTCCTCTATAAGAAGGTTGCGAGCGGAAACGGAAGCCATGAAATACCCGGATATGAAAGGGTAAGCGGCAATCTTGTCAGCGGAACGGAGTATTTAATCGTCGGTGCAACAAACGATGTTTATTATTGTGTTTATCCGAGTACAAACAGTGATGGTTATACTCATGTTGGTCAAATCACTAAAGCTAAAGAAACAATACCGGTTGAGCGTGAATATCTCGCCGACGGTTACTACACGCTTAAAGCCAATAATGACTCTATCAATTATCCGTATCTCACAGTCAAAAGTGACGGAACAACTCTTTGCTATTCAAATGATAAAACGACGTGGTACTTTGAAAAATGCAATAATGATGTTGACGATAACACATATTATGTTTCGGTTAAGCTTGACGGTGTGAATAATTATATTAATATTTCTGATTCTGATTTGTCGGTTTCAACGGAAAGCATGCCTGTGAACGTAGTTTGTGATAACGGAAATATCAGACTGTCCAACTCAAGCGGAAAAGGTATCGGCAAGTCATACGAAGATGCGGTTTTTGCTACTGCGGTCGATACCTGCCAGCGTATGATACCCGCTGTTGAAACATTTATTACAGAGTTCACTGGCTCAGATGATTTTACTAAGCCGACAGATTATGATTACTATTTTGGCGAATTGGTAGGAGCCGCTTCCAATGGTGCAATGCTCCCTGCAGGACAGTACGTAATAGGACAAACTGCTGGTAATAACAAAAATCAGATGAATTATGTTTATGTTGACAGTCAAGATGAAAACAAGTTGATATATGATAATGTAAGCAGTTTCAATAAAGGTGATGAAATCGAAAATAAGTATGTAATTACTTACAAAGGCGAAGGAACGAATTTTATAAGTGAATTAAATAAAAAGCCGTTAGGTTCAAAGGACATAAGCAAAGGTTCGGGTAACTTTAATGTTTATGCAAGAGAAAGTAGCGGTGATAATGTACTCAAATACGCTCAGTATAGTGGTACGGTAGTTAACAATTCAGGCAAATGGTGGAGAATTACGGTTGGTAAAGGTACAGACATTACAAGTGATGCAAACATCACAGCCGCACTTAATGCGGGCGGTAATGCACCGATGCTTTTTGATAAAGCAACTGCCACGACGAACGGTAACTCGTGGTGGAAGATCTATTCCGTCACTGCCACTGCGAAAGCTTGGGCAAAAAAATACACTCTAACAACTTATTTCCCCGGCGGTACTTATTCCCTTTCAAGCGGCGGAAAATATCTCACGGGCTTTGACAGTGAGCTTTCACTCAACAGCGATATAACAGCTTGGGACTTCACGAAAAACGACGACGGAACTTATTATATTTCAACCTCTATAAACGGCGATGATAAATATCTTGATATTTCCGGCGGCTCTGTTTCATGGAGCGATTCACCCGTTGCCACGACGGTCACATATAACCCCGACAACGGAACAGTCGTTATCGGCTCCGGCGCAAACTTTGTCAAGGTCAGCGGAAAGAACGTCACAATCGGCGAAACCGGCACTGCTTTCACTCTCGGCTATGTCAATAAGAGCTCAGAGACAAACAAGAGCGTGTTCCCGGGCGACGCAAAATTCGCTTCAAGAACCTGCCTCGGCGTTATCAAGGGCGGCGAAGAAGCAAAGCTTCCGACATCTGAAAATGCCGGCAGCTACACATTCAGCGGCACCGAATTTGATAATGATCTCTGCACTGTCAAGGGCAAATACGGCACATTTACTGTCAATAAAGACGGTCTGACCGTTTACACGCCCGATACAATGCAGTTCACCGGCGAAGACACATTCTACGTTGTTTCCTCCGTCGAAAACGACCCGAACTTTGTCGAGGGTACATATATGTCGGTCGAAAAGATAACGTATATTCCTGCGACCACCGTTTATTATGAAGATAATTTCGGCGGCATAACATTCACCAACGCCGGCGTGAACGACGGGGTTCACGGCGTATGGAAGACTGTCGGCACAGCTCCCGAAGCACTTGAACAGGCGGCAGACCTTGTCGGTGCAGACAGCGCAAACGCATACGGCTATGACCCGAACTATGACAACTTTGCCACCTACAGCGGCGGCTCAGTCCACCATATTTCGGTTGGCAAAGAAAATAAGGGACTGTATGCAACTGCAAGCTTCACCTTTGCCGGCACAGGCTTTGACATTATCAGCCTGACGGGCAACACAACCGGCGTTTTCGCAATCACGGTCAAAAACCACGACACCGATAAAAAAGTCAAGAGCTACATTATTGATACGTATTACGGCTGCACGTATGCACAGCTTTATTACGACACGACAGCAAAGAAGCTCACGCATGACAGCTCTTGTGCTCAGCTTTATCGCACAGATTACACCAGCGACCAACTTGAGAGTCTTGAGGTAGATCAACCCGATATATTCGCAACACTCGTTCTGCTTGATAAGAACAACATTTACACAACAGACTCAAGCTACGGCAATGGTAACCTTGCGTACGGCTGGCTTGCCGATCCCAATAGCAGCAGCGCACTTTATCAGATTCCCGTTATGCACGTAACCGATCTTGCTTACGGTGTGTATGACGTGACGGTTGAGGCGAGATATCTCAATATGCACGCCGCAAGCGGTGTCACTACGGATTATTTCGACCTCTATTTCGACGCAGTGCGTATCTATAATCCCACCGGTCCTCAGACAAAGAGCTCACCGGCAGGCAATGCCACTGCGGCACAGGCGTATATCCTTGACCGTGAGGCTTACTTCAATTCGGCAGTAATCAAAGACCTTGTCATCGGCGACAGCGGCTTTAAAACGAGTGAAGGCGCAATCTTTATCGACGGCGGACAAACGGCGACTCCGGATAATATCGAAAGCTATAAGAACGCAAGCGCGAATAATGAGCTTTATCTCAGCTCCGGCCAGGCGGTAGCCTTTGAAATCTGGGCGACAGATATTCCGACCGACATTCAGATTGGTGCAAAGCTTGCATTCGGCACTCCCGAGCTTGAAATTCGCTACGGTGAAGCTACATTTACAAAGACGCTCAATTCGGCGACCGATATGTATTATTCGCTTGACGACGTTCTTGAGATATCATCAAGCGACGAAACGGGCAGGCTCACGTGGACTCCCGTTCAGCAGGGCGGAAAAACATATTACCGCTCCGGTTCAATAACCGTCGGCAACAACAGTGCTTCGGGCAACACCTCGATTCTTTCACTGACAAATATTAAGTGGACATTCGGCAGATACGGTGCAAGCGTGTCCTACGAAGCTCCCGAGCAGAATATTGTCAAGGCACCGATGATGCTCAAATCAGCTCTCAGCCCGACCTACGGCACAGACACCGTGAGCGTTGAGGCACTCGGCGAAGAGAACGAAGAAGAGCCGGCAGAGCTTCTCATCATGGTCACCGACGAGGTTATCAACACCGCAAAGGCTCTCATGAAGTCAAAGACGGCTGACCTTGAAATTGATGAATCAAGCCTTAAGGTTTCCGAAAACAGCGTCAAGGTCGGTGAGAATGTGACAATCAACTTCACCACCTCACCCGACGTCAACTCAATCGAAATCGTTGACGCAAACTCAAAGAAATTCTGCCTTGACTCTGTCAAGTCCGTAATCGAAAACGAAGACGGCAAGCAGGTCAAGAAGTGGACAGTCCTGCTCACAGTCACCGGCGATGGCGAATATGTGTATAATATCAAGGGCATTTACGAATACGGCTATGCTTCTTCAGAAAAGACGGTCTCCGTCACTGTCAATGTTGAAAAACCGGAGCCCTCGACAGAAGAGCCCTCAACAGAGCCCTCGACCGAGCCGACAACCGGCGGCGAAGAAGAACAGAAGCCCCACCAGTCTATCAGCTTCCTTGATAAGTTAATCGCAATTCTTGACAAAGTGATTGCTTTCTTAAAGAGTTTGTTTTCATTTAATTGATTAGCTTACCGCTGTTCGGCGGCTCAGCCGCCGAACAGACGAAATTAGGAGTATTGCATAAATTTGCCATAAAAATTCGGTGACATTTTATGCAAAATGCAGATTTGTATTTAAATTGCAATTTTATAGTGCACTTTCTGATATTTTCTGCTATAATATCAACAATTGTTAGATTTGGAGGGATTGATGTGAAAAAGCCATACTCGAAGCCGACACTGACTTTTCAGAATATGTTTTTGGCAACAGGTGTAAGTATGGGTTGCACGTTCACTTCCACCTATGCTTATGATTCCTGCGTAACATTCCTCGACGACTGGGGCAGTGAGACGATTTTCGATAGCGACGGTGTGCATTGCGACTGGGGTTATCAGACGTTCCCGTGTTACGACGTCCCGATGGAAAGCAGTAATGTTTTCGAGTCATAAAAATAATCAATAATCAATAAAATCTGTCTTGAAAAATAGACAGATTTTTTGTTAGGAGAGATTTATATGAAAAAGCTTATGGCAGTGCTTATTTGCGCCGTGCTTCTGCTTTCGTTTTCCGCCTGCGGTGAAAAGAAAGAGCAGGACACTCCGTCAACGTCGGTGCATACCGTGAAAGAAGTGCCCGAAATTGTCAAAAACAGCACCGTGACGGATAAGGGCGGACTTGAAATTTTCGACGGAGTTTATCTCATCTCTCTTGCTCCTTACAGCGGAAAGTTTGTCGAGGACGGCTCCGACGACGAGCTCAGCGACATTCTCAGTGCCGAAATTGTCAACACAACCTCTGTAAGCTATGAGCTCATTGATTTTTATCTCACCTTTGAGCAGGGGACATATTTCTTCAGCGTATCGTCGCTTTTCGCCAACAGCCGCCTTGTCGTGCTTGAGAAAAACCGTGCATATTTTCCGCCGGATACGAAAGTTTTAAACTCCGGCGTGAGTCGATTTGTCAAGTTCAGCGAGGCTCCGACTGTTCATCTCGACGAGTTCAGAATAACCTACACCGACAGTATTATTAACGTCGAAAACCTCACCGACGCCGATATTGATAATGTTTACGTCTATTACAAGAGCATGAAAAATGACGTTTTCTTCGGCGGAATAACCTACCGTGTCAAGGTCGGCACAGTCAAATCCGGCGAGACCGTCCAGACGGTTGCCGGCAAGTTCAAAGCCGATTCAACAAGGATTGTATTTGTGACCTATGATAAGTAAAATTTATCTTTTTGCGTCTCTTCGCATTGAACTCAGAAGTAAGCACGAAATAACTCCGTCCGAGCAGTTTTCCGGTTTTTACGGTGAGGGTGCGCCCGACCTCTCGTTTGAGGTGATATGCGCTTCTCTGCCCGAAAAAAAGGGAGAGCCTGTGTTTGAAAGTCAGAAGCGAAGCTGTTACCGTCACGGCGAAACGGAGTATTTTTACACATCGTTTTACGACGGAAAAAGCGACTCTTTCCTCGACTATGCCTGCCGTGTGTGCGGTGCGGGCGGCAATTATCTCTACATTGACTACGACAAAATGTGGGAATCAATGGTGTTCGAGGCACTGAATGTTGCGGATATTCTTATCCGCCGGAAAATTGCGGTGCTCCACTCCTCCTTTGTCGTATGCGGCGACAGTGCCGTTCTCTTTTCGGGTGACAAGCAGGCGGGAAAAAGCACTCAGGCTTCACTGTGGGAGAGGTATGCCGGTGCGCTCGTGGTCAACGGTGACCGTGCGGCGATACAAGAGACCTCATCGGGGGCGTATGCTTTCGGAATACCGTTCAGAGGCTCGTCGAAAATAAGTCTGCACGTGAATAAGCCGGTGAGAGCGATAATTCTTCTTGCAAAGGGCAGAGAAAACCGCCTGACACGGTTGAAAGCGGCAGAGGCGTTCAGAAACATACTCGGCAAGCTCACCTATGATGTGTGGAACGAAGAGTCGGTTGAAGCGGCGTGCGAAATGGCAGAATATGCGGCGGAAAACATTGAAATTTACCGATATGAATGTCTGCCGGATAAAAGTGCAGTTGATTTTTTAAGAGGGGAGCTTGAAAGGGCGGCTTCACCAAGGGATAAATCGTCTGAAAACGCATCTTTCAGCGAATAACTGCGTCAAAAGCGATCAACATACGACAGTATGCTGACCGCTTTTTCCTTGTTCTTCATCTTAAATATGCTGTTTTCAGATGCTTTGCAGTTTTGAATGAGATAGAATTGTCTCACACGCCGCTGACAAAGCCACAGGAATACTGACGTATTTCAAGGCTTTTCGGCAAGTATGAGGCGATTATAGCCATTCAAAACCGTTTTCTCCCTTTGTGAAGACGCCCAATATAGCTTCTCTTTTTGCGTATATATCCTCATACATGATAAAATGTACGTTTGTCAATGATGTGAGACAAAATTGAAAAAATAAAAATGATTGATATGTTAAGATAGAACAATCGACTTGGAAGCCGGAGTGGAGCGTAGCGAAACGGAGGCTTCCAAGTCGGCGGCTCACCGACCGCCGCGTTCAATTTGTTTTTGATTTGGACTTTTCCATCCCAGAACAGCCCTCGGAATATTGTTTGAACGATACAAAAATCGTTTCATTTGTGCTTGTAAATCTTCAAATGAATAGAACTTCAAGTAATTGTAAAAGCGTTCCTGATCGTTTCTGTGACTTCTTTCAACTTTTCCGTTGTGCCAAGGTGTCCTCGGTCTGAGAAGATGATGCCTTATGTTGTATTGCTTGCAAAATATATCTAACGGATGAATACGTTTTGTGTTTTGGGTATGTGTAAATTCAGCACCGCAATCGGTTTGTATTTCTTCCGGAGCATATCCAAACCAAATAATAGCTCTTTTGAAGAAATCAATAGTTGAATAGCTGCTTTGCTCCTGATATGCATATATAAATCGTTTTCTCGAGGCTTCTTCAATTATCGTGTACTGATAATACTGTTCTTTTTCTTTTCTTGAATCGCAGGCTTTCGGCACATATTTAACATCCATTTGCCACTTTTTACCAAGTTCGGCAGGTGTATCATATTTTCCGTTATGTTTTGACTTTTCTTTTGTTGATACAACTTTCTGACGGAAACCTAATTTGACAAACATTCGATACAAAGAGCCGGGATGCCTTGAATATCCTTTTTCCGTTAATAGTTTTCCATACAATTCGCAAACAGATATATTTGGATTTCTTCTGTGATAGTCTTTTATCCATTTAATTTCTTCTTCTGTATGAGAATTAGGGTGAGCAGACAAGGGTTTATGGGATTTATCCATAAGTGATTCTTTTGTTCCGTCAAATCTTTTTATCCAGCGATACAATGATGAACGGTGCACGTGATACCTTCGACAAACGAAGTTAATATCATGATATTTTTGATACAGTTTTACTGCATAGTATCTTGTTGAAATTAAATGTGGACAATATCTCTTCTTCTGTGGTATACTTTTCATAGTGATTGAGTCCTTTCTGTAAGATTTG
>JAZUDT010000029.1:0-39466 GCA_045639785.1 Acutalibacteraceae bacterium | reverse complement strand
ATTCCATTGTCCCGGCACCATTGCTGAACAGTGAGTCCTGATGAAGTGCATGCTGCTACCTCTGCCTCCCAGTTCCTGATTCTGACTTCCTGCTTAACTGTTTGTATTTCTGTGCTCATTGTCTTATCCTTTCCAATCTACCCCAAGCAACTCTTTATACTTGTTTGGATATGATGAGACTATTTTAGAGCAAGGGTTATTCTTTGAAAAGACGGGGGATTATTTGGGGCTTACATATGAACTATCAGTCTCACCTTGATATGGGGTTATATCCATATCTAAAGCCATTGATTTAATTAATTCATTCATGACATAAACCACTCCTCAAAAACTGTTTTATACGGACAGCGAGTAACATATTTTTGAAGTGATACTGAAATATTGAATGGATTTTCACATAAGACATCGTTCATATAAGGAATTATATTAAATAAAAGCATGCCGCACAGACTTAAATCATCGTTGATAAATTCTACTATCCTTTCTGTTAACGCTACTGAATATCTAAGTTCAGTAGCAATAGAAACTGCAATATTTTGATACCTATTTTTTTGATTATAACTTTTATTATAATATACTTCTTTCTCTTCAAGCACGGAAGGATCTTCGTCTAATTCAAGAGATTTAATAAAACTGGGTATGTGTGAAAGATTTATATAATTGCAATAAAGAAGAAAATCTTTAGGTATGTAAAATAATGTCCTTTCGTATGTCTCTGATAAAAATATGATTTTTGATTTAAAATGTTCTAACAATGATAATAAAATAGTTTCGTTATAATTACCCAAGAAATTATCTAAAATAACTATTCTTTCACTGTTTGCTAATGCAGCACATATTCTATTAACATCAATGTCTGGAGTATATTCAATGACAGTTGTAGATTTATTGCCAACTAAGGTGTTTGAAATGCAATTAACAAGAGTTCTTAAATAACATTTATTGCAGATAATTGGTCGACCTTGAAAAAGGATATTAGAAATATACGAAGATAGTAGTTGAATATGAGTACCATTAATATCAATACTTTCAAAATTATACATCAAATATTCTTTAAATTCATCCATATCAATAGGTGAAAGTGGAAATGTTGGCGCAAACTGAATAGTAGTGTTTTCTTTTTCCTCTTCAATTATTGCTTTGATTGTAACTTCTAGTTCTGATTTATCATTCTTAAGTTTTTCCACAGCAACAGAAAGCTCTGTTATTTGTTTTGACAATTTATTAATCTGTGAAGCATATTGATCTCGCTCATCTTTTAATTGTCTATATTCTGTAAGAAGATTTTGACTTTGAACTCTTATTGAAGAAAGAGCTTGCAATTCTGCGGTTAAAGAAGAAATTTGTTCGGCTGCTTGTTTTAAAACCACATCACTTTTATCGGTCTTTTTTTCAATAAAATTTATTTTTTCAATTGTTTCATTAATAGATAAAATATTTTTTTGTTGGTCTGCATCTTCTTTTTTTAATAGAAAAATCATACTGGACATCATATCCAGTTGTTCCTCAGTGTAATTTTTGTCGATTAATTTAAAATATGCAGAAATATTATCTGCAAAAAAAGACTGATATAATGCATGTATGTTTGAAGCGATTTCTGAGTCACCATTCTCCTGATATTTCTGAATTGCAGAATCAATTTCTTGAATCCAACCATTCGCAATTTTTTCTACAAATGAAGAAATAAATCGACGTTCTCTGTATGATACGAGCAATTTGATAGCATCTTTGGATTGTATAGAAGCGGCTCTAAATCCCGGACGAATTTTAGAAAATTCCTTAGAGTTCTTTTTAAAATATCCAACTATATAAGTTAGAGGAATAGCAGAACATATTTTTCTAAATTCTTCATCAGATAATAACGAAAAGTCATTCATTTTTTTCCTCCTTAATAATTTTCAAGACAGCTTTGTTTATTATACTTTTACTTTGACAGGATTTTATAATTCTTTCAACACTTTCAGATTTATGCACTTTCTTTATATCTTCATTATACGGAATCTGAACCCAATAATTCGATAATGCATCTTGTATCTTTTCATCTATAGATTTTTCTTTATTTATACAACTAGTTATTACTGTCGAGATGTAACTTGCCTTATACTCAAATATTGATGAATTGTCGGTAAGAAATACAACTTGTCCAGGAAACAATTTTTCAACTCCAAAAGAAGAAAAAAGGTAATATTGTCCTTCTTCAGGTACAATAAATCTTGATAATGCTAAATACTTAATATTTTGAGTTACAGGTTCTTGACGCATATTAGAACAAATAATGGATATTTCTGCATTCTTCTTTAATATTCTTATTTTTTCTTTGATATCAACTTTTGTAACATTAGAGTCTATTACATGTATATAATTACTTGGCAAATTAGTATTTCCGTTTGATTGTAATATAAAAGATGAATACAAGAACACATTATTAGCACTTACATGTGATATTTCATCAACTTCAAATGCCGGTGGCCATAAAAGAGTCAACTCTTCCGAAACACTTAAATTGTATCCCCAAGACTGTAATAAAGCATCCAACAACTGATTCTTTTCGACAAACGTTGCAACTAAAGCCCACACCGTAGTATTATTCATTGTTTTAAATTGAAAGACTTCATCAATTTCGACACCCGGAACTTTTCTTAAATGAATCTGAGCTGTATTTTGCCCCGGCCAAGCTATAAAATACTTAGTATTAGTGTATAAAGAATTGCTTTTTATATATTTTGCTTTATAGTTTATATCGTAACCTTGAATTTTAAAAAAAGTTGGACTATTATTGCTAAATATTTTATATTCTCGTTTTATATTATTAATTGTGTTAGAAATATAATATGATGCTGCATACTTCTCTAACATATACGATTCAGCTACATCTTCGTAAAAATTGATATGATTAATTTGCTTTGATAAAAATGGTTTAATCGTTCTATATTCTCTTACCTCAATACTAGCCGAATTCATTTCATAAGCAGATATTTCGATTTCATTGAAACAAAAGCTAACATAAAATGCTTTGTGTAGATTATCATAATAAAAATCTACTCTATCTTGCTTTTTTGTTTTGATTGCAGAAGGACTAGAGATGAGTCCATGTCGTCCAAGATACAATTCGCACTCCTTATCATTATTTCCGCTTCTATGTCTAAAATGCGTTGAAGTATATTTACTATCTTGAGCAGCCAATCGAACTTCCTCACCACAGTAAAGGCATTCATATCGAAAGGCTTCATTATCACTATTGGCGGCTGCAGCATTTGCAGATACAGCCATCTGTAAGAACGAATCAAAAGCTTTTAACACGAACTCATCTCCTTTCATAGTATTTATAAAATAATCCCTAAATAAAAGTTCTCGTTATTTTAATTTTAGCATTGTTCTTAACACTATTATGTTTTATTTGATATAATCTCAACAATTCATTCAGAAAAAATTTATAGGATGTAAATTGAAGCTGAATCTTTATATTAGATAACTAAACTAAGTCTATCTATATACTCAAAGAACTGCTATAGTCTCTTACAAATATCATATCACCTTAAACCACTTCAACGCCTCAACAATAGCCTTTTCTTTATCTTTCGGGCAGTTCGGTTGCTTTGAATTTTGTGATTTCGGTTTATTGAAGCTCTCTCCAACTTCAAGCCCGAGTCTTCTCTTAACCTGAGAAATGTAAAGGGATGAAATTTTCAGACCGTAATTCTTAAGAACATATTCCTTTATTTCATCGTAAGTAGGCTTTGCTTCTGCGGCAGTCCTGTCAAGCTCGTCAAGGTCAATTTCCAAGTCGATATATGTATCCGGCCTTTTCCTGGACAGCTGGACAACCGTCTCAACGTGGCTTGTATGCGGGAACATATCCACCGGCTGAATTTTTCTGACACGGTAGCCGTTTCTGACCAAAAACGCTATATCTCTCGCCTGCGTTTCGACACAGCATGAAATATAAACCACCTTTTCGGGTGAAAGGGCGATAACGCTCGACAAAAAAGCCTTATCGCTTCCGGCTCTCGGCGGGTCCATGAACACAACGTCAGCCTTTTCGTTTTCTTTCGCACACCCGACCATAAATTCGCCGGCATCGGCATTGATAAAACGAATGTTATCCGTCTTGTTGAGCCTTGCATTGACTGCCGCATCACGCACGGCGTCGCCGTTTAGCTCAACACCCGTCACCGTGTCCGCTTTTTTCGCCGCCACAATACCTATTGTACCTATTCCGCAGTATGCGTCAATGACGCTTTCACTGCCCGAAAGTGATGCAAACTCAATCGCCGTATCGTAAAGCTTCTGCGTCTGGAGCGGGTTAATCTGATAAAACGACCTCGGTGATATTCTGAACTTACAGCCGCAGAGAATATCGGTTATATAGCCGTTTCCGAATAAAACCGTCTCTCTGTCACCGAGCACCATACTCGTATGCGCCGGATTTATGTTCTGAACTATTGTTGTTATTTCCGGGTGAAGAGAAAGAAGAGCCGAAATAAAATCATTCTTGCATTTAAAAAGCGGTGTAGCGGTGACAAGAACAACCATTATTTCGCCGGTTGAAAATCCGCGCCTGACAAGAACGTGGCGGAGAAATCCCCTGCCCGTGTCCTCGTTATAAGGCGGAACTTTAAAGTCGGAAATAAGCTTTCTCACGCTCACTATTATTCTGTCGGCTTTTTTGTCCTCAAGAAAACAGTTGTTAACACACACTATTCTGTGACTTGAAGACTGATATACACCCGATATTATTTTTCCGCCCCTCGTCAGACCGAAAGCCGCCTGCACCTTGTTGCGGTAGTGATAAGGCTCGTGCATACCTATTATTTCTTCGACGTGACCGTATCTGCCGAGATATTTTATCACCTTTGCCTGCTTGAATGAAAGCTGTTCTTCGTATGTCATATTCTGAAGCTGACAGCCGCCGCATTTTTTATACAGAGGGCAACCGTTTCCGAGCCCTTTTTTCTTTTCGGTTTTCGGGTTGTTTTTTCTTTTGTTTTCCATACTGAATACTCCGAAGATTAAAGCTCGATTTTTTCCGCCGCTCTCATGAACTGCTCGCGGCAAACCTTTTTCACCTCTTCAAAATCAAGGTGCTCTGCATTTGTCTCAATGATTTTCGATATTCCGTTTGCCCTTGCAAGGTCTGCGTCAATGGCATTTAAGCCGACTATTGCCGTGACGGGTATTCCTCCGGCTCTCTCCGCAACTCCGAACGGAACTTTTCCGTTTATGCTCTGTGAGTCCATTTTTCCTTCGCCCGTGATGACGAGGTCTGCACCGCTGAGTTTTTTCTCAAATGAGCAAAGGTCGAGCACTGTATTGATTCCGCTTTTCATTTTTGCCCCGAAATACGCCATCAGCGCAAAGCCGAGACCTCCGGCGGCACCTGCGCCTTTTTCGTGTGAAAAATCCGTGCCGGTAATCTCTTTTGTCTTTTCGGAAAAATTGCGAAGACCTCTGTCGAGATAACTTACCTCGTCTTCGCTTGCCCCTTTCTGCGGTGCAAAAACATAAGCCGCTCCCATTTCGCCGTAAAGCGGATTTTCGACATCGCACAGCACTGTGATTTCACATTCGCCGAGCCTTTTATCAAGACCGCTGATGTCAATTTTATCTATATTGACAAGATTTTTTCCGCTCCCTCTGAGTAAAGCTCCGTTTTTATCGAAAAACTTAACCCCGAGTGCCTCAAGACAGCCCGCACCCGCATCTGTTGTCGCACTGCCGCCTATTCCGATACATATTTTTCTAAGTCCTCTGTCAAGTGCCGCTTTAACAATTTCGCCCGTGCCGAAAGTAGAAGCCTCAAGCGGCGAAAGCGGATTTATGAGAGTTATTCCGCTCACCTTTGCCATTTCGATTACGGCAGTGCCGTCTTCAGTGACCGCAAACGATGTCTCTGTTTTTTCACCGAGCGGATTTTGCGCCGTCAGACTGACCGCTTCACACTTTTGCGCATACATAAATGCGTCGAGTGTGCCCTCACCTCCGTCGGCAACGGGAATACTCACGCATACCGCATCGGGATATTTTTTCTTTATCGCTTTTTCCGTCAGACGGCATACCTCAACCGACGAAAGCGTGCCCTTGAATGAATCCGGAACAATGATAACTTTCTTCATAGCTTACCCCTTGATTGTTTTCTGTCTGCATTGTACCACGTTTTTCTCAAAAGTTCAATTCACATTTTAGCCTCCTCATCATAAAATAGTATTGAAATTATTGAATTTCAAATCTGATATCAGGAGGTAATGAAATTGGATAATAAAGGTTTCGGTTCCTGTGAAAAAGGAATTAAAGAGGCTGTCTGTATCGACACAAACAGAGTCTATGACTCCTGCGCCGACAAAGACTGTCTGAGCGACCTTCGCCTTTTGTTCACCGAAAGAGCCCAATGCGTTATTGACGCTGCCACTTCGATAAAGGTCAGAGGCGCACAGGTTATCAACACGATAATAAATGTTGACCCTGTTCAGTTCAACCGAGGGTGTTACAGCGTCGATATTACTTATTTCTTCAGAGTTTATATTGACGTATGCACCGCAGCCGGAGTTTCGCCACAGACTGTCAGCGGTCTGACCTCATTCTCGAAAAAATGTATTCTTTTCGGCAGTGAGGGCAACGTAAAGGTGTTCACAAGCGACTCTTCAAATGAGCACTGCGGTAATCCTTTAGGCTACAACTCAACTGCTCCCAGAGCAAAGGTTCAGGTCGTTGACCCGATAACGCTCGACGCACGCCTTTGCAAGGTAAGCGAATGCAGATGCTGCTGTTGTATGCCCGAATGCGGTATACCCGAATGTATCTGCGCTTCCTTTGACGGAGACTTCGCTCACGGCGGCGGACAGAACGCTGTTGTGGTCACACTCGGTCTGTTCTCAATAGTACAGCTTGAACGTGACGTTCAGATGCTCATTCCCGCTTATGATTTCTGCGTGCCGACGAAGGAATGCTGTATTGATTCGCCCGACCCGTGCGATACATTCAAAAGAATAAGCTTCCCCGTTGAAGAATTTTTCCCGCCGCACTGCAAAGCGGATTTGAAGAAGTAATAAAAACACCTGTCCGCCGGTCAGTCAGATTTCGGCTGTTCCGGCGGACTTGTTATATTCTTTTCAGACACCGAGCACTTTCTTAAGATACTGCCCCGTGTAGGATTTTTTGCACAAGGCAACCTCCTCGGGCGTGCCCTCGCACACAATATTTCCGCCCTTGTCGCCTCCGTCGGGTCCGAGGTCGATTATATAGTCGGCACTCTTGATAACGTCAAGATTATGTTCAATGACAACAATGCTGTTTCCCGAATCGACAAGAGTGTTAAGAACATTGACAAGCCTGTGAACGTCCGACGTATGGAGCCCCGTTGTCGGCTCGTCAAGGACGTAAATTGTCTTGCCCGTTGCTCTTCGTGAAAGCTCGGTGGAAAGCTTCACCCTCTGTGCTTCACCGCCCGAAAGAGTGGTCGCCGGCTGACCGATTTTTACATATCCCAGTCCGACGTCATAGAGAGTTTTAAGCTTATTGTAAAGCTTCGGCACAGAGGCAAAGAAGTTCATTCCCTCCTCGACCGTCATTTCAAGCACATCGTGTATATTTTTGCCCTTGTAACAGACGGAAAGGGTTTCGCTGTTATAGCGTGTTCCGCCGCAGACCTCGCATGGAACATATACGTCGGAGAGAAAATTCATTGAAATTTTCAGTATTCCGTCACCCTGACATGCCTCGCATCTTCCGCCCTTGACGTTAAAGGAAAACCTTGACGGAGTATAGCCTTTCATCTTTGAATCCTTGGTTGCGGCAAACAGCTCACGTATATCGGTGAAAAGTCCCGTGTAGGTGGCGGGATTTGAACGTGGGCTTCTTCCTATGGGCGACTGATCTATGCTTATGATTTTATCAAGATGCTCTATTCCGAGCATTTCGTCGAAATTGCCCGACACGGTTCTTGAACGGTTCAGCTTTCTCGAAAGCTCCTTGAAAAGTATTTCATTGACAAGTGAGGATTTTCCCGAGCCGGAGACGCCCGTCACACAGACAAATTTTCCGAGCGGGATTTTTACATCTAAGTCTTTCAGATTATTCTGTCTTGCACCCTTTATTTCAATAAACTTGCCGTTACCCTCACGCCGTTTTTCCGGCACGGGTATTTTCTTTTTTCCGCTTAAATACTGCCCCGTTACGCTCTCCTTGCAGTTTTTTATATCCTCGGCGGTGCCGCAGCAGACGATATTGCCGCCGTGTATTCCCGCACCGGGTCCCACGTCAACGATATAATCCGCTTCAAGCATTGTTTCTTCATCATGCTCCACGACTATAAGCGTATTACCCAAATCTCTGAGATTCTTCAGTGTGGAAAGAAGCCTTGCGTTATCCTTCTGATGAAGTCCGATGCTCGGCTCGTCAAGAATATACAGCACGCCCATAAGAGACGAGCCTATCTGCGTGGCAAGACGTATGCGCTGGCTTTCGCCGCCGGAAAGAGTGCCCGAGGAACGTGAAAGAGAAAGGTATTCAAGACCGACGCTCTGTAAAAATGTGAGGCGGCTTTTAATTTCCTTGACTATCTGCTCGGCGATGATTTTCTGAGTGGGAGTGAGTGAAGCATCAAGAGAAGAGATAAAGGCAAGCTCGTCCTTGACCGACATACGGCATACCTCGTCAATGTTTTTGCCGCCGACGGTGACGGAAAGTGCCTCCCTGTTCAGCCTTGCACCGTGACAGTCGGGACATTCGAGAATATCCATGAGGCTTTCAAGCTCGTTTCTCGACACCTCGCTCGTCGTTTCACGGTAGCGGCGTTCAAGATTGTTTATTATACCCTCAAACGGCGTCTCATAAATTCCGCCGCCGAATGAAGTCAGCCTTTGAAGCTTCATTTTTTCTCCGCCCGTGCCGTAGAGAATGGCATTGAGTGCTTCGTCACTGAGACGGCAAATCGGAGTATCGAGTGTAAAGCCGTATTTATCGGCAAGCCCCTGATAATACATATTGGCAATACTGCCCGAATCCGTTTTCTGCCAGCCGTATGCCTTTATTGCACCCTCGTTAATCGACAGCTTTTCGTCGGGAATAATCAGCTCGGGGCTGAATTTGGTATATACGCCGAGACCGGAGCAGGTCTTGCACGCACCGTAGGGATTATTGAACGAGAATGTTCTCGGTGAGATTTCGCCGAGACTTACACCGTGCTCGGGGCAGGAATAATTCTGTGAAAACAGCATTTCTTCCTTTCCGATTACGTCAATTATAACAAGCCCGTCCGCTTCCTTAAGCGATGTTTCAACGCTGTCCGTCAGTCGTGAACGTATTTCCTCCTTGACAACAAGTCGGTCAACGATAATTTCTATATTGTGCTTCTGCGTTTTCTTAATCGGAATTTTCTCGCCCAGGTCATATATTTCTCCGTCAACTCTCACCCTCACAAAGCCCGATTTTCCGGCTTTTTCCAGCTCCTTGACGTATTCACCCTTTCTCCCTCTGACAATGGGAGCCATAACCTGTATTTTTGTCCCCTCCGGCAGTGCCATAACCTGTCTGACAATATCGTCAACTGTCTGCTTCTTTATCTCTCTGCCGCATACGGGACAGTGAGGAGTGCCGACTCTCGCATACAGAAGACGGAAATAATCATAAATTTCTGTTATTGTGCCGACCGTTGAACGTGGATTTTTCGACGTCGTTTTCTGGTCGATTGAAATGGCAGGCGAAATGCCGTCAATGCTTTCAACCAGCGGCTTTTCCATCTGCCCGAGAAACTGACGTGCATAGGACGAGAGCGATTCGACGTAACGTCTCTGCCCCTCGGCATATATTGTATCAAACGCAAGCGAAGATTTGCCCGAGCCAGAAAGTCCCGTGAAAACCACGAGCTTGTCTCTCGGAATTGTCAAATCCACATTTTTAAGGTTGTGCTCTCTTGCGCCCTTGATAACTATTTCGTTCTGCATATTTTTCACCTATACTGTTGCTTTGATTTTTTCTATTTTGTCTCTCAGATACGCCGCATATTCAAATTCGAGAAGCCTTGCCGCTTCTTTCATCTGCTTCGTCAGTTCACTGATGAGCTGTTGCTTTTCGCCCCTCGTCAGACGCTTTGAGGTGTCTGTGTCTTTCTTTTCGTGCGACGTTATTTCGAGAATATCTCTGACGTCCTTTATTATCGTTTTCGGCACTATTGAGTGCTTTTCGTTGTATTCGGACTGAATACGGCGGCGGCGGTTTGTCTCGCTTATCGCCCTTTCCATTGAGCCGGTCACCTCATCGGCATACATAATAACCTTGCCCTCTGCGTTTCTTGCCGCTCTGCCGATTGTCTGAATGAGCGATGTTTCACTTCTGAGAAAGCCCTCTTTATCCGCATCGAGAATCGCAACGAGCGAAACCTCAGGTATATCAAGCCCCTCACGGAGAAGATTTATACCGACAAGAACGTCAAATTCGCCCATTCTCAGGTCACGGATTATTTCCATTCGCTCAATCGTGTCAATATCGTGGTGCATATAGCGCACTCTTATTCCGAGATTTTCAAGGTATGCGGTCAAATCCTCCGCCATTTTCTTTGTCAGCGTGGTGACGAGCACTCTTTCTTTCTTTTCGCTTCTTATATTTATTTCCGAAACAAGGTCGTCAATCTGTCCCTCAACCGGTCTGACGGACACCTCCGGGTCAAGAAGTCCCGTAGGTCTTATAACCTGCTCGACTATCTGTGCGCTTTTTTCCTTTTCAAGAGGGCCGGGAGTTGCCGAAACAAAAATTTTCTGCCCCGTTTTTGCATAAAACTCATCGAACATAAGCGGGCGGTTATCATAAGCCGACGGCAGACGGAAGCCATATTCGATAAGGTTGTCCTTTCTCGCCTTGTCACCGGCGAACATAGCTCTGACCTGAGGCAGAGTAACGTGGGATTCATCGACAAAAAGAACAAAATCATCGGGGAAATAGTCAAGCAGAGTGAACGGAGCCTCGCCCTTTTTTCGCCCGGACATTATTCTCGAATAGTTTTCTATTCCCTTGCAGAAGCCCGTTTCACGCAGCATTTCCATATCGTAATTCGTTCTCTGCATTATTCTTTCCGCTTCAAGAAGCTTGCCCTGAGAAACAAACTCGTTATATCTGCTTTCCATTTCAAGCTTTATTTCCTCAAGTGCCTTTTCCATTTTTTCGGGCGCAACAACATAATGCGACGCGGGGTATATTGCGGCGTGGGAAAGCGTGCCCTTAATTTCACCCGTGAGAGCGTTGATTTCGCAGATACGGTCGATTTCATCGCCGAAAAATTCAACTCTTATTGCATTGTCGCTCGAATAGACGGGGAATATTTCAACGGTGTCCCCTCTCACTCTGAATTTATTTCTCGTGAACGAAATATCGTTTCTGTCATACTGAATTTCGACAAGCTTTTCGATAAGCTCATCACGGCTTTTTTCCATTCCCTGACGAAGAGAAATAACCATGCTTTTATAGTCAATCGGGTCGCCGAGAGTGTATATGCACGAAACACTCGCCACGATTATAACGTCCCGCCTTTCGGAAAGCGCACTCGTGGCAGAATGGCGAAGCTTATCTATTTCGTCATTGACGGCGGAATCCTTTTCAATATAGGTATCCGTCGTGGGAATATACGATTCGGGCTGATAGTAGTCATAGTAGGAAACAAAGTATTCCACCGCATTTTCGGGGAAGAACTCTTTAAACTCACTGCAAAGCTGGGCGGCAAGGGTTTTATTGTGTGCAAGGACAAGCGTTGGACGGTTCAGCTTTTCGATGACATTAGCCATTGTGAATGTCTTGCCGCTTCCTGTAACACCGAGCAAAACCTGCTCTTTCATTCCCTTATTGACACCGTCGGCAAGCTTTTCTATCGCCTGCGGCTGGTCGCCGGTGGGCTTATAGTCCGAATGTAAAATAAATCTGTCCAAGCATATTCCTCCAAAGTGTTTAAATATCGGGCATAAAAGACGGCATAAGCTTAAGTTTAAAAAGATTTCTTTCGTGTTTTGAATCAATCAGTGCTTTCTTTGACTCATCGTCTATTTTTCCCGTTCTGATATATCTGTCAAGCTCGGCGTATGTGAAGCCGAGATTTTCTTCGTCCGTCTTGCCGCAGAGCCCGTCAATGGGCACCTTGTCAACGAGCACGTCGGGCAGAGCAAGAATTCTGCCGATTTCCTTGACCTCGGCAACAGTCAGGTTGGAGCACGGGCTGAAATCGCCGGCGGCGTCGCCGTACCTTGTCGAATAGCCCACCCAGTCCTCAGAAAGATTGCAGGTGTTTGCCACTCTTCCGTTGTGACTTTGCGCCACAGCATAGAGCACGGTCATTCTCACACGGGGCGGAATATTTGTCACGCTCTGAGATGAAAGCTCAAAGGGAATATTCTTTTTTAACGCTTCCACGCTGTCCTTTATATTGACCACATAGTGCTTTATGCCCAGATGTGAAACGAGAAGCTTTGCCATATCTATATCGTGCTGTTCGCCGCACGGCATGAGCACCCCGATAACTCTGTCTCTGCCGAGAGCCTCGACACAGAGAGCGGCAACTATTGAGCTGTCCTTTCCGCCGGAAATTCCGACAACGGCATTGCAGTCTTTACCGTTCTCCTCAAAGAAATTCCGAATCCACTCAACACATTCATTTTTCACTTTTAGTGCGTCAAACATATTTTTCACCTTTTTCGTCAGCGTTACGCTTTATAATGTATTCCGTGCCTTTCACGGTTTTTATGTATTATAGCACAGTTTTCGTATGTTGTATCGAACAAAATTAAAAAAATGCGTTCACCCGGGATTATTCCCGAATGAGCGCACTCTGAATTTAAGGCTGTCTTTTGTCTGTCAGTTAGCAGAGAAAACGGGTAACACGAAAATTGCTTTGAAAATATTGAAAATCATTTCAAATATTCCGAGAAGCTTTTTCAGTAATCCGGCAGTCTCGTCACGTGAATTTTCGATATAAAGTCCGCCTGCCCATGTCACGAGGTTGCCCTCGCCCTCATAAGCCTTATACTGCGGAAAACGGCTGTCGTCGTCAATCGTCATTTCACCGTCGAAACGTGCGATTGCAAGAAGAAGCTTATCAACGCTCTTGGGGAAGTCGAAATGGTCAACATTTTCGGCGAACCATGTGCAGTCACGTTTGAAGCAGGTTGAAGCGTCAATGGTGCAGTCTGGCGAAATATAGCGCAGAGTGCCGTTATTTTCAGCTTCTCTCATATAAGCGTTTGAAAATTTCTCGCCTCTTTTTACCGCTGTACCTCCGAATGAAGCACTCGGCACTTCAACGATTCCGTCACCGAGCATATCGGAGCTTTTGACCATAGGTGCAAGCTGAGTGCCGTATTTGACGATGTTTGCATATTTCATGCCTTTATCGCAGGCATCTTTAAATATGTTCAGTGCTTCGTTTGTGACGGTGTAATGATAATAGTCTATCTTATTGATGAAATTCTCGTATTTTGCCTTTTCCTGCGGCGTAGAGCCGAAGACAAAGTCTTTCGCTTCGTTGTAGTAGTCGTCGTTGACAAGGCTCCAGTAGCCGGGCATTGAGGCGAAAGAATTTATAAGAGTTTTCGGCATCATCACGCCGCTTATACGGCTGTATATCTTATTGACAATACCGGAAAGAGTTGAAAACTCCATAAAATCGGAGCTCTTGACGCTCGCAGTAATAAACGAATTGAAAATTCCGGAGCCCTCACCGAAAAACAGGTCGTCCATATAGGCAGACATACCGTCGGGGTCAAGTTCAAAATTGCCGCTGAACATCTCACTGCATACGACAGTGCCGCTTGCGGTGGAGCAATAAATTATATTCTTGTCTATTTTTTCCGAGCCGTATTTGTCCATGTATGCGGCGACAAGATTACAGCCGTAGCAGCGACTTATAAGTATGCACTTTTCTTTGCCCGTCGCCTCAAGAACATTATTTATGTACTCATTGAGGAACTCGGCATTATGATACATATCGAGACGCCAGTCATAATGGAAAGTGTAATCGTAAAGACCGTATGTACCGTAGGGCGAAACGGTGTCGGTGATAATGCGGGAAAGATTTTCTCTGTACTCCTCCTCGTTTATTGTTCCGTTTCTGTAATCACGGTAGTTTTTATCCCAGTCCCAGATGATTCCGCTGTTATCTCTCGGCTCGCCGTTCTCGTCAAGTGCAAGCTCGGAATAGAGATCGCCGACAATACCGTAAAGGCTGAGAGCGTATTTTTCCCACGCCTTGAGTTTGTCCTGCTCGGTCGGCTTCGGGTATATGAGCTCATACTCTTTCTGAAATGCCTCGATATATGCGGGCATTATTTCTTCAAGATGGTCCATGAAATCGACGCTGTCAATGGAAACAGGATAAAGAGTTTTATTAAACTTGTTATTTGCACTCCCGTCCTTGTTCTTATAGATAACGTCAACCTTTCCTATAACATAAACGATTGGTATGTCATCGGTAATATGAGCGGCAGAAGCCGTCACAAGAAGAGAAAACGCCGTTATAACCGTAAGAATAACGGCAACAGCCGCTCTTAAGCTCTTTCTCATTTCACATACCTCCAATATAATCTGCTACTGTAATACTACCACAACACCGAAGTATTTTCAACACAAGGGCAAAAAAATAACATTTTCTTTATTTTGTATTAATATTCATAACAAATTTTGAGCCGAAAACTCCGCCCACAACGAAAAAATCACTTACCTGCCATTTCACAGCCGTATTTCACGGGCTTGCAGGCAAAGGTGTCATCTGTCAGCTTTTTAAGCTCATCATAAGCTCCGCAGGCACTCAGTTTATCCTCGAATATTCCGAAAACTGCCGTTCCGCTTCCGCTCATACAGGTCGCCTTTGCGCCGTACTTTCTCATAACCGACTTAATAAGCACCCTGTCGCATACCTCAATGCACTGTTCAAACACGTTACCGCATCTTATACAGATTTTGTTGAGGTTTCCGCTCATAACCGCCGAAATAATTGACTGACGGTCAAAATGTCTTACTCTGTCCGCTACGCTGTCGTATGCGCCGTAGGCAAGCTCGGTTTTCACCTGCTCCTGCGGCTTTGCGATGATGATATAGCACTCGGGGAGATCGGGAAGCGGCGAAAGCACGTCACCGATATTCTGTGCAAGAGCGGTGCCGCCGAAAAGACAGAACGGAACATCTGCGCCGACCCTTGCGGCTATTTTTATAAGCTCGATATTACGCAGACCGATGTCATAAAGACTGCACAGCACGTTTATCACCGCCGCCGCATCTGCGCTTCCCCCGCCGAGCCCCGCTCCGTGAGGAATACGCTTGTCAATTTTTATATGTACGCCTCTGTCGCTGATTTTGCAGTAATCGAAAAAGCTCTCAGCCGCTTTGTATGCGATATTTTCTTCCCCCTGCGGCACCCCGTCAAAGGGACACTCCACCGTTATTTTTCCGCTTTTGTTTCTTGTCACCTCAACCGTATCGTGAAGAGATACCGTCTGCATAACCGAATAAAGCGTATGATAACCGTTTTCAAGCTTTCCCGTTATGTCAAGCATAAGATTGATTTTCGCATAGGCCTTGACTGTCATAATTACCCTCCGTAAGCAACTGCGTAACTGTATCAACAAAAAACTCCGTTTTCCGTAACTTTTGTCAGTATATCACAGAAAAAGAAGTTTTTCCACATTTTATTTAATTTTTGACGGTAATTTTAAAATATTTCAGGTGCCGTATTCCTCAAGCGAGCAAAATCTGTAGCCCTCGCTTCTTGCACGGTCTATTATTTCTCCGAGAGCCTGGGCATTATCACGTGAAACGGCGTGAAGAAGTATCACCGCTCCGGGGTGTAATCTTTCCGTCACGGTCTTTACGGCATAGTCCTTTCCGTGAGGATTTTCGGTATCCCAATCGGAATAGGCAACCGACCAGAACACGCTCGTAAAGCCGATTGAATTGACTAAATCAAGTGCGCTGTCGTTGTACTCTCCGGCGGGAAAACGGAAAAATTTTGCCGAATATCCGTATTCCTCCCTCAAAAAGTTGTCACAGCTTTCTATTTCCTCAGCCATTGAGGTTCTTGAAATTTCGGCAAATGACGGGTGTGTATCCGAATGATTGCCGACAATATGCCCCTCTTTTATCATTCTCGTTATAAGCTCCGGCTGAGTCTTTATATGATGAAGAGTACAGAAAAATGCCGCCGGCACTTCCCTTTCTTTCAGAACGTCAAGTATATCGGACGTCAGGTTATCATGCTCATAGCCGCAGTCAAATGTAAGATAAAGCCTTTTATCCCCCGACGCCGTGTCAAGCGTAAAGGCGTTATACTTATCAAAGTGCTTCTGAAATTCCTTAACCGTATAGTGCGCTTCTCCGCCCGAGGCAGGGCCGTGTGAGTGACAGACCTTTTCTGTTGAAAGACCCTTGCTGTTTTCGGGGTCGCTGACCTCAAAATGCACTGCGGGCAGTTTTTCAAAGCCGGTCAGAGTGCTCTGTGTGCCCGTGTCTTCGCCCGTTATTACCTTTTTTGTCAGTGACGTTTCCCTTGCGCTTTCAGAAGAGGGTGCGGTCGTATTCGCCGCACCCGTTGTCATATTATCCGAGGGCAATGTCATACTCTCGGAGCCGGATTTATCCTCAAGCGTTCCGTTATCGGCATTGTTTTCGGGTACCTTTCCGCCGCCCTTTTCACCGCAGGCTGTGAAAAGAGAAAAAATCAGCAGAAAAACAAGCGCAACGCAGACCGCTTTTTTAATTACAGTAGCCATAATCAGAATATATCCTGAATATCGTCGGCCATATTCTCAAGCGCCTTTAACGCCTTTGAAGCCTTTTTCTTGAGCATCTTCTTTGTGCCCGAGCCTGACATTGAAGCCCAAGCCGCCGCACCTGCACAGCCGACTGCGATACCCAGACCCATACCCGTAAGCATGCCGGAAATACCTTTTGTCATAAAAAATTCCTCCGTAAATTCAGTATTCAACGACTTTTGCCGTTCATATATATTGTGTGCGCCGGCGGGATATTTTAACGTGGAAAAAACTGAAAATTCCGGAGTTCACCGGTGGCATTTATTGACAATGCCGGCATTATCTGTTATTATGTTTCAAAATACAAGGGGGATTTATTATGAAGAAAATAATCGCAATTTTGCTTTGTGTCTGTTTTATTTTTTCACTTTCGGGTGCGGCTTTTGCTTCAAACACCGTGAAAACCGGAAAAGATAATATTTATCTGAGTTCTGCTGTCGAAGAAAAGGTAACGCACTATCCTTTTGTTCTCGTTCACGGAATGATGGGCTGGGGCGAAAACGCAGAGGGCGTTCACAACTCGACGTATTGGGGCATGATGAGCGAAGAAACTATTGCAGATATGCTTCGTGAAAAGGATTACGAGGTTGCTGTTCCGACGGTGTCGCCCCTCGGCAGTGCGTGGGACAGAGCCTGTGAGCTTTTTGCACAGCTCACGGGTACGGTCGTTGACTACGGCGAGGCTCATTCAAAGGCTTGTCATCACGAAAGATACGGAAGAGATTATTCCGGCAGAGCACTTCTCGGCGAAAACGGCTGGGATTTGGAAACACCGATAAACCTTGTCAGCCACTCATTCGGAGGTCCTACGGTGAGCGTTTTCGCTTCACTGATGGAATACGGCTCAAGGGAAGAAATTGAGGCTTCTCCCGAAAATTGCAGTGAGCTTTTCAAGGGCGGTCACCCCGGTCTTGTTCATTCGGTCACTACGCTTGAAAGTCCACACAACGGTACCCCGGCGGCAAATCTGCTTTATGACACAAAACTGCCCGTTCTCTTTACCGCAATTATTATGAATATTTCCGGCACAGGCAAAAAGGTCATAACGGACTTTATGTTTGACCAGTACGGAATTACCAAGGACCCCGCAACGGGTGAAAAAGCAAGGTTCTCACTTGCAAAATGCATAAACATTGCAAAGTCAAAGGATAACTGTGCCTATGATATGACGCTCAGAGGCGCAAGGCTTCTCAACAGCAAATTCCCCGAAGCCGGAAATACATATTATTTTTCGGTTGCCGCAAATATGACTGAAACCGGAAAGTTCGGAATTACACTTCCCTATGCCGATAAAATTAATGTTCTCGTTCCCACCGCTTCGCTTGTCAGCCTTATGTCAAACCTTATAATTGACGGCGAATATCTCGGCGGAGAGTGGGCTCCCAATGACGGTCTCGTGCCGGTAGCAAGCGCACTTTATCCTTTTGGCAGTGAGCACACCGATTACACCGAGGGCATGGCGGTCGAAAAGGGCGTGTGGAACGTACTTCCCGTCGTGACCGGCAATCACGGCTACGCCATAAGCGGCTCGGCGGAAAAGCTCCATTCTATATGGGACGCTCTGACATACAGAATAGACCATATCAACACAGCACAATAATATAATCATATCGCCGCTGTACGCATTTCTACGGCGGCGTTTTCACACCGAAAAGAGGTTTTTGAATGTCCGATTCAATAAAACAAACCGTTCAATGGTTTCCAGGTCACATGGCGAAAACAAGACGGCTCATAAAAGAAATTCTCCCCTCCATTGACCTTGTAACCGAAATTTTAGACGCACGCATACCCATTTCAAGCAGAAATCCCGAGCTTGACACACTGACGCAGAAAAAGCCGAGAATTGTTCTTCTCAACAAATGCGATATGGCGGACGAAAAAACAACCGCAGAGTGGATTGAATATTTCAGAAAAAAAGGTCAGTTCGCTTTAGCCGTCGATTGCCGCACGGGAAAAGGTCTCGGCGCATACCGACCGCTTGTCAGACGTGTTCTTGCGGAAAAGATAAAAGCCAATGAGGAAAAGGGAATGCCAGGAAAGTCACTGCGGGTTATGGTTGTGGGAATACCGAACACGGGCAAGTCGTCGTTCATCAACAGAATGGCGGGAAAAAGCAAGGCTAAGGTTGCCGACAAGGCGGGAGTTACACGCTCAAATCAGTGGTTTTTCATCGGCAACGGTATTGAAATTCTTGACACGCCCGGCGTGCTGTGGCCGAAATTCGACGACAGAGAGGTCGGCGACAAGCTCGCTTTTATCGGCTCGGTAAAAGACGAGGTGCTCGACACTCAGACAATGGCTCTGCGGCTTGTGCAGGTGCTTTGCAGAGACTATGAGGAGCTTTTAAAACAAAGATACAAGCTTGTCAACGAGGATTTGTCCCCCCTCGAAGCGTGGGAGGTTCTCGAAATAATTGCAAGAAAACGGGGAATGCTTATCTCCGGCGGCGAGCCCGATTTTGAAAGGGCTTCGGTGATGCTTTTAGATGAATACCGGGGCGGAAAGCTCGGCAGAATCAGCTTTGAAAAGCCGGAATGAAATAAAAAATTCACGGGCAACATACCTGATAAGTATGCTGTCCGTGTTTCTGTTTCACCTGTCTGAAAAGCGTGCCTTGATATTCTCATACCATTCGACGATTTTGAATTTTACCTCATATTTTTTGCCGGAGCGGACTAATTCCGAGGAGCCGTCGGAAAGCACATCGTCGATTTTCAATTCGCCCTCTGCGGCGGGCAGACACATCGGCGGAAACATAACGCACCACCAGTTATGCCCCTCCCCTTTTCCGAGTATCACCCTCACGGCGGTATATTCACCCGCCGGCAAGGTGACATCTTCATACTCTCTTGTGGGGAAGCGGCTTTTTCCGACCTCAACCTTTACCTTATAGTCAAAGCCGTTTTCGTCAATCACCCTCTGCGCTGTGCTTTCAAGCTTTTTTGTCTCTTTCCTTGCCGTCAGAACGGCACTTTCCGTGTCGGCAGAAGAAGCAAGGAGACTGCCGGAAGCGTCAAGAAGCGCATCTCTGACCTTCAGCTTTAGGCTCTGGTCTTCTTCGCTGTCTGAATTTGCGATAACATGAAGCCTCAGCACATTTTCACGTATTTCATCGCATTTCTTTCCGAGAGAGCAAAAAGAAGAAGCGGCTATTGACAGAATAAATGCAATGCACAGCGATATTTCAAATATTGCGGCTTTTTTTGAGTTTTTCACAGGGTATGTACCTCCGATTGGTAATTTTTACATTTTCATTATCGTCAGCAAATTTATCTTTTATACATTGTTTAGCATTAAATAATTGATTAATAAATTCCGTTATGCTATACTGAAAAAAAGTTTTCACGGAGGCAGGAAAATGGCTTCAAAAAAGAAAGGAATTTCTCTTCACAGCAGATTTTCGCTTTACAGCTTTGCTACGGCGATAGTTCCCGTTTTTCTTTCAATACTCATAACATTCGTATTCATTCTGTCTCTTATACACATGATTTATCCCGCCTCATCGGGCAGGAACCCCGATATTAAAAATTCACGTGACATAATAACCGTATATTTCTGTCAGTTCAACATAAGGGAGATTGAAGCCTCCCTTGAAAAGGACGAAACCGAAACACTCGGATTTTTCGGTATGCGTGCGTCAAAGAGACTTGAAAGCTACGGCTTTTCGGTATGCGTGAGCATTGACGGAAAAACTCTCTATATTTCCGACGGCTGTGATGAAAAGTATTTCAGCGGCAAAAACGAAACCCCCGACAGTTATGAAAGCGGATATGTTTTTCTCAATGACAACACCATGCAGATTCGTGACGTTACGCAGTCTCAAGGCGGAAAAAGCATAAGCGTCGCCTTGAAAAGCACCGGCAAGCCGTCGGAGGAAAAGACCTCGGTTGCGCTTAAGCTCTGGCAGCTTTCTGACGCAGGATTTCTTATTCTTTTTGCTTCGTTCATAGCTTTTGCTACGGTTTTCGACGTTTTCCTTGTCCGCACACTGACGAAAAAAATAATGCGCCCCATCGAAAATCTCGACAGTGCCGCAGAAAAAATTAAAAAAGGAATACTTAATGAGCCGGTTATCATTGACAATTCAACTCAGGAGCTCGGCGAGCTTTCGCAAACCTTTGAAGAAATGCGGATTAAGCTCAAAAATTCTCTCGACAGCAAGGCTGAATACGAGCGTATACGACTGAACACCTATTCCGGTCTCAATCACGATATACGCACCGCCGTAACAACGATAAAGGGCTACACGCAGGGGCTTATTGACGGTATCGCCGCAACACCCGAAAAGCATGAAAAATATATTAATGCCATAGCTAATTCAACCGCAAGCCTTGAAAAGCTCATTGACGCCCTGTCGGAGGTGACTGACCTTGAAACAAACATTGTCGCTTTCAAGTTCAAGGAAAGAGATATGTATTCCCTTATGACCGACTGGTTCACCGAAAGTGCCTCTGCTCTTGAAGAAAGACACGTCAAGGTCAGAACAGTCTATGGCTGTGACAAGAGAGTGTTCTGCAATATAGACGCTTTTCAGATTGAACGTGTCATCGACAACATTCTCGCAAACTGTATTAAATATAAAAAGCCCGAAAAAAGCACTATTGAAGTGGATATTACCACCTCGATTGACACTGACGGAATGTATAAAATTGAATACCGTGACAACGGAATCGGCATTTCGTCCGGTGACGCCGAAAGAGTTTTTGACGTATTCTACCGTGCCGATGAGGCAAGGAGCAATGTTCAGAGCGGCAGCGGAATGGGGCTTTCCATTGTCAGACAAATTATTCTGAGACACGGCGGCACGATTAAAGCCGGCGGCGAAAAAGGCAAGGGGCTCACCCTCACCCTGACTCTGCCGATAACAAGAACGGAGGAATTTTAATGAAAAAACGTATTCTCATTATCGAAGACGACAGCTATATTGCCGAGCTTGAAAAGGATTACCTTGAGGTCAACAGCTTTGAGGTTGACATTGAAAATAACGGAATTTCAGGCACTCAGAAAGCATTGTCCGTTGACTATTCGCTCATCATTGTCGATTTGATGCTCCCGGGCGCAGACGGCTTTGAAATATGCCGCAAAATACGCAGTCAGAAAGATATTCCGATAATTATCGTCACGGCGAAAAAAGAGGATATTGACAAAATAAGGGGCTTCGGTCTCGGCATAGACGATTACATAGTTAAGCCTTTCAGCCCCTCTGAGCTTGTGGCAAGAGTGAGCGCACATATTGAGCGTTACTGTTATTTTACATCAAAGGTGCCCGATGAACAGCAGAGGGATTCTCTCAGCATCGGCGGTCTTTGCATTGACCTGAATGCAAGGCGAGTCTTTGTCAATGAAAAAGAGGTTATTTTCACGCACAAGGAATTTGACCTTTTGCTCTTCCTCGCCACAAACCCCAACACCGTTTTCAGCAAGGACGTGCTTTTTGATAAGATATGGGGGCTTGACGCAATGGGCGAAACCTCAACTGTCACGGTCCATATCAACAGAATACGTGAAAAGATAGAGGACGACTCCTCCAACCCGACATATATTGAAACGGTGTGGGGAGTAGGATACAGATTCAGAGCGTAAAACAAAAAATTTGGAGGCTGTCTAAATCGGCAAGCCTCCTCTTTTTCAGCACAAAACACGGCTCGGGAAAATTCCCGAGCCGTTATCGGTTTTAAGCTTAACCGTTTATTTCTTGACGGTTGTTTTCTTTACGGAGCTTGCCGCTGAAGCTTTCGAGTATGCGTTAAGTGCCGTAACCTTGACATATATCTTCTTTCCGCCCGCAAGCTTTGTGAGATTATATGATGTCTTTGTCGTGGTGGTTACCTTTGTCCACTTCTTGCCGTCTGTTGACTTATATACAACATACTTTGAAGCACCGGTGACCTTCTTCCATGAAGCGGTTGCTGCCTTTGATTTTGTTGATTTGAGTGTCAAAGTCGGGGCTTTTGTAAGTGTGCCGGTCTTTAACACTGACGAAGCTTTGCCGATAAGCTTCTTCGTGCTGTCAAGAGCGGTTACTCTGAACTGATACTTTGTTCCCGCCTTGAGCTTTTTAACTGTTGCGGAGTTTGTTGAAACTGTCGCAACTGCTTTCCACTTCTTGCCGTCGGTTGACTGCTCAACCTTGTAATACTTTGCACCCGTGACCTTAGTCCATGTGAGCTTGATTGAGGTTGTCGTAACCGTTGAAGCCTTGAGACCTGTCACCTGTGCGGGTACGATGGTGAAGCTTATATTCTTCGTGCCGGTGTATTTATCACCCTTGAATGTAACCGTGACGGTAGCTGTGCCGACATTTTTGTTGTTCTTATAGGAAACGGTATAGTTTGAAGAAGCTATTGCATTACCCTTGCTGTCCTTGACTGTGACCGTCGGCTTGATTTCCTTGCCGGTGTAAGCAAATTTTGTCGCCGAAAGCGTAAAGGTCTTTGCACAGGCAATCTTATCTGTCTTCATGAAAGCTCCGCAAAGTCTGCAATTTGTTGTGAGTGTTCCCTCTGCGGTGAGAGTAGCTTTCTGTGTGGCAACAGCACTGCCTGCGACGTGCTTTGTGCACTTTGAGACAGCCGAATATGCGCCGCCGAAGTTACCTGCTCCGGTAATCTTTACAGTACCGGAAACATTCTTTTCCTTAACTGTGTATGAAACCTTGTAATCTGTTCCGTTTTTAAGTGTTTCCTTGCCGTACTTGACCGTGACTGCGCCGTTATCACCGACTGTGTAAGTGAAAACATTTGTCTTTTCGAGAGTACCGACCGCATAAAGCAGTACGGGCATTATCGCTGATTTTCTTGCGTCAAGACCGCTGAGAATATTAACAAGAGTTGCTCCGAGCTCTTTGTTCTGAATAATCTTATCAAGAGATACAAATTTTTCCGTTGTAAAAACATTCTTACCGAATACGCCCTTGAGAACATTGCGTATCATATCAAAGGCAAGATTTGCAGTTGTAACGGTTTTATTGATATTTGTAAAGGATTCTTCGATTCCCTTTCCGACAAGGGTGTTGAAATCAAGGTTGAATACTGCCTTGCAGACTGCGGGAATAAGCGTGGAGAACTTTGAATACTCAAGACCCGCCATGAGTACTGCCTGAAGCTTGTCAAGCTTTGAAAGGAACGAATCAGACTTTGAAAGCTTAACTCCGAGCATATTACCTAAGCCAAGGTCAATAAGATAATAGTTAGCGGCATAGTTGAGAACATCCCATACGCTCTGACCGGAGAATTTGACATATTTCTTTGTCTTGTTTGCGTCGGTGTAAAGAGGGGCAACGTCACTGAGATAGCTGCCTAAAATATCGCCGCATACCTTCTCCCATGTGTCAGCCTTTGAGCCGACAAGCTTATTGCCGTTCTTATCAAGTGCAACAATGGGGACAAGCTTTGTGACAACCTCTTCTGCACTCTTGCACTTATCAAGTGCTTTCTTTGCTTCCTCGGGGATGGTCGAAATTGAATTGACTATCATCTGTGCAAGGGCGAGCGCATACTGTGTATTGTCGCCGGAGAAATTGTATTTCTCAAACGGAGTGCCCGTTTTGTTAATGCTGTTAAGTGCCCACTTAACTAAATTCTCAAAATTCTTGCCGAGATTGTATGCGTTGTTCCATGCGGTGTATGTGGTGACACCCTTAACTATCTGACCGGCAAAATTGTTGAGACCCTTGATTGATTTTGTCGAGGTGAAATTAAGGAAATCAAAATTTGACAGCTCGGTGAATGTGTTGAATTTAAGAAGTGAAGCAAACGGTGCGCCGTAAGGTGTGCTGACGATAGCATTCTGAAGGTCTGCACCGTAGGTAATAAGAAGCTTTTTGAGATACTGTCTGTTATTTGTGTAGATAATATCGGCAATTTTTGCTATTGTGCCGTCAAGTGTAAGCTTGTCATTTCCGCCTTCGTTGAATTTGAAGCCGTCCATTATACCCTCAAGCTTGAAGCCCCATGAATAGAGGTCATTTATTATCGGCTTGAGGCTCTCGTTCTTGACACCCTTGAGAGCGTCATCTGCCTTTTTGAGAAGTGTATTGAGTCCTTCACCAAGAACATCCTCGTTGAGAATTTCGTCAAGTGTTTTCTTGACGCACTTTTCATAATTCTGTTTATCGGGTGAAGCCGCATTTTTGTAATTCGGATAAATAAGCTTTGCGACGGCAGTCTTTATAACACCGTAAACTCCGTCTTTTTCGCCGAGAAGTGACGGAATAAGGTTAGCCGAATCAATACCGGTTGTGCTTTTCACAAGAGCATCGACATCAAAAACAAACAGTGCCTTGCCGAGCCTGAATGAGCCGTCAACAACTTCGCCGACAATAGCCCTGTTGTCAATGAGAAATGTGATTACGTTATTTAAAACCGCAAGGTCTCCGGATTTTTCTCTTGACTGACCTTCAACCCAGTTTTTAACATTAAGGCTCTTGAGTGAACCGCTGAGACCCTTGAGAAGATCGGCAACATCTGCAACCATATCAATCGACTTGAGAAGTCCGTTGACTGTTGTAAGGTCGATAGTCAGCTTCGCGACCTTTAAATCGACCTCCATTTTGTCGCCGTTTTCCCTGAGAAGTTCCTCAAGCAGGTCAACAATAACTGTTGCATTTGCTCTGTTTGCGGCATTGTTGCCGTCGGAAACAGAAGCCTGAATAAGTCCGTTTTCAGGGTTTGCAATCAGTTTTTTCGCATCGGGAGTGAATGCACTCGCACAAAGCGAAAGCGACACTGCGCTGAAGAGCATAACAACTGCCAGCAGCAGGCTTAAAATCTTGTTTGTCTTTTTCATGTATGTACTACCTCCTTAAGGGGCAAAACCCCTTTTAATTAATTTTAATTATATACTTTGCCGCAAATCCAGTCAAGCGATTTTAAAACTTTTATTCAAATTCACAAAATAAATACAAATTATAAAAACTCGTTGCATTTTTGTTAATTTGAGGAAGACGGCGGGAGAAAAACATTCTTTGCATTTTGCTTGAAATACGCCTGCCGTTGTGATACAATTTCCATATTAATAATCCGAAAGGGGTCTTAATCATGACATTTCTGTCGGCAGCAGGCGCATCTCAGTCAACGACCTCCGCAATAGAGCAGGCACTCAGTGAAGCCAGTGAAAACGCTTCTCTCATGCAGGAGGATTTCAACACGGGCGTCAGCGAAGCTATACAGGACAATCAGTTTCTCGCCTCGCTGAATGAATTATTCGGCAAATACACAAGTGCATCGAGCCTTATTTCGCTCGGAGCGAAAATTCTCGTGGCTGTGCTTATATTCGTTATAGGCTGGCTTATTGCAAAGCTTTTCTGCCGTTTTGCGGTCAGGGCGATGAAGAGAAGAGGCACAGACCCGTCCGTTTTCAGCTTTATTCAGACAATCATCAGAGCCGCCGTATATATTGTTGCAATCATCTCGGCTCTTTCAAGTCTCGGTATGAACATAACCTCGCTCGTCGCCGCACTTGCCTCCGCCGGTGTTGCGATAGGTCTGGGCTTGCAGGGCAGTATTTCACAGCTTGTCAGCGGCATTATGATTATTGTCAACAAGCCGTTTCGCAAGGGCGATTTTGTTGAGATAAAGGGAATAACCGGCACAATCAGCGAAATACACATCATGTACACGGTGCTTCACACGGTTGACAACAAAAAGGTGATAATTCCGAACTCCGACATCACCTCGAACTATATTATAAATTATTCCGCCGAGCAGCTCAGACGCTGTGACATAAACATTGCGATAAGCTATTCAGACGATATATCCCTTGCAAAGGGAGTTATTATGGGCATTGCCGAAAGCTGTCCGACCGTCATAAAGAGCCCTGAGCCTTTTGTATGCGTCACTGCATACGAGGCGCACTCTGTCACGCTTCAGCTCAGAGCGTGGTGCAACTCCTCCGATTACTGGGAAACATTCTTCTTTATTCAGGAGAACACAAAAACCACATTTGAAAAGAACGGTATTTCAATACCGTATAATCAGCTCGATGTTCACATAGTGGATAATGTAAAGGAAGTGCAGAAATGACGAAGCTTCTTTTAAAGCTGTTTGTGAAAAACTATAATGACACAAAAAATCCGCTTGTCAGAGAGAAATACGGAAGTCTCTCGGGCGCAGTGGGAATTGTGCTCAATATCATACTCTGTGTCGGAAAGTTCATCATAGGCTCTCTCACGGGAAGTATTGCAATAACCGCCGACGCATTCAACAACCTTTCCGACGCAGGCTCTTCGATAGTCACCCTTTTCGGCTTCAAGCTCAGCGCAAAAAAGCCGGACAAGGATCACCCTTTCGGTCACGGAAGATATGAATATATCGCCGCCCTTGTTGTGGCTTTCCTCGTCATTCACACGAGTATCGACCTCATCGGCGACGCAATAGCGAAAATCAAGGCTCCGACGGGGGTCGATTTCACCGTACCCGCCGTTATTGTGCTCGTTCTTTCCATTCTCGGAAAGCTGTGGCTTGCACTTTTCAACAACCGTCTCGGCAAAAGGATTAACTCCCCTGCCATGACAGCCGTAGTCAAGGACAGCATAGGCGATATTATCGCAACGACAGCGGCTCTGACTGCGCTTGTCGGCTCAAAATTCACTTCATTCAACCTTGACGGCTGGCTCGGTCTTATTGTTGCATTCTTTGTTCTTTATGCCGGCTACGGTATTCTCAAGGATACAGTGAGCCCTCTTCTCGGCGAGCCGCCCGAAAAAGAAATTGTCGGCGAGCTTGTGAAATTTGTCTGTGACAGAGAAAATGTCATGGGTATCCACGACCTGGTTCTTCACAACTACGGTGCAGGCAGTGTTTTCGGCACAATCCACGTCGAGGTTCCGGCAAACGCAGATTTTGTTCTCATGCACGATATGTCGGACGTTATCGAGCAGGAGGTATTTGAAAAATTCGGTATGCACCTTGTCGTTCATCTTGACCCGCTCGTTTTCGACGATGAAAGAATAAACGCTCTTCGCTCACTTGCAAACATTGCAGTCAAGGAAATCAACAAAAACATCTCCATTCACGACTTTCGTGTAGTTGACGGACCGACGCATACAAACATGATATTCGACACGGTCATTCCTCACGGCTTTCCACTTTCAAATGAGGAGCTTATTGCAAAAATACAAGAAAACGTCAGAAAAGCAAAGCCCGATTGCTTCGTCGTCACAAATGTAGAGTACAGTTATATATAGAATATTTTTTCGGCACACAGTTTTGTCAAAATTCACAAAATTGTGTGCTTTTTTTCTCCTTTTTTTTAAAATACAAATAGTTTGATACGTCTTGAAAAATGATGAAAATACAGTTAGAATATATATGTAAAAATAAATATAATTCCGGAGGAATGAGAATGGCTGACAAAAACTTGGAATTTTCTTCTGCACCTTATGCCAGACTCGGCTTTATCGTTATGCCGGGCTGTGAGGAAATCGGAAAGCTCATTGACGATTATCTCGTAAGCTGGCGTAAGGACAGAGTTCACAACGCCGATGTTGACGGTTACGTCAAGGACAGCTACCGTATCAAAATCAATCTTCCCCGTTTCGGCACGGGCGAGGGAAAAGGCGTTATCACCGAGTCGATAAGAGGCTATGACCTCTTTATAATCTGCGACTGCTTCAACTACGGTGTCACTCATAATATCTACGGTATGGATATTCCGACAAGCCCGGACGAGCATTTCGCAAACCTCAAGAGAATAATAGCCGCCTCTGCCGGCAAGGCTCACAGAATAACCGTGATTATGCCCATGCTCTATGAGGGAAGACAGCACAAGCGTTCAAACCGTGAGTCTCTCGACTGCGCTCTCGCTCTTCAGGAGCTTGAGAGAATGAACGTTGACAACATTATCACTTTCGACGCTCACGACCCCAGAGTTCAGAATGCCATTCCCCTTCTCGGCTTTGAGAATGTTCAGCCCGCATACCAGCTCGTAAAAGCTATGGTCAAGAATATTCCCGACCTTATTTTCGATAAAGACCACCTTATGTGCATTTCCCCCGACGAGGGCGGAATGGGAAGATGTATCTATCTTTCAACCGTTCTCGGCATTGAGCTTGGAATGTTCTATAAGAGAAGAGACTATTCAATAGTCGTCAACGGCAGAAATCCGATAATCGCCCATGAATTTCTCGGCGACAATGTCGAGGGCAAAGATGTTATCATCATTGACGATATGATTTCAAGCGGCGAATCAATGATAGAGGTCGCCACAAAGCTCAAGGCTCTCAAGGCAAAGAGAATTTTTGTCGGCGTTTCGTTCGGACTTTTCTGCAACGGTCTTGAGGAATTTGACAAGGCATGCAAAAACGGAATTATTGACAAGGTATTCACGACAAATCTCATTTACAGAACACCTGAGCTTCTCAGCCGTGAATGGTACGCCCCGATTGAGATGCAGAAATATATCGCTTATCTCGTTGACACCCTCAACCATGATATGTCGGTGAGCAAGCTTCTCGACCCGTCGGAAAAAATAAGAAGCTACATAGAAAGATTCGCCTGCAAGCCGAATAAAGACGAGCTTCAATACACGTTTGACACGGTTGATTCCTCCGACGAGAGCGAAAACAAATAACAATCTTAAATGAGCGTTCCCGAAAAGGAACGCTCTTGTCAGTCTGAAGCTATGGGAGGAAATTATGAAGATGAAAAAATTACTGTCCGTTTTTATTGCGGCAATCATTACCCTGCTCTGCATCGTTCCCGCATCAGCGGCAAAGGACGTATGCGGCAAAGTTAAGTGCTGTCATGAAATAACAGACGGCAAAAGCAGACTGGTATTCTATCCGAAAGAGCTTGAAAAAAGCGATAACGCATACCCCGTCATTATATGGGCAAACGGAACAGGCTGTCTGCCTGTGCTCTATGTTAAACTTTTCGGCGAATTTGTAAAGCAGGGCTTTGTCGTTGTCGCATCAAGCGATGTTATGCCCGCCGACGGAAAAGAGCAAATTGCCTGCGCCGACTATATTATTGAAAAGGCAAAGGACGGTCAGAGCATTTTTTCCGGCAGAATTGACTGCGGCAAAATTATCGCTATGGGGCACTCACAAGGCGGAAGAAGCACCGTCAACGCCGTCTCTGCCGACAAAAGATTCTGCTGTGCCGTGTCAATAGCCGGCAGTAACTACACTTACGAAGCGGAGAAAAATTCAGCTCCGACCTTATTTATTGCCGGTACGGCTGACAATATCGTTGACAGCGAAAAATGGATTAAACCTGCTTATAACTCGGCAAAAGGCTCTGCAGCTTATGCCTCACTTAAAAATGCCGGTCACACCGCCTGCTGTCTTTTCCCTGACGAATATGTTAAATATTCGGTTAAATGGATAAAAGCATGGGCTTACGGCGACAAAGAAGCGTTAAATGCGTTTCTGCCCGGCGGAGAGCTTTCAAAAGACGGCAAATGGCAGGATTTTGAATGTAAGAATATTAACGGCGTCACATCGGAAAACTATCCTATTGACCCAATGTTTTCTTCACCGATAGCACGTATAGCCGAGTTTTTCTCAAGGCTTTTTGAAAAGCTGAGCCGTGTTTTCTGAAATCAATCAGGCTAATGAATGCAAAAACACCCCGACTTTACTGCCGGGGTATTTTTTTACTGTATTACATTTATTCGGCAAAGCCCGATTCGACAAGCTTTACAAGCTCCTCGACCGCCTGCTCCTCGTCGGAGCCGCTCGCCTTAATGCGAATCTGTGTGCCGCCCATTATGCCCAATGAGAGCACGCCGAGAAGACTCTTGGCATTAACTCTTCTCTCTTCATTCTCAACCCAGATAGAAGCCTTAAATTCATTTGCCTTCTGAATAAAAAATGTAGCGGGTCTGGCGTGAAGACCGACCTGATTCTGAACTGTTACATCTTTTTCGTACATAACACTATCTCCCACTGAAAAATCATAATCAATAATATTCAAGCTGTGAAAACCATCTTGAAAGCTGTGTTTATTATATCACAAAAGTTTTCGCCGTCAATGCTTTTAAGCGACGAATTTCGCTTTTTAATTCAACTTTGTTTGTAACAATAAAACTGACAAAAAAACGGCTGTAATCTTTGTGCACATTTGCTATAATTTTTAAGCTGATATTGTTAATTATTACCGTCATTTTTATCTTTTATACGTTTTTTAAGCTCTCTCAGGTATTCAATATCGCTCTTTGACAGCACGGCATTTTTAAGCATATCGGGGCGTCTTATATACGTTCTTTTAAGGCTTTTTTCCCTGCGCCATTTTTCAATATTTGCGTGATGCCCCGATAACAGTATATCGGGAACAGCCTGTCCGTGCCACTCATAAGGTCTTGTGTATTGCGGATATTCAAGAAGAGAATCGAAATGGCTTTCAAGGGTGAATGCCTCATCATTTCTGAGCACACCGGGAATCATTCTCGAAATGCAGTCGGCAAGAATGAGCGCAGGCAGTTCTCCGCCCGTGAGCACGTAGTCACCGACGGAAATTTCCTCATCGACGATTTCTTCAATGAGCCTTTCATCAACGCCCTCATAGTGACCGCAGAGAATGGCAATATTATCCATTTTTGCAAGCTCTTTCACCTTTTCCTGTGTCAGAACACTCCCCTGCGGAGACATATATATAAGGTGAAGCTTTTTGCCTGCCCTGTCGCAGAGCGATTTATAGCACTCGTATATTGGCTCGGTCTGCATAAGCATACCCGTTCCGCCGCCGTAGGGTGCGTCGTCAACGTGGCGGTGCTTATCGTGGGTGAACTCCCTTATATCGGTGCACTCAATCTCTATGATTTTGTTTTCTCTCGCCCGTCCGATTATGCTTTCAGAAAGCACTCTTTCGCACATTTCGGGGAAAAGCGTGAGTATATCAATCCTCATCGTCAAAAATTCCTTTCAGCGGTCTGATAAGTATGAGCCCGTTTTCAACGTCGGTGTCGGCGACAACGTCGGGAATGGCGGGAATAAGGTATTCCTTTTTGCCCTGCTTTATATGCCAGACGTCATTTGCACCCGTTTTGCTCACGTCGGAAAGTAAGCCGTATTCCCTTGAGGTGTCCTTGTCGCAGACACGGCAGCCGATTAAGTCCTGGATAAAATATGTATTATCGGGTATGCGGGCGTCTTTCCGGTTCATATAGAGCACCTTATTTCTCAGAAGCGAAGCCTTTTCAACAGTGTCAACGCCCTCTATTTTCATCAGCACGGCGTTTGAATGAACACGTGAAATAACCTTTATTTCTTCTTTTCCGTTTTCGTCTAAATACAGCGTTTTCAGCTTTTTCAGGAACTCGGGCGAATCACACCAGGGATTAACCCTCACCTCGCCTTTTACGCCGTGAGTAGAAGAAATCTGACCGACTTCAAGAAACTGTCTTAACATAAAGCACCTCCGCAAAATACATTTGCATACCTAAATATTAGCAATTTTCGTCATATAAGTCAACGAATGTGCCTTAAAAAGATAATTTATTACGAATTTGATAAATTTTAAACTTCGTATTGCCAGAAGTATATTTCTTATGCTAAAATATTTTCATCATAAACAAGGAGTAAAAAAATGAAAGAATACTTTAACAGACTTATCGCACTGTCAAAAAGGAGCGAACGCATCTACTGGTGGATACTCCGTATTGCAATGCTCGGCGCAATGGTTTACAGCGCAGTTTTATACACAAAGGATAAGGACAGCGCACATCTGACACAGATTGCCCAGTCCGGCGCAAACCTCGTCGGTATGTTTGCGTGGGAAATCATGATGACGGCATCACGTAAAAGCTTCCTTTCCTATGTTCCGTCATACGTGCAGAACATTTCGCTTCTCGGATTTTTCCTCGGCTCATTCGGCGGCGCATTTCTCAATTTCTATTACAGTATTCCGCCGTATGATATTATTCTTCACGTTTTCGGCGGTGCTGAAGCCGCTTTTGTCGGCTATGAAATCATAACCGCCATTCAGAAGCGTGACAAAACGACAGCTCCGATAGCACTCGTATTATTCGGTGCCTGCGGTATCTCTTTCATCTTCGGCACGGGCTGGGAAATCTTTGAGTTCACCTATGACCAGCTTGCCGGAGGAGACAGTCAGCACTGGTCAATGCAGCTTGCAATGGAAGCCTGCAAGCAGTACAGCTGTTCAATGCCTAATGTCATTCCCGCTCTTGACGATATGCGGTATGCGCTGATTGACACTATGGAGGACACTCTTGCAAATGTTGTCGGTGCGGTAGTAATGACGCTCATACTCAAGATAAAGCCTTATCACCACTCGGGCAAAAACGATGTGAACAAGGCTGTTGAGGACGGAAAGGATTTCGGCTACGCCGGTGTAATAAAATAAGCCGCCGTCAGTTTAAATGATTAAGATAAAAATGAGAATAACGCCTTGAGCCGAAAGGTCAGGGCGTTATTTTTATTACTTGTAAAAAATCATAAATCCGTCTTTTCAAATGAGCGCACCGATTTATAAAAGCCGAGCATAGTCATAACCGCAAACGCAAATGCTCCCGCACAAAGAATTACGCTCTGGATAAGAATATGCTCAAAGCCAAGGGAGCCGAGTATTTCAAGATGCGGAAAATGATGCAGTGCCTCCGCTGTCAAAACCGTAATAAAAGAAACGATAATATACGCAACAAACGGCTTTGCGAAATAGTATGCGGTTTTGAAAAATCCGCCGATAAAAATCAGATTGAACAAGCCGAAAATAAACAGCGCAAAGCCGAGAAAAACGAGGTTTGCACCCATCAGCGCATTGGAGATATAAACGGCGGCATCACTCATCAGAAGCATACGTATAAGCGTAATAACCGTCATGAGCACAAAACTGCAAAGCTCAATAAACACAACAAAAAGAAACTTGCTTTTCACAATGCACCGCTTTGAAACGGGCAGAAGCAGAGAGTACTGAATATCGTTGTTCTCACGCATTGTCTGAAAAGAATAAAAAATACCGAGTGTTGTAAAAAATGAGCCGAGAAGAATCGGATAACCCGGCACAAATGTCAGAAACGCAGACACTATAAAAATATATGAGAGCGGAGAAGCCGCAAGCTTCATATCCTTAAAAAGCAGTTGTTTCATTTTTCCCCTCCCTTTCCAGACGAAGTATGGTATCTTCAAGACTTTCACCGTTTTTGCCGAGCCGCTTGCAAAAATCCGATTTTGTTTCCGATAAAACGAGCTGACCGTTTCGGATATAGATGATATTATCGGCGCATTTTTCAATATCGGACGTTATATGTGTTGAAAAGAATATTGTTATTCCGTCATTTTTCAGCCTGAGAAACAAATCCGTCAGCTCATCCCGTGAAAAAGGGTCAAGTCCGCTTGTCGGCTCGTCTAAAATCAGTATTTCGGCGTGATGCGAAAGAGCTAAAAGCAGATTCGTTTTCACCCTCATTCCCTCCGACATTTCAGACGGAGTTTTGTTTTCGTCGAGAGAAAACATCGTCAGATATTTTTTATAGGCTTCGTCGTCCCAGCTTCGGTAAAATGATTTTGTGACGGCGGCAATGGCGGAAAGCTTTTTCTTGGGGTAATAATTCACCGCGCCGGAAGAAAAACCGATTTTCTGCTTTATCTCGTTTTCATTTTCGCAAAGAGGCAAACCGAAATAGAATATTTCTCCGCCTGAAGCATTTATAAAATTGAGCATTGATTTTATCGTTGTGGTTTTGCCCGCTCCGTTTCTGCCGATAAAGCCGGTTATAGTCCCTGCCTCAAGTGAAAAAGAAATATCTTTCAGTGAAAAAGACGGATATTCCTTAGAAAGTCTATGCACCTGACATATACTCATTTGTTGTTACCTCCGAAAATACGCTCGCCGAGAAGCTCAAATTCCGTCTTTGGCGGAATGGCTATTCCGAGCTGTTCGTCACCGAGCAGAATAAGGGTATCACCCGATTTTATGCCGAAAATTTCTCTTGCCTGCTTCGGAATGACTATCTGTCCTTTTTCGCCGACGGTAGCCGTCCATGCATATTTTCCGTGCGGATATTTTTCCTGCATCATAATCCCCCTAAAGTATGATTTGTATAACAAATTATACTATGCGTCGGTATGAATGTCAACAGAATTTTAAAATTCCCCCTGGATTTCACAAAACGGCTTAAAACAGAGAAAAGGAGCTGTCGCAAACCTGAAAATTTGCGACAGCTCTGAATTTTATGAAATAAAGCAGGCCATATCCCAACTGCCCATAGAGGCAACGCGATTTAATATGTTACTTGAATATTTTGCGGAAGAAGCTCAATATCGTCTGGATGATCGATTTGAGTATTGCCACAAATGACGACACTCCACTCGGTTCATCGGGCTCGGACGGAACTGTGTACTGCTTGACACACTGCCTGAGTGCATTATAATCATAGGGAAATGCATCGGGGCTTTCGGTCAGGTCACGCGGAAGTATGACAGTGCCGCTGACTGTTGTGCCGTCACCGAGAGGAAGCTCGGTATAGACATACTTGTAAACATACTCATCACCGTCGGGGTTGAAGAAGAAAACAACGTGCTGTTTCATCGTTGCGAGTGCGGCGGCTTTTTCTTCGTCGCTCTTGCCCTTGCCGATGGTGTCCATAAACGCCTTTGTGTCAAGATACCAGTCGCCCTTTGAAAGACCTTCAGAGCCGTAGGGCAGTGCTATCCATGAGATTTCAGGTTCGTGATACTGCTTGACACAGTCGGGAAGCACCTTGTTGAACATAGCCGCCATCAAACTGCTTGAGTTGTACGGATTGCTATCTAACGGAGCATAGCAGACAGTGTCCGAAAGCTGGTCTTCGGATTTTACAATAACCTTGTATTTGTAAAGTGTGCCGTGCGGGTTAACATAGAATTCAAACATAGAATCAAGAGCCGATATTACTTCCTGTCGTATCTCGGCGGCTTTCTCCGGTGTCAGATAGTCTTCAGGCTTACCGTAGAGTTTTACCATATTCGCATAATGGTCAACATATCCGTCTGCAAACACTTCGCCGTCAATGTACCAGTCGCCGTCTTTCAGTCCGGCGGTTGATTTTGCGACCGACAGCCATTCAACGCCCACCTCGCTTATTGCATTATAGTATATGAGTGCGCATTGCAAACCCGTTGTTGACGGATCGAAGACTACCGTTTCGTCCTCACCACTTGAGGAGTATGCGGCAAGTGCGGTGAACATACCCTTGACTACGCCCTGTTCCACATCAACAAACCATGTTCCGGCGGACATACACTCTGCGGTATGCAAGCCCGCATAGCCGTTGCCCTGTGTCACTATGCCCTGACACCAGTTATTGTCAAATGTCAGATAGATGTCTCCTGCTTTCAGTCCCTCAGCCGAGGTCGGTATGGGCTGCCAGCTGTATGAGGGTGTTTCGTCAACCGCAAGTGCCAGTGTGCTGAACGGAATAAGCAGACATAACGCAAGCAGGACAGATATGATTCTTTTTTTGTTTCTCATAAGATAATCTCCTTTATAAAATATTTTGTCGGGCTTTTCTTACCCTTGCAGACTCACCTTAACATTATTTATATGTACTGTCAAGCGAAAAGGAACAGACAGTGCTTCGCAGGGAATGAATGATACTTTTGCTCTGATTGTGCCGTCAGAGAGAAGCTGTGCATATTAGCGAAAACGCAGGTTAAACCGTAAAATGAACCGCCCGTTTTCCACCCGAAAATCCAGATTGTCGTCTCCGTATTTTGCCGCCGCCTTTTTGATACTGCGAAAGCCGAAGCCGTGATGCTTTGTATCACGCTTGCCTGTCTGCGGCAGTCCTGCGTGAACCTTCACTTCCCCCGTCATGGGGTTTGAGATTGTTACAAACACCTCATCGTCCACAATCTTTGATGTAAGCTCAATCTCACACGGACCGTTTACCTTGCGGCAAGCCTCAATGGCATTATCAAGTGCATTAGTGAAAATGGCATAGAGATCGCCGGAGTCTATCCCTTCGGCGGGAAAGATACTGCCGAAGACATAATTGATAGTTATACCGTCCTTCTGAGCTATCTGTTGCTGACAGAACAGCACTGTGTCCAGTCGGTGGTTGCCGGTATTGAAGCGTATTCCGTTTTCAGAGATAAAGCCGCTCAGCTTTTTAGCAATTTCTTTTGCTTCGTCAGAATCATCGTTTTCAACATAATCAGCAAACGGACGCAGTATCTTGGGCAGGTCATGGCGAAACTCCCGCAGATCTTCATTCATTTTTTCCATCATTTCATAGTATCTGATTTGACTGTCAAGCCGTTCCTTGTATGCCTTTTCGCTCCGACGGCTTTTTGAAACACTTGACACCGCATACGTCATTGTGGCACCAAAAAGCGGAATTATGAGCATTGTAAACATAAACCGTGAGTGGTCCTCTTCGGTATAAAGCGAAACAATAAGAGAAAGTGACACGCTGAGTACCACTACGGTAGAAATAATCAGAAGGAAAAGTGTGATGCCGGTGCGTGTGACGGGAAAGGACTCGTTTCTTTCCGAAAAATGTCTTAGAAGAAGTATAAAGAGCGTCAGCACAGCAGAATTCAGCAGCAGCTCCACAATCAGCTCCAGCGGGTCATTAACATTGTCATTATTGTAGCCGAAAGATACAATCAGTATGAGGTATTTAACGGCGGCGATGAACTCGTAGCCCAGAGACACCAGCAAGGACTTCCACAATGTCTTGAGCGGGAAAAACAGTAATGTGCAAAGATATGGCAGAAGCGTGGCGGCAATGTTCCATATCTGAATTGCCTGCAAGCCGGTGCCAAAAGCAAACGGTCTGAGTGCTCCGCATACGCAGGACGCCAGTGAAGCTATTGCATAGAGATACCACTGTCTGCGAGGACAAAGCCGAAATATCAGCAACGTTCCGATAACGCCAAACGCAACGGTCATAAACATATTAAGTGCTGATAAAGAGGAATAGAGCATCGGTGAACTGCTGATGCCGAGTAAGAGTGCAGTCATCTGCTCACCTCCGTTTATATTTTGGATTCAAATAGAAAGTCACGGTAGACAGCTCGAAATGTTTTATTCTTCAGAGGAAACTGTGTGCCGTCCTTAAGTGTCACTGTTTTGGCGTTGAAAGATGATACATACGCCATATTGATAAGAAACGAACGATGTACACGAATGAACGATCCTCCCTGTTGCAGCATACGCTCCATATCGGACAGCAGATAGTTAAAATCCAGCACGCCGTCAACAGTATGAAAAACAGAACGCTTGCCATCAGCCTCAATATACCTGATATCTCCGGTATAGACCGTGCAGAGCTCTGTGCCCTTTTTCAGGAGCAGACGGTTAGTGAATGATGTGAGATAGAAGCGGTCAAGCTTTTCATACAGCTTAGCTGTATCCACCGGCTTTCTGAGAAAACCGTCAGCATAGATGCGATGATTGATAACCTCTTCTGCCGCACTTTCATAATTAGTAAGATAGCAGATAGTGATGTTGCGGGAAAACTTCTCTTTGAGTGCCTCCGCTACCTCCACACCGTTCATTTCATCCATTTTGTAATCGAGGATATACAAGTCAAACTTGGGTGCTTTCAAAAGCTCACTGCCTTTATTGAACTGTCTGCAATGAATATCATAGTCTTTCTTCTGAGCATACTCATTGATAAGAGCAAAGATGTGTCCGCTTTCCGCAATTTCGTCATCGCAAATCGCAATATTCATAGCATTATATTGCCTCTTTTCGTGATGTTTTCTACGGAAAGTATATCATAATCGTAAACTGATTGCAAGCGTGAAGGAGTGAACAGACCTTCGCAGGGAATGAATGATATAACTATGGCGTTAAGGAGACAGATGAGGATTTATTTCATTGAAAAACAAAAAAATATTTTCGATAAATCGGTGGATGGTGTTGAACCCTTGTAAATTTCAATGATATATTGCTGGCGCGATATGATATACTTGCTTCGCAAGTATGATATATTTTCGCTTCGCTCTAATATGATATAATATCCGTTCCTTCATATGCGAAGCATATATCATCCACTGAAGGTGGATATCATACCGAAGGTATATCACCCGTTCCAAAAGGAACGGATATCATTGTAAAAAAACCACTTTTGTCAGGTAGACAAAAGTGTTTTTTTACATGGAAAGGAAATCATATATTGATAGAATTTCCTCCTATGGTTTCAAATTAGCAGGTGCGGTTGCAAACAGGCACCCTCGGTTTCAAATCAAGGGGTACGGTTTCAAGGCGTATTCTGACCAAAAAACCTGCTTGGCTTTGAGAGATCTAACTATAATTCAACTGCCAATCTGATTGGCTCAGCGAACTCGCAGTTTCATCCACACTATTTATATTAGCCGTTAGGATAAGCGATTCGCTCCACTTTTTTTCGCAGGGAATCTAAAAGATTTCTCTCTGGGGATCCTAAAGGATATGCCATTTGGGCATCCATTAGAGAAGCAAATACCATATCCTGCAGAGAATCCTTCAACACATAATCCGACTCTGCTGATAATTCTGCGGCAATAGCGTTGTTATCGCTGTAGCGCTTCAAAGATGTTGTCTTTGTCGCTAATCTTGCCACTTCTTGAAGGATTTCTCGCTCCTGTGCAGTAAACACCGACCAGGGAATAAGGTTCTTTCCGCAAACTTCGCACTTTCCGTCGGTGACCACGTGGGTGTGTTTCTCTGCACCACAGATAGAGCACTTTTCCACACAGGCAGTTGCTGTCGCTTCATACTTGTGTCCCTCGGCGCGAGTCTTAAGTCGGATCGTAGCCA